>NZ_JBYRJA020000006.1:0-283312 GCF_058349825.2 Microbacterium longlingense
ATCCGCTGCCTCAAACGACTCATCGCCCGCGAGATCTACTACGTCCTCACCCGACCTTGACATCCATAGGAGCATCCGTGCGGCTCACGCGCGGCGAAACCACAGCGGCCGCCCAGCATGCGAGCAGGGGGCGAACGTAGGATAGGGGGCAAACGGGAAGGTGCGCACCCATGGAATTCCTGATCCCCGCGATCATCATCATCGCCGTGCTGGTCTTCGCCGGCATCTACCTCTGGGTGACGTACAACTCGCTCGTGCAGCTGAACGTGCGCGTCGATGAGGCTTGGAGCGACATCACCGTCCAGCTCAAGCGTCGCGCCGATCTCGTTCCGAACCTCATCGAGACCGTGCGCGGCTACGCCTCGCACGAGAAGGCCGTCTTCGAGAACGTCACGCGCGCCAGGGCCGAGACCATCTCGGCGGCCACCCCCGCCGAAGCCGGCGTGGCCGAGGGGCATCTGCAGCAGGCGCTCAAGAGCCTCTTCGCGGTCGCAGAGGCCTATCCCCAGCTGCAGGCGAGCCAGAACTTCCTCCAGCTCCAGCACGCTCTCGTCGACACCGAGGACAAGGTCCAGGCGTCTCGCCGGTTCTACAACGGCGGCGTGCGCGAGCTCAACACCAAGATCAAGATCTTCCCGAACAACCTCTTCGCCCGCAGCCTCGGATTCACCGACCGGGAGTTCTTCGAAGTCGTGAACGGTGCGGCCATCGCCGAGCCCCCGCGGGTGCAGTTCTAACCGGCCCCGCCCCGCCCGAAACCGAACTCAGGCAATACTCGGGGGCCGACCCCGAAAGCCGCGCCGCTGGCGTCCGCACGTGGATCTTGCCTGAGTTGGGGTCTGTGCTGACAGCCTCAGCCCGGGCTCTGCGGCCGGCACGAGAGATGACGTGCTGGCCGGTTCAGCGGCCGAGAGCCGAGAGGATCCCGCGCAGCTCGTCTGCCGCGTCGCCGCGCTCCGCGACGACGATGCGATCGAGACCCTGCCACGCGGCGGCGAGGCGCAGCTCGCCGGCGATCGCCTCGGCGTCCGGCCCGCGCCGGGCGGCATGGGCACGCTCCGCATGGGCGGCCGGCTCCCACCAGGCCGCCTGGACCTGCAGGGCCGATGCCGCGCGATCGGCCTTCAGATCCACGCGCGCGACGATGCGGTCTCCCACCAGCACCGGCAGACAGTAGTAGCCGTACCGGCGCCGGGCGGCCGGCGTGTAGATCTCGATCCGGTAGTCGAGACCGAACGCACGCAGGGCACGGTCGCGGAACCACACCACCGGATCGAACGGGGTGAGCAGTGCGGCGCCGCTCACCTGCCGCGGAATCGCGGCATCGGCGTGCAGCCATGCCGGGATCGGCCGTCCGCCGCGCTCCCAGCCGCGCACGGTGACCGGTGCGATCTCTCCCGCGTCGACGAGGTCGTCCAGCGATGCGTGCACCCGCGCGCGGTCTCGCAGGCGCGGGTAGTCGGCCACGTCGGCCGCGGTGGCGACGCCATGCGATCGCACGGCCCGGCGAACCAGCTCGCGGATGGCGTCGTCATCGGAGATCTCCTGCTCGCGGATGCTGGGCGGAATCACGTCAGCGGCCAGGGCGTAGATGCGCTCGAAGCCGCGCCGGCCGGAGACCGCCACGTCGCCCGTGCGCCAGAGGATCTCCAGGCCCTCCTTCACCGCATCCCAGTTCCACCATCCGCCCCCGGCGCGTGGGGCGTCGCCGCGGATCTCGGCGGGCCGGGAGGGGCCGCGGCCGCGCAGCTCATCGCGGATCCAATCGAGGGTCTGCGGCGTCACGCCGCGCCCGCCGGCACGGAACCTCTCGGCGAAGGCCGCGCGGCGGAAGCGCCACAGCGGCCAGTCCTCGACGGGCATGAACGTCGCCTCGTGCGCGGGGTACTCCACGTAGCGACCAGCGTGCCGTCCCTCCGGCGCGAGGAAGACCCGGTCGAGCAGGCCCGGATCGTATGCGCCCAGCCGTGAGAACATCGGCATGTAGTGCGAGCGGGCGAACACGTTCACCGAGTCGATCTGCAGGACCCCCAGCCGGCGCATGGCGGCGTGCAGATGACGCGCCTGCGGGGTCTGCGGGCGGGGCCGGGTGAACCCCTGTGCAGCGAGGGCGACGCGACGCGCCTCCGCGGCGCCGAGAACAGGACGGGGATGCGGCATCGCGCCAGCGTATCGCCCCCCTCCGACACCGTCCGCGCGCCCCGTGTCCTGCATCCGCCTGGACATCCGTTCGTTCGCCGGAGACCGCCGTGTGCGGCCTCTACAATGGGCGAGTGAACGAGCAGAGCCGACCGGGGTGGCGTGATCTGATCCGCAACCGGAACGTGACCACCGACGTCGATCAGGCCGTTCCGAGCGGACTGCGCACGGCAGCGGCCTTCGCGTGGCGGCTGATCGTGATCGCCGGCGCGGCCGCGATCCTGATCTGGCTCATCATCCAGCTCAAGCTCCTGGTGATCCCGCTCCTCGTCGCGATCCTGGTGACCGCGCTGCTGTGGCCGCTGTTCGAGCTGATGCTGCGCAAGCGGGTGCCGCGGTGGCTCGCGATCATCATCGCGCTGATCGGCACGCTCGCGGTCGTGGCCGGGTTGTTCTGGCTGGTCGGCTGGCAGGTCGTCAACGAGTGGCCGTCGGTGCGTGAGCGCACCAGCACCGGGATCGCCGATCTGCGTGAGTTCTTGATCTCCGGGCCGCTCCACGTCTCGCCGGAGCAGATCGAGTCCTGGCTGGATCAGGGCTTCGCCCTCGTCCAGGAGCAGGCTCAGCTGCTGTGGTCTGGTGCCCTCGCGATCGGGACGACCGCGGGACACGTCGCGACGGGCGCGGTGCTGGCGCTGTTCATCCTGATCACCCTCCTCGCCGATGGTGCTGGCATCTGGCGCTGGACCCTCCGCATGTTCCCGCGGCGGGCTCGCCAGGCGGTCGACGTCGCCGGCCGCAACGGCTGGGGCACTGTGGTCAACTATGCGCGGACGCAGCTCCTCGTCGCCACGATCGACGCCGTGGGCATCGGCCTCGGCGCCTACCTCCTCGGTGTGCCGCTGGCGATACCGGTGGCCGTGCTGGTCTTCCTCGGCTCGTTCATCCCGATCGTCGGAGCCGTGGTCACGGGAGCGCTGGCGGTGTTCCTCGCCCTGGTGTACAACGGTCCGATCATCGCGATCTGGATGCTCGTGGTCGTCCTCGGGGTGCAGCAGCTCGAGGGGCATATTCTGCAGCCGATCCTCATGGGCGCCGCGGTGAAGGTGCATCCGCTCGCCGTCGTGCTCGTCGTCGCGGGCGGCGCGATGATCGCCGGCATCCCTGGCGCGCTGTTCGCGGTGCCGCTCGCGGCGTTCGTGAACGTCTTCGCGCTCACCATCAGCTCCGGGTCCTGGCGTACCGGGTCGGTGCCGGGGGGCGACATGATCTGGAGCACGGTGCCGCGGGAGAAGACCGTGCGAGACACCACGACGCGTGACAAGAAGACGAAGGCAGGCCGCACCCGATGAGCACCGCACACCCCGACGCACCGACCGCCCCGCGCCCGACGCTCGCCGAGATCGAGGAGGCCGCGATCGGCCTCGCCGACGTGATCTCCCACACCCCGGTGCTCCCATCGCGTCCGCTCGCGGAGATCGTCGGAGCGCCGGTGCTGCTGAAGATGGAGAACCTCCAGCGCACCGGCTCGTTCAAGGTGCGCGGCGCCACGCACCGCCTGTCCCGGCTCACCGCGGAGGAGCGTTCGCGCGGTGTCGTTGCGGCATCGGCGGGCAACCACGCCCAGGGCGTTGCTCTGGCGGCGCAGGCGCTCGGCATCCCGGCGACCGTCTTCATGCCCCTCGGCGTCCCGGTGCCCAAGCTCCTCGCCACTCGCAGCTATGGCGCCGAGGTGGTGCTGGAGGGGGAGACGGTCGCGACATCGCTCCGCCTCGCCGCGGAGTTCGCCGAGCGTACCGGAGCGGTGATGATCCACCCCTTCGACCACCGCGACGTGGTGATCGGTCAGGGCACCCTGGGCCTGGAGATCATGCAGGACGTGCCCGATCTCGACACCATCCTCGTCGGCATCGGCGGTGGCGGCCTGATCGCGGGCCTGGCGCTGGCGGCGAAGGCGGAGGCGGCGCGCCGCGGGCGCAGCGTGCGCGTCATCGGCGTGCAGGCGGAGAACGCCGCTGCGATCGGCCCCTCGCTCGAAGCGGGCGTCCCCGTCGAGATCGAGACCCAGCCCACGATCGCCGACGGGATCCTGGTGGCCCGGCCCGGCGACGTGCCCTTCGCGATCATCAGCGACCTCGTCGACGAGGTCGTCACGGTCTCCGACGACGACATCGCCCGCGCTCTGCTGCTGCTGCTGGAGCAGTCCAAGGTCGTCGTCGAGCCGGCGGGCGCCGTGGGCGTGGCGGCGCTGCTGTCGCGCAAGGTCACGGGGACGGGCAAGACGGTGGCGGTGCTCTCGGGAGGCAACATTGATCCGCTGCTGCTGCAGCGCATCGTGTCGCACGGGCTGGCGGCGTCCGGACGATACCTCACCATCCGTATCCCGCTGCCCGACCGTCCCGGCCAGCTCGCCGAGGTGTCGCGGCTGCTTGCGCAGGCCGGTGCCAACGTGATCGAGGCGATGCACACCCGGCACGGGCAGGGTCTGCAGGTCAGCGAGGTCGTGCTGCAGCTGAGCATCGAGACGCGCGGCCCGGAGCACTCCGAGCTCACCCTGGCGACCCTGCGCGACGCGGGCTTTGCGCCGATGGTCGTGGAGGACTAGGTAGGCACCGAACCGGTCGATCCGCGTGGCCGGCCTCCGGCCGACCGGCCGAATCACCAGGATTTTCAGGCCCCCGGGGGCCTGAAAATCCTGGTGATTCGGCACGCGCGGCATACGCGCGGCACACGCGCGCGGCACACGCGCGCGGCACACGCGCGCGGCACACGCGCGCGGCACACGCGCGCGGCACACGCGCGCGGCGCGCGCGGGAGGCGCGGCGCGGAGGGGCTCAGCCCGTGTAGGTCTCCACGTTCACGATCTCGACCGCGATCGACCGACCGTTGGGCGCCTCGTACGATGTCTTGCCGCCGACCTTGAGCCCCACGATCGCGGTGCCCAGGGGGCTCGCCTCGCTGTAGACGTCGAGGTCGGAGCCCGCGGCGATCTCGCGGCTGCCCAGAAGGAACCGCTCCTCGCCGCCCGCGACGATCGCGGTGACGACCGTGCCGGGCTCCACGACGCCGCTGCTCTGCGGGGCCTCGCCCACCTTGGCGTTCTTGAGCAGGTCCTGCAGCGTGCGGATGCGCGCCTCCTGTTTGCCCTGCTCGTCCTTGGCGGCATGGTATCCGCCGTTCTCCTTGAGGTCGCCTTCCTCGCGGGCGGCCTCGATGCGCTTGGCGATCTCGTCCCGCCCGACCGTGGAGAGGTGCTCCAGTTCGGCGGCGAGCCGATCGTAAGCCTCCTGCGTGAGGAAGGGCACCTGAGTGTCGTTCGACATGGCGATCAATCCTTCTCTGAGTACACTCCGCTGGTGTGCGCCGTGCGGCGTCAGCCTCGCGGATATGGCAAAACGCCCCGGTCATTTCCCGGGGCGTCGTTCGCGACCGATCTTAGGCGAGCCAGCAGGAGTACACCAAACCGGTGGTCGCCTCGGCGACCGTGGGGATGGGCTCGGTGAAGGTGCGCAGCGGTCGATCCGACGCCGGCAGCTCGACGACCTTCCACCCCACGACGCCGAAGTCCTCGTCCTGCGCCTGCAGGGCGCAGTACACGGTGCGGTCGGTCGGAGCGGTCACCTGGAAGGTGAGGTCGATGCGGTGCTTGTCGACGAGGGCGAAGGCGGTGCCATCCACGTCCACCTGGCTGGTCGCGTCCAGCGACGATGTCCATACCCCGAAGCCGACCACGGCCAGGAGCATGACGCCGCCGACGATCCAGCCGGCCCGTGTTCCGCGGCCGCCCGTGCGGGGAGAGGGGTCGTCCGCCTCGATCTCGTCCTCATAGACGTCCGGGGGAGTGGTCACGACGCATCGATCCGATCGTTAGGCTGGTACCTCCAGGCTAACGCGCGGTGACGGAAGGGTCTTACACATGTGGCACGTGATCGCTGCTCTGGCGGTATCGCCCACGCCCACCCCGACGGTCGACCCGTCCCTCGTGACGCCAGGACCGGTCGGGTTCCTCGCTATGGGCGTGCTGGTGCTCGGTGTCTTCGTCCTGGTCTGGGACATGCAGCGCCGTCTTCGCCGGGTGCGCTACCGCGAGGAGGTCCGTGCGGAGCTGGACGCGGAGGAGGCTGCGATCGCGGCGGCCGCGGAGGGCAGCGCACGCACGGATATCTCTCCGGAGGAGCCCCGGGACGGTTCTGCGCCGCGCGCGCACTGATCATAACGGTTCGGTAAAACTGGTCGATCGATCCCCTGACACCCCTTGCATTCAATTAGTTCGTGAGGTGTACTAACAAACAGGTCGGCAAGGATGGCGCACCCGCACCCTGTCGCAGAGACGGGCGCAGCGCGACATCCCACCGGCCGGCAGCACACGCCGCCACACGAACCGACGTCAGGAGTCAGGGATGAAGAAGAAGCTGAGCGCCATCGCGCTCATCACCGTCGCCGCGGTCGCGCTCGCCGGCTGCACCTCCGGCGGCGGGGAGGCGCCCGCCGAGTCCACCGGATTCGACCCGGAAGGCGCCAAGGGCCAGGACATCACGTTCTGGGTGATGGGCGGGGACACCCCAGAGGTGGCCCGCGAGTACCTCGTGGAGCAGTACGCCGCCGCGACCGGCGGGACCCTCACGATCGAGCAGCAGGACTGGAGCGACGCCCTCACCAAGCTCAGCAACCAGCTGCCCGACGCCAAGAACACGCCGGACGTGACGGAGATCGGCAACACCTGGTCGCCGACCTTCACCACCGCGGGAGCCTTCACCGACCTGAGCCCGATCTACCAGGACCTCGGCGGCGACAAGCTGCTGGAGTCGTTCGTCGAGGTGGGTACCGTCGACGGAAAGCAGTATGCGCTGCCGTACTACTTCGGGTCGCGCTACATCACCTACCGGAAGGACCTCTGGTCCGCCGCGGGCCTGGAGGTGCCGAAGACCCTCGACGAGTTCAACGCCTCGGTCATCGCGCTCAAGAGCCCCGAGCACGCCGGCTTCTATATCGGCGGTCAGGACTGGCGCAACGGCATCTCGTGGATCTTCGCCAACGGCGGAGAGCTCGCGCAGAAGGACGGCGACACCTGGAAGTCGACGCTGTCCGACCCGAAGTCGATCGCGGGTCTGGAGCAGTTCCAGGAGATCTTCGCCGGAGCGTCCAACGCCCCGGTCACCGAGGACGACTCGACCCCCTGGATCAACATCAACAACGACAAGAACGGCGCCCAGCCCACGGCTGCCACGATCATCGCACCCGGCTGGGCGCACTGGTCGATCGGCGACTACCAGGGCGACAAGGACGGCTCAGAGGTGCGCGAGTGGAATGACGACGTGTTCGGCGTCTTCCCGCTGCCCGGCCTCGAGGAGGGCACCGTGGCACCGGTCTTCGCCGGCGGATCGAACATCGCGATCTCGGCGAAGAGCCCGAACCAGGCGGGGGCCAAGGAACTGCTGCGCATCATCTTCTCCGACGAGTACCAGACGCTCCTGGGCGAGAACGGGCTGGGGCCCGCGAACACCGACTTCGTCTCCGCCCTCGGCGACGACCAGTTCGCCACCGCGCTGATCGCCTCGGCGCTCGGCTCGCAGCTCACCCCGGCAGCGCCCGGCTGGGCAGCCGTGGAGGGCCAGCGCATCCTGGAGGAGTTCTTCGGCAAGGTCGCCGACGGCGGGAACGTGACCGACCTCGCGGCGGAGTACGACAAGAAGATCGACGCCATCATCAACGGCTGACACGCCGTTCCGGGGGCCGGGACCATCGTTCCGGCCCCCGTTCCGCCGCCGCGGAGCGAGCGCGCCCGTCACGCCGCCGGGTGACCACGAGCCCGCGGCGCACGAGAATGTCCCTCGGACGCACCGCGACGTCACGCGCCCCCGATGCCCGCAGCGTGCCGGCGGACCGCACCGATGATCGAGAGAAGGACCACGATGACGACATCCGCCGCCCGGCAGGGCCCGTCACGCCTGGCGCGCTCTGCGCCCTATCTGCTGCTGACCGGAGCGGTCGTCGTCCTGCTGGCGGGTATGGGATACCCGGTCTACTGGCAGGTCGTGACGTCTATGCAGAAGTTCGGCGCGATGCAGCAGCTCGGCGGCAAGGCGCCGGAGTGGATCTGGTTCGACAACTACGTCGCGATCGCGACCAACCCGGTGTTCTGGGACGTCGTCCTCCGCTCCGTGCTGTTCTGCCTCATCACCGCCTTCATCACGGTGGTCGTCGGCGTGCTCCTGGCGCTGCTGATGACGAAGGTGCACGCGACGATGCGTTTCATCCTCCAGATCGCGTTGCTGCTCGCGTGGGCGATGCCCGTGATCGCCGCGATGACCGTGTGGATCTGGCTGTTCGACCGCCGCCGGGGGGTGGTCAACTATCTCCTGAGCCTGCTGCCAGGGGTCGATATGCAGGGATTCAACTGGATCGGCGGGAGCCCGCTGCTGTTCTTCGCGGTCGCGTCGGTGATCATCATCTGGATGTCGGTCCCGTTCGTCGCCTTCTCCGCGTATGCGGGCCTGACGCAGGTCTCCGGCGAGGTGCTCGAAGCCAGCCACCTCGACGGCGCCAACGGGATGCAGCGGTTCCGCTTCATCGTCTTTCCGGTGCTCAACCCCGTGATCGCGATCGTGCTGCTGCTCAACCTGATCTGGGATCTGCGGGTCTTCGCGCAGATCACGCTGCTGCAGGACGCCGGACCGAAATCGACCGACTACGACCTGCTCGGCACGTTCATCTACAAGACCGGCGTGGCCGGATTCGACTACGGCGGGGGAGCGGCGATGTCGATCTTCGTGCTCGCGCTGACGATCGCCCTCAGCTGGTTCTACGTGCGGGGCCTGGTCAAGGAGGAGACGCAGTGATGACGACTCTCGTGCAGGGTGACCGCGTGTCATCCGTCCCCGCGTCCGGCAGCCGGGTGCGCACCCGCCGGCGGTTCCGCCCGGGCAAGTGGTTGCTGAGCCTGCTGGCCCTCGTCCTCGCCCTGGTGTGGGCATTCCCCGTCTATTGGATGATCAACTCCTCGATGCTGTCGACGGCGACGCTCGAGGCCTTCACCCCGACGTTCTTCCCGGCGGGCGGTTCCCTCAGCAATTTCGAGCGCGTGCTCACCCCGAGCTTCTTCGCCGCGCTCGGCGTGAGCGTGACCGTCACGCTCCTGTCCGTCGCGGTGTGCCTCACGTTCGCTTTCCTCGCGTCGATCGCGATCAGCCGGTTCCGCTTCCGCGGGCGCGTCTCCTTCATCGTCGCCATCCTGCTGATCCAGATGCTGCCGGCGGAGGGGCTGTTCATCGCGCAGTACAAGATGATGTCGAGTCTCGGGCTGCTCAGCAACGTGCTCGGTCTCAGCATCCTCTATGTCGCGGCGGTCGTGCCGTTCACCATCTGGATGCTCCGCGGCTTCGTCGCCGGTGTGCCGGCCGAGCTCGAGGAGGCGGCGATGATCGACGGTCTGAGCCGCACCCAGGCCTTCCTGCGCATCACTCTGCCGCTGCTGGCGCCGGGCCTCGTGGCGTCGGGGGTGTTCGCGTTCCTGCAGTGCTGGAACGAGTTCACGGTGGCCCTCGTGATCATGGAGAACAACAAGACGCTCCCGCTCTGGCTGCGCGGTTTCGTGCAGCAGAGCTCGACCCAGGCGATCGACTGGGGCCAGGTGATGGCGGCCTCGACGATCGTCGCGGTCCCGGTGATCATCTTCTTCGTGATCGTGCAGGGTCGCATGACCTCCGGCCTGGTCTCCGGCGCCGTGAAGGGCTAGCCCCTGGCCCTAGCCCTGGCCCCGCACCCGCACCCGCACTCACCCTCGGCACCCCGAGGGCGAAGGCGGGGGAGAAGGAAAGGGGAGGGGGTTAAGCGCCGAGGGAGGGCGTGACGGGGGAGAGCGAGATCAGCAGGCACGCGGTCCAGTGGCACAGGAACGCCAGCACCGTGCACACGTGGAAGATCTCGTGGAAGCCGAAGTGCCCTGGCCACGGATTCGGACGCTTGGTGGCGTAGATCACCGCACCAACGGTGTACAGCAGGCCGCCGATGATCACCAGCACCATCATCGCGACGCTGGCGGCCAGGAGATCGCCGAGATACATCACCGCGGCCCAGCCCAGGAGCAGGTAGAGCGCGACATAGAGCCACCGTGGTGCGTTGATCCAGAAGACCCGGAACAGGATCCCGAGGATCGCGCCGGACCAGACCAGCGTCAGCAGCAGCGCCCCTTTGCCGGGCGGGAGCGCGAGGGTCGCGAGCGGGGTGTAGGTCCCGGCGATCAGCAGCAGGATGTTGGCGTGGTCGATGCGCTTGAGAACGATTTTGACGCGAGGCTTCCAGTCGAAGCGGTGGTACAGCGCAGAATTGCCGAACAGGAGCAGCGAGGTGGCCATGAACACCGCGGCGGCGGCCTTTGCCGCGCCCCCCTGTGCGAGCGCGATCAGCACAACTCCGGCGGCGATCGCGACGGGGAACGTCCCGGCGTGGATCCACCCGCGCCAGCTCGGCCGAACCTCCGCCTCCCCCGCCGCCTCGATGAGCGGGAGCTGCGGCATGTCGGGACCCAGATCGCCGGAATCGAGGATGCCGTCCGCGTCGGTCGGGTGGTCGGGCGATGACGGGGACGCGCTCATACGCACACTTTAGGACGCGACGTATTCCGTATGCGGAACATGTCCTCAAAGTCGGATGCGCTGCGGTTTCGGACGGTAGCGTAGGCCTGTGAGCAGACGCGGGGGACAAGGCCGGGGGCCGCTGTACTGGCTCTACGAATCGCGGCTCCGGCGTCGACTGGACCCGGCGGCGATGCCCCGGCATGTGGCGATGATGATCGACGGCAATCGGCGCTGGGCGCGTCAGCTCGGTCTCAGCTCCCCCGCCGACGGGCACCGTGCCGGTGCCGCCAAGATGCGGGAGTTCCTGCGCTGGTGCGATGAGCTCGGAATCCGGGTGGTCTCGCTGTACCTGCTCTCTGCCGACAATATCCGCAAGCGCGATTCCGCGGAGATCGAAGCGCTCATCGAGATCATCGCAGAGCTCGCCGACGGTCTCTCCTGGGAGGAGAACTGGCGGGTCAAGCATGTCGGGCGCGCCGACCTGCTCCCGCCCGAGCTCGCCAGGGTCCTCCGCGAGGCGGAGGAGCGCACCCGAGACCACAGTGGTCTGCACGTCAACCTCGCTGCCGGATACGGTGGCCGAAACGAGATCGTCGACGCGGTGCGCAGCATCATCTCCGCGCACGACGGCCGGGGCGGCACAATGGAAGACCTGGCAGCGCAGCTGACGCCCGAGATGATCGGCGAGCACCTCTACACCGGCGGCCAGCCAGACCCCGATCTGGTGATCCGCACGAGCGGCGAGCAGCGCTTGAGCGACTTCCTGCTGTGGCAGAGCGCGCACAGCGAGTTCTACTTCGTCGAGGCGCTCGGCCCCGATCTGCGCCAGGTCGACTTCCTCCGCGCGATCCGCGACTACGCCGACCGCGACCGTCGGTTCGGCCGCTGAGCCGCGCGGCACGCGCTCGCGTCCGCACTCGTTCACCTTCCGGTCATCCACGCGGCGCGTGTCGGGGCTCGACACGGAGCGCTGACGGGCTTAGCGTCGTGGCATCGGGCATATCGCCCGGTCGAGTCGGCTCGGCAGCATCGCGACTCGTGGCCTGGCCGACTCGTCGAGAACCGGGAGAACCCCGGGGTGGGAGCAGGCCGTGACCGCACGTATCGCACCGCAATCCGACACCGTCTTCCCCGATGCCTCGCTGCATCCGGCCGACGTGGATCTCGACGTATCCGGCACACCGGAGGGATTGCGCACGTACGTGCTCGACACCTCCGTGCTGCTGAGCGACCCTGAGGCGTTCTTCCGCTTCGCCGAGCACGCCATCGTGCTTCCGGTGGTCGTGATCTCCGAGCTCGAGGCGAAGCGCCATGACCCGGAGCTGGGCTACTTCGCGCGCCGCGCGCTGCGCCACCTCGACGACCTGCGCATCGAACACGGTCGGCTCGACGACGCCGTGACCGTCGGCAGGGCAGGAGGCACCCTGCGCGTCGAACTCGCGCACACCGACTCCCGGGTGCTGCCCGCCGGGCTCCGTCTCGGCGACAACGACACGACCATCCTGGCCGTCGCCGTGCACCTGGCGCAGACGGGGGAGGACGTCACGGTCGTCTCGAAAGATCTCCCGATGCGCGTGAAGGCCGCCTCGCTCGGGCTCAACGCCGAGGAGTACCTCGCCGAGCAGGCGGTGGACTCCGGCTGGACGGGGGTGGCGACCGCCGCGCTCTCCGGCGACGAGATCAGCGACCTCTACGAGACCGAGATCGGCACGAGCGAGAGCGTGCGGGGGCTTCCGGTGAACACGGGCCTTGTCATCACGTCGGAGCGCGGCTCGGCGCTGGGGCGGGTGGTCTCGGACGGCGAGTTCCGGCTGGTGCGCGGCGACCGTGAGGTCTTCGGTCTGCACGGTCGCTCCGCGGAGCAGCGCATCGCGATCGACCTGCTCCTCGACCCCGACGTGGGGATCGTGTCGCTGGGCGGTCGGGCCGGCACCGGCAAGTCGGCGCTCGCCCTGTGCGCCGCCCTGGAATCGGTGCTCGAGCGTCAGCAGCAGAAGCGGATCCTCGTCTTCCGTCCGCTGTTCGCGGTGGGCGGGCAGGAGCTCGGCTATCTCCCCGGCGACCAGGGGGAGAAGATGAGCCCCTGGGGGCAGGCGGTCTTCGACACGCTCGGCTCGGTGGTGTCCGGGAACGTCCTGGAAGAGGTCATCGCGCGGGGGATGCTGGAGGTGCTGCCGCTCACGCATATCCGCGGTCGCTCGCTGCACGACTCCTTCGTCATCGTCGACGAGGCGCAGTCGCTCGAGCGCAATGTGCTCTTGACGGTGCTGAGCCGCATGGGACAGAACTCGCGGGTGGTGCTGACGCACGACGTCGGTCAGCGGGACAACCTGCGCGTCGGGCGTCACGACGGCATCGCGAGCGTGATCGAGACGCTCAAGGGGCACAGCCTGTTCGGGCATGTGACGCTGCAGCGTTCCGAGCGTTCCGCGATCGCCGCCCTGGTGACCGAGCTTCTGGAAGGCTCTGAGCTGAGCTGACTGACTGACTCCGTGCGTGGGGGTCGCGACCCCCACGCACGGATGGCCAGGCTCAGTGGCGCCGTCGCGGGAGGGCGACCTTCGCCCCGAAGACGACGGCGAACGCCGCTCCCTGCACGAGAACCACGAGCCCCGCGGGGGAGGCGTCCAGCCAGTAGCTGAGGTAGATCCCCGACGCCGCGCACGCGGCAGACAGCACCGGCGCGATCACCAGCATCCGGCCGAACCTCTCGGTGAGCAGGCGCGCGGTCGCGCCAGGGATGATGAGCATCGCCACCACGAGAATCACCCCGACCACCTGCAGGGCCACGACCGTGGTCAGTGCGAGCACGCCGAGCAGGATCGCCCCGAGCAGACGCGGCGACAGACCGATCGCGAAGGCGTGCGCCGGGTCGAACGCGAACAGCGTGAGGTCGCGTCGCTTGAACATCAGAACCCCCAGGGCGATGACCGCCAGCACGGCGATCTGCCACAGATCGGCCGCGGAGATGCCGAGGATGTTGCCGAACACGATGTGAGACAGGTCGGTCTGGCTCGGCGTCACGGAGATCAGGACAAGCCCGAGAGCGAACAGCGTGGTGAAGACGATGCCGATCGCGGCGTCCTCCTTGACCTTCCCGCTGTCGCGGACCGCACCGATGAGCGCGACGGCGAGCACCCCGAACACGAGGGCCCCGATTGCGAACGGCGCTCCGACGATGTAGGCGAGCACGACCCCGGGCAGCACCGCGTGGGAGACCGCGTCCCCCATCAGCGACCAGCCGATCAGAACAAGCCAGCACGACAGCATCGCGCACACGACCGCGGCGATGACCGTGGCTCCGAGTGCGCGCACCATGAACTCGTACTGCAGCGGCTCGAGGAGGAGGTCGATGACGCTCATGCCTCCTCCTCCGGTGCGGGCGTTGCCTCTGCCTCAGAGCGGCCGAGGACGTCGAGCCCGAACGCCCGCGCGAGCACGTCGGAGCGCAGGCCCTCGCCAACGGGGCCGTGGAACACGACCCGACGGTTCAGCAGCACGACCTCGTCGGCCAGCTGCGGCAGCGCGTGGAGGTCGTGCGTCGAGACCAGCACGGTGCGGCCGTCGTCTGCCAGCTCGCGGAGCAGGCGCACGATCGTCGCCTCAGAACGTTTGTCGACCCCGGCGAAGGGCTCGTCCAGGAGCAGCACGCTGGCTCCCTGAGCGATCCCCCGGGCGACGAAGGCCCGCTTGCGCTGCCCACCGGACAGGCGCCCGACCTGGCGGCCGGCGAACCCGGTCAGCTCCACGCGTTCGAGCGCCTCGCCGACCGCCGCGTGGTCTGCCGCGCGCAGTCGTCTGGTGGGTCCGAGGCGCCCGTACCGCCCCGTTTCGACGATCTCGCGCACCGAGATCGGGAAGGTCGTGTCGATGTCCTCGCTCTGCGGGACATATCCGATCAGGCCGGCCCGGCGCGCGTCGGCGGGGGAACGCCCTGCGATGCGCACCCGGCCGGCCGCCGGGCGGAGAAGGCCGGTGATCGAGCGGAACAGAGTCGACTTGCCCGATCCGTTCATGCCCACCAGGCCGGTCACGGTGCCGGCGGGGATCGTCGCCGTGACGCCGTCGAGGGCGAGCACATCGCCGTAGCGCACGGTGACGTCTTCCACCGCGATCGTCATGAGGGCGCCCCGGTCAGGGCATCGACGATGATCCGGGCGTCGTGGCGGATGAGGTCGAGGTAGGTGGGCACCGGGCCGTCCTCCGCCGAGAGCGAGTCGACGTACAGCACGCCGCCGAAGACGGCGTCGGTCGCCTCGACCACCTGCTGCATCGGGCGATCGGACACGGTCGACTCGCAGAACACCGCCGGTACGTCGTTGTCGCGCACGAACTCGATCACGGAGGCGATCTGCTGGGGGGTGGCCTGCTGCTCGGCATTGACCGCCCAGATGTACGCCTCCTCCAGGCCGGCATCCCTGGCCAGATAGGAGAACGCGCCTTCGCACGTGACCAGAGCGCGGTGCTCGGAGGGGAGGCCGGCGAGGGCATCGCGCAGATCGTCGTGCACCTCCTGCAGCTGCGCCTTGTAGTGCTCGCCGTTCGCGGCGTAGTCGGCCGCGTGCGCGGGGTCGAGGTCGCTGAACGCCGTCACCATGCTGTCGACGTAGCGCTGCACGTTGAGCGGACTCATCCACGCGTGCGGGTTGGGCAGCCCCTCGGCGTCGCCGTCGGCGATCGCCATGACGGTGATGCCGTCGGAGACCGTGACGTGGGGTGCGTCGGCATCCGCCACGAAGCGTTCGAACCAGGCCTCCAGGTGCAGGCCGTTGTCGAGGATGAGGTCGGCATCCGACGCCGTGCGGATGTCGCCCGGCGTCGGTTCGTAGCCGTGGATCTCCGCGCCCGGCTTCGTGATGGAGGCCACCTGCAGGTGGTCGCCCGCGACGTTGCGGGCGATGTCGGCGAGCACGGTGAACGTGGTGAGCACCAGCGGCCGATCGGAGGCGGGCGCCGGTGTCTCGGAGCCGGCGGGGGCGGTGCCGCACCCGCTCAGGGCGGTGAGAGCGAGTGCGGTGGCGAGGACGAGCGGCAGCGCTCGACGGAGATTTTTCGGCATGCCGAAAACCTATATTTCGGTGCACCGAAAAATCAAGTCCTGGCTGCCCCGACCCGCATAGCCGACCAACGTGGTGACCGCAAGATCCAGACGGGACGTGCGGGCTTAGGTAGGCTTCCGGATCGGAGGTCCACACCCGCTACCCGAGGACTATCAAAGGAGACGTTCGCATGGTGAAGCCCCATCCCGCGGCAGAGGCGGCGCTGCCGCCGGTCGCGGTTTCGGATGAGAAACCCCGTTGGACCCCTGTGAAGGTGATCGTCTGGGTCCTGATCGCCCTGCTGGGCGGCGTGGCCTGGACGATGATCGCGATCGTGCGCGGTGAGACCATCAACGCGATCTGGTTCGTGTTCGCGGCCGTGTGCACCTACCTGATCTTCTACCGGTTCTACTCGCGGTACATCGAGAAGCACATCACCAAGCCCAACGACGCCCGGGCGACGCCCGCGGAGTACCGGGCCGACGGCAAGGACTACGTCGCCACCGACCGTCGTGTGCTGTTCGGCCACCACTTCGCCGCGATCGCCGGCGCCGGGCCCCTGGTCGGCCCCGTTCTCGCCGCCCAGATGGGCTACCTCCCCGGCACGGTCTGGATCATCGTCGGCGTCGTGCTCGCCGGCGCTGTGCAGGACTACCTCGTGATGTTCTTCTCCATGCGCCGCGGCGGCCGCTCGCTCGGGCAGATGGCCAGAGACGAGCTGGGTCGATTCGGCGGTGCTGCGGCGATTCTCGCCACCCTCCTCATCATGATCATCATCACGGCGATCCTCGCGCTCGTCGTGGTCAACGCCCTCGGCGAGAGCCCGTGGGGCGTCTTCTCGGTATCGATGACGATCCCGATCGCTCTGTTCATGGGCGTCTATCTGCGCTGGATCCGTCCCGGGCGCATCACCGAGATCTCGATCATCGGGTTCGTGCTGCTGATGTTCGCGATCGTCGCCGGCGGCTGGGTCGGCGCGACGGAGTGGGGCCAGGCGATCTTCCACCTCGACCGCGTCACCATCGCGTGGGGCATCATCATCTACGGTTTCATCGCCGCGGTCCTGCCGGTGTGGATCCTGCTCGCGCCGCGCGACTACCTGTCGACCTTCATGAAGATCGGCGTGATCGCCGCGCTGGCCGTCGCGATCATCTTCGTGCGGCCCGAGATCACCGTCCCCGCGTTCAGCCAGTTCGCGGGCGGCGAGACGGGGCCGGTGTGGTCCGGTCCGCTCTTCCCGTTCTTGTTCGTCACCATCGCCTGTGGGGCTTTGAGCGGGTTCCATGCGCTGATCTCGTCGGGAACGACGCCGAAGATGATCGAGAAGGAGCGTCAGACGCGCTTCATCGGCTACGGCGGCATGCTGATGGAGTCGTTTGTGGCCATCATGGCGCTCGTCGCGGCCATCTCGATCGACCAGGGCATCTACTACGCGATGAACTCCTCCGCAGCGGCCACGCAGGGCACCGTGGAGGGCGCTGTGGCGTTCGTGAACAGCCTCGGGCTCACCGGGGTCCATCTGACGCCGGATGTGCTCACATCGACCGCTGCGGCCGTGGGAGAGGAGTCGATCATCTCGCGCACCGGCGGCGCTCCCACGCTGGCGCTCGGCCTCGCGCACATCATGCACCAGTGGATCGGCGGCGCGGAGATGATGGCCTTCTGGTACCACTTCGCGATCATGTTCGAGGCGCTGTTCATCCTGACCGCCGTCGACGCCGGCACCCGGGTGGCGCGCTTCATGCTCCAGGACTCGATCGGCAACGTGATCCCCCGCTTCAAGGACACCTCGTGGCGCGTGGGGGCGTGGGTCTGCACGGCGATCATGGTCGCGGGCTGGGGCGCCGTCCTCCTCATGGGCGTGACGGATCCGCTCGGCGGCATCAACACGCTGTTCCCGCTGTTCGGCATCGCAAACCAGCTGCTGGCCGCGATCGCCCTCGCGATCGTGCTGACGATCGTCACCCGGCGCCGCACCCTCGGGGCGCTGTGGGTGGTGATCCTGCCGCTGGCGTTCGTCACCGTGGTGACCGTCACCGCTTCGCTGTACAAGATCTTCTCGCCGGTGCCGGCGGTGGGCTACTGGGCGCAGCACGTCGCGTTCCGCGATGCGCAGGCGCAGGGGCTCTCCGAGTTCGGCACCGCCCGCTCCGCGGAGGCGATCGACGCGGTCGTGCGCAACACCTTCATCCAGGGCACGCTCTCGGTGATCTTCCTGGTGCTCTCGCTGATCGTGATCGTCACGTCTGTCGTCCGGGTCATCCAGGCACTGCGCTCGAATGAGGTCGTCGACCACGAGGACCCGTTCGTGCCCTCGCGGCGCTTCGCTCCGGCCGGGCTGTTCACGAGCGCCGAGGAGAAGGCGATCCAGAAGCAGTGGGACGCCCTTCCGGAGGATCAGCAGCCGGTGCGAGGACACTGATGACGGCCGGCTCCCTCTCGGGCCCGCGCACGTGGCTGCCGCGCGCGTGGCGGGCCCTGTCCTGGTACATGAAGGGACTGACGGGCGAGTCGAAGTACGCCGCCTACGTGGACCATGCCAGGACAGCGCATCCGGGAGAGGAGCCGCTGTCGGAGCGTGAGTTCTGGCGCCAGCACTACGCCGCACAGGATGCCAATCCCGGCAGCCGGTGCTGCTGACGACCGGCTTCGTCATCCCGGGTGTCCTGCGCCCGATCTGCGTTCGATGCCCCGATCTGCGTCGCTACCCGCCGAGTACCCCCGCAGAACGGGACAGGCGACGCAGATCGGGCGCGCGTCAGGCCAGGTCCGGACGGGCGATGTCCAGACGGGCCAGGGCGGCGAGCACAGCCGCCTGCACGGTCGGCCAGTCGTGCACGACCAGCGCGTAGTCGAATCGCAGGGTCTCGTAGCCGCGTGCGGATGCCGCGGCATCCCTCCGCAGGTCCTTGTGCCGCATCGACAGGCCGTCGTGGTTCTCCCGCCCGTCGACCTCCAGGACGAGTCGGCCGCCGATCACGAAGTCGACGCGACCGACGCCTCCGATCTCGACCTGGCAGTCGAGGCGGATGCCGAGGAGATGCAGCCGGAAGCGGAGCAGAGACTCCAGGCCGCTGTCGGCGTCATGGCGCGCGAGGTCGACGAGCCAGCGTGCGGAGGCCGGCAGCGCCGATCGGATGCGCCCGCGCGCGGCGCGGTTCAGCAGCCCGAGCCGCAGAGCCGATTCGAAGGCGGCGAAGAACGACTCGTCGCCCGAGCATCGGTGCAGATGCACGAGGGCGGTCTCGACCGTCGCCGTCCCGAGCGGCGGACGGCCACGGTAGTAGTGGGTGACGCACCGGCATCCATCATGCTCGTGCACGTGTCGATGCGCACCGACCCACACGTGCGGATCGGGGGAGCCGGAGAGCACCCACACGCGATGCTTGCGGAGGACGCTCCCGCAGGTGAGGGCGCCGCCGTGGGCTGTGGCCTGGAGGATGTCGTGGTCGACGGGAGGCGCGGCGAACACGCCGTCGCGGACGCGCACGATCTCTCCGGCCGCCACCCGCCGCGAGAGGTCCCGGCGGGTGAAGCCGAGCCGCTGGAGATGGGTGCCGCGGGCGAGGCCGCCGAGGCGGCGGATGATGACATATGCGGAGAGCATGCGTCCCAGGATGATGCGCTGCGGCGTCGCTCCCGGCCGTGGATCCAGCAACGGTGGACAACTCCCCGGGACTGCCCTCGGCAGACACGGCCCGATCAACGGACGATGCCCCGATCTGCGGAGGAACCGTGAGGTTCCGTCCGCGGATCGGGGCATCGAACGCAGATCGGGCGCGCAGCCCGCGGGGTGGGGCTCAGCCCGCGTGCGTCATCGAGAGCAGGTCGAGCTTCTCGTCCAGCTGCTCGAGCGTCAGCTCGCCGCGCTCGACATAGCCGAGGTCGATCACGGCGTCGCGCACGGTGATGCCCTGGGCGACGGCATGCTTGGCGATCTTCGCCGCGGCCTCGTAGCCGATGAGCTTGTTGAGGGGCGTCACGATCGACGGGCTCATGCCGGCGAACGCCGCGGCGCGCTCGACGTTGGCCTGCAGGCCGTCGATGGTCTTGTCCGCCAGCACGCGCGAGGCGTTGGCGAGCAGGCGGATCGACTCCAGCAGCGCGGTGCCCATGACCGGGATCGCGACGTTCAGCTCGAACGCGCCGGAGGCGCCGGCCCAGGCCACGGTCGCGTCGTTCCCGATCACGCGGGCGCACACCATCAGCACGGCCTCCGGCACGACGGGGTTCACCTTGCCCGGCATGATCGAGGAGCCCGGCTGCAGGTCGGGGATGTGCAGCTCGCCGAGACCGGTGTTGGGGCCGGAGCCCATCCAGCGCAGGTCGTTGTTGATCTTCGTCAGCGAGACGGCGACGGTGCGGAGAGCCCCGGAGGCCTCCACGAGGCCGTCGCGGTTCGCCTGCGCCTCGAAGTGGTCCTTCGCCTCGGTGATGGGGAGCTCGGTCTCTGCCGCGAGCAGGGCGATGACCTTCTGCGGGAAGCCGAGCGGCGTGTTGATGCCGGTGCCCACAGCGGTGCCGCCCAGCGGAACCTCGGCCACCCGGGGGAGCGTGGCCTGCACGCGCTCGATGCCCAGGCGCACCTGGCGGGCATAGCCGCCGAACTCCTGCCCCAGGGTCACGGGAGTGGCGTCCATGAGGTGGGTACGGCCGGACTTGACCGCGTCCTTCCAGAGCTCCGCCTTCGCCTCGAGCGCCACGGCGAGGTGGTCGAGCGCCGGGATCAGGGTGTCGATGAGGGCCTGGGTGACCGCGATGTGCACCGAGGTGGGGAAGACGTCGTTCGACGACTGCGAGGCGTTGACGTGGTCGTTCGGGTGCACATCCGAGCCGAGGATGCCGGTGGCGAGCGTCGCGAGCACCTCGTTCATGTTCATGTTCGACGACGTGCCGGAGCCGGTCTGATAGGTGTCGACGGGGAACTCGCCGTCGTGCTTGCCGGAGGCGACCTCGTCGGCGGCCTGGGCGATCGCGTCCGCGATCTGCGCGTCGAGGGTGCCGAGCTCCTTGTTCGCCAGGGCGGCCGCCTTCTTGATGCGCGCCAGGGCGGCGATCTGCGCGGGCTCGAGGCCGCTGCCCGAGATCGGGAAGTTCTCCACGGCGCGCTGCGTCTGGGCGCCGTACAGGGCGTCCTTGGGCACGCGCACCTCGCCCATGGTGTCGTGTTCGATGCGGTACTCGGTGTCGGTCACGGCTTTACCTCCAGGTGTGACATCACATGTCGTGAATGGCAGATGTGGTGAACGGGCAGACTCAGGAGTGGGCGGCGTCGTCCGACAGGCCCACGCTCACGATCGGGACCGCCTCGCCCTCGGCGAGGCGGTAGTTGGCCCCGACGATCGCGAGCCGGCCATCGGCGACGGCCTCGCTGATGAGCTCAGAGGACCGCAGGATCGCCGCGACGGTGTTGCGCAGGTGCTCCCGGCCGACCTGTTCCGGGTCGATGTCGGCGACGGAGCCCCCTCCGGACGCCGCCAGCACCCGCCGGGCAGCGGGCACGATCGGGGCGATCAGCCGCCAGATGTTGGCCGGCAGCGGGGCGGCGTCGATCGCGGTGCCGTCGATCGCGGCGCGCACGGCGCCGCAGTTGTCGTGCGCGAGTACGACGATGAGCGGCACCCGCAGCACCTCCACGGCGTACTCCAGGCTGCCCATCACAGAGTCGGACACGATCTGGCCGGCGTTGCGGATGACGAAGAGGTCGCCCAGCCCCTGGTCGAAGATGATCTCGGCCGCCAGGCGGGAATCGGAGCAGCCGAAGAGCGTGGCGGTCGGTCGCTGCGAGGCGACCAGTTCACCGCGTGTCTCGACCGACTGGTTCGGGTGCGCTGGCGTGCCCGCCACGAAGCGCCGGTTGCCGGCATGCATCGCGGACCAGGCCTCGTCGGGGGTCGGCATCGGGTAGTTGGGCATCAGCTGCTCTCTGCGATCTCGCGCACCTGGGGGGTGATCTGCTCGGCGATGGCGCGCATCGCGTCTTCGGGGAGCGACCCGTACAGGAGCACGTAGTCATCGCCCGCCGTGATGCCCATCGCGGTGCTCACGTTGCGGGCCTGCTCGGGTCGGGCGAAGGTGAAGGTGTCCCATTCCGAGCCGGCGATCGAGACGGTCCCGTCGGGACGCGCTCCGTCGAGGTGGACCAGCGCCCAGGTCTGGTCGGCGTCGAATCCCTGCGCCACGTAGACGAAGCCGAGGGGGAGATCGTTGTTCTCACCGGTGCAGCACACCGCGTAGTTGACCTCCCAGACGCGCCAGGAGCTGGTCGAGCCGAGCGCGGCGGTGTTCGCCCGCCAGGTCTCCGCGATCGCGGCGAGCTCGGGGGCGGTGGTGTCCGGCAGCACGGCGGGCCGGCCCATCGCGTCGGACACCTGTTCGGCGACCACGGCGGCGTCGACGCCTGGCCGGTCGACGGGCTCGCCGCGCGGCACCATGAGCACGATGAGCGCGAGCATGCCGAGCGTGACGAGCACCGCCGCGATCAGGTGCCTGGCGGATTGGCTCGACCGGTAGGCAGCGGAGAACTCGGCTTTGCGCGCGGCGGTCTCCTCTGGCGTCTCCGGGCGTCCGAGCTCGGCGACGACGCGAGGCTCCGTGGGCTTGGCCATCATGCGTCCTCCTCGCGGGCGGCGTCGAGACGGCGTTTCGCGCCGAGCAGCCACTCCTCGCAGCGCGCCGCCAGAGCCTCCCCGCGTTCCCAGAGCTCCAGAGAGTGCTCGAGGGTCGGCGTGCCCTGTTCGAGCTCGGCGACGACGCGCACGAGCTCGTCGCGGGCCTGCTCGAAGGTGAGGGTCGGGATGTCGGCCCCGGCGTCCGGCGTGACGCCGGTCCGAGCGCCGGTGGATGCGTTCTCCTGAGTCGACTCGCTCACGCCTCCCATCCTAGGGGCCCCCGCTGACAGGGCATGCCGGGCTGTGACCGATCTCCCGCCGTCGGACGGATGCCGCGTCTCAGCCCGTCGGATCCTCGGCGACCTCGCCCCGAGAGACCGCCGAGACCGAGCCGCGATCGAGTGTGAGGGTGAGCGGGGTGCCGTCGGGGGCGTCCGCGGCATCGCGAACGATCACGCCGCCCGCCCGGTGCACGATCGCATAACCGCGCGCCAGGGTCGCGGCGGGGGAGAGGGCGCGCAGAGATGCGGTGAGCTCGGCGGTCTCGCGGGAGGCGCGGTCCAGCAGCCGCGTCATGACATCGCGTCCGCGGCTGACGGCCAGCCACACCTCCTGCGCGCGACCGGAGATGATCGGCTCGGGGGAGCGCAGCGATGGGCGCGAGCGCAGCTGCTCGAGCTGGGCGATGTCGTGCCCGATGCGCTGCGACAGCCGAGACGTCGCGCGGGCGCGCAGCTGGGCGACGATCGCGCGCTGCTCACCGACGTCGGGCACGACGCGCTTGGCGGCGTCGGTCGGCGTCGATGCGCGGAGGTCGGCCACATCGTCCAGCAGGGGGTGGTCGTTCTCGTGGCCGATGGCGCTGACCACCGGGGTGGATGCCGCGGCGACAGCGCGCACGAGTCGCTCATCGCTGAAGCCGAGGAGCGTCTGCGGGTCGCCGCCGCCGCGGGCGATGACAATGACGTCCACGGCGGGGTCGGCGTCCAGGCGTTCCAGGGCGGCGACCACCTCCGGCACGCAACGGTCGCCCTGTACGGCGACGTGCTCGGTGCGGAACCGCACCTGCGGCCAGCGCAGCTCGGCGTTGCGGTGCACATCCTTCTCGGCATCGGACCGCTCACCGGTGATGAGGCCGATCGTGTGCGGCAGGAAAGGCAGCGGTCGCTTGCGGGCCGGATCGAAGAGCCCTTCCTGTCGCAGCTGCGCGCGCAGCCGTTCGAGGCGCTCCAGCTGCTCGCCGAGGCCCACGTGCTTCATCGCCGACACGACGAAGCCGAAATCGCCGCCCCGGGCGTAGTAGTCGGCCTTGACGCACGCGATCACGTGATCGCCGACGCCGATGTCCGCCGGGATGCGTGACCGCACGCTCGACCACACCCGGATCGAGATCGTGGCGTCGGACGAGGAGTCCTTCAGACGGGCGAAGACGCCGCTCGCCCGGATGTTCCAGCTCGTCACCTCGCCTTCCACCCACACCGAGTTCCAGCGTGAGACGAAATCGTGGATCGTGGCGTTCAGCCGGGCCACCGAGGTGGGCGTCTCCGGCGTCGAGTCACGCGGCGCGACCGCGTCGGGCGGCACGGGGCCGGGGCCGTCTGCCGGCTCGAAAGAGGTCATGCGGCGGGCTCTCGTCTCGTCGTCTGGGGTGCGCGCGGTTGCGGCGCGGGCGCTGTCATCCAGCCCCTCATCAGGAGCTCAGCCCTAGAATCAGAGCGTGGCCCCGACGTCTCTTCCCGTGCCCCGCCTGCGCCGATCCGGCGCGACGGCGGGCGGCGCGCGCCTTCAGGATAACCCTGTCGCCGGGCGCAAGCGCGTGCTCCTGGCCGCGCCCCGCGGTTACTGTGCCGGTGTCGACCGCGCCGTGGTCGCGGTCGAGAAGGCGCTGGACCGTTTTGGTGCGCCGGTGTATGTGCGCAAGCAGATCGTGCACAACATCCACGTGGTCACGGAGCTTGAGAAGAAGGGCGCGATCTTCGTCGACGAGGTCGACGAGGTGCCGGAGGGCGCCACGGTCGTCTTCAGCGCCCACGGCGTGGCACCCGCCGTCGTCTCGGCGGCCGAGGATCGTGGCCTGCAGGCGATCGACGCGACCTGTCCGCTGGTGACAAAGGTGCACCGCGAGGCTGTGCGCTTCGCGCGCGACGACTACGAGATCCTTCTCATCGGCCACACCGGCCACGAGGAGGTGGAGGGCACGGCGGGCGAGGCGCCAGACCACGTCACGATCGTCGGCTCGCCGGACGAGGCCGACACCGTCGCGGTCAAGGATCCCTCGAAGGTCGTGTGGCTCTCCCAGACCACGCTCTCCGTCGACGAGACCATGGAGACGGTGCGTCGCCTGCGCAGCCGCTTCCCTGAGCTGCAGGACCCGCCGTCCGACGATATCTGTTACGCCACGCAGAACCGCCAGGTGGCGATCAAGAAGGTCGCCAGCGAGGCAGATCTCGTGATCGTGGTGGGCTCGGCGAACTCGTCCAACAGCGTTCGTCTGGTCGAGGTCGCCCTCGAGCACGGGGCCCAGGCCGCCTACCGGATCGACTATGCAGACGAGGTGCGCCAGGAGTGGCTCGACGGTGTGCGCACCGTCGGCGTCACCAGCGGCGCATCGGTGCCGGAGGAGCTGGTGGAGGACGTCTTGGAAGCCCTCGCGGACGCCGGCTACCGCGACGTCGAGGAGGTGCGCACCGCGGAGGAGGACCTGATGTTCTCGCTCCCCAAGGAGCTGCGCCAGGATGCGGCGGGCAAGCGGGACGCCCGCGCACTCGGCGGCCGGGCCAGCGCATGAACGATCGCATGCCGCACGAGAGCTCGACGGGGGGCGATGCGGAACCGCCCCGCCCCGCGGAGGAGCCGCGCTCCCGCCCGCGGTACGGCGAGTACGCCACCCCCGATGAGCAGCGCGCCCGCATTGCCGAACCGGTGCCGGGCAATCCGTTGTTCGCGGCGCCGCCGCCCCCCGCTGCCGCTGCACCGCTCGCGTCGTCGGCTCCTGCGGCAGCGGCGGCGCCGCGCCGGCGCCCGGTCGACCGCTTCGTGACGATCGCCCTGCTCGTCTACGGCCTGATGACGGTGCTGGCCTCGGTCGCGTCATACCTGGACTACCCGGGGTTCATCGCGATCTTCCTCGAGACGATGGGCGTCGACGGTGCGCTCGCCGATCCGCCGTCCGGTCGCGTCTACGGGGTCGCCGCATCGGTCGTGCTCGCGGTCGGGTGGATGCTCACAGCGCTCGTGACGTGGCGCAGCCTGCGCGCCGGGCGGTTGAGCTGGTGGATCCCGGTGCTCGGGGGAGCGGTCTTCCCGCTGATCTCGGGCGGTCTGCTCGTCGTCCCGCTCATTCAGGACCCCGCGCTCTGGCAGCTCGTGCAGGACACGATCGGCGGCTGACCGGCGCCGCCGTATGGCTCAGCGGCGCCGCCGCATCGCACCGTATGCGCGCAAGAGCTGCGGGACGACGACGTAGACCGCGACGGGAACCACGACGAGGGTCAGGGCGAAGGCGCGCAGAACCGGGTGCCAGGTCTCGGTGAAGGGCGCCATCGCGAGCATGCCGATCGCGACGAGCGGGAAGATCGCGATCCAGGTGATGATCGCGCGGATGTGGACGCTGGGCATCGCGGGCGCCGGCGGCGCGGTCGGATGCTGGCCGGTGGACGGCTGGGCGTTCATCTGGACTCCAACTGTTTGTTTGGGATTCGGCACGACAGTACTCCTCTCGTTCCATAAAAACAACTGAACGGTTGGAGTTGCTACGCTGGGTTCATGGCCTGGGACACCGAGCGGACGCGGCGGATGCTGCTGGAGGCGGCGACCGCGGAGTTCAGCGAGTACGGTCCGGCCGGTGCGCGCATCGACCGTATCGCGCAGCGCGCCGGCATCAACAAAGAGCGCATCTATTCCTACTTCGGCCCCAAGGACGCGATCTTCGCGGCGGTGATCGCGAACGAGCTCGGCCGCGTCACCGCCGATGTCCCTCTCGACGGAGAGGGGCCGGAGGCGGTGGGGGACTATGCGGCCCGCCTGCTCGACCGCATCGAGGAGAAGCCGGAGATCGGGCGGCTGATGGCCTGGGAAGGGCTCGTCGAGGGCCGGAGCATCGCCGCGGGCATCGCGCGCCAGGAGCACTGCTGCGCGCGGATCCAGGTGCTCCAGCAGGTGCTCCCCGGCATCGACCAGGTCGAAGCGGGACAGCTGCTCCTGACGATCGTCACGCTCACCGACGGCTGGGCGGTCTTCCCCCAGCTCGGGGCGATGTTTCTCGGCGACGGAGCGGACGCGCGTGTCGCGCGGCGGGAGGCGATCCGTCGTCTGGCGACGCTCGCCGCGCGCGACGCGCTCGATCGGGCCGTCGCGTCAGAAGGATGACGGCGCCGACCCCGGTACGTCCCCGGCCTCAGGGCCGTCGGAGAACGCGAGAGGGGGCGGATGCCGTAGCACCCGCCCCCTCTCGTTCGCGATATCAGCTCTGCGACTGGCCGTAGGAGCCGAGCTGACGGGTGGCCTCGACCACGCGGGCGGCCATCGCCGTCTCGGCGACCTTGCCCCAGGCGCGCGGGTCGTAGACCTTCTTGTTGCCGACCTCGCCGTCGACCTTCAGAACACCCTCGTAGTTGCTGAACATGTAGCCGGCGACCGAACGCGTGAACGCGTACTGCGTGTCCGTGTCGATGTTCATCTTGATCACGCCGTTCGCCACCGCGAGGGCGATCTCCTCGTCGCTCGAGCCGCTGCCGCCGTGGAAGACGAGGTCGAGCGGCTTGGGGCCGGTGCCGAACTTCGCAGCGATTCCCTCCTGGATCTCGCCGAGCAGCTCGGGACGCAGCTTGACGTTGCCCGGCTTGTAGACCCCGTGCACGTTGCCGAACGTGAGGGCGGCGATGTACCGGCCCTGCTCGCCGAGTCCGAGCGCCTCGACGGCCTGGGCGACATCACCGGTGGTCGTGTAGAGGGCATCGTTGGACCCCTCGTGGCTCACACCGTCCTCCTCGCCGCCGACGACGCCGATCTCGACCTCGAGGATCGCGTTGATGTTCTTCATCAGCGGGAGGAGCTCCGCGGCGATCTGGATGTTCTCCTCGAGCGGCACGGCGGAGCCGTCCCACATGTGGGACTGGAAGATCGGGTTGCGGCCGGCGCGCACCTCTTCGGCGGATGCCTCGATGAGCGGGCGGACGAAGCCGTCCAGAGCGTCCTTCGGGCAGTGGTCGGTGTGCAGGGCGACCGTGATCGGGTAGCTCTTGGCGACCTCGTGCACGTAGCGGGCGAACGCCAGTGCGCCCGTCGCGCGGGCCTTCACGGTGTGGCCAGCGAAGTAGTCCGCACCGCCCGTGGTGACCTGGAGGATGCCGTCTGAGCCGGCTTCGGTGAGGCCCTGGAGCACGGCGTTGATGGTCTGCGAGCTCGAGACGTTGATCGCCGGATAGGCGAAACCTCCCGCCTTCGCGCGGTCGAGCATCTCGGCGTACTGTTCCGGGGTGGCGACGGGCATGGGCAATCTCCTGCCTGCGAGGGTGCGGTTTCACAGCAACTCTAGGGCGTGGGGCGCTCGCGGTGCGCGCGCTGGGAGGACGTGCACGCCGTTCTCGAATTTCCGCATTGTTGCATTTCTGCCGCGGAACGTGGGTCGGGGCCGGATGCTCGGTAGCATGGCCGCATGGTGAGCCTGACCGGGGACATGAGCCCCCTGCACCCTGACCGCAACCTCGCACTCGAGTTGGTGCGCGCCACGGAGGCAGCCGCGATCCGCGCCGTGCCGTGGATCGGTCGAGGCCAGAAGGAGAAGGCCGACGGCGCTGCCGTCGATGCCATGCGGGCGTTCCTCGGCACCGTCGCGTTCGACGGGTGCGTCGTGATCGGCGAGGGCGAGAAGGACAACGCCCCGATGCTCTTCAACGGCGAGCACGTCGGCACCGGCCGCGGTCCGAAGTGCGATATCGCGGTCGACCCGATCGACGGCACCACCCTCACCGCCGAAGGCCGCCAGAACGCGCTCTCGATGATCGCGGTCGCCGACCGCGGCGCGATGCTCGACGCGTCGAGCGTGTTCTACATGGACAAGCTCGTCACGGGCCCGGCAGGTGTCGGCGTCGTGGACATCCGCCTCCCGATCGCCGAGAACATCCGGCTGCTGGCGAAGTCGCTCGGCAAGCCGATCGACGAGCTGGTGGTCTCGGTGCTCAACCGTCCGCGCCACCAGCAGCTGATCCAGGAGATCCGCGATGCCGGAGCCGGAACCCGCCTGATGAGTGACGGCGACGTGGCGGGCGGCATCAACGCCGCACGCATCGGGGCGCGTACCGACATGTGCGTCGGGATCGGGGGCAGCCCGGAGGGCATCATCACCGCGTGCGCCATCAAGGCGCTCGGCGGGCACATCCAGGGCATCCTCAAGCCGGGCAACGAGGAGGAGCACCAGCGCGGTGTCGACGCCGGGCTCGATATGGAGAAGGTCTACGAAGCGGACGACCTCGTACGCGGCAACAACACGATCTTCGTGGCCACCGGTGTCACCGACGGTCAGCTGGTCAGCGGTGTGCGGCGCGAGGGCGACTTCGTGCACACCGAGAGCGTGGTGCTGCGCGGCGCCTCGGGCACTCTGCGTCGCATCGTTTCCGACCACGTGATCGAGAAGTGGTTCTGAGCCGGAACGGCGGAGGCATCATGACCGAGCAGAAGATCACGGACGCGGCCAAGGCCGGCGTCCCCGTCGTGACCGGGAGCCTCCCGATCGTCGAGTTCGATCCGGCTCGGCGCGCCGACGTGCTGTTCCGCGTGCGCCGCGCCGAGGGCCACGAGGCGAGCGTGTGGTGGAACATCGGTGCGTTCGCGGTGTTCTCCGGCACCGTCATCCTGCTGCTGAGTGTGCTGCCGGGCAACGCCTGAGACGCACGCCAGGTCCGGTGATGCGTCGTCGGGCCGGTGAGATCCGCCGGGCAGCCGGCGGTCAGTCCGCGGTGCGGTCGCGGACGTCTCCGACGTCGGCATGGCTCACGCTGCCGTGTGCTTCTGGCGCAGACGGGACGCCGTCGGCGAGGTCGAGAAGTTCGGGTGCGGTGAACCGGCGCGGCGTCGCCGTGACGGGGGAGACCTCGGGCGATGCGAGCCCCTCGGCATCGATGCCCGGAAACTTGCGTGCGGTCACGAGAACGCGTGTCTCCAGCGATCCCGCGAAGCGGTTGTAGCTGTCCACCGTGCGCTCGAGAGCACGGCGCAGGTCGTCGGCGTGACCGGCGAGCGTGCCCACGCGGTCGTAGAGCTGGGTGCCGAGGTCGAGCAGCGTCCGTGCCTCTGCGGAGAGCTCCTGCTGCGACCATGTGTGGGCGACCGTCTTCAGCACGGCCCACAGGTTCACCGGCGATGAGAGCGCCACCCGGCGGGAGAATGCGTGCTCGAGCAGCGTCGGATCGGCGTCGAGCGCGGCCGACAGCAGCGCCTCGCCGGGGAGGAAGCACACCACGAACTCCGGACTCTCCGCCAGGCCCGTCCAATAGGCCTTCTTGCCCAGGGCGTCGACGTGGGACCGGACCGCCTTCGCATGGCGCTGCAGCAGCTCGCGACGCCGCGGATCGGCATCCGGCAGGGCCGACGCTTCGAGGTAGGCGTCGAGCGGAGCTTTGGCGTCGACGGCGAGCGATGCGCCGCCCGCCAGGCGCACGACCATGTCCGGCCGGCCCGTTCCGTGATCCGAGGAGATCGAGGCCTGCTCATCGAAGTCGACATGACGCAGCAGCCCGGCGGCCTCCACGATGCGGCGCAGCTGCGCTTCACCCCACACGCCACGGGCGGTGGTCGATCGCATGGCGCCCGCGAGCGATTCTGTGGTGGCGCGCAGTGCTTCGTCAGCCTCCTGTGCGCGCCGCAGCTGCTCGGCGATCGCGCCGTACTGCACCTGCCGCTCGCGTTCGAGCTCGGCGACGGTGCCCTGCATTCGCTGGAGCGTGTCGCGGACCGGCGCGATCGCGGTGAGCACCGCGTTCTGCCGGCGCTCTCGGTCGACGGACTCCTGCTGTTGCGAGCGTGCATGAGCCACCGCATCGCGGTAGAGGTCGTGCTGCCGGTCGCGGTCTTCGCGCAGGGCCTCGGCGGATGCCTTCGCGTGCGCGAGGTCGGCTGCACCGCGTGCGGCGCGTGCGAACCATCCGGCTGCGACCCCCACGGCGAGAGCGACGACCATGAGCAGCACGATCTGCGGAGCATCCATATCGTCAGTGTGCCCTCGGCCACCGACATCGCGCGCCGCGTGCGTGCCGGGTGCGGCCCAGGGGCGCCGCTTGCGCGGCCTGCCCGCACATGTGCCGCACGTTCGCAGCGACTCGCGGCGAACGTATGACGGAGGTGCGCCTGTGCGAGCGTGGCTCACGGCGCGGGGGTTGCGCTGCCAACGAACGCGGCGGCCGGTCCGAGCGTCGTGCGCCATGCTGAGGCAATGGGACACGTGCTGGTGCTGGGAGGAACGGGCTGGCTGGGTCGCGAGGTCGTGGCCGCGCTGCTTCGTCGCGGGCATCGGGTGGTCTGCCTCGCGCGCGGCGAATCGGGCGCAGCGCCGGAGGGCGCTCACCTGATTCGTGCTGATCGCCGAGACCGTCGTGCCTATCTCGACGTCGCGCAGGACTGGGACGGGGTCATCGAGCTCGCGACCGACCCTGGGCTGATCTCGTCCGCATTGGACGCCCTCGCTGAGCGGGCCGAGCATTGGACGCTGGTCTCGAGCATCTCGGTCTACGGGCGCCCGGACGACGCCGGCGCCGCGATGACGATCGAGCCCGCCGACCTGTCCCGCTACCCAGACCAGAAGGCCGCGGCCGAACGCTCCTCCGCCGCGCGTCTCGGCGAGCGTCTCCTCATCGTTCGTCCCGGGCTGATCGTCGGTCCCGGCGACCCGAGCGATCGCTTCGGGTACTGGCCGGCGCGGTTCGCCCGGGGCGGCGATGTGCTGACGCCGATCGCGACCGGCCGGTGCGCGCAGGTCATCGATGTCGCCGACCTTGCGGATTGGATCGCGTCGGCCGCGGGGGAGAGCCAGACCGGAGAGGTCGATGCGGTCGGTCCGATCCGGGATCTGGGCGCTGTTCTCCGCGCGGCGCAGGAGGAGACCGGCTTCTCCGGCGACACCGTCGCGGTCTCCGACGACGAACTGCTGGCCCACGACGTGCGCGCCTGGGCTGGTCCGCGTTCCCTGCCTCTCTGGCTGCCCAGAGCAGACGAGTGGATCGTGCAGCGCGACGACGCGTCGTTCCGGGCGCGCGGCGGAACAACCCGCCCTCTCGCGCAGACCCTGCATCACGTCCTCGCTGACGAGGTGGCGCGCGGTATCGACCGGCCAAGACGGACCGGGCTGAGCGGAGCGGAGGAGGCCGCTGTCCTGAGATGCCTGCCGGACGGCTCCGCGCGTCCGCGATTGGTGTGAGCCCGGGATCCGGGCGGCCCGCCGCGTGCCGGGCTGGCGCGGGAGCACCCCGGCGCTCTCCCGGGAGACGCCGCCGGTAGACTTGTGGACCGTGGCTCTTACTATCGGGATCGTCGGCCTGCCGAATGTCGGCAAGTCCACTCTCTTCAACGCGCTGACCAAGAATGACGTGCTCGCGGCGAACTATCCGTTCGCGACCATCGAGCCGAACGTCGGTGTGGTGAATCTTCCCGACCCCCGCCTCGCTCAGCTCGCCGAGGTCTTCGGGAGTGAGCGGATCCTGCCGGCGACGGTGTCGTTCGTCGATATCGCCGGGATCGTCCGGGGTGCCAGCGAGGGGGAGGGCCTGGGCAACCAGTTCCTCGCCAATATCCGCGAGGCAGACGCCATCGCCCAGGTGGTTCGCGGTTTCGCCGACGGGGACGTCGTGCACGTCGAGGGCAAGGTCGACCCGGCCTCCGACATGGAGACCATCAATGCGGAGCTCATGCTCGCCGACCTGCAGACTCTCGAGAAGGCCATCCCGCGCTACGAGAAGGAGGTGCGCGGGAAGAAGCTCGACCCGAGCGTGCTCGATGCGGCGAACGCGGCGAAGGACGCCCTGGAGCGCGGCGTGCTGCTGTCGACCTCGGGACTCGATATCGGCCCGATCCGGGAGCTCGGCCTTCTCAGCGCCAAGCCGTTCCTGTTCGTCTTCAACGTCGATGAGGGCGTGCTCACCGACGACGCGCGCAAGGCGGAGCTCGCCGCTCTCGTGGCCCCCGCGCAGGCGGTCTTCCTGGACGCGAAGATCGAGTCGGAGCTCATCGATCTCGATCCGGAGGATGCCGCCGAGCTGCTCGCCTCGACGGGGCAGACCGAATCTGGTCTTGATCAGCTCGCCCGCATCGGCTTCGACACCCTCGGGCTGCAGACCTACCTCACCGCCGGCCCCAAGGAAGCCCGCGCGTGGACGATCGGCAAGGGCTGGAAGGCCCCGCAGGCCGCCGGTGTCATCCACACCGACTTCGAGAAGGGTTTCATCAAGGCCGAGGTGATCTCCTTCGACGACCTCATCGCGACCGGGTCCGTGCTCGAAGCCCGCGCGAAGGGCAAAGCGCGCATGGAGGGCAAGGACTACGTCATGCAGGACGGCGACGTGGTGGAGTTCAGATTTAACGTGTAGCGTTATTGACGCATCGCGTTATATGATCGTCGTGTGATCAGGTCGTTCGGGAGCAAGGACACCGAACGTCTGTGGCGTCGTGATCGCGTGCCGTCGATCGATCCTCGGATCCACTCGACAGCGTTGCGAAAACTGCGTCAGGTGGGGGCCGCCGAGAAGTTGGATGACCTTCGACTCCCGCCGGGAAACCGGCTCGAAGCGCTGAAAGGCGATCGTGCCGGTCAGCACAGCATCAGGATCAATGACCAATGGCGGATCTGCTTCGTGTGGACCGACGCTGGGCCAGAGGAGGTGGAGATCGTTGACTACCACTGAGAAGATTCCTCCGATTCACCCCGGTGAGGTTCTTATGGAGGACTTCATCAAGGCGTTCGAGATCACGCAGAACAAGCTCGCCGTCGCAATCGGAGTTCCGCCGCGGCGGATCAATGAGATCGTGCACGGTAAGCGCGGGATCACGGCCGACACGGCCCTTCGACTCGAGCGCTACTTCGGGGTCTCGGCGCAGTTCTGGCTCAATCTGCAGACGCGCTACGAGTTGGACCTGGCCGAGGACCGGGTCGCCGAGCAGATTGCGGCGATCACTCCGCTGAAGGTCGCGTGACTGATTTCGTGGCCTTTGAGCCGTCGGCGCGCGCCGAACGTGCTGGCGATTCACTCAGCATGCGACCGGCTACTTCTGCCGACATCGAAGCGCTGTCCGTCGTGATGGCAACTCGCGGCGGTGACATCGCCGCGTATCGCGAGCAGGCTCACACGCTCATTGAGCGGCTGCCGGTGCTGTCGGTCGCGGAGATCGATCGTGCGTTGGTCGGCTACAGCGGTGCGCAGCTGTTCGTGATCGAGCCTGGCAGAGATCCGGAATGGCTGATTGCGGGGCTCGCCGTTGTTCCCGCACACCGCCGGCGAGGAATCGCGGCTCGTCTGTTACAGGACGTGGTCGACAAGGTTCACCGTTCTGCAGTCGGGGAGCCGGTGTTCAGTGCGGTCAATGCGCAGAACCTCGCGTCCATCCAGCTTCACAAGGGTCTCGGATTCGAAGTGGTGCGGCGAGCGACGACATTCGCGCGCATCGAGTTCACCGGCGGCGAAGGCGTGCTGCTCAGGCGCGGATAGATGTCGCGCCGTGCCGCCGAGCCAGACCGCAAACGCTGACGCAACCCGGTGGAGTTCCGATTTAACGTGTGACCGACGCCGGTCGTTGAGCGAGCGAAGCGAGACGAAACGCAGGTAGCGTCGATCCGATGAACTCGACCATCCGTGTCGTCCGGCATCATGAGTTGACCCGCGGCGATCTCTCTGGACTACGGGCGCTGTTCGATGCGGAGTATCTCGATGAGTTCGGCGACTGGAATCCCGAACAGCCATACGGCTATGCGCCGTATGATGTCCACGTGATCGCTTCCCGCGGCGACGAGACGGTCGGTCATATCGGCTGGGCGCGCCGCCGTATCAGCGTGGGACAGCGGGACGTGGTGATCGCTGGCGTCGGTGGCGTTCTTGTCGCCGATACTGCTCGTGGTCTGCGGCTCGGCGAGCGGCTCATGCGTGAGGCTGTTGCGTCGATGAGGGACCCCGGTGATATCGAATTCGGCTACCTCGGATGCCGTGAAGAAGTCGTGCCGTTCTATGAGTCCTGCGGGTGGAAGCGCGTGGCCGCCGTCGAGCGGTCACTGAACCGGGCGGGCGTGCCGTCCACCGATCCGCCGGGTCCGCCACTTCTTGTCTTTCCATTGCACTCGTCGCCGGAGTGGCCCGACGGGGAGATCGACCTTCGAGGGCGGCCTTGGTGACCAGCGCACCGCTAACGCTGACGCAGTCCGGTGGAGTTCCGCTTCAACGTGTAGCCGACGCCCGCACCAAGCGGGTGACGCCAAATATTTTGGCGTCATGTGTGGCCCGGTAGCGACTTCTGAGACGCTCGTGCTCCGCGAGCTTCTTGAGGCGCGCGCGAGTGAGTTCCGAGAGCTCCTTGCGAGATATTCTGCGGTGAACCCGCGTCTCTTCGGGGCGGTCGCGCGCGGCAACGCCCACGGCAGCAACGACAATCTCGCTCAGCGCCGCGATCCGCAGAAGCGCATTGCGGACATCCTCGAGCCGGTGGAGAAGTGTCAGCGGTACTTCCGTGCGTTCGGCGAAGATCCTGAACTCGAGGAGATGGCGGCGGACGCGATCGAGCGCAACCTCCAGATCAGCGGTGAGGCGGCGAACCGCCTCCCCGCGGAGATCAAGGATGCGCATCCAGAGATCGCCTGGCCGCAGATTCGCGAGTTCCGGAACATTCTCGTGCACCATTTTTTGGCGTCGATATCGAGGTTGTGGGCGACGTTGTGGAGACTCATCTGCCGCCGCTCGCGGAGGCGCTCCGTTCGCACCGCGGCGAGGTCTGAGTCATGCCTCGAATCCTTGTCACGGGAATGTCCGGCGCGGGGAAGTCGACATTGCTGAATGAGTTGCGGCGCCGAGGCCATCTCGCCGTGGACACGGACTATGACGGTTGGGAGGTGCCCGGAAGCGGGTGGGACGAACCTCGCATGAACGCGCTTCTTTCCGATCATCCCGACATCGTCGTGTCTGGGACGGTTGAGAACCAAGGGATGTTCTATGACCGGTTCGATCACGTCGTGCTCCTCAGCGCACCTCTCGATGTGCTGATCGAACGCATCGCGCCGCGAACGAACAACCCGTATGGACAAACATCAGTGCAACGGGCAGAAGTGCGGCGATACGTGCGCGAGGTCGAGCCGCTCCTGCGTCGAGGGGCGACGATCGAACTTGACGGCCGCCGACCTGTCGCGGACCTTGCTGATGCTGTCGCGGCGTTGACGAGGCATGCTCATGAGCTGGTTGATGACGCCTATCCGTACCGTAACGGGGTGGAGTTCCGCTTGGACGTGTGATGGCTTCCGCCTCGACGTCTGCTCCGAGCAACTCGTGTCGTGGTGCCGCTGATGAATGTATCTTGATGTCGAGATAATTTGGGGCCAGAGATGAGCCGCCACCGCGTGCAGATCTCCCTGCCCGTGGTGGGGGTAACGAGGTGCGTCGCCGGCGGTGGCCCGAGAGGGCATCAATCTTCGCAGGCGCGCCTGGGGGCGTGCATCATGCCTCTCGCAACCCCGACCCGGCGGAGCTTCGCTTCACGCTGTCTGCGGGGTGTCTGCTTCTGGTGGGGCGGTGAGCGCGGCGGCGTAGGCGCGCATTGAACGCTGATAGCGAGGCAGTGTGTCGCACTGCGCTTCGATGGCGACGCGCAGCGCCTCGTCCGTGCGGCCAGCGCTGTGCAGGGCCAGGGCGAGCACGATACGCGGGGCGGAGCCCGTCGATTCATGCGTCGGCGCGGCGCTCAGGACGGCGATCGCTTCGTCGAGTCTGCCGAGATTGCGCAGCGTCGATCCGTATTGCACCGCGAGCTGTGCATGCCGGGCCTCGTCTAGTCCGATGTCGAGTGCGCGCTCATACTGTTCACCGGCCTCCGCTTCGAAGCCCATCGAGTCATACATGCCGGCGAGCTCGAATGCCGCCCGGCCATCGGTGGCCGGACAAGCGTCGGCCAGCTCCCGCATGGCCGCGACACCGTCATCCCGGCCGAGGGAGTCGAATCTGTCCCAGAGCTCTTTGACCGAGGCTTCCCAGTCGTACACGGCGTCACCCATGGAACCCAGCTTGTCATGGTGCGCAGCCGTGCTGGCTGGAATGGGCGGGCGAATCGGCCGCACGCCGTCATCTCTGGCGTGACGCGGTGGCGTTCCCCTGCATCATCCGAGCGGCCCTTCCCAGAGTCTCTCACTTGCAACGGGGCGGACGCTGTGATCCTCTCGGCGCCGTCGGGGTCCACGGCTGCGCAGGGCGAACAGAATCGGGGCCCGGGTACGGGTTCCTGTTTCTTCACTGTCAGGACAACTACATTATCGGGCGCCGGTCTTAGGGAGAGAACATGCCGCCGGTAAACTCGGGTGTTGTGAACCTCGCTCCCGCGATCGTCGATTCGCCGAATGTCGGCAAGTCCGCTCTCTTCAACGCGCTGACCAAGAATGACGTGCTCGCGGCGAACTATCCGTTCGCGACCATCGAGCCGAACGTCGGTGTGGTGAATCTTCCCGACCCCCGCCTCGCTCAGCTCGCCGAGGTCTTCGGGAGTGAGCGGATCCTGCCGGCGACGGTGTCGTTCGTCGATATCGCCGGGATCGTCCGGGGTGCCAGCGAGGGGGAGGGCCTGGGCAACCAGTTCCTGGCCAACATCCGCGAGGCAGACGCCATCGCCCCGGTGGGTGCGGACAGTCCCGGCGCGCCGCCTGTGTCATTCACACCGACGTCGATGCGGGTTTCGTCAAAGCCGAAGTGATGTCCTTCGAAGATCCGATCGCAACCGGATCCGTGCCGAAATCGCGCGCGAAAGGCGTGGCGAAAAGGGAAAGGAATAGCGGCGTCATGCAGCACAACGATGTGGTGGAACTCCACCACGGAAACATATCTGGAGGTTCGAAATGAGCGGTATCTCGGCACGTTCAGCAGGCGTTCTGCTCGGTCTTCTCGTCGCAGCGACGTCTTTGGCGGGGTGTTCGTCCGCACCGGAGCAGGCGGAGCCGACAGCGACGGCGACGGCGACGCCGTCTGCCTCTGCGGCACCCGTGGCGTCGCCCGCGGCATCCGCTTCGCCGGAGGAGACAACACCCGCTTCGTCGTCGTCAACCGATCCCACCACGTGGACGATCGACATGAATGGCGTGGGCGACTTCCAGATCGGTGGTTCGCTGACGGACGCGCTCAGCGGCGTCTCGGCGCCGTACACGGTGAAGCCGGCGGAGAGCTGCCCGAACCCGTCGACCTCCATCCTCTCCTCCGAGACGAACCCGACGATCTGGATCATGACGAGCGGCGGATCCGATGAGATCGGTCTCGTCGCCATCGGCGGTGATGTCCCATCCGACGTCCGCAGCAGCGGATCGCCCCGCACGGCCGAGGGCATCGGCATCGGGTCCTCCCTGGAAGACGTCCAGGCCGCCTTCCCGGACGGTGTTCTCGAGTCCGCCGATCATCCGGCGCGCTTCGTCGTTTCGGGCACGGCGTCGGGTGAGGACCGCTACCTGGTGTTCTCCTTCTACGAGACCGAGGTGCAGACCATCCTGGTGCAGACGACGCCCGAGAATCTCCCCGAGTTCTGCGGATAGCACAGGATCCGCACGGCGGACCAGGAGAAGGCCTCCACGGGGTGACATCAGATGTCACCCCGTGGAGGCCTTCTCCGTCGGTGTCACGAAGGTGTCCACCGGGTACGGCTACGCGATGACCGGCGGCCGCCCCGCCGTGCGCCACGCACGGTACCGCTCGGCGATGCGTGGAGCGATCTGATCGAAGGTCTCCCATGTATCCGGAACGCGGTAAAGGTCGGTGGTCGTGGTGTCGAAGGCTGCGAGGTAGTCGTCGACGTAGCGGGAGTCGTCGTCCGTGCCCTGGTAATAGGCCGCGGCGAAGGCGTTGCCGTCGTCGGTGAGGTCGTCGCTGGTGAACTTCTCGTCCAATTCGTCGATGAGGAACTCGCCCGGTGTGGTCGTGCGCGCGGTGAGTTCGTCGAGCTCGTCCCCCAGATCATCGGCCACCTCCTCGCTGGCGAGGCCGTTGAGCATGCACCAGGTGACGAACATCCCGATGTGGGTCGCTGCGGCCTCGTCTGGGAGATCGTCGGGGTAGGTGCCACCGTAGTGCCAGCTCGCGTCGTCGTACTTGGCCATGTCAAGAGGAAACCACATCGGCGCCGCCGGCGCACGGCCATCTCGGTGCCCCGGCGCAGCCGGTGCCGGGACGGGGGCAGGGACCCGTGACGCCCGCGGGAATGCACCGGGACCGGTCTAGGCTCGATCGCATGCAGTTCACGCGGATGGTCGCGAACGTCTTCGGTTGCGTCGTCGAGATCGACGACCGCACGTTCGCGTCCGGTGTCGTCTTCGACACGGCGCCGGACGATGATCAGCTCGCTGCTGCGCTCAGCGCCGTCGAGCGCGATCTGGCTCTTGCGGCGGAGCTCGGTCTCCGACGGCTGCAGGAGCAGGTCGCGCTGCTGCTGCCAGATCCGCAGGACCGCGCGCTCCTCTCCCGCTCCGCGTTGATGCCTCTGAGCGCCTCGTGGCGTGAGACGACGCAGGAGCCGGTGGTGTCGCTGGCGTACGGGGCCGACGAGGGCGTCTGTATCGTCGCCACGATCCGGGCCGGCGCCGTCACCGAAGCCGCGGCCGCCGAGCAGGAGGCGGAGCATCCGGTGCCGGCCGGGCGCGGCCAGCAGGGGGCCTTCGGTGACGACCATCCGACGAGCACCATCGGGCAGTGAGCACACCGTGGTTCTCACGCGCTTGCGCACCCTCCCTCGTCCCGCGCCCGAGTGGACCGCGGACGCCGGTTGCGGCACTCTCACCTTCACTGCGGTTCGTGCGCCGCTGTGGGCCTTCGGAGCGTCGATAGCCGTCGTGACGCTCTGCGCCGGCGCGCTGGTGAGCGTGCTGGCGATCCTGCTCACACCCCACTCCGCGGGGGAGGCCCGGATCCTCATCGTCGCAGCAGCGCTCTTCCTGAGCCTGCCGCTCCTGCTCGCTGTGAAGGCACCCTTCCGCGCCCGCACGCGGCCGGCGACGCTCGCCTACGACCCCGGCGGCCTCACGATCACCCTCGGATCCGATGCGCTCCGAATCCCGCTGCGCGAGATCGACGACCTCATCTGGTGCACGGGCACCGAGTACGCGCGCATCGTCGTGCAGGCGTCCGGCGCGCGCCACTCATTCCTGGTCGGCATCGCCCGGCCGCTGCGCGATCACCGTGCCGACCTGCCGGACCCGCCGGCGGAGCTCGCACGCGCGCTCCACGACGCCGGTCTCTCCGCGTCAGCGCGCACGCCCGGGTACACCCGCTACCGGCGGTGAATCAGCCGATCTCCGCAGCCGGCGGCCGCTTCCGTGGGCGGCGGTTGCCCCACACGGCCCCGCGCTGCGGATCCCAGAGCATGAGGCCGTGCGCGAGCGCGATCTCCATGAGCACGCGGGTGTACTCCGCGGCAGCCGAATACGGCGCATGGACGATGATCCACGCCGTCTCCCCGTCGCGGCCGTCCGTTCCGACGAGGGCGCCGTCCGGGTCGACCTCGGCGCTCGGGAAGCGGGCGCTGATCTCGGCGAACACGGAACCGGCGTCGAAGTCTCCCATCGCGGGGTGACCCCGACCCTCGTTGATCGCGTCCCAGACGTCGACGAGCATCGCCGTCTGGGTGGACGGACTGCGTCGCCAGATCCCGAAGTCGTAGCTCATCCCAGCGATCCTACGGGCGGGCGTGCGTGCAACGCACCCCTCGCGCTCCGGGGGACGGGACTCTCCGGCATCAGCTCTCCGACGAGATCGAGACGACGTCTCCCTGCGGGTCCATCACCACGCAGATCACCAGGTCGCTCACCGCGCCGGGGAGTGCGAAGTCGATCGTGCGCCCCGTCGTGCCGGAGGCGTTCCTGGTCACGAGGAGACCCTCGATGATGCGGGCCGGGGCGGGGGCGGGTTCCTGGAAGGCGGTCGTCCAGTAGTCCGCGTCGAGTTGCTCGAGATGGTGCTGCACGAACAGGGTGGCGCCGTACTCGTCCTCCGGGGTGCCGTATGCGGCATGGATGGCGTCCCGCGCCCGCGCGACGGCGCTGTCCGAGGTGTCGTCGCTCGTCGGCGAGCTCTCCCCGCTGTGTGCCGATATCGGAGCTTCCGCGGTTCGCGGGCGGCGTCCGACCGAAGCCTGGAAACGGATGAGATAGCCATCCGGGTCTGCCACGAGGAACTGTTCCACGCCCGCTTCCTCGTCGTCCGAGACGGCGTACCATCGGGTCTCCGGCGCGAGAAAGAGCGGCGTCTGCGCTGCCTCGAGCGCCGCCAGGATCGGGGCGAGGTCTGCCACGCCGATCTGAAAGTTGATGCCGCGGCCCAGCGGGCGATCGAGAGCGCCGGTGATCCAGTTCCGGCCGATGCCCTCCTGCTCGAGCATCAGGTGTGCACGACCCCGGGTGATGGCGGCGAAGCCCTCCGCCTCCCTTCGGTAGGCGACGGTGAACCCGCACGGCCCGCACCAGAACGCCAGGCTGCGCCCGATGTCCGAGACGAGCAGCTCCGGCACGAGCGACGGCTCCCAGGATTCCATGCTCTCAGGAGATTCCATGCTCTCAGGATATGTTCCGCCGGTCGTCATACGTCGTCGTGCGCTTCCGGGAGCGGCGCGGACGTGCGACGATCGAGGGAACGTTCTTTGACGCGGAAGGAACCGCCATGACCACCTCGTCCTCTGCCCTCCGACGCGCTGGTGGACTGCTGGTCGCCGGGGGCTCGCTGTTCGCGGTGGCCGGGATCGGCGCCTGGTGCGCGGTGACCGGCCAGCTGCGCGACGAGAAGATCACCGTCCCCGGCAAGGCCCCTGTGCTGGCCGGCCGGCGCGTACAAGACCCGGTGACCGCCACCGTGCAGGCCTTCGTGATCAAGCGCGACGCCGAGCGCGGCGCCGGTGGCCGCACGTTCTCCGACATCAGTGCGGCACTGCAGACCGTCGCGCCGGACAGTGACGAAGAACGTGATCTGCGTAAGAAGAGCACGACCCTGGCGACGGCGGCTTCACTGCGCACCGCGCTGATGACCTCCGTCCTGGCGTTCGGGGTCAGCGCCCTGTCCGCCGGGCTCGGGGTGCTCCTGGCGCTCGTGGGCGCGCAGCTGCGTCGCGCGGAGTAGCCGCGCAGGCCGACGGGCATCTGCGCTTCGCTCGCATATGCGCTCTTCCCGTGGGGGAATGCGGCTGGTTTCTCCGAGTGCAGCGCACCTGTGCCAGCGGAGAGCGCGCTGTCCGGGCTCAGGGTGCGCTCTGCTCGGCGAGGACGGTGAGCCACTCGATGAGCAGCTGCGTCTCGGTGCCACCGAGCACCTCCGGTCTCGCCGCGGCGATCTCGATCGCCGCGGCGATCTCGATCGCCGCGGCGAGGGGGTCGTCGCGATCGGCCCCGGCGCCGGTGATCGCGGAGATCGTCGCCTCGCGCACCGCGAGCGAGAGCGCTGGATTCGCTGTGCCGCGGATGATCTGGCTCAGCGTCACGCCGACATTCGTCGCCAGCACGTGCGCCGCGGCCTGCTCCGGCGACACGACGAGGCGGTGCTGCTCTGCCGCCCGGGTGGTGAGGGCCAGAAGGGATGCACGCGGACGCGCCTGGGCCGCAGACGGGCACCCGGGATGGACCTGGCCGTACATCAGGGTGTAGAGACCGGGATGGGTCAAACCGAAGCGGGTGTGATCATCCCACCCGGCGCGGATGTCCTGGATCGGGTCGCCAGACCGTTCGGCATTCTCGCGCTGCAAGAGGTAGAGCTCGAACCCGCGCTCGGCCACGGCGTCGATGAGTCCCTGTTTCGAGCCGAAGAAGTGGTACAGCGTCGGCATGCCGACGCCGACCGCTGCGCACACCGTGCGCAGCGAGAAGTCCCGGCCGGGTGCGGCGGTCACGAGGTCGGCGACGGCAGAGATCAGTCGCTCTCGGGTATCGCCGGTCGTCCGTTCCGTCACGATGCTAGAGTATGCGCGTAGCAGCGATATGATGTGGTGTATCAGCGGTACGGCGGCGATGTCGGAGGGCGTATTCACGCTGTCCGGCCGGGCGTCCTCCGGATCCGGTGCGCGTCGTGTTGCGACACGGAGAGGGCGAATGCCGGGCGGGGAAGCCGCCCGGCGGTACGCACACCGTCGCTGATACGGGGGAGAAGGGGGAATTCATGGCGCAGGATGTTCCGCAGCCCGTCGCCGAGATCATCGAGCGCGTGAACGCGCACGATGAGGAGGGCTTCCTCGATGCGTTCACCGCAGACGGGGTCGTCGACGACTGGGGTCGCATCTTCGTCGGGCGCGAGGCGATCGCGCGCTGGAGCGACGCAGAGTTCATCGGTGCTCATGGTGTGCTCACCGTCGAGGAGGTCACCGTCGCCGGCGACGCCGTGACGGTCGTGGGCGACTGGCGGTCCAGCCACGCCAACGGGCGGTCTCATTTCGTCTTCGACGTCGACGGTGACCGGATCACCCGGATGACCATCCGCGAGGGCTGACGCCGGCTGGGCCAGAGAGGTGCGCGTTCCGGGGGGAGGGCGCGCAGGCGCGACGCGCTGCGGGAACGCGGCTCCGTGGACGGTGTGCTCGGGGGTGCCGCGGCGTGTGCGTGCAGACATCGGTGCTGTGGATCCCGGGGGGCATTCATTGCGCCGATGCCGTGAGGGCGGCGGCCGTTCTCGGAATGAGGGCGGCCGCCGTCGCACGCGGCGCCGGGACCGGATACCGCGCACCGTCGCGACATATTAGGCTGGCCTTACTCGCGTGTCGGGCACGTGTGCAGTCGCTCGGATTAGGGTGGGATGTCGCGCCCGACCGTGACAGACGACGAGACAGGGAGACCGACCACGATGACCGAGATCAGCACCTTCGAGCCCGAGGGCCGTGCCATCCCCTACGTCGACGAGGGAGACGGGCCGGCGCTCGTGCTCATCCCGTCGCGCGGACTCGAGGGCGGCGCGCTCGGGACGGTCTCCGACATCCTCTCCGAGGAGGGGTTCCGGGTGCTTCGCGTCGGTGTGGATATCGCCGAGGAGGCGTCGCTCGATGAGCTCGCACAGGGCGTCGCCGACGTCATGACCCATGTGGGCCTGGACGGTGCGTGGATCGGCGGACACGGCGTCGGTGGCACGGTTGCCCGTGCGTTCGCACTGAACCACGCCGGTCGTGCCGGCGGCATCCTGCTCCTCGGCGTCGAGGAGTCCGATCTGCCGCTCGCCCCGAGCCTGCCCGTGCTCATGATCCAGGGCTCCGCGGACGACATCACCCCGCCGGCGAACGGCGAGCGGCTGCGCGAGACCGCGACCGATCGCGCCAGCATCAGGATGCTCGCCGATGCGGGGCACCTCTTCCCGATGACCCACGCGTTCGACACCGCGATGGCCATCGAGGACTACCTCGACTGGGACTGACCGGCGGTCATCACCGCGTCTGGCCGCATGACGAGCAACACTCCCGCCGCGCCCCGTCGGCCGTCGCCGCTGGGAGGGCGGCGGCCGTCACGGGACGAGCTCGCGCGTTTCGCGAGCGATGACCCGCAGGCGATCGATGATGTGCTTCCCGCCCCCGGACATCCCCTTCGGCTGTTGATCGTCGGCATCAACCCGGGGCTGTGGACCGCGGCGGTCAACGCTCCGTTCGCTCATCCGGGCAATCGGTTCTGGCCATCACTGCAGCGCGCGGGGATGCTCGATCGTCCGGTCGACGCGTCGGCCGGACTGCTCCCCGCGGACGAGGCGCAGCTCGTGGACCGGGGGATCGGCATCACGAACCTCGTGGGCCGGGCGACCGTGAAGGCTTCCGAGCTGGGGCGTGATGAGTTGCGCCGCGGAGGTGCGGCCCTGGTGGCTCGGGTCGCCGAGCTGCGTCCGGCGGTCGTGGCCATCGCCGGAATCACGGCGTTCCGCACGGCCTTCGACCGGCCCCGGGCGCAGATGGGCATCCAGGAAACCGGGGGGATCCCGGGCTGGCCGGAGGGTGTCGCGCTCTGGGTCGTTCCGCAGCCGAGCGGCCTGAACGCGCACGAGACCATCGACTCCCTCGCGGACCGCTGGCGGGCGGTCTGGGGGGTGAGCGGCGGAGTCGCGCCCGCGGCCGGCGTGTGACGCCGCGGCCGCTCCGCCGCTGTTCATCACCGCGCGGCGCCCGCGAAGCGCCGGGCATGCGCCACCCAGTCGGCCTCTCTCGGCAGGGCCCGCAGGGGGCGGTTGGCGACGGCCATCAGAAGCGAGACAGCGCACAGCCCCGCGCACACCAGGAGCGTTGGCTCGCGCCCGAACCCGCTCAAGCCGAATCCGGCGATCAGGGGAGCCAGGGGCATCGCCCCCATGCCCAGCACCGCTGAGACGCTGTTCGCGCGCCCGAGCAGCTCCGTCGGCACCGCCACCATGAAGTAGCCCAGGAGTGCCGCGTTGAGCGCCGGCAGCGGGATCACCGATGCCGCCAGCACGGCGGCGACGCCCAGGGGTGTGTCGACGAGTGACAGCGCCGCCGCTCCCGCCGTCGCCGCGGCGAGCCCCGCGATCACCAGGATCCCGGCGGAGACCCGGGCGACGAGGAACGGCGCGATGGCGGCGCCGATGAGCATGGCAAGGCCCCCGCCCAGCGACACCCAGCCGATCGCGACGGGAGAGTGCCCCTGCTGCTGGAGGCCGTAGATGATCGTGTTCATCGCGGCGTTGAACCCCAGGTTGATGACCGTCGCGATCAGCAGCACGCCGCGCAGGTCGCGACGTGCGAACAGCCACACGAACCCCTCGCGCAGTGCGCTGAGGGCGGCGCGCGGCGGTTCTGCATCGCCGGGCGCCGCCGGGGGGCGTTCGGTGCGTGCCAGCCAGCCCACCGTGACGGCCGACACGAGCTGGCAGAGTGTCATGGCGGCACCGACGGCCCAGCCGCCCAGCGTGAGCAATGCCCCGCCGAGGGGTCCTCCGGCGAGCTGGAGGACGGCGTCGCGCCCCTGGTTCGCCGCCTGTGCGCGGCCGATCGCCTCATCGGGGACGAGCTGCTTGAGGGCGCTCTCGCCCGCGACATCGAAGAGCCCGCTGCGCAGCGCGAACAGGGCGTTCACCGTCAGGAGGGCGGTGAACGTGAGGGCGTCGGCCGCGGCGAGCAGCGTGAAGCCGAGCGACAGCACGACGCCGACGCCGGCCCCGATCGTCATCAGCACCAGCCGACGCCGGCGGTCTGCAAGGACCCCGCCCGCCAGCGTGGCGATGACCCTCACGGCCATGCCGACCGCTCCGATCACCCCGGCTTGGGCAGGATCGCCGGTGATCATGAGCGCGAGAAGCGGGACGGCGAAGGACGTGAGGGCGGCGGCGAGCCCCTTGGCGGTGTCGCCGGCGAGCCAGGTCAGATAGCGGGGGCGGCGCCAGAGGGAGGCGGTGGTCATGGCCACACGCTATATCCGCAAGAGCAATTGCGCAATATTAGTTGCGCAATACCCCCTGTCTAGACTGACGGCATGGAAGCGAACGCCGAGGCGGACCCCACCGCCGCGCGCACCCCCACCACGCCGATGACGGCCGCGATGTTGAAGGCCTTCACGCACCCGCTCCGCCGCGCGATCATGCAGCTCATGCGCCGCCGCGAGTTCATCCGTGCCGCCGATATCGCCGCGGAGCTCGGGGAGCCGGCGAACAAGGTCAGCTTTCACCTTCGAGCGCTCGCCGACGCCGGCCTGATCATCGAGGCGCCCGAGCGGGCACGCGATCGGAGGGACCGGGTCTGGACGCAGGTCGAAGGGACGTTCTCGATGGGCGATCCCCAGACGCCGGTGGCCGATGAAGTCCTGGGCGGGGTTGTGATGGGGGCGCTCATCGAGGAGCATCACGCGCTGGTCCGTCGCATGGCCGCGTGGGCTCCCGAGTACACGTCCGGGCGGGACCGTGAGGTGCACGGTGCCTTCACCCGTGTGGCGCTGTCGCTGACACCTGCGGGCTTCCAGACGCTGTTGGAGGGCATCGATGAAGCGGTGCGTCTCGCGAAGGAGCAGCACGATCCGGCCGATCCCGGCACCCGGGTCTATGAGGTCGACATCGTGGCGGCCGACGAACGCATCTGAGCGGGCCCATGAAGCGGCCCGCCGCGGGTGGGCCACGGCGACGGCGATGCTGCGTCCCGCCCGCGGCGCCCGGCTCAGCTGCGTCGCACCGCGTTGAACAGCGGGCGGGTCGCCGCGAGGGCGCCCAGCACGAGGAGGAAGCCGGCGGCGAAGGTGAGCGCCACCACCGCGATCGGCACCGGCGCGACGAGCACGGCGACCCCGACGAGGGGAAACGCCAGGACCACTCCGACGGCGGCCCCGCCCACAGCGGCCCAGCGCAGCGGCACGAGCACCGTCATGCGCCGCGCGCGCCGGATCTCTGCCACGGGAACCCCGAGGCGATCGAGCGCGACGACCAGGTCGCGGTCTTCGAGAACGGATGCCGCCTGTGTCACCCCCACGGAGCAGGCGAGCAGGACGAACCCCGCGGCGAGAGTCACCAGCACGCCGGTGCGGATGTCGGCGAAGATCGCCAGGGCATCGTCCTCCGCCATCGCCGCGATGCCAGCGCCCGCGCCGCCGATCACGGCGGTGAACGAGATAGCCGCGATTCCCGACACTCGGCGCCAGGCGGTGGCGGCGTGCGCGGCGAGCTCGCGCCCGGCGATCAGGCGCGCAGCGGTTCCGGCGCGACGGGCGATGCTGCGGCCTCTGGCGGCGATGAGCGGCGCGCCGATGACGTTGATCAAGAGCATCGCGCCGCCCAGCAGCACGATCAGCACCGCGGGACCTGTCAGCTGCATGAGCGCGCCGGGATTGCCCACCAGCATCACGACGATTCCCAGGCCGGCGGCACCGATCGCGATCGCCAGCAGACGCCGCGGCGGCGCATCTGTGCGGCGGCGCACCCCGAGCGGCGTCAGCCGCACCCGTCGCAGGCTCACCGCAGCGCTCGCGGTCGCCAGAACCGTGACGGCGACGACGGTCAGGCCGGTCAGCGCCCAACCGGCCCAGACGGCTGCCACGCCGACCGGACCGCCGAAGAACGGCAGGAGGCCGATCAGCGGCAGGAGCAGGCCATACAGCGCGACGCCGGCCATCGCGCCCGCGAGCGCGGTGGCGGCCGCTTCGATCACCGTGAGTGCTGCGACCTCGCCCGATGTGGCGCCCAGCAGGCGGAGTGTCGTCAGGCGGTCCTCCCGACGGCGGCTCGAGAGCCGTGCGGCGGCGGCGCCGAGCGTCGCGACCGGAACAGCCAGCAGCGCGAGAGCCAGCATGCTCAGCAGCTCGTACAGCCCAGCCCACTCGCCGTCCGCGACGGTGAAGAACATCCGCGTTCCTCCCGCGACGGCCAGCAGCAGCGCGGTGGTGACCGCGAAGGCGATCACGGGCAGCACGATGGCTGCGCGCCCCTGCCGGGAAGGACGCGCGAGGAGCACGGTGAGCGTGAGCACCCGCTGCGCGGCGCCGAGGGTGCGCGGGGCGGATGCGGTCGCCGCGGTCATCGCGAGAGCTCCGCAGCCGCTTCGAGCCGCCCGTCGCGCATCCGCAGCACACGGGTGCAGCGCCCGGCCACGACCGGATCGTGCGTGACGACGACGAGGCTCCGGCCCTGGCCGGTCGTGGCGTGCAGGAGGGCGGTCATGACCTCCTCCCCGGTGGCGGAGTCGAGGGCGCCGGTCGGTTCGTCTGCGAACACCACGGGAGCACCGGTCACCTGCGCGCGCGCGATCGCCACGCGTTGCGCCTGGCCGCCGGAGAGCTGGCCGATGCGGCGCTGCTCCATCCCGGCGAGGCCGAGCGCCGCGAGCCAGGCGGCCGCGTGGCGTTCGGCCTCGCCGCGCGGCATTCCGTTGACGAGCAGGGGAAGGGCGGCGTTCTCCTGTGCTGTGAGCTCTGGCAGCAGCAGATGGTCCTGGAAGACGAAACCCACCAGCGTGCGGCGGACGGCTGAACGCTGGTTCTCGTCCATGCCGGCCAGCTCGACGGGAGCCGCGCCGGGCCGGGTGATCCGCACCGATCCGGCGTCGGGCGCGATCACCGCGGCCAGACAGTGCAGCAGCGTGGTCTTGCCGGATCCCGAAGCGCCCATGATGGCGACGGCCTCGCCGGGGGCGATCATCACGTCGACGCCCGCGAGGGCGGTGAGGTCCCCGTACGTCTTGACGAGCCCGGTGGCATGGAGGAGCGGAGCAGCTGGTGCGTTCATGCTTCCAGCCTCCCGGCCGGCGTGCGGTGTGTCGTCGGTCCCGAGATGTATCCGGATACGCCGGGAGGATGACGCGCGGCGCCGCGACGGCTCCGCGAGAATAGGTCATCGGGCGGAGGAACAGGGCGGGGGATCTCCCGGACCAGGCGGAGCGGAGGCGGGGCGTGGGACGGAGCGGCGGCGTGCGCGTGGGGGTCGTGCACGTGCGGTGGGCCGCGGCGGAAGTCATCTCGCGAGACGCCGCGCGCGCCGTGTGCTCGCTCGGACCCGCGCAGCGTCGTCGGCTGCGAGCGCTCGCCGGCACCGATGCGGCGCGTTTCGCCACCGGGCGGATGCTGATCGCCGAACTGGCCGCCGAGATCGCCGCATCAGAGCCAGGAAGCGCAGATCTGGGCGGCATGCGCCTGGACTCCGTCTGCGCACGCTGTGGCGCAGATCACGGTGCGCCCGCACTGGTGGGCGCCCCGGTGGTGGTGAGCGTGAGCTATGCCGGACAGCTGGTGGTCGCTGCGGCCGCCCACCGTGCGCATGCCGCCTCGGTCGGCGTCGATGTCGAGACGCGGGTGCCGGGCCTGCCCATGTCCGACCTCGCGCCCCTCTTCGCCCCGGCGCCCCCGCCCGACGTCGCCGGGTGGACCAGGGTCGAAGCCGCCCTGAAAGCCGACGGTCGCGGGCTGCGGGTGTCTCCGGCCGATGTGCGGCTCGTGCCATCCACCGGGTTGGGCGGATGGCACGCCGAGCTCCCCGGCCAGAGCGGGCGGATCACGGTCGCGACCCTCCGGCACGCCGACGGCCCGCTGGCTCACGTGGTGAGCGTCGCCGTGCTCTCCCCGTCGTCCGGACCAGCCCGGTGACGGGCGCGCGCGTCAGGCCTGGCGTCGGCCGGGCAGGAGGATCGCCTCGGTCACCGGAGCCGTCACCGATGGCACAGTGCCGGGCAGGGGCGGCAGCTCCGGACGATCGAGCCATGCGTGCAGGAGCGGAGCGAGGGGTTTGCCGCTGACGGTCTCGGCGAGCGCCTGGAAGTCGGCGGGCGTCGCGACGCCCCCGCGATGAGTTGTCGTCCATTCCCGCAGGATCGCGAAGAACGCCGCGTCTCCGACGGTGAGCCGCAGCGCGTGGAGCGTGAGCGCTCCGCGCTTGTAGATGCGATCGTCGAACATGTCTGCGGGACCGGGGTCGGAGAGGATCATGTTCTGCGGCAGCGCGGCGAGCCGGGCATGGTGGGCATGTGCTTTCGCGTGGGCGGAGGGGCCGCCGGAGCGCTCCGACCAGATCCATTCGGCATAGCACGCGAAGCCCTCGTTGAGCCAGATGTCGCCCCAGCGGCCGATCCCGACGCTGTTGCCGAACCACTGGTGCGCCAGCTCGTGGGCGATGAGGCGTTCCAACCCGCCCTCGCCATCGATGTGGTTGCCGCCGAAGATGCCCATGCCCTGCGCCTCGAGCGGGATGTCGAGGTCATCCGCGGTGACCACGACCCGGTATGCCGGCAGCGGGTAGGGCCCGAACGCCTCCTCGTAGACCGCCATCATGCGGGGCAGATCGGCGAAGTCCGCTCGCACCCTGGCCTTGAGCGCGGAGGGGTAGGAGATCTTCCCCTTCGCGGATCCGAGCGGGATGGTGTCCTTGGTGTAGCGCCCGATCTGGACCGTCACCAGGTAGGTGGGGGTGGGCACATCGCTGTCGAACACCCAGCGCTGCCGCCCCTTGACGGTGCTCTTCTCGATCAGCTCACCGGCGATCACGGTGTAGCCCGGATCGGTCGTGATCTCCAGCCGATAAGTGGCCTTGTCGCTGGGCACGTCGTTGCACGGGAACCACGTGGGAGCTCCGGTGGGCTGCGACGCGACGATCACCCCGTCCTCCAGCTCCTCCCATCCGATGGTTCCCCACCGTGTGCGGCGCGGGCGGGGGGCGCCGGCGTAGGCGACCGTGACCGAGAAGGGTTCACCCGGAGAGAGGGGGGCAGGCAGAGTGATCTTGAGTTTGCGGTCGTTCTGCTGGAACGGCGTCTTCGCGCTCGTGCGACCGCCGGCGGAGGCCGACACCTTCGTCGCACGCAGGCCCACCAGATCCAGGGCGATCGCGTTCGTCGCCTCGCGGACATGCCCGTCGATCGTGGCGGTGCCGCTGAGCCGGTTGGTGGTGATGCGGTAGTCCAGCGCGAGCGTGTAGTGGTCGACACGGATGCGCGGATCGCCGCTCTGCGGGGTGTAGGGGTCGACGTTCATCTGCGGATCTCAGTCCTCCGCCGTCTGGTAGCGGCGCACCTTGACCGCGCGCCACGGCCCGATCGGGTTGCCGCTCCACCGGCTGCCCGCCGGAACCGTCTCCCCGCGCATCACCAGGGAAGCGGGGCCGACCGTGGAGTCCTGGCCCAGAGACGCGGCGGGCAGGATCACGCTGTGCGGTCCGAGAGTGGCACCCCGTTCGAGGGTGACGGTGTCGATGCTCATCACTCGATCATGGAACAGATGCGTCTGAACCACACATCCGCGGTTCACCGTGGCGCCGTCGCCGAGGGTCACGAGGTCGGGCTCGGGAAGCCAGTAGCTATCGGTCCAGACGCCCCGGCCGATCGTGGCGCCCAGCGTGCGCAGCCACACGGCGAGGGCGGGCGTGCCAGCGGCAGCGTTCGCGAACCAGGGCGCCGCGAGCATCTCGGTGAAGGTGTCCGACACCTCGGTGCGCCACACGAAGCTCGACCACAGCGGGTGCTCGCCCGGGCGGATCGGCCCGACGAACGCCCACTTGGCGATCGTGGTGATCGCGGCCGCGACCGCGCCCGCCAGCATCAGCACGGCGCCGGAGAGCAGCACCGCTGCCCAGAGACCCCAGGCCTGCACGATCATGCCCAGCGTCAGGAGCACCGCCACGCCCAGCGCGCACGTGACGATCACCGGCACGATCCGGCACAGCTCCCACGCGGCGCGCGCCACGCGCAGCCCGCCGCGTGGCCGGTAGGTGCGCTCCATGTCGGCTTCGTTGACGACGCGACGCAAGCGCACCGCGGGCGACCCCAGCCACGACGAGCCCGCCTTCGCCTTCGCCGGGGCGACGGACAGCACCGCGACGAGCGCGTTCTTCGGTACCCGGTGCCCCGCACCGGCGAGGCCGGAGTTGCCGAGGAACGCGCGCTTGCCGATGCGGGCCCGCGCGATGCGCATCCATCCGCCGGAGAGCTCATAGGTGGCGACCATCGTGTCGTCGGCCAGGAAGGCGCCGTCGTCGATGGTGGTCATGCAGGGGATCAGCAGCACGGTCGAAGCCTCGACGTCACGGCCGACCTTCGCGCCGAGCATCCGCAGCCACACCGGGGTGAAGAGACTGGAGTAGATCGGGAACAACAGCGTGCGCGCTGAGTCGAGCAATCGCTCCGTCGACCACGCCTGCCACGCCACCCGGCCGCGCACCGGGTGCACGCCCTCGACGAGGCCGATCGACAGCAGCCGCACCAGCACGAGCACACCCCCGGCGAAGACCACGCCGGCCACCAGCACCGCCGGCACGAGCAGGGCCAGGAGCCCTGGCACCGCCGCGGCGAGCGATTCTGCGCTGTGCAGCGCGGGCAGGAGCACGAGCGCCCCGACTGCGAACGACACGACCGGCAGCAGCGCGAGCAGGGTGGACGACGCCGCGTACGCCCACAGCCAGCGACGCGGCGCGGGCGGACGCTCCGGGGCGAGAGGGGCGCTCTTGCCCCCCACACGCGCGGCGGGGGAGCCCGCCCAGCGCTGTCCCGCCTTGACCCGGCCGAACACCGCAGAGCCGGGTGCCACCTCCGCGCCGCGCCCGATCTTCGTCCCCGGAGCCAGGGTCGAGCGTGCGCCGACGGTCGCGCCGGAACCGATGCGGATCTCGCCGATGCGCACGGTCCCGCCGTCGATCCAGTACCCGGAGAGGTCGACCTCCGGCTCGATCGCAGCGCCGGCACCGACCTCGAGCATCCCGGTGACCGGAGGAAGGGTGTGCAGGTCGACGCCGGGGCCGATCTTCGCCCCGAGGGCGCGGGCGTAGTAGCTCACCCACGGCGCCCCGGCGAGGCCGACCGGGTCGATCTGCTGGGCGACCTGCTCGGCCAGCCACAGGCGCAGATGCACCCCGCCGCCGCGGGGATAGTCGCCCGGTGTGACGCCCGCGAGGAGCACGCGCGCCGCGAGCGCGGACAGCCCCATCCGCCCGAAGGGGGTGGCGAACACGACCAGCCCTCCGACGAGTGTCCAGAGGGGAGCCGCCGGGAGCGCCTCGAAACCGGGGAACAGCCGCAGGATCCAGCTGGCCGTCAGCAGCCACAGCAGCCAGCGGATGCCGCTCAGGATGAACAGCGGGATGCCGGCGAGCGACTGCACCACCTGCATGATCCGCGGCGTGGGCGCCGCGGTGCTGTACACCGCGGGCCCAGCGTCATCGTCGGCCTCGTCCTCGACGGCGTCCGCCATCTGCTTGAGCCGCGGCAGGTCATAGACATCGGCCATCGTGAACTCGGGGGCGCGGCTGCGGATGCGCGAGACCAGCTGCGCCGCAGCGAGCGAACCGCCACCGAGCTGGAAGAAATCGGCGTCCTCATCGGCCGGGCGCGTGCCGAGCACCGCAGCCCACTGCTCGGCAAGCCACGCCGCGGTGCCGGAGAGCGTCGAGTCCACCGCGTCGGAGTCCACCAGAGGCCAGGGGAGAGCCGCCTTGTCGACTTTCCCGGAGGTGCGCACCGGGAGGTCGTCCATCACAGCCAGAAGCGGGATGAGCGGTGCGGGCAGGGTCTCCGCGAGCTCGGCGCGCGCCGCCGGGCGGTCGAAGCCCTCGGTGGGCACCACATAGCCGACCAGCAGCGGCACCCCGCCCTCCGACCGCTGCACCACCACCGTCGCGGCGGAGACGGAGCTCAGATTCTGCAGCGCGTTCTCGACCTCGCCGAGCTCGATGCGCCTGCCCCCGATCTTCACCTGGTCGTCGGCGCGACCCTGGAACAGCAGGCCAGCTGGCTCGGTGCGCACCAGGTCGCCGGACCGGTAGGCGCGCTCCCAGCCGAGGGTCGGCATCGGCGCGTACTTCTCGGCGTCCTTCGCGGGGTCGAGGTAGCGGGCCAGCCCGACACCCCCGATGATGAGCTCCCCGACCTCGCCGTCGGCCACGCGGTTGCCGTCGGAGTCGACCACCGCCAACGCCCAGCCGTCGAGCGGCAGGCCGATGCGAACGGGGCCGGTGCCGTCCAGCAGGGCGCCGCACGCCACGACCGTCGCCTCGGTGGGCCCGTAGGTGTTCCAGAGCTCACGCTCATCGCCCACCAGCCGGCTCACCAGCTCGGGCGGGCAGGCCTCCCCACCGAAGATCAGCAGCCGCACATTCTCGATCGCGTCCTGCGGCCAGAGCGCCGCAAGCGTCGGCACCGTCGAGACGACCGTGATGCCGTGGCCCACCAGCCACGGCCCGAGGTCCTCGCCGCTGCGGACGAGCGCCCGTGGTGCGGGCACGAGGCACGCGCCGTGACGCCAGGCCAGCCACATCTCCTCGCACGACGCGTCGAACGCGACCGACAGCCCGGCCAGCACGCGGTCGCCGGGCCCGAGCGGATCGCGCTGCAGGAACATCCGCGCCTCTGCATCGACGAAGGCGGCGGCCGAACGGTGCTGCACCGCGACGCCCTTGGGAACACCGGTCGAGCCGGAGGTGAAGATGATCCAGGCGTCGTCGTCGAGCGCCGGCTCATCGACGGTGAAGATCGCCGCGGACGCCGGATGCGGGTCGTCCCCCGCGAACAGGCCGCCCGCCGCCCCGCCCGCGGGCTGATCTCCGCGCGGGACGTAGGCCCCGCCCGCCCCGATGACACCAGCGACCGCCGCCTCGCCGAAGACGAGATCCGCGCGCTCCTGCGGGTCGTCGGCGTCGACGGGAACGTAGGCCGCGCCGGCGGCGAGCACGCCCAGGATCGCGATGTACAGTTCCCGGTCGCCCGATGGCATCCGCACGCCGACGCGATCGCCCCGCCGCACGCCGTGCTCGTGCAGGCGTGCGGCGGTGCGTCGCACGCGCACGAGGAGCTCGCCGTAGCTGAGGGCCCCGTCGGCGTCCTCGATGGCGGATGCCTCGGGGTGCCGGGTGGCGGTGTCGTTCAGGATGTCGATCAGCGTGCGCGGCGCAGGCGCCGCGTCGGAACGGTCGAGGTACTCTTGCACGTCGCTCCAGCGTCGGGTGGGTCAGGGGCGGATGCGCGCGAGCGTCAGGCCGAGAGCAGGGAGATGAGCTGCGCCTTGCTGAGGCGCGAGTATCCGCTGCGGCCCTCATCGCGCGCGCGGGCGCGCAGCTGGGCGACCGTCAGTGCGGCGAGATCGGTCGCTCCCGCCGGAGCAGCCGAGACCGGCCGCTTCTTCGACGGGAACGGCGCAGCGGACGCCTTCTGCGCGGGAGCGGGCGTCTGCGCGGGAGCCTTCTTCGCCGGAGTCTTCTGCTCTGGGCTCTTCTGCTCTGGGGTCTTCGCGGGGGCCTTCTTCTCGGTCCTCTTCTGCGCGGCCTTCTTCTCGGCATCCGCGATGGCTGCGACGGCGTCCGCGGCCTTCTTCGGTGCGGACTTCTTCTTGGCTGCCCGCGCTCCGGCGCGGCCGATCGCGTCCTCGATGCGCTCGACAGCCTCCTCGGCGGTACGGGCGACCTTCTTCGGCTTCTTGGCGAGCTTCTTGTCCGAGACCTTCGCGGCGTCCTTCGCCTCCTCGGCAAGGGCGCGGAGCTTCTTGGCGTCCTTCTGGGGCAGGGACTTGCTGATCTTCTTGGCGTCCTTCGCCGCTTCCCGTGCGGCCTCGATCGCGGCTTCGGCCGCCTTCTCCGCCTTGGTCGTCTTCGCCATGGGCGCACCTCCGCTGCTGTCCTGGACGGCGCCCGGAGGGGCCGCCGATGTGCCGCACAGAATACAGGGGCAAGGAGAACGGGAGGAGAACAGGTGCGCCCGGCCCTTCAAGGGGGCCGGTGCGAGCGCCCGATCTGCGGAGCCTGTCCCGATCCGCGGGCGGATGCCGGGGGAACGGACGCGGATCGGGACAGGAGACGCGGATCGGGCGCGGCGGCGCGGCTCAGACCTCCGTGGCGAGGAGCTCTGCGAGGTTCGCGTCGACAGCGGCCAGGAACTCCGGGTTGAATCCGAAGAGCCCGAAGTGGCCGGCGATCGAGGGGAGCACGCGCAGCTCGGCCCCCGGCGTCAGCTCCTGCTCATCCCGGGCGTCCTGCACGGGGAAGAACATGTCGTGGTCGATCGGCATCACGAAGGTCTTCGCCGTCACCCGGCCGAGTGCCGCCGCCAGATCTCCGCCGGCATTGCGGGCGACGTCGCCGCGCTGCCACTTCCAGCCCATCGTCAGCAGCGCGTTGGGGTCCATGAGCTGGAACAGTGCCCGGTTGAACCCCGCCTGGAACGTCTGGAAGTCGTCGGTCGTCTCCCCGTCGAGCATCGGCACGTCCTTCCAGAAGCCGCTCTTCCAGAAGTCCGTCGACAGCCCCATCACCGCCCAGATATCGGCGTGCCGGGCCAGGCCGTCCGCCACTTCGGTGTGCGAGGAGTATTCGCCGTCGGCGAATCCCGGGTCGCTCGTGAGGGCGTCCAGCAGGGTCTGCGTGAACAGGAAGTCGTGCGGTGTGTTCTGGGCCGTGCCGGCGATCGGGGCGGCACGCAGCACCTTCTCCGGGAACCGCACCGCCCACTCCCAGGTCTGCTGGGCGCCCATCGACCCGCCCACGACGAGGGCGAGCCGCTCGATGCCGAACACCTCGCGCAGCAGCTGCTCCTGCGCGCGCACGTCGTCTCCGATGCGCACATCCGGGAAGCGTGACATCGCGATCGACGGATCGTCGGTGTTGTGGGGGGAGGTAGACAGGCCGTTGCCGATCTGGTTGACGATGACGATGAAGTACTTCTCCGGGTCGAGGGCACGGCCGGGGCCGATGTAGACCTGCTCCCAGGTCTGGTGGGTGCCGGAGAACCACGTGGGGATGAGGATGGCGTTGCTGCGGTCGTCGTTGAGGGTGCCGAGGGTCGAGACCGCCAGCTCCAGGTTCGGGATCACCCCGCCGTCCTCGAGCTCGAACCGGCCCAGCGCGTGCATCTCGTAAGGACCCTGGGTCGCGGCGCTGTAGAAGGGGTTGTCGATGGGCATGCCGACCTCCGTGTGCGGGGGGTTGTCGGGGGAGCCGAGACGCGGGGGCGTCCGGTAGCCCGAGCCTAGGAGGGCGGCGTGGCCACGGCAATGGGGTTCCGCCGCGCGGCCACGGTGCGGGCCCAGAGCAGCGCTCTGCCGCAGACGATCTCCGGCAGCGTCGGCCCCTCGCACGTCCCGCCCCGTATCCTCATCGAGAAGGCTGTCCGTCCCGGCCGGCGGGTGCGCTCGCCGGCTACCGGGTGTCCGGTGGACAGCCGATCGGCGAGAAACGGAAGACGGTGGCGCGATGCGCGAACAGCAGGAGTGGGCCGACTGGCAGGATGCTCGGTGGGCAGCGGTCTCCGCGCCCTTTGGCACGGCAGCGCTCGACCTGACCGCCTGGCTCACCGATGCCGGGCAGACGGTCGCCGGCCTGCCGGGACGCTGGCGGTCGGACGGTACCGACGTCGTGGGGGAGACTCCCGACGGGCAGGTGCGGATCCGCGCCGGGGCGGAACGTGAGTTCGACGGCCGACTGCTGCGGGCCTTCCAGAGAGACGGTGCCGCGGCGCTGCGCATCCTCGACCCCGCGTCGCACCATCGCACGAGCCTGCGCGGAATCCAGGCGTACCCCTACGATCCGGCGTGGGTCGTGACCGGCGTCTTCCGTGCCGCGCCGGCGGGGGAGCAGGTGGACGTCGCCGCCGTCGACGGGGTGGTCTCGCAGGCACGTCTGGCCGGCGCCTTGGCGCTGGAGACACCGGAGGGGCCCGTCGAGCTCACCATCACCGGGGGCGACGGTGGATACTCGGCGGTCTTCGCCGACGCCACCAATGGCACGGAGACCTACCGATTCCGCTTCCTCCCGGTGGGAGACGGTGCCGTCTTCGAGGACGGCCAGGCCGTCACCGTCGACCTCAACCGCGCCTACCTGCCGCCGTGCGCGTTCTCAGACCAGTACGTGTGCCCGCTGCCCCTGCCCGGCAACCGCTGGTCGATCGCGGTTCGCGCGGGCGAGCGGAACCCCGTCCGCGGTTGAAGCGGCCGTCGGGGGACGGCTTTCCGGGGTGAAGAAACCACGGTTTCTCCACCCCGGAAGCAACCGTCCGCCCGGTCGCTCGTCACGGTCGCGAACGCTCGGAAAAGGCGTACGATGGCGCGATGAGCAACGCACAGGTCCCCACGCCGTCGAGCAACCTCCTCGCCCCGACCGAGCTGATCCCGATCGCCGACCAGTCTGGTTCGTGCTGCGGCGCGGACGGCTGCTGCGGCGGATCCGCCGAGTAGTCCGCCGCGGCGGCACCGCGGCGGACCCCCGGGTCAGTGCGCTGCGGGAGCCGCCGCTCCGGACTGCTCGTCCTCCGGCTTGCGGATCAGGAAGGCCCCCACGATCGTGGTGGTGGCGATGATCGCGGCGATCAGGAAGGACACCCGCGCGCCCGCGGCGATCGCCTCGGCCGACTCCGGGTCCGGCTGCTGCGCCATGACGGCCGACATCGTGGCGATGAGCGCGGCGATGCCCGCCGCGCCCGCCACCTGCTGAACAGTGTTGAGCACCGCGCTGCCGTAGGAGTAGAACTTCGGCGGGAGCGCTCCCATCCCCGCGGTGAACAGCGGGGTGAACGACATCGCGAGTCCGATCGACAGCAGCGTCTGGGCCACCAGGATGGTCCAGATCGACGTGCCGACGCCGATGGTCGTATAGAACCACAGCACCGCCGAGGCGAGGATCGACCCGGGAACCAAGAGCACCCGCGGACCGTGCTTGTCGTAGACCCGTCCGATGATCGGTCCGAGCACACCCATCGCCAGAGCACCGGGCAGCATCGTCAGGCCGGCCTCGGCGGCCGGGAGCAGCAGGGCGTTCTGCAGATAGAGCGGGATGATCGTGATCGCGCCGAAGAACGCCAGCGACAGCATGAACAGGTACGCCATCGCCAGCGAGAAGCCGCGCGAGGAGAACACGCGCAGGTCCAGCAGGGCGTCGTCCTCGCGCTGGAGGACCACCTGTCGCCAGAGGAACAGCGCGAGGCCGATGACGCCGGCCACGAGCGACACCACGAGCGTCGTCGCGGTGCTCTCCGCGCCTTCGCCGATGTGGCTCAGCCCGAACACGATGCCGCCGAACCCGATCGCCGAGAGGATGATCGAGAGCACGTCGATGGGGGCGCGGGTGGTCTCGCCGACGTTGGTCAGCCACTTCCAGCCGACGAACAGCGCGATCAGCGCGATCGGGAGGACGACGACGAAGATCGCGCGCCAGCCGAAGTGGTCCAGCAGGAAGCCGGACATGGTGGGACCGATCGCGGGCGCGAGAGCTATCACCACGCTCACGCGCCCCATCATCCGGCCGCGCGAGGCGGGCGGGACGAGGTTCATCAGGGTGGTCATCAGCAGCGGCATCATGATCGCCGTGCCGGAGGCCTGAACGACCCGGGCGATGATCAGGAAGACGAAGTTCGGCGCGAGGGCGGCGATCGCCGTGCCCACCGAGAACAGCGTCAGAGCGGCGAGGAACACCTGCCGGGTCGTGAACCGGCGCAGCAGGAACCCGGTGATCGGGATCACGACCGCCATCGTCAGCATGAACGCCGAGGTGACCCACTGCGCGCCGAGCGCCGACACCCCGAGGTCGGTGATGAGGTGCGGGATCGCCATGCTCATCGTGGTCTCGTTCAGGATCGCCACGAATGCCGCGACCAGGAGCACCCAGATCACGCGAGTGTGCTCGGGGGAGATGGCCGGGGACGCGGCTGCCGCGATCGGGCCGGTGGGCGGGGTCGATCCGGTGTCGACGGCGGACATGGGCACCTCCGGTGCAAGGGAAGAAGAAGATCGGGAGCGCGCCACCGAAAGACCGCTGGCGAGAAGAGAGGGACGACGCGGCGCGGAAGGCAGAGACGCCGCGAACGCAGAGCCTTCAACTCTAACGTGCATCGACGGCGGCTGCATTCCCGATTCGTTGTCCGGCGTCCGTCGTACGCTGAGGGGATGAGCATGGGCGGCGGGGGAGGACGCGGCGGAGGATTCCGCGGGGTCGACGAGCAGGCGCAGCGCAAGCGCAACGCGGCGGCGCCCCGCATCGTCAATCTCTGGCCGCGCATCGTGGAGCTGTTCCGGCCGTACCGCGGCCGCATCCTGGTCACCGTCCTGCTCGTGGTGATCGGGGCGACCGTCGCCGTCATCCCGCCGCTTCTCGTGCAGCGCATCTTCGACGACGCGCTCTTCCCCGGCGGGCCGCCGCACCTCGATCTCCTGGCCTGGCTGGTCGGAACGATGATCGCGCTGTTCCTCGTATCGGCCGTCGTGGGTCTCGTGCAGACGTGGCTCACCGCCACCGTCGGCAACAGCGTCACAGGAGATCTGCGGGTGCGGCTCTTCGACCACCTCCAGGCGATGGAACTGGCGTTCTTCACCCGCACGCGCACCGGCGAGATCCAATCCAGACTGCAGAACGACGTCGGCGGCGTCGCCGGCGTGCTCACCAACACCGTCACCAGCATCCTGGGCAACACCGTGACGGTCGTGGCGTCTCTCGTGGCGATGATCCTGATCGATGTGCGGCTCACCGTCATCGCGGTGATCATGATGCCGGTCCTCGTGATCGTGCAGCGGCGGGTGGGCCAGGTGCGCGCGCGCATCGCGGCGCAGACGCAGGAGTCGCTGTCCGAGCTGAGCGCGATCACGCAGGAGACGCTGAGCGTGTCCGGCATCCTCCTGGCGAAGTCGTTCAACCGGCAGCGGACCGAGTCCGACCGGTATCGGGGCGAGAACCGCAATCAGGTGCGGCTGCAGGTGCGGCAGGCGATGAGCGGGCAGGGGTTCCTGGCGCTCGTGCAGGTGCTGATGGCCAGCGTGCCCGCGGTGATCTACCTCGTCGCCGGCCTGCTGATCGCCGGGGGCACCGGGGGCATGACCGCCGGCACGATCGTCGCGTTCACGACCGTGCAGGCACGCCTGCTCATGCCGCTGGTCGGGCTGATGCGCGTCGCGCTCGACCTGCAGACCTCACGGGCTCTTTTCGCGCGCATCTTCGACTATCTCGACATGGTGCCGGCCATCCGCGACGCCCCCGACGCCGTCTCCGCGGCCCTGGCCCCGGGGCCGCGCGGCCAGGTCGAGTTCCAGGACGTCGTCTTCCGCTATCCCGATGCCGCGCCGGAGTCGCGACCGACCCTCGACGGCGTCTCTTTCGTGGCGGAGCCGGGTTCCCACGTCGCCTTCGTCGGTCCGTCCGGTGCGGGCAAGACCACCGTCCTGTATCTCGCTGCCCGGCTCTACGAGGCTGCGGCGGGTCGGGTGCTGTTCGAGGGGGCGGACGTTCGCACGCTCACCCGGGAGTCGGTGATCGATCGGATCGGCATCGTCTCGCAGGAGACCTATCTGTTCCATGCGACGATCCGCGACAACCTGCGCTACGCCAAGCCCGGCGCCACCGACGAGGAGATCGAGGCCGCATGCCGCGCCGCCAACGTGCACCACGTGATCGCCGGCTTCGAGGACGGCTACGACACGATCGTGGGCGAGCGGGGCTACCGTCTCTCCGGCGGGGAGAAGCAGCGCATCGCCATCGCGCGCGTGCTCCTGAAGGATCCGCCGGTGCTGCTCCTGGACGAGGCGACGAGCGCGCTGGACACCGTGTCGGAACGCATCGTGCAGGAGGCGCTGGAGGCCGCGTCGCGCGGGCGCACGACGCTGTCGATCGCGCACCGGCTGTCGACCGTCGTCTCCGCCGATCGCATCCACGTGGTCGAGGGCGGGCGCATCGTCGAGTCGGGCACGCACCAGGAGCTGTTGGCCGCGGGGGGACTGTATGCCACCCTGGCCGCCGAGCAGTTGGCCGCGGCCAAGCGCGCGGAGTGACACCCGTGGGCAGCCTGCTCGCACAGGTGCGCCCCGCTCGCGAGATCGCGGCGATCATGGACGAAGCAGGTGCACAGGTGCGCGTCGGGCGCATGCCCGACGGCGCGGAGAGGAGCAGAGATGCGCGGCGCGGTGATTCATGGGCCAGGAGACGTGCGATACGAGGAGCGAGCCGACCCGGCCATCCTCGAGCCGGGTGACGCCATCGTGCGCACCGTCGCGGCGTGCGTGTGCGGATCGGATCTCTGGCGATATCGCGGCATCGGTGACGTTCCGCGGCCGGTTCCGATCGGTCACGAGTACGTCGGTGTCGTGGCGGAGGTCGGTGCGGACGTCGTCACGGTGCAGCCCGGCGACTTCGTGATCGGCGGGTTCTCGACCTCGTGCAATGCGTGCGCCGTGTGCCGGGCAGGCATGACCTCCAACTGCCTGCACAAGCGCCCCTACGACGGGTGTCAGGCCGAGGCGATCCGCGTGCCGCTGGCCGATGGCACTCTGGTGGTCACGCCGTCACGCCCGGACGACGCGCTCATCCCCGGCCTGCTGGCGCTGTCCGACGTGATGTGCACCGGCTGGCATGCGGCGGTGAGCGCCGGCGTGCGACCGGGGTCGACGGCGGTGGTCGTCGGCGATGGCGCGGTGGGGCTCTCCGGCGTCCTCGCGGCGTCTGCCCTCGGGGCTGAGCGCATCATCGCGATGAGCAGGCACGCCGATCGGCAGGATGTCGCGCGCCGGTTCGGCGCGACGCACATCGTGGCTGATCGGGGCGACGACGGCATCGCTCAGGTGCAGGAGCTGACCGACGGTATCGGGGCTGATGCGGTCCTGGAGTGCGTCGGCACCCAGGAATCCGTCGTGCAGGCGCTGCGCAGCGCCCGACCCGGTGGCACGGTGGGGTGGGTCGGGGTGCCGCATGTGGCCGACATCCCTCAGGAGCACATGTTCTGGCGCAACGTCGGACTGCGCGGTGGAGTCGCTCCGGTGCGGGCCTACCTGCCCGACCTCCTGGCGCGGGTGCTCGATGGGCGACTCGACCCGAGCCCGGTGTTCGATCTGACCCTGCCGCTGTCCGAGGTCGCCGAGGCGTACGCCGCGATGGATGAGCGTCGCGCGATCAAGGTGCTCCTGCGGCCGTGAGCGGCCCCGGTGTCCTCGCCGGGAGATGGTGACGCTGACGCCGGGCGTCGGTGCTACCAGGCCAGCGCTGCCGGCAGCGCGGCGTCTGGTTCGATGCCGGCAGCCTCGGGGAGCGCGCGGATGCCGGCCGCGAAGGCGTCGAGATCGGCGCGGTAGAGCGGATCGGGGTGACCATCGGCGTGCGCCGTGAGCGAGGGGATGTCCATCGACAGGATCAGGCGGACGCGATCGCGCACGGCCGCGGTCGCGCCGGCCTCTCGCAGTACGTCGATGCCGCCCAGCAGTGCTCGGAAGTAGTCGTGCATCACCGTGCGGCGATGCTTGGACTGCGTGATCGAGCTGCCGTCCGTGCGCAACCGCCAGTGGGCGATGACATCGGGAATCACGTCGAAGGCGCGGGCGCGGGTGTACATCCGCTGGGCGACGATCTGATCCTCGTAGGCGACGTCCTCGGGGAAACGCAGGGCTTCAGCTGCCCAGAAATCGGTTCGGCTGATCTTCGACCAGGCAACGATGTTCGCCGATGCGGCCGGGTGGAGGTGGATGTTGGTGCGTTCGCGGGCCGGAGAGGTCGCCGCGGCCGTCCAGGGCTGCACCCGGCCGGGCCGGTAGACGCCGTCGGCGTCGGCGCGGAGACGCACGTATGCGCCGGCGGCGAAGTCGCTGCCCGTCGAGCACAGCGTCGTCAGCATGCGCTCGATGGCGTGCGCGGTCAGGGCGTCGTCGGCGTCGAGGAAGCCGAGAAAGGGGGTGTCGACGAGGTCGAGGCCGACGTTGCGTGCGGCTCCGAGCCCGCGCGATGCCTCGTGATGAACGACCACGAAGCGCGGATCGGCCGCGGCGGCGGCGGCGAAGATCTCCCCGGTGATGTCGCGGGAGCCGTCGTCGATGAGCACGGCGCGCCAGCGTGGTTCGGTCTGTGCGCGGAGGGAGGCGATCGCGGCGGGCGCGAAGGCGGCGATGTCGCGTCCGGGCACGATCATCGTCAGGAGGGGGTCTGACACCCCCAAATCCTAGGCCGACCACTCCTGCCCAGGGGCAGTGCTCAGGAGGTGAGGGTGCGCACGGCGTCGGCGACCAGGGCAGCGAGGTGCGCGGCGGGAGGGAGGCCGATCAGCGTGTGGGGGAGGGTGATGCGCACCGAGGTGCGGGCGACATCCGGCGCGATACCGAGTGCGAGCAGCACAGGGGACGGCTCATCGCTGCCGGCCGCGCACGCCGATCCGCTCGACGAGACCACGCCCCGGCGTTCGAGCTCGAGCAGGACGGCCTCGCCGTTGACGCCCGCGAACGTGAAGCTCGCGACAGACGCGAGCCGCGCAGACGGGTGCCCCGTCAGGCGCGCTCGCGGCACCCGCGACAGCACCTCGCCCACCAGCGCGTCTCGGTAGGCGGACACCTGCGACGACGACGCGGCCCGCTCCGCCTCCGCGCATTCGAGTGCGACCGCGAGCGCCACGGCACCCGCGACATTCTCGGTGCCGCTGCGCCGCGCTCGCTCCTGGCCACCCCCGTGCAGCAGCGGCTCGAGCGGGATGCGTCCGCGCACGCCGAGCGCGCCGATGCCCTTGGGGGCGCCGACCTTGTGCCCCGACACCGAGACGGCATCCGCTCCGAGCCCCGTGAGCGGGAGCCATCCGGCCGCCTGCACGGCGTCGGTGTGGAGCAGGGCCCCGGCGTCATGGGCGACCGCAGTCAGGGCCGGGATGTCCTGCACGGTGCCGACCTCGTTGTTCGCGTAAGCGATCGAGACCAGCGCGGTGTCCTGGCCGACCTGCGCGGCGAGCGCCTCCGGGGCGACGATGCCGAGGCCGTCGACGGGCGCGAAGGTGGTCGCGACACCGTGCCACCGGGCGAGGTGCGCCGCAGAAGCGATCACGGACTCGTGTTCGATGGCGCTCGTCACGAGCCCGCGCCGCGGCGACCCCGAGCCGATGGCGCCGAGCAGGATGCCCTTGAGCGCGAGGTTGTTGGCCTCGGTGCCGCCGGCGGTGAAGACCACGTCGCCCCGCCGCATTCCGAGCATCGCCGCGACGCGTGCGCGGGCGTCGTCGAGGGCCGCCGCCGCAGCCTCGCCGATGGTGTGATGACTCGACGGGTTGCCGAAGACGCCGCGGAGGAACGGCATCATCGCCTCGAGCGCTTCGGGCCGGACCGGCGTGGTCGCGGCGTTGTCGAGATAGAGCATGGACTCAGCCGACGTGCAGGTCGAGCCCCAGATCCAGGGCACGGGCGGAGTGGGTGAGCGCGCCGACCGAGATCACGCCGACGCCGGTCTCGGCGATCGCGCGCACCGTTTCCATCGTGACGCCGCCGGAGGCCTCGCACACGGCGCGGTCGCCGATCTGGGCCACCGCGATGCGGAGGTCGTCGAGGGAGAAGTTGTCCAGCAGCACGGTGTCGGCGCCCCCGGCGATGACGGCCTCGATCTGATCCAGCCGGTCGACCTCCACGACCACGTGCATCGTGTGCGGCAGGGTGTCGACGGCCGCCCGCAGCGCCGTGGCGAGATCGGCCCCGCGCCGGGTGAGCACGCCCAGGTGGTTGTCCTTGGCCATCACGGCGTCGGACAGCGAGAACCGGTGGTTGCCGCCCCCGCCGCTGGCCACCGCATGCCGCTCGAAGGCGCGCAGGCCCGGGGTCGTCTTGCGGGTGTCGACGATGCGCGCTCCCGTGCCGGTCACCGCGGCGACGTAGGCCGCGGTGAGCGTGGCGATCCCGCACATGCGCTGGCAGAAGTTCAGCCCCACGCGCTCGGCGGTCAGCACGCTGCGCGCCGAGCCGGAGACCGTGGCGAGCACGTCCCCGGGGAGGAACCGGGTGCCGTCGGCCACGGGGAGGATGACCTCCACGGCCGGATCGGTCAGCCGGAACGCTGCGGCGAAGACCGCGCCCCCCGAGAACACCCCCTCCTCCCGCGCGACGAGGTCGGCCTGCGCGCGGGCATCCGCCGGAATCAGGGCGGCACTGGTGGCATCGCCCCAGGGGGCGTCCTCCTCAAGAGCGGCGGCGACGACGCGGTCGATGGTGGCAGGGGTGAGCATCAGGCGGCTCCGATCACGGCGTCTGCGGCGGGGTGGTCGACAGCGGCCAGCGGGGGATAGTCGCTGCGGTAGTGCGCGCCCACCGACTCTCGGCGGGCGCGGGCGGCGGAGACCGCGTGCGCGGCGACGAGGAGCAGGTTCTCGTCCTCGTGGTCTCGTTCGGTCACCGGCGTGCGCGCGCGGGCGCGCCATGCCGCGATCGTGCGGGCCGCCCTGGCGAGTCCGGCTTCGTCGCGGACGAGGCCGGCATCCGACCACATGAGCTCTTGCAGGGCCCCGCGGGTGAACGGCTCAGCGGCGGCATCGGGGGCGACAGACGGCAGTGGTCCGGGTACGGCTCCTGGCGGGTTCCACTCGTCCGGACCAGTGAGGTCGGCGAGGACCGCCGCGCCGGCACGCGCACCGAACACCGCCCCCTCGAGGAGCGAGTTGCTCGCCAGACGATTGGCGCCGTGCACCCCGGTGCGCGCGACCTCGCCGACCGCGTAGAGCCCGGGAAGCGTCGTGCGGCCGTCGAGGTCCGTCACCACACCCCCCATCAGATAGTGCGCTGCGGGGGTGACCGGCACCGGCTCGGAGGCCCAGTCGATCCCGCGCTCGCGCAGGGCGGCGTCGATCGTCGGGAAGCGTTCCGCCAGGAATGCTCTGCGCTCCGCGGCCGTGGCGCGCAGTCCGCGCGCGTCGAGGAACACCGGGCGCCCGTCCTGGGCCGCCATCCGATCGGCGATCGCCCTGGCCACGATGTCGCGCGGAGCGAGCTCACCGTCGGGGTGGGCATCGAACGCGAAGCGCCGGCCGGTCTCGTCGATGAGCACGGCGCGCTCGCCGCGGACGGCCTCGGAGACCAGGAAGGCTTCTCCGGCGGCGACGATCGTGGGGTGGAACTGGAAGAACTCCAGATCGCTCACCGCAGCGCCTGCGCGGATCGCGGCGGCGATGCCGTCGCCGGTCGCGACGGGGGGATTGGTGGTGTGGGCGTACAGCTCGCCGGCACCGCCCGTGGCGATCACGACGGCGTCGGCGCGGACCGTCTCACGATGCCCGGTCACACCCGGCGCGTCGCCGATCAGCAGCTCGGCACCGGTGACACGACCGGCCTCGACCACGAGATCGAGGAGGAAGGCATGTTCGACCACGCGCGCCTCGCTGGCGCGCAGCCGCTGCACGAGGGCATGCTCGATCTCGCTCCCGGTGGCGTCGCCGCCGGCGTGCAGGATCCGCGGGTAGGAGTGCGCGGCCTCGAGGCCGCGGTGAAAGACGCCGTTCTCATCGCGGTCGAAGTCGACGCCGAGCTCGATGAGCTCGCGCACCCGGCCAGGACCATCGGCGACAAGGGTCCGCACCGCCTCCGCATCGTTGAGCCAGGCCCCCGCGACCAGCGTGTCGTGCACATGGTCGTCGAGCCGGTCGTCGTCGAAGGACACCACCGCGATACCGCCCTGCGCGAAGCGCGTGTTGGCGTGGTCGAGGACGTCTTTGGTGACGACCGTGACCCGGCAGCCGTGACCGAGAGCGTGCAGGGCAGCGGTGAGCCCGGCGATGCCGCTGCCCACCACGAGCACGTGCGCGCTCATCGGGCTTCCTGCTCGGCGGGTGCGGGCACGGGCGGCTTGGCCACGAGCATCCGCTCGAGCGCACGCCGGGCGGGGACAGCCACATCGTCCGACACGCGGATGCGGTTCTGGACCCGCCCCGCGACGAGCTCTTCGAGCACCCACGCGAGGTAGCCGGGGTGAATGCGGTACATCGTCGAGCAGGGGCAGACCACCGGATCGAGACAGAACACCTCGTGCTGCGGGTACTGCGCAGCCAGGCGCCGGACGAGGTTGATCTCCGTGCCCACCGCGAAGACGGCGGGCTCGGTCGCCCCGTCGATCGCCCGGCGGATGTAGTCGGTCGAACCCGCCTCGTCGGCCGCGTCGACGACCTCCATCGGGCACTCGGGGTGCACGATCACGCGGACACCCGGATGCTCGACCCTGGCGCGATCGATCTGGGCGACCGTGAAACGGCGGTGCACCGAGCAGAACCCGTGCCACAGGATGACCCGGGAGTCCTGCAGGTCCGCCGCCGTTGAGCCGCCCAGGGGACGACGGGGATTCCACATCGGCATCTGCTCCAGCGGCACGCCCATCGCCTTGGCGGTGTTGCGGCCCAGGTGCTGGTCGGGGAAGAACAGCACACGGCGGCCGCGCGCGAACGCCCAGTCGAGCACGGTCTGTGCGTTGGACGAGGTGCAGACGATCCCGCCGTGACGGCCGACGAACCCCTTGATCGCCGCGGAGGAGTTCATGTAGGTCACCGGCACCACCGGAACGAGACCTTCGGAGTCCGGTTCGTCGAGCGGCCCGAGCACGTCCTCGAGCTGCTCCCAGCACTCCTCGACCTCGTCGATCGAGGCCATGTCGGCCATCGAGCATCCGGCGGCGAGGTTCGGCAGGATCACCGCCTGCTCCGGGCGGGAGAGAAGATCAGCGGTCTCGGCCATGAAGTGCACGCCGCAGAAGACGATCGCCTCCGCATCGGGGTATTCGAGGGCGGCATTGGCGAGCTGGAACGAGTCGCCGACGGCGTCGGCGTGACGGACGACCTCCTCGCGCTGATAGAAGTGGCCGAGCACGACGACGCGGTCGCCGAGGATCTCCTTCGCGGCGCGTATCCGGGCGTCGAGCTCCTCTTCCGCAGCGTCGCGGTAGGAGGCGGGCAGCTCGCCCTGGCGGGGAGCGCCGGTGGGGATGACATCGCCCATCGACGAGCCGGGGCCGTATCCGGGGCGGGTGTCGAAGTCCCAGGGGCCGACGGCGAGGTCGGTGCTGCAGACGCCGTCGTCGGCGGGGCCGGGGTCGCCGTCGACGATCCGGTGGATGAGATGGTCGACCGACGGGTCGCGCAGGGCAGGGGTGGGCAGGGATGCAGGAGTCATGGCGTTCTCGTCTCCTCGGGGGCCAGCGGGCCGCGCTCGGCGAGCTCCACGGCGGTGTTGTAGCGGTAGAGGCGCGCCGGTCTGTGCGATCCGGTGCGGAACCTCTCCGTGGGCAGAAGGTGGCCAGCGGCCTCCACCTGACGGCGGAAGTTCGCGGGATCCAGGGGGCGTCCGAGGATCGTCTCGTAGGCCTCGCGGAGGTCGGACAGGGTGAACTCCTCGGGGAGGAAGCCGTGCGCGATGCGGCTGTAGCCGACTTTGTTGCGCAGCCGCCACAGCGCATATTCGACGATCTGGTTGTGGTCGAAGGCGAGGGCGGGGAGGTCGTCGGCGTCGAACCAGTGCACGTTCTCGGGGGCGAGACCGGTGGCACGGTAGGCGGCGCTCTGGGCGTCGACCTCGTCGGCGCGCAGGAGCGCCCAGTACACGATCGACACGACGCGGGTGGGGGAGCGATCGACGGCACCGAACGCATACAGCTGTTCGAGATAGCTGGGGGCGAGGCCGGTCGTCTCGGCGAGCGTGCGGGAGGCGGCGTCCTCCAGGCTCTCGGCGGTGGCGAGCCATCCGCCGGGCAGCGCCCACTGGTCGCGGTGCGGGTCGCGGGTGCGGCGCACCAGAGGAAGGCACAGGCGGGCGCGCCCGTCGCTGTCGCGACGCAGGGTGATGATCACGGTCGATACGGCGACGCGGATGGCATCGCGGTGTTCGGCCCCACTTCGTGTCGTCATGACCCTAACCTCCTGCGGCGATCTTAGTGTCAGCATGACTCGAAGTGCAAGCCGCCCTCCGCTCGTGCAGACTGCTCGGGGTTCGGCCTTGCCGAACTCAGGCAGAACCGCGCCGTCGGCGGCGCGGCGGGCCGGAGCAGCCGCGCGGCGCCGTTTCTGCCTGACTTCGGAAAGGACCGCGGCGCGGCGAGTACGCTATGGCTGCGCGTGCGTACCGGGCTCGCCGCGCCGGGGGGAAAGATGCCGGGAAGAATCGTCGACTATTTCAGCGGTGTGGTGGGAAGCGTGCGGCTGGCGCTGCTCGTCGCCGCGCTGACGTTCCTGCTCCAGTGGGCCTTCTCCGTGCTGCGCCGCCGCGGTCCGGACAGGACGGCCCGCAAATCCGGCCGGGATGGCGCGGTCCGCTGGGTCCGTGCGGTGGCCACAGCAGTGGTCGCGGGGGCGGTCCTGCTTCTGGTTCTCGTGCTCTGGCCCGGCGGCACCGGGAGCCCGGAGCCCTCCGGAAAGCAGGGCGGACCATCGGTTGCCGCGACATCCCGCGGCGAGCTGCGGCTGGACCCGGAGCCGCAGATCGAGACGCTCCTGGTCGGCGGGGCGCCGGCTGCCCGGCCCAGCTATCGGATCGCTGCGGAGGGATGCCCCGGCGACGCCATCGGGGTCGATGTGGTGCTGCCGGACGCTCCGCCCGCCGTCGAGCTCTGGTTCGGCCTGGATGATCACGCCGGTGCCGGCCGTGCGGTCCTCGTGGAAAGCGGAGGCTCGCAGCGCACCGTGGAGGGGATCACCCCGGTGCGTGTCGTCGTCGAGATGGCGGACGGATCGGGAGCTTTCACGCTGCGCGCGCTGCCTGCAGCCGGGGCGGACTGCGACTCGCCGGCCATCGCGGTCACCGTCAGGAAGACATAGCGGACGAGAAACACGAGCCATCACACAGAGGTCGTCGTCGACAGGGAGACGGCGACCGCATCGGGGGGAACCATGAAAAGCACCTCGCGCTCCGCAATCGCAGCCGTCCTGGTTGCCACGGCGCTCTTGGCGGGCTGCGCTCCGCCGGGACCGCCGCCGGCGGATGCTCCCGGCGGAGCGGCGGGGAGCGACGCCGAGCGGGCGCTGATGCCCTCCGTCGTCGGCGTCACCGAGGAAGAGGCGCGGGCGATGATCCTCGGCGCGGCTCCGAACGCGGCGATCTCGCTCCAGCAGCGGCGCGACGCGGGAGTCGCCGGCGTCGTGCTCGCGCAGGACCCTGCCGCCGGGTCGGCGGTCGGCGAGCTCGTGGTGTTGACGATCTCGACGGGGAGCATCGAGGTGCCGGATGTCGTCGGACAGCCGGTCAGTGCGGCCAAGAAGGCCCTGCGTGAGGCCGGGTTCGAGGTGGCGGAGCGTGAAGTCGCCGAGCAGGGCGCCGCGGACGGGACGGTCGTGGCGCAGCGCCCGGAGCCGGGGGCGCTCAATGAGGCGGTGGTGACGCTCGACGTGGCCCGTCGGGATGCGGCGACGTATCTCGCCGACATGGATCCCGTCGAGCGCGGTGACCAGACCCGCGTCCGGGTGGAACCTGCTGAGGTCGACGGTCGGCAGTACACCCAGGCGATCGTCATCGAACCGACCTGGAGCGCCGGGCCGGTCTCGGTGTCGTACAACCTCGGGCGCGGGTATGCGCAGTTCGACGCGGTCGCCGGCGTGTCCGATCTCGCCTCGAGCGACGCGCGAGCGGCGATCGACATCCGGGCCGAGGACGGCCGGTCGTTGTTCTCGGCGTCCGACCTCGCGCTGGGGCAGCCGGTGACCATCGACGCGCTCAACGTCGACGGCGTGCTCCGCCTCACGATCGACGTCACGCTCACCGGTTCCGACGCGGTCTTCGTTCTCGGTGACCCGCGGCTCTCGAACCCGCGCGGTTGAGCCGGGATCCGGCGCCGTGCCGAACTCCGGCAGAATCGTGCGCGCAAATCCCGCGGACCCGCCGTTGCGGCGGTGCGCGGCTGGGCTGGCGGGATCTGCCTGAGTGGGGGAGTGTGCCCCCCCCCCCGGAGCGGGCCCACTCGGCCGGTCCGCGCACCGCCCGATCAGGCGTATCGGGCCGGACCCGTGGCGCGGTACCCTAGGGGAACAAGTGAAGACAGGCCGCATGGTGTGTGCGGGAGAGCCCCGGTGAAACAGGCCGGGCACCGAAGGAGCAAGCCTCCCCGCCAATCTCTCAGGTACGCGTACCGCTCGCACCCGGCCGCTCTGAAAAACGACGTCGTCTCCGGCGTCGTGCCGACGGTGAAAGCCGGGCCCCGCGCCCGTGCGAAGCTCTCAGGCCCATGACAGAGGGGGAGTTCTCCGGCATCCGGTCATCCGGTCGGATGCCGATATCCGACGAGGGAGAGCTCATGACCCAACCCCGCTATACGCCCCTGAGGGAGCGCCACGAGGCGCTCGGGGCATCCTTCACCGATTTCGGGGGCTGGCAGATGCCGGTGCGCTACACCTCCGATCTCGCCGAGCACCATGCGGTGCGCGAGAGCGCCGGCCTGTTCGACATCTCGCATATGGCCGAGTTCACGGTCGAGGGAGCCGACGCTGCCGCCTACCTCGACAACGCCCTGGCCGGGCGGCTGTCCGCGATGTCCGTGGGCAAGGCGAAGTACTCGCTGCTGCTCGCCGAGCCCCGCGGCATCATCGACGACGTCATCGTCTACCGGCTCGCCGACGAGCGCTTCCTCATCATCTCCAACGCCGGCAACCGCGCCGCGGTCGCCGAGGCACTGCACGAGCGCGCCGCCGATTTCGCCGTCGAGGTCGTCGACGTCAGCGACGACTACGCGCTCCTGGCCGTGCAGGGCCCCGCGGCCGAGCAGATCGTCGCCGAGACCGCGGGCATCTCCGCGGTCTCGGTGCCGTGGTCCGAGCAGAAGTACTACGCCTGGGCCGACGGCCTGTTCTCGGGAGAGCCGCTGCTGATCGCGCGCACCGGGTACACCGGCGAGGACGGATTCGAGCTGCTGGTGCCCGCTGCGCAGGCGCCGGCGCTGTGGGATGCCGTCGTCGCGGCCGGTGCCGCGCACGGTCTCGTGCCGTGCGGGCTGGCTGCTCGCGACACGCTGCGCCTCGAGGCGGGGATGCCCCTGTACGGCCATGAGCTCTCCCTCGACATCGTGCCGGCGCAGGCCGGTCTCGGGCGCGTGGTGGTGGCCGCCAAGGAGCGTTTCGTCGGCAAGGACGGCATCGAGCCCGCCGAGGGCGCGCGCGTGCTCGTCGGTCTCACCGCCGAGGGACGTCGCGCCGGCCGCGCGGGCTACGCGGTCACCGACGCCGACGGCGCTGTCGTCGGCGAGATCACCAGTGGTGCGCTCAGCCCCACCCTCGGCCACCCGATCGCGATGGCCTTCATCGACCCGCAGGCGGCCGACGCCGACCTGTTCCTCGACGTGCGCGGCACCAAGATCCCCGCGACCGTCACCGACCTGCCTTTCTACCGGAGGACGAAATGACCGATCTGAACACGCTCCGTTACAGCGAAGAGCACGAGTGGGTCGCCCTCGAGGGCGATGTGGCGACCATCGGCGTCACCGACTACGCCGCTGAGCAGCTGGGCGACGTCGTCTTCGTCGAGCTGCCGGCGGTGGGTACCGCGATCGCGGCGAACACCGTCGTCGGAGAGATCGAGTCGACCAAGTCGGTCGCCGAGCTCTACGCGCCGGTATCCGGCGAGGTCGTCGAGATCAACGACGATGTCGTCGCCGATCCGTCGCTGGTCAACTCGGCATCGTTCGACGGCGGCTGGCTCCTGAAGGTCCGCGTCGCAGCGGGCGCTCTGGACGGTCTCCTCAGCCGCGACGCGTACGTCGCCCACACCGAGGGCTGATCGGCGGTGGCCGAGGACAACACCCGAGGCGATCTGTTCGCCGACCGCCATATCGGCGTGGATGCGGCTGCCGAGCGCACGATGCTCGACGCGCTCGGCTACGAGACGCTCGATGCGCTCGTGCAGGCGGCCGTTCCCGCGTCGATCCATGCCGCCGCCGTTGCCGACAGTGCGATCCCCGCCGCGGCGACGGAGGCGGAGGCGCTCGCGGAGCTGCGCGGCCTCGCCGCGCAGAACACGGTGCGCCGCGCGATGATCGGTCTGGGCTATTACGACACCCTGACCCCGTCGGTGATCAGCCGCAACGTGCTCGAGAACCCCTCGTGGTACACCGCGTACACGCCGTATCAGCCGGAGATCTCGCAGGGGCGCCTGGAGGCGCTCATCAACTTCCAGACGATGGTGACCGACCTCACCGGCCTCGCCACCGCGAACGCGTCCATGCTCGACGAGGCCACCGCCGTGGTCGAGGCGATGCTGGTCGCGCGGCGCGCGGTCCGCGGCGGCGGCGACGTCTTCGCGGTCGACGCAGACGCCCTGCCCCAGACCAAGGCCCTGCTGGCTTCCCGGGCCGAGGTGCTCGGGATCGAGGTCGTCGAGGTCGACTTCGCCGGGGGCGGCGTGCTCCCCGACGGGATCTTCGGAGCGGTCATCCAGTATCCGGGTGCCTCCGGCCGGGTGTGGGACCCGTCCGGCGTGATCGACGCGGTGCACGTCGCCGGTGGTCAGGCCGTGGTCGCCGCCGACCTGCTCTCGCTCGCGCTGCTGGCCTCGCCCGGCTCGCTCGGCGCGGACATCGCGGTGGGCACGACGCAGCGATTCGGCGTGCCGCTCGGCTTCGGCGGCCCGCATGCGGGCTATATGGCGGTGCGCGCCGGGCTCGAGCGCCAGCTTCCCGGCCGTCTCGTCGGCGTCTCCCAGGATGCTGCGGGCTACCCCGGTTACCGGCTGGCCCTGCAGACGAGGGAGCAGCACATCCGGCGGGAGAAGGCCACATCGAACATCTGCACGGCGCAGGTGCTCCTGGCCGTCATGGCATCGATGTACGCGGTGTACCACGGCCCGGACGGCATTCGCCGGATCGCGACCGAGACCGCGCAGAAGGCTGAGGCGCTCGCCGCCGTGCTCCGCGGCGCCGGCCGGGAACTGGTGACAGACGCGTTCTTCGACACGGTGCAGGTCACCGGCGTCGATGCCGCTGCCGTGGTGGCGCGGGCGAAGGACGCCGGCTACCTGCTGCGTCTGGTGGACGAGGGCACGGTGGGCGTCTCCGCCGACGAGACCACGACCGCCGCCGACCTCGCCGCGGTCGCCGCGGCCTTCGGGGTGGAGGTGGCGGGGGAGTCGTTCGGCTCCGGCATCGCGTTCCGCGACGTCGCGCCGATCGCGGCGGTCCCCGCTGCGCTGCATCGCACGGACGCGTACCTCACCCACCCGGTGTTCAGCAGCCATCGCTCCGAGACCGCGATGATGCGCTACCTCAAGCGTCTCGCCGACCGCGACTATGCGCTCGATCGTGGCATGATCCCGCTGGGCTCGTGCACGATGAAGCTCAACGCGGCGACCGAGATGGCGGCGATCACCTGGCCGGAGTTCTCTCGGATCCACCCGTTCGCGCCGGCCGAGGACGTGCAGGGCTACCTCACGCTCATCGATCAGCTCGAGTCGTGGCTCGCCGAGGTCACCGGCTACGACGCCGTCTCGCTGCAGCCCAACGCGGGCTCGCAGGGCGAGCTCGCCGGACTGCTGGCCATCCGCGGCTATCACCGTGCGAACGGGCAGGCCGAGCGTGACGTGTGTCTGATCCCGTCGTCTGCGCACGGCACGAACGCCGCGTCTGCGGTCCTCGCGGGTATGCGCGTGGTCGTCGTGGCGTGCGATGACGGGGGCAACGTCGATCTCGACGACCTGCGCGCGAAGGTGTCCGAGCATGCCGACGATCTTGCGGCGCTGATGATCACCTACCCCTCGACCCACGGCGTGTACGAGCAGGACGTGCTCGACATCACCCGGGCAGTGCATGACGCCGGTGGTCAGGTCTATGTCGACGGTGCCAACTTCAACGCGCTGATCGGCTACGCGCGACTGGGCGAGCTGGGCGGCGACGTCTCGCACCTCAACCTCCACAAGACGTTCGCGATCCCGCATGGCGGCGGCGGCCCCGGCATCGGGCCGGTGGCGGCGAAGGCGCACCTGGCGCCCTTCCTGCCCGGCCACGCGCAGGCGCAGCGGGCCGAGCACGCCGGCGGGTTCGTCTTCGCGGGCGGTCCGGTCTCGGCGGCGCCCTACGGGTCGGCCGGGGTGCTGGCCATCTCCTGGGCGTACATGCGGATGATGGGCACGGCCGGTCTCAGCCGGGCGACGGCCTCCGCGGTGCTCTCGGCGAACTACGTCGCTCGACGCCTGGGGGAGCACTACCCGGTGCTCTACACGGGCGAGGGCGGCCTCGTCGCCCACGAGTGCATCCTCGATGTGCGGCCGCTCAAGGAGGCCACCGGCATCTCGGTCGACGACGTCGCCAAGCGTCTCATCGACTACGGATTCCACTCCCCGACGATGTCGTTCCCGGTGGCGGGGACGCTCATGGTCGAGCCGACCGAGTCGGAGAACCTCGCCGAGATCGAGCGCTTCATCGAGGCCATGATCCAGATCAAGGCGGAGGCCGATGCCGTCGCGGCCGGCCGCTGGCCGGCCGATGACAACCCGCTGGTGGGCGCACCGCATACGGCGGCCGCTGTCATCCGCGGGGAGTGGGACCACGCCTACACGCGCGAGGAGGCCGCGTTCCCGGTCGCCTCGCTCGTCTCCGCGAAGTACTGGCCGCCGGTGCGTCGCATCGATCAGGCCTACGGCGATCGGAACCTGGTGTGCGCCTGTCCGCCGATCGAGGCGTTCGCGCAGGAGGTCGTCGCCGCGGAGCGCTGAGCGGATCACGACACGTCACGGTGGTCGCGCGTACCAGACCGCCGTGACGTGTCGTGCCGCCGAGGTCGGCGGCACGCGTCCCCGCGCGGTACGGTCGAGGGACCCCCGACCCCCGTGAGGAGCCCCATGCCCGCTGCCGATGAGACCCGTGTCTACCGCTCCGTGCAGAGCACGGTGATCTTCGTCGGAACGGCCGTCGTCGCGGCGTTCTTCCTCATCGACGCCGTGGTGCGCGCCGGATGGGTGCAGGCGCTCCTCCTCGCGCCCTGGGTGCTGCTGGTGCTGTGGTGCGCCTACGAGCTGAGCTTCGTGTCCTTCGTCGCCAGTTCCCGCGACACCCTCACCGTGCAGAACCTCCTGCGACGCACCGTCATCCCGTGGGCGCGGATCACGGATATCCGCCTGCGGTGGCAGCTGGAGTTCACGCTCGACGACGGCACCCGGCTGACGGCGTTCGAAGCGCCGATCGGCGGCCGCCGAGCCGCCGCAGCGAAGGATCCCGCCCAGCTGAAGACGCCGGGCGGACGCGCTTACGCGGAGATCGTCGAGAGCTGGGAGCATGCTCCCAGCTCGGATGCCCCGGTCGTGCGCAGCTGGGACGTGCGCGCCCTGGTCGTGCTCGGAGCGATCCTGGTGTGGACAGCGGCGGCGCTTCTCTACGTCGCCCTCGCCTGATCGTCGAATCGGGGGACCCGCTTCCGCAGCACCCGGCACCGCGTCCCGCTCCGGGATCGGCTCAGGATGGCGCATACTTGTCTGATCGGCGAATTATCACCCGCCGATAACGTTTTGCTCGGACCCTGCGCAAGAGAACCCGGAACGTGCGTATCGTCATTCGGTGGCGTACGTGCTGAACCGGTACGCACGCCGTGCATTTCCACTGATCGAGAGGAATGAACATGTCGAGACGACGTTGGGGACTGGGCGCTATCGCGCTGGCGTCCGCCGTGTCGCTGACGCTCGCCGGCTGCGCGGCCGACAGCGATGACAAGGCTCCCGCCGAAGAGGGCGGCGAGGCTGCGACCAGCACGGCCATCATCACCACGAACGGCTCCGAGCCGCAGAACCCGCTGATCACCTACGCGACCACCGAGACCGGTGGCGGCAAGATCCTGACCGCGATGTACGCGGGTCTGGTGAGCTACACCGCCGAGGGCGACGTGGAGAACGAGGTCGCGGAGTCCATCGAGAGCGACGACGCCACCACCTGGACGATCACGCTCAAGGACGGCTGGAAGTTCACCAACGGTGAGGAGATCACCGCGAAGACCTTCGTCGACACCTGGACGCACGCGGCAGAGGACCCCAACGGCGCCTACTGGTTCGACATCGTCGAGGGTGCGAGCGACGACGGCTCCACCGCTCCGACCGGCCTCACGGTCGTCGACGACAAGACCTTCACCGTCAAGCTGAAGAACGCCGACGCGAGCTTCCCGATCCGCCTGGGCTACACCGCGTACATGCCGCTGCCCTCCGTCGCGTTCGACGACATCGAGGCGTTCGGCGAGAACCCGATCGGCAACGGCCCCTACATGCTCGACGGCGAGGGCGCCTGGGAGCACGAGATCAGCGCTTCGCTGGTCACCAACCCGGACTACAAGGGCAACCGCACCCCGGTCAACGGCGGCGTGAAGTTCGTCTTCTACAGCGACCTCAACGCAGCCTACGCCGACGCGCAGAGCAACAACCTCGACGTTCTCGACACCGTGCCAGACACGGCGTTCAAGACCTACGAGACCGAGTTCGACGGCCGCGCGGTGAACCAGCCGGCAGCCATCTTCCAGGGCTTCAACATCCCCTACTACCTGCCGGCCTTCGCCGCGGGTGAAGAGGGCGAGCTGCGCCGCGCTGCGATCTCGATGTCGATCAACCGCGAGGAGATCACGAGCGCGATCTTCGACGGCACCCGCACCCCTGCCACCGACTTCACCTCCCCGGTGGTCGCCGGCTGGACCGACTCGCTCGCGGGCGCGGACGTGCTGGAGTACAACCCGGAGAAGGCGAAGGAGCTGTGGGCCAAGGCCGACGCCATCCAGCCCTACACCGACACCTTCACCATCGCGTACAACTCCGATGGCGGACACCAGGCCTGGGTCGACGCCGTGGCCAACCAGATCGCGAACACCCTCGGGATCAAGGCGGAGGGCAAGCCCTACCCGACCTTCGCCGCGGCGCTCGATGACCGCGTCAACGACCGTCTGACCGGTGGCACCCGCGCCGGCTGGCAGGGCGACTTCCCGTCGATGGAGAACTTCCTCTCGCCGCTGTACTCCACCAACGGCAGCTCGAACTACGAGAACTACACCAGCGCCGAGTTCGACGGCAAGCTCACCGATGCCGCTGCGGCCGAGTCCACCGGCGACGCCACCGCGCTCTACCGCGAGGCGCAGGAGATCCTGCTCAAGGACCTCCCGGCTATTCCGCTGTGGTACGCCAACGCGGTCGGCGTGTGGTCGGCGGATGTCGACAACGTGGTGTTCGGCTGGGATTCCGTCCCGCTCTACTCCCAGATCACCAAGGGCTAGTAGCCTGACCTGATGGTCTGGCGGACCGGTGCCCGAGGCGCGTGAGCGCCCCGGGCACCGGTCCGCCAGGGCCGTGTTCCCTCTACGTGTGACTTCTGAGGAGCATCAATGCTCTGGTATCTCGGTCGGCGGCTCCTGCAGCTGATCCCCGTCTTCTTCGGGGCGACCTTCCTCATCTACTTCATGGTGTTCGCCCTTCCGGGCGACCCGATCGCTGCCCTGTTCGGCGACCGCCAGCCGTCGCAGGCGGCGATCGATGCGATCCGCGCCCAGTACAACCTCGACAAGCCCTTGCTGGTGCAGTACGCCCTGTACATCGGCGGGCTGCTGCGCGGCGACTGGGGCACCACCTTCTCCGGGCAGCCGGTCATCGACGTGATGGCCAGGGCGTTCCCGATCACCCTGCGCCTCGCGCTGCTGGCCCTGGCGATGGAGGCCATCGCCGGCATCGTCGTCGGCCTGATCGCCGGGCTGCGGAAGGGCAAGCTGTTCGACGCCACCGCGCTCGTGGTGAGCCTGCTGCTGATCTCGGTCCCCACCTTCGTCATCGGTTTCGTGCTGCAGCTGGTGGTGGGCGTCCGGCTCGGCTGGGCGAGACCGACCGTGAGCGGCGAAGCTCCCTGGAGTGAGCTGATCCTGCCGGCGATCGTGCTCGCGTCGGTGTCCTTCGCCTACATCGTCCGGCTCACCCGGGCGAGTGTCGCGGAGAACCTCAACGCCGACTTCGTGCGGACCGCGACGGCCAAGGGCCTTCCCCGGCGTCGGGTGATCCCCGTGCACGTGCTGCGCAACTCCCTCGTGCCCGTGGTGACGTTCCTCGGCATCGATCTCGGCTCCCTCATGGTGGGCGCGATCGTGACAGAGGGCATCTTCAACATCAACGGCGTCGGCGGAACGATCTACCGCGCCGTGACGATCGGCGAGGGACCAACGGTGGTCTCCTTCGTCGCCGTGATGGTGATCATCTTCATGCTCGCCAACCTGCTCGTCGACCTTCTCTACGCCTGGCTCGACCCGAGGATCCGCTATGCCAAGTAACCCGCGTCCGGGGCAGGAGCACTTCATCGCTCCGATCGAGGAGACCCCGCTCCAGGTCATCGACGCCGTCGACACCGAGTCCAAGCCCCGCACCACGTGGGGCGACGCCTGGGCGTCGATGCGCCAGCGCCCGATGTTCTGGATCTCTGCGGTCCTGATCGTCGTGATCGTCTTCGTGGCGATCTTCCCGGGGCTGTTCACCCACGAGTCCCCGTCGACCGGCTGTCTGCTCGCCAACAGCGACGGCCCGCCCGCTCCCGGGCACCCCTTCGGGTTCACCCGTCAGGGCTGCGACGTGTACGCCCGCGTGCTCTACGGCGCCCAGGCCTCGCTCCTGGTGGGCGTGGTCGCGACGCTCATCGTCTCGATCGTCGGGTCGATCCTGGGTGCTCTCGCCGGCTATTACGGCGGCTGGCTGGACGCCGTGCTCTCTCGTGTGGCCGACATCTTCTTCGCGATCCCGACCATCCTCGGCGCGATCGTGCTGATGTCGATCATCCCGGAGCGCACTCCGCTGCTGGTGGCCCTCGTGATCGCCGGCTTCGCGTGGCCGCAGATCCATCGCATCATGCGCGGTGCGGTCATGACGGCTCGGCAGTCCGACTATGTCACCGCGTCGACCGCGCTGGGCCTCAGCCGGTTCCGCATCCTGGTGCGCCACGTGCTCCCCAACGCGATCGCCCCGGTGATCGCCGTGGCGACGGTGTCTCTGGGCACCTACATCGTGGCCGAGTCGACGCTGTCGTTCCTGGGCATCGGGCTCCCGCCGAGTGTGATGTCGTGGGGCAATGACATCTCGCAGGCGCGGACGTCGCTGCTGACCAACCCCATGGTGATGGTCTATCCGGCGGCGGCCCTGTCGCTGACCGTGCTGGCATTCCTCATGCTCGGCGACGTCGTGCGTGATGCCCTCGACCCGAAGGAGCGTGCACGCCGATGAGCGATGTGAACGCCGCGGCCGGGGCGCCGCTGCTCGAGATCCGCGGGCTCCAGGTGAGCTTCACCACCAAGGGCGGCGTGGTCAACGCTGTCCGCAACGCCGACCTGACGATCTACCCCGGCCAGTCGGTCGCGATCGTGGGGGAGTCGGGGTCGGGGAAGTCGACCACCGCGCAGGCGATCATCGACCTGCTCCCGGGGACGGGGACCGTCACCGGCGGTGAGATCCTGTTCGAGGGGCGCGATCTGTCGCGCCTGAGCAACAAGGAGATCACGGCCATCCGGGGCGCCGAGATCGGCTATGTGCCGCAGGACCCGATGTCCAACCTCAACCCGGTGTGGAACATCGGCTTCCAGGTCGAGGAGACCATCCGCGCGAACAACGTCGCGCACGGTCGTCGTGCGGTGCGCGAACGGGCGATCGAGGTGCTGGCCGAGGCCGGACTGCCCAATCCCGAAGACCGCCTGCGGCAGTATCCGCACGAGTTCTCCGGCGGCATGCGCCAGCGGGCGTTGATCGGCATCGGGATGTCGGCGCGACCGAAGCTCCTGATCGCCGACGAGCCGACCTCGGCCCTCGACGTGACGGTGCAGCGGCAGATCCTCGATCACATCGCCTCCCTCACCACCGAGTACGGCACATCGGTGCTCTTCATCACCCACGATCTGGGTCTTGCCGCCGAGCGCGCCGAGCACCTGGTCGTGATGTACCGCGGCCAGGTGGTCGAGTCCGGGCCGTCTCAGGAGATCCTCGCGAACCCGCGGCATCCGTACACGCAGCGGCTGGTCTCTGCGGCGCCGAGCCTGGCGTCACGCCGCATCCAGGCCGCACGCAATGACGAGGACGAGCTGGCGCTGTTCTCGACGGGAACACTCGATGCGACGCTGATCGAGCGTGCGCAGGAGCGCGAGGCCGCCGGCGCCACCGCCGGTCCGCTGATCGAGATCACCGATGCCCGCAAGGTCTACAAGCTGCGCACGCGCGGTCTTGCCCGTAAGGAGCTCGTCGCCGTCGACGGCGTGAGCCTCAACGTGCAGCGGGGAACGACCACCGCGATCGTGGGGGAGTCCGGTTCTGGCAAGTCCACGCTCGCCAAGCTGTTCCTGCAGCTCGAGCCGCTCACGAGCGGACGGATCCACTTCGACGGGGAGGACATCACCCACCTCGACAAGTCGGCGACGATGGCGTTCCGGCGCCGCGTGCAGCCGGTCTTCCAGGACCCCTACGGAACGCTGGACCCTCAGTACAGCGTGGGCAACACGATCGCAGAGCCGCTGATGATCCACGGCATCGGGAACGCGAAGGAGCGGCAGGCGCGCGTGCGCGAGCTGCTGGACCAGGTGGCCCTGCCCGCCGCGACGCGCGACCGCTACCCGAGTGAGCTCTCCGGAGGGCAGCGTCAGCGTGTCGCCGTCGCGCGTGCCCTGGCGCTGAGCCCCGACGTTCTCGTCCTGGACGAGGCGGTCTCCGCGCTCGACGTGCTGGTGCAGGGGCAGATCCTGAACCTCCTCACCCAGTTGCAGAGCGACCTGGGGCTGACCTACCTGTTCATCACGCACGACCTGGCGGTGGTGCGCCTGATCGCCGACAACGTGTGCGTGATGCGGCAGGGCCGGCTCGTCGAGTCGGCCACGGTCGACGAGGTGTTCGAGCACTCCGAGGAGGAGTACACGCGGGAGCTGCTCGCCGCCATCCCCGGCGCGGGTTTCGCGTTCGGCAGCTGAACACCAACACCACAGCACACGTCATGGCGCCCCGGGCGTCAGACGGATGAGGCGGCCGGGTGGGCGCGGGACCCCGCACCCACCCGGCCGCCTCGTGCGTGACCGGCCCGGGCGCGTGCGGACCGACCGGTGGTGGGCCGGGGCGCGATGCGGATCAGGCGGGGAGGCCGAACAGGTCCGGCCATGCGGCCGCGGCCCACGGGTGTCCGACGAACGCCACGGCGTCGATGAGGAAGTGCGCCACCAGGAACGGCATCAGCCGTCCGGAGCGCGCGTAGAGCCAGCCGAAGAGCAGCCCCATCGCGAGGTTTCCCACGAAGGCGCCCGGCCCCTGATAGACGTGATAGCTGGCGCGGAGCACCGCGGTCGCGACGATGATCTGCCACGGACCCCAGCCCAGGTCGCGGAGCCGGGCGAACAGGTAGCCGAGCAGCACGACCTCCTCGGTGAGGGATGCGCGAGCGGCCCACAGGAGCAGCACGGGAATCGTCCACCAGTGCGGGTCGAGCCCGCCGGGGTTGACCGCTGCGAACCAGCCCATCGCGCGCCCGAAGGCGTACAGTGCCAGGCCGGGGACGCCGATCACCGCGACCAGCAGGACGCCGGCGCGGATGTCGCGCACCGGGTGCGTGCCGTCGAGTCCCAGGCGCCCGAGACGGGGCGCGCGCGGCCGCCAGAGCAGGAAGCAGACCAGCAGCACGGGCACCAGTGAGAACGCGACCGCGAGAAGCTGATAGACCAGGTCGAACGCCGCGCGATCGCTCAGGGACGGGATCAGCGTCTGGGTCTGCGCCGCCAGCGGAACCTCGGCGGTGAGCATCCGCACCAGCTCGACCGTCGCATAGACGGCGGACTTGCCGAGCCCGAATGCGAGCACGATGCCGATCTCCCACCACAGGCGGGCACGGGAGGGGCAGGTCTCTGGCACGCCCCATGCTAACGCCGGACGGGGCGGCGCGCGCTGGCGTCATCGTGTGTGTTCCGAGGGTGCACCGGCGGGGTGACCCTGCTCCCGCGGTCGGCGGAATTTTTCCGGTCCTGGGGTGGACCGGACAAGACCGCTCGGGTGAATGGGAAACGTCTTTGTCGTAAACATCCAAGGGTTCGTGTCGGACCGCGGCCAGTGCGGCCGGCGTGTCTAAGCTTTTCGGGTTGCCCCAATCGACCGCCATTCGTGGTGCTTCCGGGGCGACCCTGACAATGATCGTCACGAGGGGGGCCATGCTCGCATACGTCATGCGAAGGTTCGCGCACTACGCGTTCCTCAGCCTCATCGCAACGTGTCTGGCCTACATTCTGGCGAGCACGCTGCTGGACCCGGCGCAGCGCTACTACGGGATGAACCCCCGGCCGCCCCAAGCGTCGATCGATGCCAAGCTCGACGAGATGGGCGTCAACCCCGACGTGCCCGTCGTCGCGCGCATGTGGGCCTGGCTGGTGCACCTGTTCACGCGCTTCTCGCTCGGCATCAGCGTGAACGGGCAGGAGGTCATGACCGAGATCGGCGCGCGCGCGGGCACGAGCCTGCGCCTGCTGCTGATCGGCTCGATCATCGGTGCCGTGCTGGGCGTCGTGCTCGGCGTGTGGGGCGCGGTGCGCCAGTACAAGCTCAGCGACCAGATCATCAGCTACGGCTCGTACCTGGTCTTCGCGACGCCGACCTTCGTGATCGGCGTGCTGCTGATGATCGGCGCGACGGCCTTCAACAACCTCGTCGGCAGCCAGGTCATCCGTTTCACCGGCGAGTACACCGCCGGGCTCTCCGGGAGCCCGGGCGAGATGTTCCTCGACCGCGTGATCCACCTCCTGCTGCCCACGATCGCCCTCGTCCTGATAGGCGCGGCGACCTACTCCCGCTATCAGCGCGCGGCGATGCTCGACATTCTCGGTGCCGACTACATCCGCACCGCCCGCAGCAAGGGTCTGCGCCGCAACAAGGCGCTGTTCATGCACGGCGTGCGTCTCGCGCTCATCCCGATGTCCACGTTCTTCGCCTACAGCTTCGGAACCCTCATGGCGGGCTCGGCGATGCTCGAGATCGTCTTCAGCTGGCGGGGCATGGGGGAGTACATGCTCATGGCCGTCAACAACAACGACGTCAACGCGATCGCGGGGTTCACGCTGTTCACCGCCGTACTCGTGCTGATCTCCTCGACGCTGTCGGAGATCATCTACGCCGCGCTCGACCCGCGGGTGAGGAGCTGAGATGACGACGCCGATCGAGGAGGAGATCCTCATCGAGCCGGGGCAGCAGGCTCCGCAGCGCAAGCCGATCTCGCGCGCTGGACTGATCTGGATGCGCCTGCGTCGGATGCCGCGCTTCTGGGTGGGCGCCTCGCTGCTGGCCGCGATCGTCCTGTGGGCGGTCCTGGGGCCGCTGCTCTACCCCTATGGCCCCACTGACCGCGACGCGCTGAACATGAACATGGGGCCGACCATGCTCCACTGGTTCGGAACCAACGCGATCGGCCAGGACCTCTATGCGCAGACGCTCTCCGGCCTGCAGAAGTCGCTCATCATCGGCAGCGTCGCCGGGGTCCTTGCGACGCTGCTGGCGGCGTTCGTCGGCTCGACAGCCGGTTACCTCGGCGGGTGGCCGGACAAGATCATCGGTTGGGTGATCCATCTGCTGCTGGTGATCCCGGGGTTCTTCCTGTTCGTGCTCCTGAGCCCGCTCGTGCGCGGAATGTCCTGGGTGGCGATGACGGTCTTCCTGGCGATCTTCAGCTGGATGATCATGGCCCAGGTCGTGCGCAACCAGACGCGCTCGCTGCGGGACCGCGACTTCGTCCGCGCGGCCCGCTACATGGGGATGCCGACGGGGAAGATCCTGCGCCGGCACATCATCCCCAACGTCGCATCGATCCTGATCGTCGACGCCACGCTGGGCATCGTCATGGCGATCATGTCGGAGACCTCGCTGAGCTACTTCGGCTTCGGGGTGCAGAAGCCCGAGGTGTCGCTCGGAACGCTGCTCGCCGCGGGAACCGCAGCAGCCACCACGCGTCCGTGGCTGTTCGTGTTCCCCGCGATGGTGCTCACCGCCCTCTTGCTCGCCATCAGCCTCGTCGGCGACGCCCTCCGCGACGCCATCGATCCGACGTCGGGGGTCAACCGTGCCTGAACTTTTCTCCTCGCCCCCGACCCGTTCGTCCGCCCCGATCCTGTCGGTGCGTGACCTCTCGGTCAGCTTCCCGCAGCGGGGAGGCGCCACCGTGCAGGCGGTCCGTGGCATCTCCTACGACGTGCACCCGGGAGAGTTCCTCGGGATCGTCGGCGAGTCGGGATCCGGCAAATCGGTCTCCTCGCTCGCGGTCATGGGCCTGCTGCCCTCGACGGCGCAGATCAGCGGCGCGATCGAGTTCGAGGGGCGTTCCCTGATCGGGATGGGCGATGCGGAGTTCTCCCGCATCCGCGGCAAGCACCTTTCGATGATCTTCCAGGATCCGCTGTCTGCTCTCACGCCGGTCTACACCGTCGGTGCGCAGATCGTCGAAGCGCTGCGGTTGCACGACCGCAGGCTCTCCGAGCAGGCGGCGCACGCCCGAGCGGTCGAACTGCTGCGCACGGTCGGCATCCCTGACCCTGAGCGGCGCGCGCGCGCCTTCCCGCACGAGTACTCGGGCGGGATGCGGCAGCGTGCCATGATCGCGATGGCGATCGCCAATGACCCGCAGGTCATCATCGCAGACGAGCCGACCACGGCCCTCGACGTCACGATCCAGGCGCAGGTGCTCGAGGTGCTCGAGAAGGCCAAGGAGCTCACCGGCGCCGCTGTCGTGCTCATCACGCATGACCTCGGCGTGGTCGCCGGCCATGCCGATCGCGTCGGCGTGATGTACGCCGGCCGCCTGGTGGAGCTCGGCACGACACACGAGGTGTTCCATCGCCCCCAGATGCCGTACTCCGTCGGCCTGCTCCGTTCCGTCCCGAACATGCTTACTGCGGGCACCGAACGACTCGTGCCGCTCGAAGGGCGGCCGCCGTCGCTGGCAGACCTGCCGGCCGGGTGCCCGTTCGCCGCACGCTGCCCGATCGCGATCGACGCCTGCCGGGAGATCGAACCTGATCTCATCGCCCGCAACCCGGCGGAACCGATCCATGTCTCCGCCTGCATTCGCGGCGAGGAGATCGCCTCCGGTGCGCTGACCCGCGGTGAGATCTTCCCGCGTCCGGAGCCTCTGCCCCCGCACGAGCGCGCGGACCTGGGCGAGGCGCCTCTCATCGAGGTGCAGGGGTTGAAGAAGCACTTCCCCCTGACGAAGGGCGGCGTCTTCGCCCGCCGGGTCGGCACCGTCCGGGCCGTGGACGGGGTCTCCTTCACGCTCCGTCCTGGCCGCACGATGGGCCTGGTAGGCGAGTCCGGTTGCGGCAAGACGACGACGATCCTCGAGCTGCTCGAGATGACCCCGCCGCAGGAGGGCAAGATCGTCATCGCGGGCGTCGACATCTCTCGCGCCAGCCGCGCCCAGATCCGCGCGCTCCGGAAGGACCTGCAGATCGTCTTCCAGGATCCGATGGGCGCCATCGATCCGCGATTGCCGATCGGCGAGGTCATCACCGAGGCCCTCGAGGTGCAGGGCGCCAGCCGGAAGGAGCGCGATCGCCGCGCCCTCGAGCTTCTCGACATCGTGGGGCTCGACCCTGCGATGAGCGACCGATATCCGCACGAGTTCTCGGGCGGCCAGCGTCAGCGCATCGGCATCGCACGAGCGCTGGCGACCAACCCTGCTGTCGTGGTGCTCGACGAGCCGGTGTCCGCTCTGGACGTATCGATCCAGGCGGGCGTGATCAATCTGCTCGACGAGCTCAAGGAGCGACTCGGGCTGTCGTATATCTTCGTTGCGCACGATCTCGCTGTCGTCCGGCAGATCGCTGACGACGTGGCGGTGATGTACCTGGGTGCCGTGGTGGAGCAGGGGCCCATCGACGAGGTCTTCGACCGGCCGCAGCATCCCTACACCAAGGCGCTCATCTCGGCGGCGCCGATCCCCGACCCCGATATCGAACGCGGTCGCCGGCGGATCCTCCTCTCCGGAGATCTGCCCAGCCCGACCCAGCGGGTGGAGGGATGCCGGTTCCGCACCCGCTGCCCCCTCTATCTGCTTCTGGACGAGCCGCGCCGTGCGCTGTGCGTTCAGGAGGACCCCGCGCTGCGCCCCCACGGCGCCGCGCACGTGGCCTGCCACCACACCGACGTCTCGTCGATGCTCGACGAGGCCAGGGTGGGCTAGCCGCACCCCAGCCGGCGGTGCGATGCATCGCCGGTGCACCGAAGAAGAGAGGAAAGATCGCATGAGAACGCGACGCACCAATGTGCTCGGCTCCCTCGCGCTGATCGCAGCGGCGGCCCTCGTGGTCACCGGCTGCGCTCCCGGGAACACCGCCCCGGAGGGCGATGGCAACGGCAACGGCGGCGGCTCGTCTGAGACGGCTTCGCTGCCCAACAGTGCGTGGGTCGTGGCCGCGCCGGACGACATCCAGGACGGCGGCACCGTCACCCTGGCCGTGAGCCAGTGGGCCGCGAACTGGAACAACCTCCACGTCGATGGCAACGAGGTCAACACCAACCAGATGATCATGCCGACGCTCGGTGGCCCGCTCAAGGCCCTCGACGACGGATCGTTCGAGGTCAACCCGGACTACGCCGAGTCGGTCGAGCTGACCGGCGAGGACCCCCAGGTCGTCGAGCTCAAGCTCAACCCGAAGGCGGTCTGGGAAGACGGCACCCCGATCACCGCAGCCGACTGGATCGCCACGTGGAAGGCGCTGAACGGCACCAACCCCGACTTCGCGCCGGCCTCCACCGAGGGCTGGCAGCAGGTCTCCAGCGTCGCGCAGGGCGATGACGAGTTCGATGTCGTGGTCACCTTCTCGTCGGTGTACGCCGACTGGGAGTCGCTGTTCGGCCAGGTCCTCAAGGCCGATATCGCCTCTGACCCTGCCGTGTTCAACGACGGCTACCGCACGCAGATGATGCCGTCCAGCGGCCCCTTCAAGGTGGCCAAGCTCGACAACACCGGCCAGGTGCTCACTCTGGAGCGCAACCCGGCGTGGTGGGGCGAGCCGGCCAAGCTCGACACCGCCATCTTCCGCTACGTGAGCATGGATCAGCAGGGTGCGTCCTTCGCCAACGGCGAGATCGATGCGCTGGAGATCTCGGCGAGCGCCGACCTCTACGAGACCGCGAAGAGCCGCTCCGACGCCGACATCCAGGCCGCCAACGGCGTCACCTGGACCCACGTCACGATGAACGCCAAGGAGGGTCCGCTCTCCGACGTGAACGTCCGCAAGGCCGTCGCCTCGATCGTGAACCGTGAGCAGATCGCCGCGGCCGCGAACACGCCCGTCGGCGTGCCGCCGGTGACCCAGGGCGATTACATCTTCATGAACGGTCAGGACGGCTACCAGGACAAGTCCTACCCGCACGACCTCGACGCGGCAGCCGGGTTCCTCGAAGAGGCCGGCTACGTCAAGGAGGGCGACGCGTGGAGCAAGGACGGCGAGAAGCTGACGCTCTCGGTCACCGTCCCGGCCGACACCGTGACCAACGTGCAGCGCGCCGAGCAGATCCAGGCGGACCTGAGCGAGTTCGGCATCCCGGTGAAGCTCGACTCGGTGCCGGCGAACGACTACTTCTCGAGCTACGTCATCCCGGGTGACTTCGAGATGGTCACGTTCTCCTGGCAGGGCACGCAGTTCCCGATCTCGTCGTCGCGGGCGCTGTTCTACCCGCTCGACTCTGAGTCCAACTTCACCGGCACGACCGATGACAGCCTCGGACCGCTGTGGGAGAAGGCGAACAGCGAGCTCGACCCGGCAGAGCGGATCAAGATCGCGAACGAGATCAACGAGACCATCTGGGAGTACGTCCCGATGTTCCCCGTTGCCCCGCTGCCCAACGTCTGGGCGGTCAAGGACGGTCTCGTCAACTACGGTGCGACCATGTTCGGTGTCTCCCGCGTCGCCGACTGGACGATCGTGGGCTGGGCCAAGTGACCTGATCGCTGATCGTTGATCGGGAGGGGCGGATGCTGCGGCATCCGCCCCTCCTCTGTGTGCGGGGCGCGCGGCCTCGGAGGTGGCTGGGGGAGCATACAGGAGCGTGCGATATCCTGGAACGTCGGCATCCCGGCGCTTCCCAACCCTGCTAGGACACCCCTATGGCGCATGCCCTCCGCTCTGACCTCCGAAACGTCGCGATCGTCGCCCACGTCGACCACGGCAAGACAACGCTCGTGGACGCGATGCTCCGGCAGACGGGCTCCTTCGGCGAGCACGCCCACGTCGAAGAGCGTGCGATGGACTCGAACGACCTCGAGCGTGAGAAGGGCATCACGATCCTCGCCAAGAACACGGCGATCACGTACAACGGTGCCCACAGCGAGACCCCGGTGACGATCAACGTCATCGACACCCCGGGCCACGCCGACTTCGGCGGCGAGGTCGAGCGTGGCCTGTCGATGGTCGACGGCGTCGTGCTCCTCGTCGACGCGAGCGAGGGGCCGCTCCCGCAGACCCGTTTCGTGCTGCGCAAGGCGCTCGAGGCGAAGCTCCCCGTCATCCTCCTGGTCAACAAGACCGATCGTCCGGACGCGCGGATCGCGGAGGTCGAGGAGGAGGCCCACGACCTGCTGCTCGGCCTGGCCAGCGATCTCGTCGACGACGTGCCCGACCTCGACGTCGACGCCCTGCTCGACGTTCCGGTCGTCTATGCCTCCGGCCGTGCCGGTGCGGCGTCGCGCAACCGGCCGGAGAACGGCGAACTGCCGGACAACGACGACCTCGAGCCGCTGTTCGAGGCGATCCTCGAGCACGTTCCCGCGCCGTCCTACGACGATGAGGCCCCGCTGCAGGCATGGGTCACCAACCTCGACTCCTCGCCCTTCCTCGGTCGTCTCGCGCTGCTGCGCGTCTTCAACGGCACGCTACGCAAGGGGCAGACCGTCGCGTGGGTGCGTCATGACGGCTCCCGCTCGAACGCTCGCATCACCGAGCTGCTCAAGACCCGCGCGCTCGAGCGCTACCCCGCCGACGACGCCGGCCCCGGCGACATCGTCGCGATCGCCGGTATCGAAGAGATCACCATCGGCGAGACCATCGCCGACCCGGAGGATGTCCGCCCGCTGCCCGCGATCACGGTCGATGACCCGGCGATCTCGATGACGGTCGGCACCAACACCTCGCCGCTGGTCGGCAAGGTCAAGGGGCACAAGCTCACCGCCCGCATGGTGAAGGACCGCCTGGACCGTGAGCTGATCGGCAACGTGTCGCTCAACGTGGTCGACATCGGCCGTCCGGACGCGTGGGAGGTGCAGGGCCGCGGTGAGCTCGCGCTCGCGATCCTCGTCGAGAACATGCGCCGCGAGGGCTTCGAGCTCACCGTCGGCAAGCCCCAGGTGGTCACCCGCCGTGGCGAGGACGGCAAGCTCAAGGAACCCTACGAGCACCTCACGATCGACGTGCCCGAGGAGTACCTCGGCTCGATCACGCAGCTCCTCGCCGCGCGCAAGGGCCGCATGGAGGGCATGACCAACCATGGCACCGGTTGGGTGCGTATGGAGTTCGTCGTGCCGTCGCGCGGCCTGATCGGTTTCCGCACCGAGTTCATGTCGATCACCCGCGGCACCGGCATCGCCAACGCGATCTCGCACGGCTATGACGACTGGGCCGGCCAGATCGTGGCCCGCGCGTCCGGGTCGATCGTCGCCGACCGCGCCGGCGTCGCGACCCCGTTCGCGATGATGGCCCTCCAGGAGCGCATGAGCTTCTTCGTGCAGCCCACCGAGGAGGTCTACGAGGGCATGGTCGTGGGCGAGAACACCCGCGCCGACGACATGGACGTCAACATCACCAAGGAGAAGAAGCTCACCAACATGCGCTCCTCCACGGCGGACGAGCTGGAGAAGCTCACCCCGCCGCGCCAGCTCTCGCTGGAGGAGTGCCTGGAGTTCGCCCGCGACGACGAATGCGTCGAGGTGACGCCAGAGAAGGTGCGCATCCGCAAGGTGATCCTGGACCAGACCGAGCGCGCCCGCGCGATCTCGCGTCAGAAGCGCCAGGACGCGAACGTCTGACCTGCGTCATCGAACGCCCCGTCCGCGATCCGCGGGCGGGGCGCTCGTGTCTTCTGTCACGCGCGATCAGCGCATGCGGGCTGATACCGGTCCGTCCCGGCTCGCCGGTCGCAGGCGGTCGGCGCGATGCGCCCCCGGCGTCAGCGCAGCTCGGAGATCAGCACGGCGCTCGTGCCGGGAGCTGTCGCCTCGAAGACGTGGGGCACGTCGCCGGGGTAGCAGAGGTAGTCGCCCGGGCTCAGCAGCTCGGTGGCGTCGACCGGGCCGATCCGCGCGGCTCCGGAGATCAGCACGACGTGCTCGATCGTCCCGGGGTTGTGCGGGTCCGAGCGGCGCGGCTCCTCGGGCTCGGCGCGGATGACGTAGAGGTCGCGGCGTGCGCCGGGCGGGCACACCGAGAGCAGGGTGGCGCTGTAGGCGGCGACCGCGGCAGGCACGCTGGCGTGCTCGTCAGCGCGGATCAGAGTGGGCAGCTGCGCCGGCTGCTCGACGAGCGCCGAGAAGGGCACCCCGAGCGCGACGCCCAGGGCCCAGAGCGTTTCGACGCTGGGGTTGCCCGCTCCCGTCTCGAGCTGGGACACGGTCGCCTTCGACAGGTTCGCGCGCCGCGCCAGTTCTGACACCGAGAGTCCCGAGGCCTCGCGCTCGCGGCGGAGCGCGTGGGCGATGCGGCTGCGGAGGTCGTCCATCTGTTCAGTATGTCAAACGATCGTTCGCTTGACGAGACTCGATCGTCCGTTCAGAATGACAGTCATGCGTTCATCGAAACGAACGGATGCCGAGCGCACCGCCTGGCGTCAGGGGATCGCCGTCGCGCTCGCGACGAGTGCCTACGGCGTCTCGTTCGGCGCGCTCGCCGTGGCCGCCGGGCTGGACATCTGGCAGACCTGCGTGCTGAGCCTGGTGATGTTCACCGGGGGGTCGCAGTTCGCCTTCATCGGCGTCTTCGGCTCCGGCGGCCTGACCGCCCTGCCGGCGGCTGTTGCGTCCGCGGCGCTGCTGGGGGTGCGCAACGCCGCCTACAGCATGCGCATGTCGCCGGTGATCGGCGCGGGGGGCTGGCGGCGTGCGGCGGCGGTGCCGTTCACGATCGATGAGTCGGTGGCCGTGTCGCTGTCGCAGAGCGAGCCGCGCGCGCGGCAGATAGGCTTCTGGGTCACCGGCATCGGCATCTATCTGGGATGGAACGCCACGACCCTCGCCGGCGCGCTCCTGGGCGACGTCCTCGGCGACCCGCGCGCCTACGGGCTGGACGCCGCGGCGGCGGCGGCCTTCCTCGCGCTGCTGTGGCCGCGGCTGCGCCAGCGGCAGGCGATCGCGGTCGGGATCGCGGCCGCGGTGGTGGCGACGGTGCTCACGCCGGTCCTGATCCCCGGCCTTCCGGTCATGGTGGCCGCGCTCGTCGCCCTGGTGGTCGGCTGGTTCAACCTGGTGGCATCCCCCGAACCGATCGGGGGAGAGGCGCCGCCCGCGGCGCCGAGCGGAGGGGAGCGGGCATGACCCTGTGGAACGCGGTGCTGCTGGCCGCCTGCCTGTGCGTCGCCCTCAAAGGCATCGGATACCTCGTGCCCCCCGGGGTGCTCGAAGCGCCGCGCCCAGCGCGCATCGCAGACCTGCTCACCGTCGCGCTGCTCGCCGCCCTCGTGGCGGTGCAGTCCCTGGCCGTCGGGCAGGAGATCGTGGTGGATGCGCGGGTGCCCGCTGTGCTGGTCGCCGGGGTCCTGCTCTGGCTGCGGCAGTCTTTCCTGGTCGTGGTGTTCGCCGCCGCGCTGACCGCCGCCGGGCTGCGCGCGATCGGGCTCGCCGGCTGACGCGGAAAAGACGAGGGGGATGCCGCGGCTGCGGCATCCCCCTCTCCCGGTTTCCCGGGCGCTGACTAGTGCGACGCCACGCAGGCGGCGGAGTAGTCGGTCTTGTCGAACGTCGGACCGGCGTACTCGGACGCGATCGTGCGCAGGCCCAGCTCGACCTCGGCATCCGGCTGGCCGATGTTCACGGTCTGCTGCGCGTTGGTCTGCACGTCTCCGCCGTAGACGTGCTGCGGCGCCAGACCGGCGTAGTCGACCTCCAGGCCGTCGACCACGGCGCGGATGCCCTCGGGAGTCACATCGCCGGCCGCGGTGGCCGCCTCGAGCGCCGCCTTGAACGGGTATCCGATGGACCAGCCGATGATGTATCCGGCGTTGGCCGGCGCCTTGCCGCCCAGCGACTCCTTGATGTCAGCCATCCCGGTGCTGTCGCCGTCCCAGTTCTCGTAGGGGCTCATGTGGTTGTAGAGCGCGGTGAGCGCGGGAGCTGCCGCGGACTGCAGCAGGGCGCCGTTCCACGTCGGCAGCGCGCCGAGGAAGCGCCCGGTGAAGCCGCTCGCGGCGAGCTTGCCCACGATCTCGGCGGTCTCGGCAGGGCCGACGGCGAGCACGACCACGTCCGGGCTGCCCGCGAGGACCGCCGAGACGACGCCGTCCTGGTTGCCGACGACCTGGTTCGGGCCGGTGCCGATCGCCTCCAGCGCCGTCGCGCCGTTGGCCTCTGCCCAGCGCCGCACACCCTCGGCGGAGTCGCCGCCGTAGTCGCCCGGGTAGCCGACGGCCTGCACCGTGGCGGGTGCGGACTGGTTCTCGGCGAACCAGTCGAGCCCGACGATGGCCTCGGTGCAGTAGGAGTAGCCGGTCTCCATGACGATGCCGGAGTCGCTCTCGTCGAAGGCGAAGCCCGACCACCAGGTCGTCGGGACGGCGACGAGGCTGCGGTTGATCATGTCCTCGAGCACCGACTCGGTGTTCACGGTGCCGAGCGTCTGCGCGATGCCGGCGATGTTGCTGGCGATCTGCTGGTACTGCGCGGCGTGCTCGGCCGGCTGGTACTTGGTGTCGCGGGTGTAGGCGTCGATGTCGATGTCGTACCCGCCGATGCCGCCGTCCTCGTTGACCTTCTTCCAGAACGCGCGCTGACCGTCGGTGATCGGGACGGCGAGCGCCGCGAACGGGCCTTCTGTGAGGTCGGAGAGCACGCCGAGGTAGATGCACCCGTTGTCGGGGTTGACGCCGTCGGGGCACGGTTCTGCGGTCACGCCCTGCCCGGTCTTGATCGTCGCGGAATCGCTCGGCGACTCGGATGCCGCCGGCGGGGATGTGCTGTCGTCGACCGCCGTGCAGGCGGTCAGGGCCAGAAGGCCCACGGCCGAGAGGGCAAGTGCCATGCGGCCACGTTGACGCGATGTCATGCTGTGCTCCTTGGTGAGGTGCGGATGGGTGTTCAGTTGTGTCAGTACGAGAACGGCCAGGCTTTGAAGTAGTTGCGCACGCGCACCCAGAGCCCGTACAGCCCTCGTGGCTCGAGCGTGATGAACACGATGATCAGCACGCCGAAGATGATGGTCTGCAGCTGGAAGACGTTGATGATGCCGCCGCTGGACACGCTGATCCAGGGGATCACGTGCGTCAGCTCTTCGAGGATGCGGGGCAGCAGTACCACGAAGCACGCGCCGATGATCGTGCCCGAGATGGTCGCGATCCCGCCGATGACCACCACGGCCAGGAAATCGATCGACAGGAACAGGCTCCACGTCTCGGGCGAGATCCGCCCGACCAGGATCGAGAAGAGCGCTCCGGCGACGCCGGCGAACGCGGAGGAGAGCGTGAAGGCCAGAGTCTTGGTGCGCAGCAGGTTCACCCCCATCACCTCGGCGGCGATGTCGCGGTCGCGCACCGCGGCGAAGGCCCGGCCGTAGCGGCCGCGGACGAGGTTGCGCGCGGCGATGGCCATGCCGATCAGCAGGACGAGCGTGAGCAGCATGAACGAGACATGCGGCGGGATCAGCAGGGGCCCGATCGCGTACGTCTTGTTCAGATCGATGCCGAACAGCGTGCGCTGCGCGACGCCGCGCCCCACGCCCTGGCCGCCTGTGATCGGGACGAGGATCTTGAACAGGTGCTCGCCGAGGATCAGCAGGCCCAGGGTGAGGATGGCCAGGTACAGACCGCGCACCCGCGTCGCCAGCGGGGCGACGATGAGACCGACGAGGCCCGGGACGATCGCGGCGGCCGGCAGCACGATCGCGAGGTCCAGGCCGAGGCCCCAGGTGTTCCCACCCGGTCGCCCGCCCAGCACGGCGGCGGTGTAGGCCCCCAGGCCGAGGAAGAACGCGTGGCCGAGGGAGACCTGGCCGGCGTAGCCGGTGAGCAGGTTCAGCCCGATCCCGCCGATCGCATAGATCATCGCCATCGTCAGCAGGTAGGTCAGGTCGGCGGCGATCAGGAAGGGCGACGCAGCGACCAGGACCACCAGCCCGATGGTCCACCACAGCTTCGCCGGGGTGTTCCACAGCGCCTGGTCGGCGGCGTAGCTGGTGTACACACCACTTCGTCCCCGGGAGACGCGCCGGGAGACGCGGCCGCGCGCTCCCTCGAAGTCGATCCGCTCGGATCGTCCGGTGAGCCGGCGCGACGTCTCGGTCTTGGCTGCGATGGTCATACGCGCTGCACCTCCCGGGTGCCGAACAGGCCGTAGGGCCGGATCAGGAGCACCACCAGCATGATCAGATAGGGGACGACGTTCTCAAAGTTGTTGCCGAGCCACGGCGCGAGCGTCGGCTGGTAGGTCTTGGTGAGCGCCATCGCGAGACCGACGGTGAGGCCGCCGAGCACAGCGCCCTTGAGCGAGTCCAGGCCGCCGATGATGATCGCCGGCAGCGCCACGAGGGCGAAGAACGCATCCGTCGCCTGGATGACGGAGCCGTTGGCCGCCAGCAGGGCGCCGGCCAGGGCCACCAGGCCGCCGCCGATCGCCCACGAGATCGAGAACATCCGGCCGACGTTGATGCCCTGGGCCAGCGACGTCTCCTGGTCGAGGGAGGTGGCCCGCATCGCCAGACCCATCTTGGAGCGGGCGAGCCACCAGCCCAGCAGGCCGATCACCACCAGGGCGATCACGATCCGGGCGACCGCGCTCTGATAGATCTGCACGCCGCCGGTGCAGCTGACGACGCCGAACGACTCGCCGACTTCGCCGCCCAGGCACAGGGTCTTCAGCTGCCACGGGTCGCCGACGGTGCGGGGGTTGGAGTCGAACAGGCGGAAGGCCAGCACCAGCAGCACGATGAACAGGCCGACCGTGACGATCGCGGCCGAGAACGACGGCCGGCCGACCATCGGCCGGATCGCGACGCGCTCGATGCCGACCGAGAGCAGTGCGAGCACGAGCATCGCCAGCAGCACGGCGGCCCAGAAGGGCAGCCCGGCCTGGGTGGCGAAGACGCTCGTGGCGAAGGCTCCGAGGATCATCAGGGCCGGCTGGGCGAAGTTCAGCACGCCCGTCGCGCGATAGATGATCACGAAGCTCACGGCGATCAGGGCGTAGACACCGCCCTGCCCGAGACCGTTGGCGAGCGAGGAGAGCAGCGTGTTCATCCGTTCCTCCCGAGGTCGGCGCCCGGATACGCGTCGGATCCGGAGTACATGTCGTCGATGAGGTGCGGCACGGTCTTCGCGAACGCCTGGCGCTTGAGCTTCTGGGTCGCGGTGAGCTCGCCGTCCTCGTGGTCGAGCTCCTTGGTGAGCATGCGGATCTTGCGGACCGCTTCGACCCGCGCGAACCGGGTGTTCACCTCGCGCACGACGCCGGAGACCAGCTCGATCACCTCCGGTTTCGTCGACAGGTCGCGGTAGGTGGTGAAGTCCAGGCGCTGTCGCGACGCCCAGTCGGCCACGGTGTCGTACTCGATGCCCACCAGCGCGGTGAGATACGGGCGTTTGTCTCCGATGACGACAGCCTCCTTGACGTAGGGCGAGGCCTTGAGGGCGTTCTCGATCTCGCTCGGCGAGATGTTCTTGCCGCCCGCGGTGATGATGATGTCCTTGATGCGGTCGATGATGCGCAGGTGCGTCCCGTCGACCCATTCGCCCACGTCGCCGGTGTGCAACCAGCCGTCGGCGTCGATCGTCTCCGCGGTGGCCTCCGGCTTGTTCCAGTACCCGACGAAATTGCCCGGATGCCGGGTGAGGACTTCGTTGGTCCCCTCGGCGAGCATCACCTCGGCGTGCGGCTGGGGCTCTCCGACGGTGCCGAGCTTCATCCGGCCGCGGCGGTTGGTCGTGGCGATCGCCGCGTTCTCGGTCATCCCGTACGCCTCGTAGAGGGGGATGCCGATGCCCACGAAGAAAGACAGCACTTCGGGCGAGATCGGCGCGGCGCCCGAGATGGCGTGCGTGACCTTGAGCAGCCCCAGCCGCTTGCGCAGCGGGCGGTACAGCGGAAGATATCCGATGGCGTACAGCAGGCGAGCCTTCGGAGTGAACAGGCCGTCGTGGGCGATGCGCTCTGCGGCGATCACCGCGCTCATCTTCGTCCCGACGCGGTATACGCCGCGCTTGAGCCGCGAGGCCCCGGCCATCTTGATCGCCACGGTCGCCTGGATCTTCTCCCAGATGCGCGGCACGGCGAACAGGATCGTCGGCTGCACGTCTGCGAGGTCGGCGGTGACGGTCTCGATCGACTCGGCGAAGTGCACAACGGTCCGTGTGGTGAGGTTGGCCCACACCGAGATGCCGCGCTCGACCACGTGGGAGAGCGGCAGATACGACAGCAGGACATCGTCCTCGGTCGGTCGTGAGCCCAGCAGCCCATCGTCCAGGGAGAAGATGAACGACGAGAAGGACACGTTGCCGGCGCTGAGCATTCCCCCCTTGGGCGGACCGGTGGTGCCGGAGGTGTAGATGAGGGTGACGATGTCGTCGGGGGAGCGCTCGGCGTCGATCTCCTCGAGCAGCCGGGGGTGTTCGGTTCGGTGTGCCTCGCCGCGGTCGATCAGCTCGTCGATGGTGATGAGCTTCGGGTGCTCGTAGCCGGCGATGCCGCGGCCGTCCAGAACGACGATCCACTCCAGGTCCGGCGCCTGCGGCTCCGCCTCGATCGCCTTGTCGACCTGCTCCTGGTCCTCCGCGATGAGGACCCGGGCGCCGCTGTCGCGCAGCAGATAGATGATCTCGGAAGCAGGGTTGGTCGGATAGAAGCCGACGATCGCGGCGCGCAGGGCGTTCGCCGCCAGATCGGAGAACAGCCACTCCGGCCGGTTCTCCGACTGGATCGCGACCCGGTCGCCGGGGCCGACGCCCAGCGCGGCCAGGCCGTAGGCGATGCGCTCGACCGCGTCGAGATAGGCGCCCCAGGTGATCTCCTGCCAGATGCCGGACTGCTTCACGCGCAGAGCGGTGCGATCGCCGACCTCCGCGGCGGAGGCCTGGAGCAGGCGGATCAGATAGGTGGTGTCGCTCATGCCGTCCCTCCGTTCTCGATGTCCTCGGTCTCGGCCTCGATCACCTGGTTGGCCACCGTGTCGGTCGCCCCGCCGAGATACGCGGAGATCACTGCGGGATCGCGCTGGACCTCGTCCGGGGTGCCGAGCGCGATGCGCCGGCCGAAGTCGATGACCATGATGCGGTCGGCGAGGTCCATCACCAGGCGCATGTCGTGCTCGACCATGATCATCGAGGTGCCCAGCTCGCTGCGGATGTCGAGGATGAACCGCGCCATGTCCTCGGTCTCCTCGGAGTTCATCCCGGCGACCGGTTCGTCCAGCAGCAGCAGCTTCGGCTCCATCGCCAGGGCCCGGCCCAGCTCGATGCGCTTCTTGATGCCGTACGGCAGGATGCCCACCGGAAGGCGCCGGTACGGCGCGAGGCCGAGGAAATCGATGAGGTCTTCCACGTGACGGCGGTTTGCCAGCTCCTCCCGGCGGGAACGGCCGAACCACCACATCCCCTCCGGCCAGGAATAGGACGTCTTCTGGTGACGGCCGAGCAGGAGGTTGTCGAGCACGGTCAGGTTGTCGAACAGCTCGACGTTCTGGAACGTGCGCGCCACGCCGCGGCGGGCGATCTCGTCCGGCGCCTGCCCGAGAAGCGACTCGCCCTCCAGCTCCAGCGTTCCCTCTTGCGGCCGGTACACCCCCGAGATGCAGTTGAACGTGGACGTCTTGCCCGCGCCGTTGGGTCCGATGATGGCGAAGAGCTCTCCCTGGCGCACGTCGAAGGAGATCGCATTGAGCGTCGTCGCCCCGCCGAAGCGCAGCGTCAGGTCACGCGCTTCGAGGAGCGGCTGCGACCGTGCTGCCCGCCGGCTCATCGCCGGTGCCTGGGCCGCCGCGGTCACGACAGCCACCGCTTCCGCCGCTTGTAATGTTTCACGTCTCTGAGGCTCGAAGCGCTCGCGCCGGTGCCCAGGTAGAACTCCCGGATGTCGTCGTCGTCGCGCAGGGCTCTGGCGGGGGCGTCCATCACGATCTTCCCGTTCTCCATGACATAACCGTGGTCGGCGATCGACAGAGCCATCGCCGCGTTCTGCTCCACGAGCAGGACGCCCGTGCCGCTGCGGCGGATCTCCACCACCAGGTCGCGGATGCGCTCGACGACCTGCGGAGCGAGGCCGAGGCTCGGCTCGTCCAGCAGGATGTACTTCGGCTCCGCCATGAGGGCGCGGCCGATCGCGAGCATCTGCTGCTCACCGCCGGAGAGGTAGCCGGCGCGCTGGGCGCGGCGTTCCTTGAGGATCGGGAACATCCCGTAGATCCGCTCGAGCTTCTCCGCGTTCGCCGTCGTCGGCCGCGTGTAGGCGCCCACCCGCAGGTTCTCCTCCACGGTGAACTCGACGAAGACCCGGCGCCCCTCCATCACCTGGCTCACGCCGGCCCGGACCACATCGGCGGCCCGGCGGGTGTCGAGCGGGGCATCGTCTATGGAGACATGGCCGCGCGAGATGCGGCCGCGATGGACGTCGAGAAGGCCGGTCATCGCGCGGAGCAGGGAGGTCTTTCCTGCTCCGTTCGCGCCCAGGAGGGCGACGATCCCATCCCGGGGCACGCGGATACTCGCCCCTTTGACGACGAGCATCACGTCCTCGTACACGACCTCGACGTTGTGCACTGCCAGCGTCATGGCATCCCTTCGGTCACGGCGCTGTGCCTGAAGTTGATTCACCGGCGTCGTTGCCGGATGGCTCCTCACGCTAGCGGAACAAGGCGGAACTGGGAACCACCAATCCTGATATTCGGTCTCACGAAGGTAACGATCAGCCCGCTCAGGGGACGCGAACCTAGAATCGACGGGTGATGTTCCTCACCCGTCTGGCGACCTGGGTCGCCGCTCTGCTGATCGGCGCGGTCTTCGGGATGGCCGGCACCGTCGGGCATGCCCTGCGATGGGGGTGGTTCCCCGTCGGCATGGTCGTCGCCGGGGTCTCATGCGCTGCGATGCTCGTCGGGATCCGTGCGCTCACCGCAGACCGCTGGCTGGCGCTCGCCGCGGGGGTCGGCATGCTCGTGGCGGTCGTCCTCGTGTCCGGTCCGGGGCCCGGCGGCTCGGTGATCGTGGAGAACACCCCGGTCGGGCAGTTCTGGACGCTGCTGGTGGGCGCTGTCGTGCTGATCGTCGTGGCGTGGCCTGACCTGTCTCGCCGACCCGGCACGGCCGGCAATCAGCCGGAGGCCGCTGAGCGGCCGTAGACTGGGGGTGTGACGTATGTGATCGCCCTTCCGTGCGTCGATGTCAAGGATCGCGCCTGCGTCGACGAGTGCCCTGTGGACTGCATCTATGAGGGTGACCGGATGCTCTATATCCACCCCGACGAATGCGTCGACTGTGGTGCGTGCGAGCCGGCCTGCCCGGTGGAGGCGATCTACTACGAAGACGACCTGCCCGAGGAGTGGACCGACTACTACAAGGCCAACGTCGAGTTCTTCGAGGAGATCGGGTCTCCGGGAGGCGCGGCGAAGGTCGGCGTGATCGACCACGACCACGCCATCATCACGGCGCTTCCCCCGCAGGGAGAGTGAGCATGGGCGTCGCCGACCTCGACGACTACCCCTGGGACGCGGTCATCCCCTACGCCGAGCAGGCCAGATCCCATCCGGGCGGCGCCATCGACCTCTCGGTCGGCTCGCCCGTCGACCCTACCCCCGACGCCGTCGCGCGCGCCCTCGCCGCTGCCACGGACGCCCACGGGTATCCGGCGACGGTCGGCACGCCCGCGCTCCGCGAGGCGATCGTGCGATGGTTCGCCCGGCGGCGCGGGGTCCCCGGTCTCGGCACGGACCAGGTCGTGCCGACCATCGGATCCAAGGAACTGGTCGCGCTGCTGCCGTTGCTGCTCTCGGTCGGGCCCGGCGACGCCGTGGTCTTCCCGACCGTGGCCTACCCGACCTACGCGGTGGGCGCGCGCATCGTCGGCGCCGAGCCGGTGCCCTGCGACGACCCGTCCGCCTGGCCGGAGAACACGCGCCTGGTCTGGCTGAACTCGCCCGGCAACCCGGACGGCCGTGTGGCCGACGTCGCCGCCCTGACCGTCGCCGTCGCTCGCGCTCGGGAGCTGGGCGCGGTGATCGCCAATGACGAGTGCTATGCCGAATTCGGCTGGGACGCGCCCTGGGACGCCGAGGCCGTGCCGTCGATCCTGGACCCGCGGGTCACCGGGGGAGACGTCACGGGCGTGCTGGCGGCATACTCGCTGAGCAAGCAGTCCAACCTCGCCGGGTACCGGGCCGCGTTCCTGGCCGGAGACGCCGCGCTGATCTCTCGGGTCCTCGTGGCCCGGCGACACCTCGGCCTGATGCCGCCGTCGCCGGTGCAGGACGCGATGCGCGCCGCCCTCGATGACGACGAACATGTGGTGGAGCAGCTCGCGCGCTATCGTGAGCGCCGCGGCATTCTGCGGCCGGCGCTGGAGAAGGCCGGGTTCCAGGTCGACGGCTCCGAAGCCGGGCTGTACCTCTGGGTCACCGAGGGGCGCGACGCGTGGGCGACGATGGGCCGTCTCGCGGAGCTCGGCATCATCGCAGGACCCGGGCCGTTCTACGGCGACGCGTCCGCCCAGCACGTGCGTTTCTCGCTCACCGCTCCCACGGAACGCGTCGAAGAGGCGGCGCGTCGTCTGGCACCCTGAGCGCCCGGTAGGCTGGGACCGATCCGCCTGCGACCGACGGGCGGCATGCATCTGCCTCGAACACTCCAGGAGGTCCGCGTGAGCGCAGCAGGAGACCGTCCGACGAAGGCCACCCTGTCGGTGGGCGAGACCACCGCAGAGTTCCCCCTGCTGTACGGCACGGCCGGCAACGACAGCATCGATCTGTCGACGCTGACGAAGCAGACGGGACTGACGGGCCTCGACTACGGCTTCGTGAACACGGCGGCCACGAAGTCTGACATCACCTTCATCGATGGCGATCAGGGGATCCTCCGCTATCGCGGCTATCCGATCGAACAGCTCGCCAGCGGCAGCACCTTCCTCGAGGTGGCCTGGCTGCTGATCTACGGCGACCTGCCCACCGCGGACGAGCTCGCAGGCTTTGACGAGCGCATCCGCCGCCACACCCTGCTGCACGAGGACCTGAAGCGCTTCTTCTCCGCGCTTCCGCACACCGCGCATCCCATGTCTGTGCTGTCCGCGGCCACCGCGGCGCTCTCGACCTACTACGAGGACGAGTCCGACCCGCACAACCCCGAGCATGTCGAGATCAACACCATCCGCCTGCTCGCGAAGCTTCCGGTGATCGCCGCGTACGCGCACAAGAAGAGCATCGGCCAGGCCTTCCTCTACCCCGACAACTCGCTGAGCTTCGTCGACAACTTCCTGCGCCTGAACTTCGGCGTCATGAGCGAGCCGTACGAGGCCAACCCGGTGATGTCGCGCGCGCTCGAGCTCCTGCTCGTCCTCCACGCCGATCATGAGCAGAACGCCTCGACCTCCACGGTCCGGCTGGTGGGATCCACCGGTGCCGACATGTTCGCGTCGATCTCGGCCGGGATCCAGGCCCTTTCCGGCCCGCTGCACGGTGGCGCCAACGAGGCCGTGCTGCGCATGCTCGCCGACATCCGCGACTCCGGCGAGAGCATGCAGCGCTTCGTCGAGCGCGTGAAGAACAAGGAAGACGGTGTGAAGCTGATGGGCTTCGGGCACCGTGTCTACAAGAACTACGACCCGCGCGCGCGCCTCGTCAAGCAGGTCGCCGATGAGGTTCTGGACGAGCTGGGCGTGCACGATCCGCTGCTCGATCTCGCCAAGCAGCTGGAAGAGATCGCGCTGGGCGACCCCTACTTCCAGGACCGTCGTCTGTATCCGAACGTCGACTTCTACACCGGCGTCATCTACAAGGCCATGGGCTTCCCGACCCGCATGTTCACCGTGCTGTTCGCGATGGGACGCCTGCCCGGCTGGCTCGCCCAGTGGCGCGAGATGCAGGACGACCCCCAGACGAAGATCGGGCGTCCGCAGCAGCTCTACACCGGCTCAGCGGAGCGCTCCTACCCGGATCGTTGAGCCGCGCCCGTACCCGTCTCACACCACAGGCCCCTGTCCTCCGAGAGGACAGGGGCCTGTGGTGTCGAGGGTGTCGAATGGGACGCGACCGGAGGACGGGCGGTCAGAGGTATGGCCGCCCGTCCGGTCGTCGTGTCAGCGGGTCGGGCGCTGCCCCTGGGCCGATGCGGGCCGGCGACGGCGCCGGCGGCGGGCGGGTTGCTCGCCGCCCTGCGGGCGGTCCTGCGCTGCTCCGCGGCCCCCGGCACCGTGCTGCGGAGCGTGCGTGCGCTGCGCGCGCTCGCCATCGGCCGGCTGACCGTTTCGTGCTGTTCCGCGTGCGCCGCGGCCGGCCGAACCAGCTTTCGCCGGGGCCTTGCGCTGCTGCGGCGCCTGCGGCGGCGCGGGCTTGACGTGCGGTGCCCGCTCTCCCACGAGCTCCGCGACGGCGTCGGCGGTGGCATCCTCCAGCGGCACCGCGATCTGGGCCTTGCGGAGCAGGTCCTTGACGTCACGACGCTGGTCTGGCAGCACCAGGGTCACCACGGTGCCCGCGGCACCGGCGCGCGCCGTGCGTCCGGAGCGGTGCAGGTACGCCTTGTGCTCGACGGGCGGATCGACGTGCACCACGAGCTCGACATCGTCGACGTGCACGCCGCGGGCGGCGACGTCGGTCGCCACGAGGACGCGCACACCGCCGGCTGCGGGGTCTGCGCTGAACGCGGCGAGGTTCCGCTCGCGAGCGTTCTGCCCGAGGTTTCCGTGCAGGTCGACCGCCGGGATTCCGGCCGAGGTGAGCTGCTTGGCGAGCTTCTTCGCCTGATGCTTGGTGCGAGTGAACAGGATCCGGCGGCCGAGGCCGGACGCGAGATCCTGCACGAGGCGCTTCTTGGCGTCCGGGTCTGCGGCCACGAGCACACGGTGAGTCATCTCGCCCACGGGGACGCTCGCCTCGTCGACCTCGTGGCTGACCGGATGCGTGAGGAACCGGCGCGCGAGAACGTCGACGCCGCGGTCGAGGGTCGCGCTGAACAGCAGGCGCTGGCCATCCGCCGGGGTGGCGGCGAGGATACGGGTGACGCCGGGAAGGAAACCGAGGTCCGCCATGTGGTCGGCCTCGTCGAGCACGGCGATCTCGACCGCGTCGAGACGCACGAGCCCCTGCTTCATGAGGTCTTCGAGACGGCCGGGGCACGCGACCACGATGTCGACGCCAGCGCGCAGCGCCTGCTCCTGCGGGCGCTGGCTCACGCCACCGAAGATGGTCGTGACGCGCAGACCAGCCGCATCCGCGAGCGGAGCGATGGTCGCGGCGATCTGTGTCGCGAGCTCGCGCGTGGGGGCGAGCACCAGGCCACGCGGGCGGCCCGGGCCGGTCTTGACGCGCGAGGCGGACAGCCGCGCGACCAGGGGGACCGAGAAGGCGATGGTCTTGCCGCTGCCGGTGCGACCGCGACCGAGGAGGTCACGGCCGGCCAATGAGTCGGGAAGGGTGTCGCGCTGGATGGGGAAGGGCTCGGACTTGCCGGTCGCCGTGAGCACGGCGGCCAGCGGTGCCGGAACACCGAGGTCAAGGAAGGAGGGCATGAGTTTTCTCTCTGCTGATGCACGCGCTGGCGTGCTGCCGGAAGACGGGATAGTCGGGCAGCGCGGGGCGTGCAGGTGGGCGACGGCGCGGGATCGCGCATCGGTTCGCCGTTCGAAGGGGCCGACCCCGCCGTACAGAGTGCGAGCGGAGCGCGGATGCGTATCGACGACGCAGACAGCTCGTCATCGTGACGGAGCGTCATCGTGACACTATCACGGGCCGGCTGGTGCTCGTCTTCACGCGCGGCCGGCCATCAGCGGGGTGTCTGCTCTGCCGCCCTGACCGTGGACGGACGAGCCGCCACCGCCGGGCGGGTGGTGCGGTCAGGCGTGGAGGGCCTGATTGAGCTCGACCCCGGCGCCGGCGCGGCGGATCGCCTCCACGGCACCGGTGAGGGAGTTGCGACGGAACAGCAGGCCGTCCTGCCCGGACAGCTCGGCACCCTTGACGGTCGGGAAGGCGCCGTCGGCGGTGCGGGGCTGATCGGCGAGCACGACCTTGGTGCCCGCCGTCACGTAGAGGCCGGCCTCGACGATGCAGTCGTCACCGAGCGAGATTCCGATCCCGGCGTTCGCACCCAGCAGCGTGCGCGCCCCGATGCTGATGCGATGGGTGCCACCACCCGAGAGGGTACCCATGATCGACGCCCCGCCGCCGATGTCGCTGCCGTCTCCGACGACGACCCCCTGCGAGATCCGCCCCTCGACCATCGACGCGCCGAGTGTTCCGGCGTTGAAGTTGACGAAGCCCTCGTGCATCACGGTGGTCCCGGGCGACAGGTAGGCACCGAGGCGCACACGTGACGCATCGGCGATCCGCACCCCGGCCGGGAAGACGTAGTCGGTCAGCCGAGGGAACTTGTCGATACCGGTCACCTGGATGCCGTCGCGCTGCAGCTCCGGGCGCAGGCGCTGGGCATCCGCGGGCAGCATCGGACCGGCGTCGGTCCAGGCGACCGTCGGCAGCAGGGCGAAGATGCCGTCCAGGTTCAGCTCCCCGGGGCGGACCAGGAGGTGCGACAGCGCGTGCAGGCGCAGGTAGGCGTCCGCGGTCGAGGACGGTGCCTCATCGAGATCGATGGTGAGCTCGATCGAGCGCTGTTCCACGGCGCGACGCGCATCGCGCGCGGCGAGGCGGTGCAGGCGCGCGACCTCCGACGCATCCGGTCCGTCATCGCCCGCGGTGAGCCACGAGTACCACGCGTCCAGGACGGTGCCATCGTCGGCGATCGTGGTGAGGCCCAGTCCTCGGATGCGGCGCGCTTCGCTCATGCGACAAAGGTACCGCGATCGGGGCCCCTCATGCGGCGGATAGGCTGTGGCCATGGCCATCGACCTCCGCCAATCGTCCGTCGACATCACACGAGCGATCTGCGACATCCGGAGTGTGTCGGGGGAGGAGAGGGCCCTCGCCGACGCGGTGGAGGACGCCATGCGCGCCCATCCGCACCTCGAGGTGACCCGGATGGGCAACACCGTCGTCGCCCGGACCTCGCTGGGCCGGGCGCAGCGCGTGGTGATCGCGGGGCACCTGGACACCGTGCCGATCAACGGCAACGTGCCCACCCGCTTCGTCGAGGAGGACGGCGTCCGCTACCTCTGGGGGCGGGGGACGGTCGATATGAAGGCCGGAGTCGCTGTGCAGCTGAAGCTCGCAGCGGAGATCGCAGAACCGGCGGTCGACGTGACCTGGATGTGGTACGACAACGAAGAGGTCTCCGCGGACCTCAACGGTCTGCGGCTGCTGGCCGAGGCGCGGCCCGACCTGTTCGCGGGGGACTTCGCGATCCTGGGCGAGCCCAGCGACGGCCAGGTCGAGGGCGGCTGCAACGGCACGCTGCGCGCGGTGGTGCGCACCCGCGGCATCCGTGCGCACAGCGCACGAGCGTGGATCGGCGAGAACGCGATCCATGCGGCAGCGCCCGTGCTGGCCCGGCTCGCCGAGTACCGCCCGCGGGAGGTCGAGGTCGAGGGTCTCGTCTACCGCGAAGGCCTGAACGCCGTGCGTATCAGCGGCGGCGTCGCCGGCAATGTGATCCCGGACGCCTGCGAGGTCGAGGTGAACTACCGGTTCGCGCCGAGCACGAGTGCTGTTCAGGCCGCCGCGCACGTGCGCAGCGTGTTCTCCGGATTCGACGTCGAGATCGTCGACTCCGCCGACGGGGCGCGGCCAGGCCTCGATGCGGCCGTCGCACAGGCGTTCGTCGCGGCGGTCGGTGCGGTGCCGAAGCCGAAGTACGGCTGGACCGACGTCGCCCGCTTCTCTGCGCTGGGGATTCCGGCGGTCAACTACGGTCCAGGAGACCCATCGCTCGCGCACCATGATGAGGAGCGCGTTCCGGTCGCCCAGATCGAATCGGTCGAGCGTGCGCTGCGCGCCTGGCTGACGGGCCCGTGAGCAGCCGCCCCGTCCGCTCCGCGTCGCACGCATCGGATCGTGCACGGCGCCCGATGCGTATCGCGCTGATCATCGGCGCGATCTACGGCGTCGCGCGCATGATCACCTGGGGATTCCTCGCCATCGCGGCATCGCTGTCCGGGCCGGCCTCCCGGTTCGGCGCCGACGCGACCGTCCCCGACCTCGTCGTGGGGTGGGACGCCCAGTGGTACTGGCTGATCGCGGTCGACGGCTATCCGACCGAGCTGCCGACGGACGACCACGGTCGCGTCACGGAGAATGCCTGGGCGTTCATGCCGCTGTACCCTCTGCTGGCGAAAGTCGTCGGCATCCCGCTGGGCAGCTGGGGTGCCGGGGCCTTCGTCGTGTCGATCGTCGCCGGGTACCTCGCGTGTGTTGTCCTGTACCGCCTGCTCGAGCCGCGGGTCGGTGACACCGCCGCCCTCGTCTCGGTCGGCTTCTTCGCCGCGGGGCCGCTGGGGGCGCTGTTCCAGGTCGGGTACGCGGAGTCGCTGTTCATCCTGTTCCTTCTGCTCGGTATCGGTGCGGTCACCCGGCGCCGCTACGGCTGGCTCTATCTGCTCATTCCGCTGATGGCATATACCCGCCCCGGCGTGCTCGCCTTCGCACTGTTCCTCGGGCTCATCGGGGTCTATCGCTGGTTCCGCAGGAAGACAGACGGTCTGCCCGCGCGCGAGGTCGTGCACATCGTGTCGCTCGGCGCGCTCGCCGTCGTGGCGGGCTTCTCCTGGCCGATCGTGGTCGCCGTGGTCACCGGGGATCGCGGCGGCTATCTCTCGACGGAGCTCTCGTGGCGCCGCAACTGGGGCGGGGGAGGTGAGCACGGCTTCCTGCCGGTCGAGGGGTGGGTGCGCGCCGCGCAGTTCTGGTTCGAGCTGTGGGGTATGCCGGGGTGGGTCGGTGTGCTCACTCTCGTCCTGCTCGTGGCAGGGGCGGTATGGGTGCTGCTCGTCCCGCGCTCCGTGCGGGCGCTCGGCCCCGAGATCCGGCTGTGGAGCGCGAGCTATCTGATCTATCTGCTGGCGGTGTTCTTCCCGCAGTCGAGCACCCTGCGGCTGCTGTTCCCGCTGTCGCCGCTGTGGGGGGCTGTCGCGGTCGGTCGCTCGTGGATCTTCCGGGCACTGGTGCTGCTGGGCTGCCTGGGACTGCAGCTGATCTGGATCATCAATGTCTACGGGTTCGCCGACGCGTTCTGGCGGGTTCCATAGCGCTGCCCGAGCGCCCCGCGGGGCTGACTTTCGCATGAACGGCGGGGGAGCGGACGCTGAACACCTCCCGGTCTCCGTCTGATACCGGGTCGCTCGGATCCGGGTGTCGGCCGGTGCCGGTAAACTTGACTCCGAAGACCACCGAGGAAAGGATGCGCCGCGATGGCAGCGATGAAGCCGAGGACCGGAGACGGCCCCATGGAGGCTGTGAAGGAAGGGCGACTCATCATCGTCCGCGTGCCCCTCGAGGGCGGCGGTCGTCTGGTCGTGTCGGTCAACGACGCTGAGGCGAAGGAGCTTCACGACGTCCTGGGAGCCGTGGTCGACGCGGCCTGAGCACTCCGATGAAGAGGGGGCGGGGGAGTGATCCCCCGCCCCCTCTGGCGTCTGCGGACGGTGTGCGCGATGTCACCGCAGACCGGAGCCGTGACGGAACGGCCGGCCGCAGCGGTGCCAGATCAGGCGGGATCGGCGATGCTGGTCAGCTGCAGCAGGCCCTCGCCGCTCGCCGAGATCGCCGCGAGGACCGCATCGCTCTCCTGCGTCTCCTGGATGAGCGATCGATAGGCCGCGGTCACGGCATCGCGCTGCACGGGGTCGGCGACACGCCCGCCGGCGAGAATACGGGGGATCAGCACGGTGCCGCCCGGGCGGACGAGGCGCAGACCGTGTTCGACATAGGCGATGACGTTCTCGGGATCCGCGTCGATGAGCACGATGTCGTACGCCGCTTCATTCATCCGCGGCAGCACGTCCGCGGCGCGGCCGGAGATGAAACGCGCGCGGGTGGCGGGGATACGTGCATCGAGGAACGCCCGGCGCGCCGCGGCGAGATGCTCCGGCTCGTTGTCGATCGATGTGAGGACGGCGCGCGGCGCGCCGCGCAGCAGCCACAGTCCGGAGACGCCAGCGCCGGTGCCGATCTCCACGATCGACCTGGCGGCGGTCGCCGCCGCGATCACCGCACACTGCGCGCCGACGGCGGGGCTCAGCGGCGCTGCGCCGAGTTCGAGGGCGTTGGTGCGGGCCCGTGCGATCGCCGACGGCTCGACGATCGCCTCACGGATGTAGCGTGCGTTGGCATCATGCTCGCTCATGGGCTCTCCTCCAGCGTCGGATCGGGCAGGGACGTGAACAGCGTAGGGGGCGCGGATGCCGGGATGGCCGAGGCGCGGCGGTAGCCTGGTGACATGAACTTCGGGCTCACCTTCGAGAAGCTGATCGTGATCGCGGTGATCGCGGCCATGATCATCGGTCCGGAGCGTCTTCCATCTGTCGCCGAGGGCTTCGCGCGGTGGGTGCGCACCGCGGGCCAGTACGTGCGCAACGCGAAGACCAGGGTCAAGGAAGAGATGGGTCCGGAGATGGACGATCTCGACTGGCGCAAGCTCGATCCCCGGCAGTACGATCCGCGGCGCATCATCCGCGATGCTCTGCTCGAGGACACCCCTGCGCCGTCTGCACCCGCGCCCGCCGCTGTCGCAGCGGGCGCCGCGGTGGCGGCATCTGCCGCGGCGGGCTCTGCGATCGTGGCGCCGCGGCGCGACTTCAGTGCCGCCGCACCACCGCCCTTCGACTCCGAAGCGACCTGAGGCGGCATCAGCGCGGTATCGCGCCTGTCGGGCGGTCAGTCCGTGATGCGCACCGACAGCGGCCGTCCGGCGAGCGGCGGGCGGGCGGCGTCGATCCGCTCCGCGATCTCGTTCAGCGCGATCGCCGCCGGATCGTCGGGAGCGCCGAGGACGATCGGCACACCCGCATCACCGCCGACGCGCAGCGGGGCGCTGAGCGGGACCATGCCGAGCAGCGGCACGGCAACGCCCTCCTCCGAGAGCGAGCGCGCCACGGTCTGACCGCCTCCTGAGCCGAACAGGTCGAACAGGGTGCCGTCCGGCATCCGCGCAGAGCTCATGTTCTCGATCACGCCGATCACACGCTGGCCGGTGCGCCGGGCGACGAGGCCGGAGCGGATGGCGACCTCGGCGGCGGCCTCCTGCGGGGTGGTCACCACCACCACCTCGGCGCCGGGCAGCAGCTGACCGATCGAGATCGCGATGTCGCCCGTCCCCGGGGGCATGTCGACCAGGAGGACATCGAGATCGCCGAAGTGCACATCGGTGAGGAACTGCGCCACCGCGCGGTGCAGCATCGGCCCGCGCCACGCGACGACACTGTCGCCCTCGGGGAGGAACATGCCGATCGAGATCGTCTTCACCCCGTGGCCGATCGGCGGCAGCATCACCTCATCGATCCGGGTCGGCTGGGGGGCACGGCCGTTCTCGACGAGCCCGAGCAGGCCAGGGATCGAGAAGCCGTGCACATCGGCGTCGATGAGCCCGACGGCTCGTCCGCGAGCGGCGAGAGCCACGGCGAGGTTCGCCGTGACAGAAGACTTGCCGACGCCGCCCTTCCCGCTGCCGACGAGAATCACGCGCGTGGTCGAACCGGGGCCGAACGGGATCTCGCGGGCGGGGCGGCCGCCCCGCAGTCTCTCCACGAGTGCGCGCCGTTCGGCCGGCGTCATCGTGCCGACCTCGACGGCCACCTCCGAGACACCGGGCACCGATGCCGCCGCCGATCGCACCTCGGACTCGATCTGCCGCGCCGCGGGGCACCCAGCGATCGTCAGCACGATCGATACGTGCGCTCTGCCCCGGTCGACCGACACGTCGCGCACCATCTCGAGCTCGGCGAGGGATCGGCGCAGCTCCGGGTCTGTGACCGCACCGACGGCCGCGCGGACCGCGTCGGTCCCGGGGCCGGTCATGGGACCTCGCCGTCAGAGCCCCGGGCATCGCGCTCCGCGGCTCGCTCCTGCTGCTGCAGCTCTGCCAGCACGCTGCGCAGCTCCGCGCGCAGCGCATCGCGCGTCAGGCGCTGCCCATCCGATTCCTCCACGAGCATGCGCAACGCCACGATCTCCCTGGCCAGGTACTCGGTGTCGGCGAGGTTGCGTTCTGCGCGCTGACGATCCTGCTCGATCTGCACGCGGTCCCGGTCGTCCTGCCGGTTCTGCGCGAGCAGGATCAGCGGGGCGGCGTACGACGCCTGCAGGGACAGCATGAGGGTCAGCGCGGTGAAACCGTTGGCTGCCGAGTCGAAGCGCCATGTCGTCGGGGCGAGGGTGTTCCACGCCAGCCACGCCGCGCAGAAGAGCGTGAGGATCGCCAGGAAGGTGGGTGTGCCCATCGCGCGGGCCACCCACTCGGTGAATCGCCCGAAGGTGTCGTCCGACGGCCCTTGCGAGCGGCCGATGACGCCTCCGCGGCCCAGGGGAGCGTCGAGGCCGGGGCGTCGTGATCTCGCCATCATCTGGCACCTCCGCGGGCACCGGAGACCGGGCTGTCGTCGTCCTGCGAGCGCCAGTCGTCCGGGAGCAGGTAGTCCAGCACGTCGTCCACGCTCACCACGCCCACCAGACGGTGGGCCTGATCGACCACGGGAAGGGCCACAAGGTCGTAGCTGGCCAGGCGGCGGGCGACCTCCGCCGCCGATGCGGTGACGAGCAGGGGCTCGACGGACTCGTCGATGATCGCCCCCAGACGCTCGTGCGGCGGATAGCGCAGCATGCGTTGGAAATGCACCACGCCGAGCAGCCGCCCGGTCGGCGTCTCGAACGGCGGCAGGGTCAGATAGACCGCAGCGGCGAGGGCCGGGTGCAGCTCGTGGCGTCGGATGAGTGCCAGGCCCTCCGCGACGGTGGCATCGGCGGGCAGGATGATCGGCTCCGGCGTCATCAGGCCGCCCGCGGTGTCCGGGCCGTAACGGAGCAGGGCCCGGACGTCGTCGGCCTCCTCCGGCTCCATCAGCTCCAGAAGCTGCTCCAGCCGGGCCGGAGGCAGCTGGGCGAGGAGGTCGGCGGCGTCGTCTGGCTCCATCTCGTCCAGGATGTCTGCGGCACGCTCGTCGCCCAGGCGCTCCAGGATGTTCAGCTGCTCGCGTTCCGGCATCTCCTCGAGGGCGTCGGCGAGGCGTTCGTCCGGCAGCTCCTCTGCGACCTCCAGACGCCGCTTCTCGGGGAGGTCGCGCAGGGTGTTGGCGAGATCGGCTGGCAGCAGCTCCGAGTAGCTGGCGGCCAGCTGCTCGGCGGACTGCGCTTCGCCGGGAGCCGTGAGCTCGCGCACCTCCGACCAGGTCGCGAAGGTGGTCGGGCCTTTCGCGAAGGGGGAGGCGGAGGTCTTCGGGCGGCGGAGGAACAGCTGGCTCACCGTCCACTCGCCCAGGCGGTTCGGCTCGATCGCGACATCCTCGATCACGCCGGTTCCCGAGCCGTCGACGAAGTGGACGCGGCGACCGAGCATCTCGGCGAGGACGCGCACCTCGCCGGCACGCGGTTTGAAGCGGCGCACATTGATCAGGCCGGTCGTGATGACCTGGCCGGTGTTGATCGACGTGATCCGCCCGATGGAGAGGAACACCTGGCGGCGTCCGGGGATCTCGCACACCAGGCCGATCACGCGGGGCGCGCCAGAACTTCGGTACACCACGACGACGTCGCGGACCTTGCCGAGACGGTCGCCGGCGGGGTCGAAGACGGCGCAGCCGGCCAGGCGCGCGACGAAAACCCGCTGAGTGCTCACGGCTCAAGCGTAGTCCGCGGGGTGCTCTGGGCATCCGTGTGAGCGGAACGGATTTCCGGCGTCGCTGCTCGCTTCCGCCCGGGGTCTGCTGGCCTGCGCACCGCCCGCCGTGCGGGGCGCCGCACACCCGAGGGCGGGGCAGTGCCGGTGACCGTTCGCTCCTGGGGGAAGCGCATCCAGGGTTGATCGGAACCCCGCGTGGGACAATGAATCCATGAGCATGCTGAACCCGAGCGGACCCCCCGCGCCCACCGGTGAGACGGTCCTCTCGACGCGTGACTATGCGGCAGCGCAGAAGGCGGTGTCGACGCTGATCGCGGCCGATGTCCCCGCCCGCGACATCGCGATCGTCGGTGAGGGTGTGCGCACCATCGAGCGGGTCACCGGTCGGCTCGGCTATGCCACCGCCGCGCGTTCCGGCGCGGTCAACGGGGTGCTGATCGGCCTGTTCCTCTCAGCGATCTTCGTGCTGGGGAATCCGGCTGCTCCGGTGCAGCTCTTCGTCGGAATGCTGTTCGTCGGTGTCGCGATGGGCATGATCATGAGCCTGGTGATGTACGCGATCCTGCGCCGCCGCCGGGACTACGCCAGCGTCACGCAGCTGGCGGCAGACCACTACGAGGTGACGGTCGCCGACGCGTCTTTCGGCAAGGCTCGCCAGGCGCTGGGCGCTCCGGCGACCCGGCCCGCACCGCGTCACTCTCCGGTGCTCGATGAGCCGCCGCGGTACGGCGAGCGGATTCCCGAGGGCGGTGTTCAGCCGGCCCCCGCTCCTGCGCCGCCCGTCGAGCCGGCGCCGCCCGTCGACGCGCCGGTGCCGGCTGCTCCTGAGCCGGCTGTTTCTGAGCCGGCCGGCGGTGAGCAGCCTGCACCGGCATCCGATCGCTCGGACCCGAACGACCTGCACGGCCCGTATCCCGGCCGCTGAGCGCTCACGCGCCCGGCAGATGAGCTCGAGCCTGGACCAATCCCGGTGCGCGGTGATGAATCGGATCATCTCGGTCGGCGGCGGTCGAGCTCCTGCGCCAAAATCACGCTTGCAGCCGCGAGAATCTCATTCGCCTTGCGTAGTTCAGGATTCTCTTTCTGCGGCCGCGTGATCTCCGGGGCCGCATCGGTCGGGGCGCCCGGCTTGACGGCCGCGTTTCCGCGAGTATCCGCAACGCCCGCTCACGCATCTCCGGCGAATACTCCGGTTCATCGTCTCCCATCCTCGCGTCAAGAACGGAACGAAAGTCAGGCCGACTCAAAGCGACAGATCCCGGCGCCCCTGACCCGCACTCATGTCGTGGCTCCGAGGGAGCTGCTCATTCGGTGGGACGGGTGCCTCGCGCGCGTGCAGGAGCGGCGGTGCCTGAAATCTCGCGAATAGGCCTGGCGGGGACGCCTGCGACGAGGGTGTTGTCGGGCACATCCTTGCTGACGACGCTGCCTGCTCCGACGATGGAGTTCTCCCCGATCGTGACCCCAGCGAGAATGATGGCCCCGCCTCCGATCCAGGCGTTGCGTCGGATCCGGATGGGGAGGGCTCGCTCCCATCCCGCTCGTCGTCGCTCGTGGTCCTCGATCGGGTGTTGGGCGGTCAGGAGCTGCACCCGAGGTCCGATTCTGACGTCGTCGTCGACTCGGATTGGCGCATCGTCCATGAAGATCGCATCACTGTTGACGAAGACGCGACCTCCCAGGCTGATGTGGGCGCCGTAGCTGCATCGAAATGTCGGCATCACTTCGCACGCCGGACCCAGATCTCCCAGGAGGTCCGTCAGGAGATCCTCCCGTTCCGAAACTCGGTCGGGGCCGAGCTGGTTCAGCTGGTAGATCAGTGTTGCGCATCGGCGCCGTGCCGCCTGAAGAACCTCATTGTCGAGATACCACGCGCCCGACAGCATTTCGCGCATGCCCTCATCGGCAATCGAATCCCGATCCAGCCAATCTATGCCACGATTCTGTCAGACCGAATTGGTGAACCAGGCAATTCCCGGCTGCGGTGCGGTGCGGTGCGGTGGGATGGGCGCTGTCTGCACTCGTGGTCGGCCCCTCGCCGTCGCGCGGATTGCGCATCGTCTCGGCGTCGATGAGCACGCCGGGCGGCATAACCGCTTCCTCGTGAGGTCTGGTTGAGGCGGGGGCACGGCCACAGGCCTTTCGGCGTCGGCGACGAACTCATCGCTCTGCCGGCGGAGCGTCGCCGGTGGCTCGGTGATCACACCGTCCGCTCGGTCAGCGCGTGGCGATCTCCACCTCTCTGCGACCGGGGCGACGCCCGCGAGAGCATCCGCTCTCGGGTCATGTCAGCCGCGCTGGAGCGTCGCTGACATGCCGCGAGCGATGTATCCGGCGATGTCGCGGCCCTGGTGGGGGAGTGCCTCGTCGCCGTTGACGAGCGCGACCCAGACTGCGTTCTGGCAGGCGCCCGCGAGGACCAATGCCTCGGCTTCGAGGTCGAGTGCCGTATCGATGATCCCGCGTTCCGCCGCGGTGCGAAGGTAGCCGTGGATGAGCTCCCAGATCTGCCGGGGGCCGGTTTTACGGGCGTTGTGAGCGTCCCGATAGCGCTGGAACATCGCGGCGTCGGTGAGCGCGCTGGCGGCGATGGGGTAGCTCGCTCGGTAGAAGTCGAGCGCGGCCGTGCACAGGTCGGTGAGGTCGCCGACAAGATCGCCGGACGGCTCGCGGGCGGCGACATGCTCGAGGTGATCGATCTCGGGCAGCCCGAAAGAGAGGACAGCGGCGATGAGGCCCCCCTTGTCGCCGAAATGGCGGAAGATCGTGCCCTCAGCGCAACCGGCCTCGGCGGCAACGCGTTTGGTGGTCAAAGCGGCGACGCCGTCGCGCCGGATGAGGTTCGCTGTCGCCGTCAGGATTCGTTCGCGGCGCTCCTCGACTGACCCCTTGACCATCGCACCACCATAACGCAATACTGGAACGGAAGTGAGTACTCACTTCAATTTTGACACGAAGGAGTGTGCAGGATGGAACGATCCGAGGTTGCCGACGGGATGCGGATCGACTGGAATGTGCCGGTCGCGATGGACGACGGGATCGTCCTGCGCGCGGACGTCTTCCGGCCGATCAGAGAAGGTCGATACCCGGTTCTGATGACGTATGGCCCATACGCGAAAGGCCTCTCGTTCGCCGATGGATATCCTGCCCAGTGGACGAACCTGATCGCCGATCATCCGGACGTTGCCCAGGGAACCTCCACCCGCTACGCGAACTGGGAGACGGCAGATCCCGAGCGCTGGGTCCCCGACAACTACGTCGTGGTCCGCGTCGACTCGCGCGGCGCGGGAATGTCACCCGGGTCGATCGACCCGTTCTCGGCGCGGGAGACCCGGGACTACTACGCGTGCATCGAGTGGGCCGGGGAGCAGAGCTGGAGCTCGGGCAAGGTGGGGCTGCTGGGCGTGTCCTACTATGCGATGAATCAGTGGCAGGTCGCGGCGCTGCGGCCCCCTCATCTCGCGGCGATCTGTCCTTTCGAGGGCGCATCCGATGTCTACCGGGACGGCACTCGGCACGGCGGAATCATGTGCACCTTCTGGACGCGTTGGTATCCGCTCCAGGTCACCAACGCGCAGTACGGCTTGGGTCGCAACGGCCGCGTCAGTGCCGTCACCGGTGAACCGATCGGCGGTGACTGCGAACTGAGCCCCCAGGAGATGGCCCGCAACCGCGTCGACATCAACCGTGACCAGCTCGACCATCCTCTGCTCGACGAGTACTGGGCCGAACGCCTGCCCGACCTCGCACGGATCGACGTACCTGTGCTGTCGTGCGGCAACTGGGGCGGCCAGGGGCTGCACTTGCGCGGGAATGTCGAAGGGTACCTCGGCGCCGGCTCCGCTCAGAAGTGGCTCGAGATGCATGGGCTCGAGCACTGGACAGAGTTCTACACCGACTATGGTCTCGACATCCAGAAGCGCTTCTTCGGTCATTTCCTGCACGGCCGCGACACCGGTTGGGGCGACCAGCCTGCGATCTCGATGCGCGTGCGCACGACGGACGGCTTCGTTGACCGAACGGCCGACTCCTGGCCACTGCCCGACACGACATGGACCCCCTTCCACCTCGACCTCGCTGCTGGTCGCCTCGCCACCGATCCGGTGGCGAGTGAGACGACGGTCGAGTTCGACGCGCTGACGGAGCAGATCGACCTCACCACCGAGCCGTTCCCCGCTGAGACGACGATCATCGGCCCGATCACGGCGCGCATCGCTGCATCATCGTCGACGGAGGATCTCGACCTCTTCCTCACGGTGCGACTCTTCCGGGAGGACGAGAGCGAGGTGCTCTTCGTCGGAGCCGTCGAGCCCCATGCGCCCGTGACGCAGGGGTGGCTGCGCGCCTCACACCGCAAGCTCGATCCGGCGCGCAGCGAGCCCTGGCGACCGGTGTACGCGCACAATGAACTCTTGCCGGTCACGCCTGGCGAGGTGTACGAACTCGACGTGGAGCTCTGGCCGACGTCGATCGTCATCCCCGCCCACTATCGTCTCGGCCTGACCATCTCCGGCCACGACTTCGATAACGGCCTCTCCGGCCCGCTCCCGAAGCTGTACGGAGTCGAACAGCGCGGATCATCCGTGTACCTGCACGACGATCCGGAGGACCGCCCCACCGAGCTGTTCGGAGGACGCACCACGATCCACGCAGGCGGAGAACACGACGCGGTTCTTGTGCTGCCGATCGTCCCGAACGGCGACGAGTCCCGATGAAGATCATCGACCTGTCGATCCCCACGGACGACACCACCCCCGCTGACCCGCCTTTCCAGCGCGTCCGCATCGACTACACCAGCCATGAGGAGGGCGCTCGCGAGCTCACGGCCCAGTTTCCCGGGCTCCATGTCGAGGATCTCCCCGACGGTCTCGGATGGGCGGTGGAGACAGTGACGCTGTCGACCCACAACGGCACCCATGTGGATGCTCCCTGGCACTACCACCCGACCATGGACGGCGGCCGGCGGGCCATCACCGTCGACGAACTGCCGCTCGACTGGTTCTTCCGCCCCGGGGTCAGACTCGACTTCCGCGACCGGCCCGACGGGCACATCGTGACAGCAGCCGAGATCCGAGAAGAACTCGATCGCATCGGCCACAGACTGCGACCCTACGAGATCGTTCTGATGAACACCGCCGCAGGCGCGGCCTTCGGACAGGATGACTACATCCATCGGGGGTGCGGATTCGGGCGCGACGCCACGCTCTTCCTCACCGACCAAGGCATCCGCGTCGTCGGAACGGATGCGTGGAGCTGGGACGCGCCGTTCCGTTCCACCCTGCGGCGCTACGCGGAGACCGGAGACGCCTCGATCGTCTGGGAGGGCCACAAGGCCGGCATCGAGGCAGGCTACTGCCAGATCGAGAAGCTTCACGGCCTGGAACAGCTCCCGGACACGGGCTTCACGGTCGCGTGCTTCCCCACCAAAATATCCCGCGCATCCGCCGGATGGACCCGGGCCGTCGCCATCATCGACAACTCCCCAGAGATCGGAGACTCTGAATGAGCGCAGTCATTCTCACCATCGCCCCGACCGGCCCGATCGCCACCAAGCGAGACAATCCGGATCTACCGACGCAGCCCAACGAGATCGCCGATGCCGTGGCCGAGGCGTACGAGCGTGGCGCGGCCGTGGCGCACATCCACCTTCGAGACGAGCACGATCGACCCACTGCCGACCTCACGATCGCCCGACAGACCGTCGATATGATCCGGGACCGGTGCCCGATCCTCATCCAGCTATCCACAGGCGTGGGGTTGTCGGTTCCCTTTGAGGAACGCGCCGCACTGGTCGAACTGCGCCCCCAGATGGCCACGCTCAACCCGTGCAGCATGTCCTTCGGGACCGACGAGTTCCGCAACCCGCCCGAACAGGTGGCCCGCCTCGCCGCCCGCATGCAGGACCTCGGCGTCAAACCCGAACTCGAGATATACGACACGGGACACCTCGACGAGTGCCTGCGCCTGCGCGACAAAGGCCTCATCACGGGCTCGCCCCAGTTCAGCATCGTGCTCGGCGTCCGAGGCGGAATGGCGGCGACACCACAAAACCTCATCACGATGGTCGACCGTCTGCCCGACGACGCCATCTGGCAGATCATCGCGATCGGCCGTTACAACCTCGAGCTCACCGCGATCGGACTCGCGCTCGGCGGCAACGCCAGAACGGGCCTGGAGGACACCCTCCACCTCGGCAAAGGTCAACTCGCCCCCGGCAACAACCCGTTGATCGAGCGCACAGCCCGCCTCGCTCAAGACCTCGGGCGCACCGTGGTATCCGCGGAGGAGGCACGACAGATCCTGGAGGTCTGACTGTTCGCCTCGCCGACGGGTTCATCGGGTTCATGACCGCGGCGGCGGAGGCGCTGCCTGATGCGGTCGAGGTCATGGGCCCGATCCACGTCGTCCAGCTCGCCGACGACGGACTCGACCGCGCCAGGCAGCGCGTCCAGCAGGCCGCTTCGGATACCGCGGCTATGCCGGCGATCCGCTCGATGGGTTCCGTCGCGCGCCCCACATCGGCGACGCATTCCTCACCGATCGGCAGCGCGCACGGGGCGACGTTGCGTTCGCCGCCGCCTGGCCGGATCGTCGCCGGGGTCACCGTGGCTGTGTCGATCCGGGCACCCGCACGGCCCACCTATCCGATCAGGCGCTCCATCCAGGCCTCGACGTCGTCGGCCGTGCGGGGGATGCCGGCGGAGAGGTTCTCCGGGCCGTCCTCGGTCATGAGGATGTCGTCCTCGATCCGCACGCCGATGCCCCGGTACTCCTCCGGCACGGCCAGGTCGTCGATCTGGAAGTACAGGCCGGGCTCGATCGTGAAGACCATGCCCGGTTCCAGCACGCCGTCGTAGTACATCTCGCGGCGGGCCTGCGCGCAGTCGTGTACATCCAGGCCTAGGTGGTGGCTCGTGCCGTGCACCATGTAACGGCGGTGCTGGCCGCCGCGCTCGGCGTCGAGAGCCTCCTGCGCGGTGACCGGCAGCATTCCCCACGCGGCGACGCGGGCGGCGATGACCTCCATCGCGGCCTCGTGCACCGTGCGGAACGGCACGCCGGGCCGAGCGGCGGCGAATGCGGCGTCGGCTGCCTCGCGCACCGTCTCGTACACGCGGCGCTGCACCTCGGTGAAGCGCCCGTTCACGGGAAGCGTGCGGGTGATGTCGGCGGTGAAGAGCGAGTCGAGCTCGACCCCGGCGTCGACGAGGATCAGGTCGCCCGGGACGACGGGGCCGTCGTTGCGCATCCAGTGCAGGTAGCAGGCGTGCGGGCCGGATGCCGCGATCGTGTCGTAGCCCTCCCAGTTGCCGTCCGCGCGTGCCCGCTGGTGGAACACGCCCTCGACCACGCGTTCGCCGCGCGGGTGCGCGATCGCGCGGGGCAGCTCGCGGATGATGTCGTCGAAGCCCGCCGAGGTGACCTCGACGGCGCGGCGCATCTCGGCGATCTCGAAGGCGTCCTTGACCAGGCGCAGCTCGGAGACGAAGCGGGTGACCTCCTCGTCCTCGCCGACCGTGCGGTCGTCGTCGGATGCGGAGAAGTCGTCGACGTGCGCGGTGCGGATAGCCAGATCGGCGGCGACCGTCTCGAGCGAGGGACGGGGGCCGGCCCAGAACTCGCCGATCGCGGCATTCGCGTAGAACTCGGGGGTGTCGCGCCCGGCGCGCTCGCGGAAATAGAGCGTTGCGGCGTGGCCGTCGTCGGTCGGTTCGAGCACCAGCACGGCGCCGGGCTCGGACTGTGTCTCCCAGCCGGTCAGGTGAGCGAAGGCCGTGTGGGCACGGAACGGATAGTCGGTGTCGTTGCTGCGTGTCTTCGCGTCGCCCGCCGGAACGACGATGCGCTGGCCCGGGAACGCTGCGGAGAGCCTCGCACGGCGTTCCGCGGCGAACGGTGCCTGCTCCCGGGCAGGCGGGAGCGTCTCGTCACGCTCCGCCCAGCCGGTGGAGATCGTGTCGAGGAAGCCCTGGGGGAACGGCTGGCGGCGGTTGCTCGCCACGGGCTTCGGTGCGTCGGCGGTGGCCTCGGCGGTCTCACCCGTGACGGTGTCGGTCTCTGCGGTGCTCATGCCCCCAGTCTCTCACCGCTGCGCCGGCGTCTGGCAGCCCGTGAGTCGCGGGCGCCGGACCGGGGCGATCGGGCTCAGGGAGCGGGGTCGAGCTGCACGACCAGGGGGCGGTGGTCGCTGTCGTTGCCCGCAGGGTCGAGCACGACCGCGCCGGACGGTGTCCAGTTGTCGGTCGCCATGACATGGTCGATGGGAGCGCCGAGCAGATCGGGCAGCAGCGTCGGCCAGGTGCCCCGAGCGCCGGCCCCTGCCTGGGCCGCGGCGTCACGGCAGTATCCCAGATCGTTGCCCTCGAGGCCCAGCGAAGCCATGTGGTCGATCGTGGCGTTGAAGTCGCCCGCGAGAATCACATCGCCTCCGGGACACTGATCGGCGATCCAGCTCAGATCTTCGCGCCACTGCGCGAGGTCGGTCGGGCGCGGTGCCACGGCGTGCACCGCGACGACTGTCGGCCCCTCGCCGTCCACCGGCATCGCCACCGCGCTCGGCAACTGGCCGGTGTTGCTCGACCCGTCGGCCGACGATGCGATCACCGCGTAGTCCCCGAGCTCGGGCGAGATCAGGATCGTCGTCTGCCAGGCGTCCGGTCCGCGCTCGATGTCGGGGTGGAACTGCACGTGGTGCACCCACATCGGATGCCCCTGATCGCGCAGCAGCAGCGCGATCTCCTCACCCACCTCGTCCGTGGTCTCGGGGAGCGCGACGATGTCGGCCTCCTGGGCGATCACCGTCTCGGCGACCGTCGCCGCGGAGACCTGTTCGCCGGCGGTGTTCCAGGTGAGCACCCTGATGCTCTCCGGCCCCTTCGCGGGGAGCGCCTCGTTGCCGAGCCCGCGCAGGGCGCCGACCGCGCCGGACGCGATCACGGCGAGGAGGGCGACGAGGGCGATCGAGACCGCGAACCCGCGCAGCGGCCGGATCAGCGCCGTCAGGAGCGCGAGCAGGAGCACGACGACGAAACCGATCGTGAGCAGGCCCCGAGCCGCGACGAGATGCGCGAAGGGGAACGTCTGCTCCAGCCGGAAGAACGACGGCCAGATCGCGATCGCACAGGCGATCGCGAACAAGACCGTCAGAAGGCCGCCGAGCAGTCGGAACACGTCATCGAGCCTAGGGCGTCGCGCCTGGGAGCGGGCTCCTGCCCGGGAGCAGAAGCCGCCGGAAGACGATCGTCGGCCGATACGATCGAAGGATGCCAGGAGCAGAACGATTCGAAGGTCCCAGCGATCTGCACCTGCACTCCAACCGTTCCGATGGTACGGAGGCTCCGGCAGACGTCGTGCGGGCGGCCCACGCGCACGGCATCCGCACGATGGCACTGACCGACCACGACACCACCGCCGGCTGGGCGGAGGCCGCCGCCACCACGCGCGCCCTGGGCATGACGCTCCTGCCAGGGGCGGAGCTGTCGGCGCTGGACGGCTGGCGCAGCGTGCACGTCCTGGGCTACCTCTTCGACCCGGCCGACACGGCACTCGTCGCCGAGATGAACCGGATTCGCGGCGACCGCGTCGGCCGTGCAGAACGCATGGTGCGCAACATCGGCCGCGACTACGACCTCACCTGGGATGACGTGCTCGCTCAGACCGGGGGAGATGCGACCGTCGGGCGTCCCCACATCGCCGACGCCCTCGTCGCGCGTGGTTTCGCCCGCGACCGCGGACACGCGTTCGCGGGCATCCTGCACCCGCGGGAGGGATACTACGAGTCGCACTATGCGCCCGACCCGCTCACCGCCGTGCGTCTGATCGACGACGCGGGCGGGGTGGCGGTCATCGCGCACCCCGCGGGGGCCGGCCGCGATCGGATGATGTCAGACGACCTTCTGGAGCAGCTCATCGCCGCCGGCCTCGGCGGCTTCGAGATCGACCACCGCGAGAACACCGCCAGCGGCAAGCACGCGCTCCGGGCGCTGGCGGCCCGCCATGACCTGATCCTCACCGGCTCGAGCGACTATCACGGCGCAGGAAAGCCTAATCGGCCCGGTGAGAACACGACATCCGACGCGATGGTCGCGCGCATCATCGACAGGGCCACCGGCACGCCCCCGGTCTTGCCCTGAGGGGAAACGCCGCGCGAACGGCCGTCGGAACACCGGGCGGCGGTCAGCCGCCCGGTGAGGTTCAGGCTCCGGCTGCGGGCGCTCCCGTGCCACCGCTGCCGCCACGCCGCCGACGCCGGCGGCGTGCGGGAGCGGGCTTGCCGTCGTGGTGCTCGCCGCCCTTGCCGTCATGGGTCCCGCCGCCCTCGAGGGGGCGGTCGGCGGTGTCGCCCTGGGCAGGGGACGACGAGGGTGCAGAGCTGTCCGCGGTCTCGCCGAAGGTCGAGCCAACGGTCGCGGCGTCCGCAGCGCGCCGGCGGCGGCGCCGGCGACGCGTCGTGCCCTCATCCCCGGCGTTCTCCGCGGCTTCCGCCGCCCGTTCCGGCTTCCGCTCGCGCGGGGGCTTGCGCTCCGCCGGCCGGGCCGGCGTCAACCGGCCCTTGGTTCCGGCGGGGATGTCGAGGTCGGCGAACAGGTGCGGGCTCGACGAATAGGTCTCCACGGGCTCGGGCTGGCCGAACTCGAGGGCACGGTTGATGAGGGCCCACTTGTGCAGGTCCTCCCAGTCGACGAAGGTGACGGCGATGCCGGTCTTGCCCGCCCGGCCGGTGCGCCCCGCGCGGTGGAGGTAGGTCTTCTCCTCGTCGGGGATCGTGTGGTTGATGACGTGCGTCACGTCGTCGACGTCGATGCCGCGTGCGGCGACGTCTGTCGCAATGAGGACGTCCTTCTTGCCGGCCTTGAACGCGGCCATCGAGCGCTCGCGCTGCTCCTGGCCCATGTCGCCGTGCACCCCGCCGACGTTGAAGCCGCGGTCGGTCAGCTCGTCGACGAGCTTCTGCGCTGCGCGCTTGGTGCGGGTGAAGATGACGGTCTTGCCGCGCCCCTCCGCCTGCAGGATGCGCGCGATGATCTCGTCCTTGTCGAGCGAGTGGGCCCGATAGATGATGTGCTTGATGTTCGCCTGGGTGAGGCCCTCATCGGGGTCATTGGCCCGGATGTGGATCGGGTTCGACATGAACCGCCGTGCCAGCGCGACGATCGGGCCGGGCATGGTCGCCGAGAACAGCTGCGTGTGCCGCACCGCCGGCACCTTCTGGAAGATCTTCTCGATGTCGGCGAGGAAGCCGAGGTCGAGCATCTTGTCGGCCTCGTCGAGCACGACCTCGGTGGCGTTGGACAGATCGAGCAGACGCTGCCCGGCGAGGTCGATGAGGCGACCGGGGGTTCCGACGACGATCTGCGCGCCGGCCTTCAGCTGCTCGATCTGGCCCTCGTATGCCTTGCCGCCGTAGATTGCGACGACGCTGGTCGAGCGCCCGGAGGTGAGCAGGTCGATGTCTTCGTACACCTGGACGGCGAGCTCGCGGGTCGGGACGACGATGAGCGCCTTGACACCGGGCTCCGGGTTCTCGCCCAGCCGCTGGACGACGGGGATGCCGAAGCCGAAGGTCTTGCCGGTGCCGGTCTTGGCCTGGCCGATGATGTCCTGCCCGGGAAGGCCCAGGGGGATGGTCTGTTCCTGGATGGGGAACGCATCGATGATGCCCTTGGCGGCCAGTGCGTCCACGATGTCCTGGTCGACGCCGAGCTCAGAGAATGAGGTCATGTGTTCATGCCTGTCCGGCGGCCGTGCCGCCTCGATAACGGATCCACGCCGTTGTCATCTCGAGGCGCGGGGCTCCCGCTCCGATGGCGGGATGAGCCCAGCCTACCCGAGCGACAGCGGCCCACAGCGGAGCGCCGGTAGGCTGATCGGGTGGTGAGGTGGTTCTGGCAGCGCAGAAGACCCGGTCGCACGTTCCAACTGCGGGCACGGGGCGACGCCGGCGACGCCACGCGCGTCGCGTTCGCCGAGCTCGTTCCAGACACCGAGACGTTCCTGGGCCAGGCGGCGTATCTGCAGCTCGGCTATTTCGAGACCCTCACCCGGCTGCTCAGGGCAACGCCCGATCTGTCCGAGAAGGAGACGCTCTCCCAGGCAGCAGCCGCGGCGCTCACCAAGCACCAGGCGATCGTGTCGATCATCCGCGAACGCGGTCTGGATCCGCTGGAGATCATGCTTCCGTTCCGGGAAGAACTGGACGCGTTCCGGGGCAAGACCCTCGGGGCGCGACCGCGCGAGACGCTGCTGTCCGTCTACATCACCGCCGGCATGCTGGACGACTTCTACCTGGCGCTCGCCAAGAGCTCCGGCGACACCGGGCGCAAAGTCGCCAAGGCGCTCGCCGCCGACGACGCTCGCGAGGAGATCGTGGCGATCATCAACGACACCATCGCGAGCGATGAGGAGTGGCGCTCGCTGCTGTCGATGTGGGCGCGGCGGCTCGTGGGCGACACGCTGCTCGTCGCCCGGGCCGCGTTGCGGCGCCGGCTGGACGCCGAGGACGAGAAGCAGGTCGAGCCGGTCTTCACCGAGCTCATGGGCGCGCACGCACGCCGGATGGACGCGATGGGGCTGGCGTCCTAAGACCCGCGTTCTCGCGGGCGGTGCGGTACTTCCTGCGCCCGGAGCCGGAGCCGGAGCCGTCAGGCGACGAAGCCGACGCGGCGGGACTCCTCGGTGCCGACCTCGACGTAGGCGAGGGTCGCGGTCGGGATGAGGTAGGTGTTGCCCTTCACGTCGGAGAGGGTCACGAGCTTCGATCCCTGCTCGAGGGCGTCGGCGACCTGCGCGCGCACGTCGTCGGCTGCGGCTCCGGTCTCGAAGCTCAGCTCGCGGCCGGTGTTGACGATGCCGATGCGGATCTCCACGGGATGCACTCCTTAGACGGAACGGGCTCGATGTCGAAGCAACTCTACCCGGGGCGGTCCGGCGTCCGGGGCGCGCTGGCACGGGGTTCGCTGTGGGCGTGACGGCGGAGGCCGGGCATCGGTCCGGCGCGCGCGAAGCCCCGGCAGCGTACGCGGGGGACCGGCACGCGGGGACCAGGGACGCCGGGGAGCGGGGATGTCGGAGGGCGGGGATAGCGTGGAGCGCATGAACCCGGATGCCGCCCTGGACGCCGCGCAGCGCGTCGTCGTCCAGGCGCCCGTCGCGGCCTCCGGCGTCGTGATCGGCGCGCCCGGAACGGGCAAGACCCGTACGCTCGTCGATCGCGTCGCGCGGCTCATCGGCGGCGGGCCCGCGAGCTCCGCGGCGCTGCGCCCCGAGGAGCTTCTGGTCCTGACCCCGAGCCGTCAGGCCGCGACGGTGCTGCGCGACCGCATCGGCGTGCGGATCGAGCGCGCCACGCCCGGTCCGCTCGCCCGATCGCTGGGGGCCTTCGCGTTCCAGATCGTGCGGGGCGCGATGGTGCGGGCGGGACACGAGCCGCCTGCCCTCCTCACCGGCGCGGATCAGGATCTCATCATCGCCGACCTCCTCGCGGGTGATGCGGAGGACGGTATCCGCTCGTGGCCAGAGGGGCTCGGGCCCGCCGTGCGCGCATCGACGGCTTTCCGCTCCGAGCTGCGCGCATTCCTCGCCGAGAGCACAGAGCTCGGCGTGAGCCTGGCCGAGCTCGCAGCCTCCGGCCGGCCGGCCTGGCGGGCGGCGGCCGACTTCCTGCAGGAGTATCGCCGCGTGATGTCGGGGATGCGCTCAGCGCACCGCGACATCCCCGATCTCCTCGCGGAGGCGTCCGCGGTGCTGCGCACGGCGGACGCAGCGGTGCTCGGTCCGCTCGCGCCGCTGCGCGCGGTGCTCATCGACGACGCGCAAGAGCTCACGCTGGGCGGCGTGCGGCTCGTGGAGGCGCTGCGTGAACGCGGGGTCGCCGTGCTCGCGTTCGGCGACCCCGACATCTCCTCCGGGGCCTTCCGGGGGGCGAGCCCGCAGCTGTTCGCGCGGCTCGCGGGCGTGCTCGGCGATGTGCACGTGCTCGACAGGCCGCATCGTCAGCGACCGGCTCTGACCGCCCTCACCCGCACCGTCACGCAGGCGATCGGCGTGGCGGGTCGCGTCGACCACCGGCGCGCGCCCGACGCGCTGGCGGGACTCGACGGCGTGACGGCGATGCACGCCTCGGCGCCGCACACGGAGGCGGATCGCATCGCAGCGGTGCTGCGCGAGTGGCACCTGAGCGACGGCATCCCGTGGCACGAGATGGCGGTGATCGCGCACGACACCCGCCAGATCGTGGCGCTCGAGGCCGAGCTCGCGGCTCGCGAGGTGCCGACGCGGGCCGCGGGCGTGCAGCGTCCCCTGGGCAGCGAGCCCATCGTGCGCGACGTCGTCGGGATCGTGCGACTCGCGCTGCAGGAACCAGAGGAGCGTGAGGTCGAGCCGCTCGCCGAGGCTCTCACGTCGCCCTTCGGCGGGCTCGACGCGGTGGGGCTCCGGCGTCTTCGCGCGCGGCTGCGGCACCATGAGCTCGACGGCGGCGGTCGGCGCCCGGCGCGTGAGCTCCTGCGCGGGGCGATGGCCGAGCCTGCGCACCTGCTGCTGATCGATGCCCCGGAGGCCCGCGTCGCGCATCGCTTCGCCGAGACGCTCGCCCAGCTGCACGCAGCCGGCCGGGCTGGGGAGACCGTGCACGAACTGCTGTGGCGGGTGTGGGACAGAGCGCGCACGCTCGGCGGCGTCGCCCTGCAGACCGCCTGGCGGGAGGCGGCGGCGCAGCCGGGCGGCACCGAGATCGCCCGGTCGCTGGACAGCCTCGTCGCGCTGTTCGACGCCGCGAAGCGCTCGGTCGAGCGCGCGCCGCACGAAGGGCCGGGGCGCTTCATCCGCGACATCCTCGACAGCGAGGTCCCCGAGGACGCGCTGACATCGCCGGAGCGGCCTGGCCGCGTGGCTCTGATGACCCCCGCGACCGCCCTGGGGGCGGAGTTCGAGGCCGTCGTCATCGCCGGTGTGCAAGACGGCATCTGGCCCAACGTGCGCCTGCGCGGCGGCATGCTCGACACGTGGCGGCTGGCAGATACCGTCCTCGCGGCGCGCGAGGGTCGGCCGGCCGATGAACCGGCGGTGATCGATCGTCGCCGCGCCGCTCTCCACGACGAGCTCCGGCTGTTCGTGCGTGCACTGTCGCGCGCGCGGTCGCGGATCGTGGTGTCGGCCGTCTCGGACGACGACCACACGCCGAGTCCGTTCTTCTCCTTCCTGCCGCCGCCGCTGGACACCGCGGAGGACGAGGAACGCCATGCGCACCCGCTCACCCTGCGCGGGCTGGTGGCGCGGCATCGCCGCACACTGACGACATCAGGAGACGCCGGAGCGCGTGCCCATGCGGCGGGGCAGCTGCGCCTGCTCGCCGAGGCCGCCGTGCCCGGCGCGGCGCCAGACGAGTGGTATGGCGTCCGGCCGGTGTCCAGCGACGCACCGCTGCGTGATCTCGACGTCGAGGGCGTCCGCGTCTCGCCCTCCGCGATCGCCGGCTTCGATGCGTGCGGCCTCGAGTGGGCGATCGGGGCGCTCGGCGGCGACACGACCCGGCCCGCGGCGGCCGGCATCGGCACGATCATCCACGAGGCGATGGAGAAGGCGCCGGACGGCGACCCCGACACGATGGCGGCGGTCGTCGAGGAGCGATGGCCAGAGCTCGACTTCGAGGCCGAGTGGATCGACCGCAAGGAGCGCGCGCGTGCGGAGCTGTACGTCGAGCGGCTGCAGGCCTATCTGCGTGAGGTCGCACGGGACGGTGGTCGCGTGGTCGGAGCGGAGGCGGGTTTCCGCTTCGCGGTCGATCTCGCCGACCCCGACGCCCCCGTGCTTCGTCCCATCGACGGAGAGGAAGAGCGAGCAGGGCTGGCCCTGCTCGGCGGCACGATCGACCGGGTCGAGGTCTATCCCCTCGGCGGCGGGGAACACGGGGCGGCGCGCGGGCAGCGCTGGGATCCGATGGCGGAGGGCTCCGGGGGAGAGCGGGTCGTCGTCGTGGACCTCAAGACCGGACGCGGCGACCCCGAGACCGAGGCCGGCGTACGCGACCACGCGCAGCTCGCCGCGTACCAGATCGCCGTCGCTCAGGGACGCATCGAGGGGGCCGTCCCCGACGCACTCGTCGGAGCGCGTCTGGTGATCGTGTCGAAGACCGTGGGAAAGGCGGAGTACCGAGTGGCCCACCAGCACGTCCTGACAGAGACCGAACGGGAAGAGTTCCTGCGGCGTGTTGCCGACACGGCGCGCGGGATGGCAGCGGGGTCGTTCGTGGCGCAGGTCGAGACGCACTGCTCGGACACCCAGCGCCGGGTGAGCATCTGTCGCATCCACACGGTCCCGGCGGTGAGCTCATGAGCGGCGTCATCGACACGCGCTCGCCGCACGACCCGGCCTCGTGCTGCACCCGGTGCCCCGCCTTGCGCACCGCCGCGGCCGTCCGCCACGCGAAGCGCGGCGCCGTGCGCTCAGCCGGGCGGAGGATCGGATGACCGCCGCGACCTGGCCCCTGACGCCATTGTCGGCGCTGACGATTGCTGCCGCCCTCGGGCTGCCGACGCCGACCCCGGCCCAGCAGCGGGTGATCGAGGCGCCGCCCTCACCGGCCCTCGTCGTCGCAGGAGCGGGCAGCGGCAAGACCGAGACCATGTCGGGGCGCGTCGTGTGGCTCGTGGCGAACGGCCTCGTGCGCCCCGACGAGATCCTCGGCCTCACCTTCACCCGCAAGGCCGCCGGTGAGCTCGCCGAGCGCATCGCCGCGCGACTCGAGGCCATCGATGAGTTCGCGCGGCGCGGCCTGCTGCCGCACCTCGCCGAACTGGTCGCAACCGGGGCGCTCGACCGCATCCACGCCGCCGCCCCGGGCGCTCAGCGCGAGACCGTGCGACGCCAGGTGCTCGACGAGCAGGCGGCGCGCCTCGAGACCGGATGGGACCCGGCGACGCCGCGGGGCGCAGAGCACCTGCTGAACCGGCCACGCGTGTCGACCTACAACGCGTTCGCCGACGGCATCGTGCGCGAGCATGCCGCTCGGATCGGGCGCGACCCCGAGGCGGCGATGCTGTCGTCCGCCGCGTCGTGGCTCATCGCGCGCGGTGTCGTGGTGCGCGCGGACGTGCCGGGCCTCGAGGCCATCGACCGCGGCGTGAACGGACTCGTCGACACTGTGCAGCGCCTCGCCGCCGAGGCGCTCGATCACCGCGTCGATCTCGACGAGATGGACCGCCTTGCCCGCGACCAGGCCGCGGCCTTCGAACCCTACCGTGTGCGCAGCGGCGTCGACACGGCCGCGGCGAACCTCCTCGCACTCCCCGTGCTCACCCGGCTGGTGCGCGAGTACATCGCCGAGAAGGAGCGTCGCGGGGTGCTCGACTTCGCCGACCAGGTGGGCGGCGCCTTCGAGATCATCGAGACGGCCCCGGATGTGCGCGCGGAGCTGCGCGCCCAGCACCGTATCGTCCTCCTCGACGAGTATCAGGACACCTCGGTCGTGCAGACCCAGTTCCTCGCCGCCCTGTTCCAGGACGCCGCGGTCATGGCCGTCGGCGACCCGCACCAGTCGATCTACGGCTGGCGCGGCGCGAGCGCCGACAACCTCTACGGCTTCGGCCGCGCGTTCTCCTCGGCTGGTGAGGCTGAGACATACAGCCTCATGACGAGCTGGCGCAACGACGAGAGCATCCTCGCGGTCGCCAACCGCGTTCTCGCGCCGCTCCGGCGGCCGACGCTCGACGTCCCGCCGCTCGACGCGCGTCCCGGTGCGGGCCCGGGGCGGGTGGAGGTGCGCTTCCCGCGCACGGTCGACGAGGAGGCGGCCCAGGTCGCCGACTGGTTCACCGCGCAGCGCGGCGCCCACGAGCGCGAGCAGGCCAGGCGCGCGGCCACGGGGGAGGCGCCATCGAAAGCGCACACGGGCGCGATCCTGTTCCGTTCCAAGCACCACATGCCGTTGTTCGCCGAAGCGCTCGCCGAGCGCGGCATCCCGTACCGCATCCTGGGGCTCGGTGGACTGCTGTCGTCGCCCGAGGTGGTGGATGTCGTCTCGATGCTGCGGGTGATCCACGACCCCACGGCGGGCTCCGCGCTCATCCGGCTGCTCTCCGGGCCGCGGTTCTCGATCGGCGTCGCCGACCTCGCCGGGCTGCACCGCCTCGCCGTCGAGCTCGCACGTCGCGACGCCTCGCTCTCACCGCTCTCCGACGAGATGCGCGCCCGGCTGCGCTCCTCGCAGGGCGTCGACGAGGCGGTGTCGATCGTCGACGCGCTCGACTTCGTGCGCACAGCCCGCGACGACTACCGCCTCCTCGAGCCCATCAGTGCCGACGGTCGGCGCCGGATGCGGGAGGCCGGGGAGATCCTCGAACGCCTGCGCCGCGCTGCGGGCCTGCCGCTCATCGAACTGCTGCGGCTCATCGAGCTCGAGCTGCGGCTCGATATCGAGCTCGCCGCGAACGAGTCACGGGGGCCGGCGCGGTCGGCATCGGCGCAGCTGCGGGCCTTCACCGACGAGGTGCGGGCCTTCCTCAGCGCCGACGATCGCGGCACAGCGGGCAGTCTGCTGGCCTGGCTCGACAAGTCCGAGACCGCCGACGACCTCAAGCCCCGGACGGAGCCCCCCGAGCCCGGCGTGGTGCAGCTGCTCACGATCCACGGTTCCAAGGGGCTGGAATGGGACGCCGTCGCCGTCGTCCGTCTCGTCGAGGACGAATTGCCCGGCCGCGTCACCGATACATCCGGCTGGTTCGGCTTCGGCGTGGTGCCCTTCGCGCTGCGGGGCGACCGCGACGCGCTCCCGCGCTTCGCCTGGGACCCGGCGGCGGAGAAGGCAGTGGCCGGAGACGACCCCGCGAAACAGCACAGGGCCGCGCTCGATGCGCTGGCGGCCGGCATCACCCGCGCCTATCCGGCGGGCGGCGCGCTGAAGCGATTCCAGGACGCCTTCAAGGACTATCAGCTGCAGGAAGAACGCCGGCTGGCGTACGTGGCGGTGACCCGCGCACGCAGCGATCTGCTGCTGAGTGGTTCATTCTGGTCCGGACAGACCAAGCCGCGCGTGCCCAGCGCCTATCTGCGCGACGGGATCGAGGCTCTGGGGATGCCCGAGATCCCACCCCTGCCGGAAGACGACGACAACCCCTATGCCGGCGAGGGCGAGACCCTGTCGTGGCCGATGGATCCGCTGGGGCGTCGGCGCGGGGTGGTGATGCGCGCCGTCGCCGACGTACAGGAGGCGTTCGCGCAGGAGAGGCCGGCTCCGGAGCCGCGCCTCGAGCGTCTGCTGGCCGAGCGCGCCGAACGGATGCGGGGCTCGACCGGTGCGGCGCCGACGCGGCTTCCTGCTTCGCGTTTCAAAGACTGGGTCACCGACTACCGCGGCACGCTGCGTGAGCTCGACCGGCCGATGCCGGAGCGCCCCTACACCCAGACCCGCATCGGCACCCTCTTCCATGCCTGGGTGGAACATCGTTCCGGGCTGGTCGGGTCGGCGTCCGTCGCGGAGAGCGGACTGTGGGAGATCGACGACGACGCCCCCGTGACGGACGGCGCCTCCTCCGACACGACCGCATCGGATGCCGCAGCGCTCGACGTGCTCCAGGCGACCTTCGAACGCAGCGAGTGGGGGGCGCTCCGCCCGCTCGCCGTCGAGATCGAGATCGACTTCGCCTTCGGGGCCGCAGCAGACGGCGGTGCCGGAGGCGCAGGGCACATCGTCATCTGCAAGCTCGATGCGGTGTACCGGCGAGAGGACCGCGGCGGCCGCATCGAGATCGTCGACTGGAAGACCGGTCGAGCGCCGCGCACGGCAGAGGAGCGTGAGGAGCGCATGCTGCAGCTGGCCCTCTACCGGCTGGCCTACCATCGGCGCTTCGGGGTGCCGCTCGACGAGATCGACGTCGCGCTGTTCTACGTCGCCGACGATCTGGTCATCCGCGGCGACCGGGTCTACTCCGAGGCAGAGCTCGTCCAGCGCTGGATGGCGGCGCGCGCCGCCCGCTGAGCCTCTGCGTCGATCTCCTCGGCGTCCGAGGCAGGCCCGCCGGGCGGGGCAGCGGCTCCAGGCTCCTCTGTGGCCGTGTCGGCGACAGAGGTCGCAGCGCTCTCCGGGGATGCTGATGCCGGTTCCTCGGACGGGAACCGGGAGACAGCCGGATCGGCGTCCCCCTGGTCGGGCTCGACAGATGCGCTCCACAGCTCATGAGGGTTGTACGCATCCGTCTGCATCGATGTGTCGACGCCCTCGGGGATGTCGGGGATCCGCTCGGCCGCCGCGAGCGCGTCGTCGACCGCGTCATCGACCGCGGCGTCGTCCGGGCGGCGCCGCGGGATCAGATCGTCGTCGCGCACGCCCTCGGCCAGGGAGTCCAGGAGGGCCGCAGCGTCGTCGATGACATCCTGACGGCGCGTCTCGTCGCCGTGGACGAGCCACTGTGCGAATTCCAGCTCGGCGTGCAGACGTGCCCGCACGCCCAGCGCCGGGTCCGGTGTTCGCACCGAGGCCGCCGCATAGGACGCACGGACGTCGGCCGCAGCCTCCGGGGCGCTGCTCAGCCACGCGAGATCGGCGGCCGGGTCACCGATCGACAGGGCGTGCCAGCCGACGATCCCGGTGACCTCCGGGCCGCGCTCCGGGTCGTCGCGGAAAAGGAAGGACCGGTCATGCGCGCTGCCGAGGATCACGGTGGAGGCGAAGCGCCACAGCGTGTCGTCCTCCACGGCTTCGCGCCAGCGCACGGTGAGCCGTGCAGGCACGTGTCCGGTGGCCGCTGCGCGGTCGACAAGGCGGCGGATGTCGTCGCGCACCTGCGCGGCGGAGCGCTCAGACAGGCCGGCGCTGCGCACCACGGAGCCAGGCAGAGCGTGCAGGGCCGCGATCGCCTCGCCGATCGAGACGGCTGCTCCGCGTCCCGCGGGGATGTCGGCGTCATCGATCTGGAACCCGGGCAGGAACGTCGCCACCAGGGCCCGGTCCTCTCCGACGCGTGTCTCGCCGACGTACTCCGGCACGCCGAGTCCGAGCACGGCGCGCGCACCGTCGGTGAGGGCGCGCAGTGCCAGCCCCTCCGCACCCAGTTCGGCGGCGGCGTCATCGCTGGACGCGACGCGGATCACGAGCTCGCCGCCGTCGCGCAGCGTCACCACGGCGGAGTCGAAGCGAGCGTCGCCCCCGGCGGTGAGCTCGCGAGCGCCGGAGACATCAGCGCCGGGGCGGGCCGCTGTGACCGCCGCGGCTAGAGTGAGAACTGAGCGGGCCATGGTCTCCAGGTTATCCGCGCCGGGGTCGATCCCGGCCGATCCCTGCGGCGCTGCGTCCGACATGTTCTGCACCGGGAAGAGGGGATCCGATGAGCGCCGCACCGCAGGAGGACAGCAGCCGCGGCGCCGTCGGGCATCGTCCTGATGAACCGGGAACCATCGATCGCACGGCTCGTCTCCGCGATGAGGATGGATTGATCGACCGTCTCCGCGCTGATGCCGCGACCCGTGTCGTGGTCGTGCGCGGTGGTGCGGTGCCGGTGGTCGACGGGCGTGTCGCCGGGATCCCCGCCACCGAGATCGATCTCACCGGCCAGGGAACGGGGTGGGCGTTCCTGGGGACCCGCAGCGACGGCGCCCCTCTTCTGCTCGCTGCCCTGCCCGCAGACACCTGGTTCGGCTGGGAAGGCGACTGGGCGACGGTGCGCGACATCGACGAGCGGATGACGGGGGAGGATGCCGAGTTCCTCGTCGAGGCCGTCGCGCTCGCCGGCTGGCTCGCCGACGGCGCGCACTGCCCGCGCTGCGGTGCCCCTGCCGAGATCGCCCAGGCCGGCTGGTCGCGCCGGTGCAGCGCGTGCGGGCGCGATCACTTCCCCCGGACCGATCCGGCAGCGATCGTCGCGGTCGAGCACCCGGACGGCGATCGCCTGCTGCTGGGCGCCAACGCCAACTGGCAGGGCCGGATGTTCAGCTGCTTCGCCGGGTTCGTGGAAGCGGGAGAGTCGCTGGAGACCACCGTGCACCGCGAGCTCGAAGAGGAGGCGGGTATCCGCGTGCGCGATGTGCGTTACCGCGGATCGCAGCCGTGGCCCTACCCCCGGTCGCTCATGGTCGGCTTCCGCGTGGTCGCCGTCGATCCGGACGCAGCCCGTCCGGACGGCGAGGAGATCATCGACGTGCGCTGGTTCACGCGCGAGGACGTGCGTCGTGCCTACGCCGGTGAGGGCGACGTGCGCCTGCCCGGACCCCCCACGATCGCGCACTCCCTGATCTCGGACTGGCTCGAAGGGCGCGCGTGAGCGTCCTCGACGGACTCGACGAGCGGCAGCGGGCGGCAGCGGCCGTGCTGCGCGGACCGGTGGCGGTGCTGGCCGGAGCCGGTGCCGGCAAGACCCGGGTGATCACCCATCGCATCGCCCACGGCGTCGAGACGGGCGTGTACCGTGCCGAATGGGTGCTCGCGGTCACCTTTACCGCGAAAGCGGCCGGAGAGCTGCGGGGGCGCCTGCGAGCGCTCGGAGCGGCCGGTGTCGCGGCACGCACATTCCACGCCGCAGCCCTGGCGCAGCTCAACCACTTCTGGCCGACGCTCACCGGCGGTACGGCGCCGCGCATCATCGACAACAAGGTGCGGCTGCTGGCGCAGGCGGCGCAGGAGGCCGGCCATCGGTTCGAGACCGCGACGCTGCGCGATATCGCTGCGGCGATCGAGTGGCGCAAGGTGTCGATGCTGTCGATCACGGAGGGCGCGGTGCGGGGACCGCAGGTGACCGGTCTCGACGTGACGGCGCTCTCCGGCATTCAGGAGGCCTACGAACGCATCAAGGACGAGCGGCACCAGCTCGACTTCGAGGATGTGCTGCTGGCGTGTGCCGGGATGCTCGAAGCAGAACCGCGCGTGGCCGCGACGGTGCGGGAGCGGTACCGGCATTTCACGGTGGACGAGTACCAGGACGTCTCGCCCCTGCAGAACCATCTGCTCGAGCTCTGGCTGGGTGACCGGCGCGACCTGTGCGTCGTCGGTGACGCGTCCCAGACCATCTACTCGTTCGCGGGTGCCGACCAGCGATACCTGCTCGAGTTCGAGCGGCGCCACCCCGATGCGCGCGTGGTGCGGCTCGAGACCAGCTACCGTTCGCCTGCCCCGGTGCTGGCGGCCGCGAACGCGCTCATGAAGGGACGGCCGGGCGCTCTCGAGCTCATCCCCGCGCGTTCGGCGCCCAGCGCCGAACCCCCCACCGTCGCGCGATTCCCCTCGGACGCCGCTGAGGCCGCCGGGATCGCCCGGGCGGTGACCGCCCAGATCGACCAGGGGGCTGCGCCGAGCGAGATCGCCGTGCTGTATCGCTCCCACGCGCAGTCTGCCCTGATCCAGGCGGCCCTGGCCGACGCCGGGGTGCCGACGAGCGTGCTGGGCGGCACGCGCTTCTTCGACATGCCGGAGGTGCGTCAAGCGGTGCTGGCCCTTCGGGCCGCCGCTGTGGCGCCGGTCTCGACCGGGTTCCTCGCGACGGTCAGGGACGTGCTGCGCGGGGTGGGGTACACCGACGACGCTCCGCAGGCCGGGGGCGCGCAGCGCGACGGATGGGAAGCCCGACGGGCGATCCTCCGGCTCGCCGAAGATGCCGGACCCGGCGCGACACTGCGGTCCTTCGCGGATGAGCTGATGGCGCGCGCGAAGGATCAGCACGAGCCGGCGCTGGACACCGTGACGCTGTCGACCCTGCACGCCGCGAAGGGGCTCGAATGGCCCCATGTGCACCTCGCCGGCTGCTCAGAGGGCCTGCTGCCCATCTCCTATGCGACCGGCTTCGATGCGATCGACGAGGAGCGTCGTCTTGCCTACGTCGGCATCACGCGCGCCGCGCGCACCCTGTCGCTGACATGGTCGGAAGGGCGGCAGGGATCGTCCGGTCGTTCGCCGTCGCGGTTCCTGCGAGAGATCGGCACCGGCATCCTGCGTGGAACATCGCCGGCCGGAGATGTGAGCGGTCGTCCGGGCTGAGCCGCACGATGCCCGTGTCCGCCCCCGCTGTCTCCGCACAGCGCCGCAGCAGGTGTGCCGCGCTGTGCGCTGCCCGGGTGATGATCCGCAGGGGAGGACGCTCCGGCCCCCGGCCGATCAGCTGCGCGTGCAGTGCCGGCCAGGCGGGGTCGCGATCACGGTCATGCGCGTCGCGGCAGCTGAGGCACGGCGAAACGCCGGGCACGACGAGCGGTCCGACGCTCGCCCCGCCGGCGTCGAAGGCGATCGGCAGATGAGCGCGATCCGCGCGCAGGGAGGCGGCGAGGCCCCGCGCCGTCGCGACACCGGCGAACAGTGCGATGACGATGTCGGCCCTGGCCGTCTCTTCCAGCGCGACGCCCTCGTCGGTCAGGGCCTCGTGCATGCGCGATATCGTCGCCGCGGAGATTCCGTCCCGGGCGACGACCACCACCGAGGGGAGCGGAACCGGATCCGGCAGGAGCACGTCGGCGATGCGCGCGAGCAGGGCGTGGGCGGCGTCCCGCGGCGCCCCGCAGCGGAACGCCGCGAGGTCGAAGGCCGCCGTCCGCACACCGCTGTGCAGGGCCAGCAGCAGGCGTTCGGCCCACGGCTCGACGTCGTCGAGGGTCACCAGCGCCGGCATCCCGAACTGGAGGGTGGTCGCATCACGCCACAGGATCGGGTAGGTCGGGTCCAGCCGGAGCGTCCGCATGATCCGATTCTGCGGCGTGCCGTCCCCTCACGTCCGAGGGAACCGAGAGCTGTGGAGAACGCGGCTCGCGGTCCCGATGCGGGAAGAGCTCCCGGGTGCCGGTGCGTGGGCGCCGGCACCCGGGTCAGACCGGCTGCTCGCCGGCCTCGGGGCCGTCGTCCTCCGTCCCCGAGGTCGTGTCAGCGTCGGATGCCTCACCGGCGTCTGCGGAGAAGTCATCGCCGTCGAGCAGACGCGCGAGAGCCTCATCCATCTCATCGGGGGCGGGTTCCTCGCCGCGCAGCCGCGCCTGCAGCCGTGCGATGAGCGCGGCAGGGTCGTCGATGTCCTCCGCGGTGGGCATCATGTCGGGGTAGTCCCAGAGGCCGTCCCGGGCGGCGACGCCCACGGCGTCGGTGATCGCCCGCCACATCGCCGCGGCCTCGCGCAGTCGCTTCGGTCGCAGACGCAGTCCGACCAGGGCGCCCAGTGCGTCTTCCGCGGGGCCGCCCACCGCGCGGCGCCGGCGCGCCGCCTCGGCGATGCGGACGCCGTCCGGCAGGCGCGCTGTCGCCGCGGCCGTGACCACGTCGACCCAGCCGTCGATCATCGCCACGAGATTCTCCAGGCGTTCCAGCGCCTCCTTCTGAACCTCGGAGAGCACGGGGAGCAGCGCCCCGCCCTCGATCGCGGCGCGCAGCTCCTCCGGGTTCGAGGGGTCCAGGCGGCTGGCGACGTCTTCCAGTGCCTCGACGTCGACCGAGACCCCCCGGGCGAACTCGGTGATCTGCGTCATCACGTGCAGGTGCAGCCAGCGCGCGTGGCGGTAGAGGCGGGCGTAGGCCAGCTCGCGCACCGACAGGTACAGCGCGATCTGGTCTTCCGGGATCTCGAGTCCTTCTCCGAAGGCCGCGAGGTTCTGCGGCACGATCGCCGCCGTGCCCGGCGGGAGTACGGGGATGCCGACATCTCCGCCGGAGACCACCTCGCGCGAGAGCTCGCCGAGCACCCGGCCGAACTGCGCGGCGAACAACCCCGCCGCGAGGCCGCGCATCATCTGCCCCGCGCTCTGCATGATCGTGCGCATCTCTTCCGGCACCTGCTCATCGAGCGCGGTGGTGAGGGAGTCGGCGATCGAGGTCGAGACCGGCACGGCCAGCTCGCGCCACACCGGGAAGGTGCGTTCGACCCACTCCCCGCGGGTGAGCGGGGCCGGGGCGTCGGTGAGCTCGGAGATCACCGTGGCCTCGCCGAGCCACAGGTTCGCCAGCGTGAAGGCGTCCGCCAGCGAGGATCGCGACGCTGCCGGGATCTGCTGACCCTCCTGATTGGCGACATGCAGCGCCTGCGTGCGCGCGTTGCCCCAGGGGTCGCCGCCGAACGCGCCCTGGAGCTGCTGCAGGAGCGGGCCGAGCATCGCCGGATCGAAGGGAACGCCCTCACCCGCCCCGAACGGGTTGACGCCGTCGAAGGAGAAGCCGCCCTCGCCGTTCATCATGCGGCGCAGGAACTCGCGGAAGTCGTCGGGGCCCGGCGTGTTCTGCGGGTTGTCATCGTGGGACATGTGCACCCTCTCAGCGCTCGTAAAGCCGTCGAGTTCTACGCTAGTCACACCATCAGACGTTCCACCCGGAGCTGGGCGAACTTCCTGTACGCCGCTCGCGAACGTCTCCGCCCGCCGCCCGGCCGCGGGCGTCAGAAGGAGAGACCATGGCGACAGGCCCGTACCCCGGCGAGCCCCGCTTCGGCGAGCGGATCGTGGACGCACCGGGCGCCCCCGCCCCGGCGTCCCGCTCCGAGGCCCGTCGCGAGGCACGGCCGGGCGAGCCTCCGGCGCGCCCGCCCCGCAAGCGGAGCACCGTCATCGGGCTGTGGGCCGTCTCGATCGCGCTGATCGGTCTGGTGGTGCTGACCTTCCTCCCCACCCCCTATGTCATCCAGCAGCCGGGGCCCATCACCGACACCCTGGGCACGGTGAAGAACGCCGACGGCGAGTCCGTTCCGCTGTTCACCGTCGAAGGCGCCGAGACCTTTCCCACCTCCGGACAGCTCTACCTCACCACGGTCCAGCTCCTGGGGGATCGCGAGCACCGGCTCGCCTGGCCGCAGCTGATCGAGGCCTGGTTCAATCCGTCGCTCGCCGTGCTCCCGCTCGACAGCGTCTTCCCCGCCGGGGTCACGACGGAGCAGCGCAATCAGCAGAACGCCGTGCTCATGACCGACTCGCAGGGGGAGGCCACGGCCGCCGCGCTCACGCATCTCGGGTACGAGGTCGGTCTGCGCATGACGGTCGCAGGGCTCACCGACGATTCCCCGGCCGCGGGGCTCGTCGAGGTCGGGGACGTACTGGTGGCCGCCGACGGCGCCGCGATCACCGACGTTGGTGCATTGCGGGAGATCATCCAGGAGCGCCAGGGCGAGCCGGTGTCGCTCCAGCTCCGCCGGGGCGAGGAGGACGTGACGGTCGAGGTCGCTCCGGCACGGGGCGAGATCGACGGCGAGACGGCGTGGCTCATCGGAGTCTCCTTCGCGGCGTCGTTCGATCTTCCGGTCGATGTCGAGTTCCAGCTCGAGAACGTCGGCGGCCCGAGCGCCGGCATGATGTTCGCCCTCGCCATCGTCGACGTCCTCACGCCGGGCGAGCTCACCGGCGGAGCGTCGATCGCCGGAACCGGCACCATCGACGTCTCCGGAGACGTGGGCCCGATCGGCGGGATCCGGCAGAAGCTGTACGGCGCGCGCGACAACGGAGCGGACTACTTCCTCGCCCCCGCGGACAACTGCGACCAGGTGGTCGGGCACATCCCCGACGGGCTGCGCGTCATCCGCACGAGCTCGCTGGACGAGTCCCTCGAGGCCATCGGGGTGATCGCAGACGGTGGAGACATCAACGCGCTGCCGACCTGCGAGGCGGCCGCAGCAGCCACGCGCTGAGCGTCGTCGTCGCTGCCGTCCGCCGTGCGTTCAGCCGCGGCGTTTAGGATGGTCGGGTGACCACGACGACTTCAGCGCCGAATCCGGCCACGCCAGCACCCTCCCGACGCATCTTCGCGGTGACGATCGCGATCATCGCGGCTCTCATCGCGGCGTTCTTCGGCTTCGCCAACTTCTACACCGACTTCCTGTGGTTCGATCAACTCGGATTCTCCGAGGTGCTGACCACGCGCTGGTTCGCCACCGTGCTCATGTTCGTCATCGGCTTCCTCGCGATGGCCGCGCCGCTTTTCATCGCGCTGCAGCTGGCCTACCGGCTCCGCCCGGTCTATGTGCAGCTGAGCTCCCAGCTCGACCGCTATCAGGAGGTCGTCGAGCCGCTGCGCCGCCTCGCGATGTGGGGCATGCCGATCTTCTTCGGCATCTTCGCCGGCTTCGCCGCGGCCGGCAACTGGCAGACCGCCTGGCTCTGGGCGAACGGCGTGAGCACCGGGGTCACCGATCCCGAGTTCGGGTTGGACACCGGGTTCTACCTGTTCGCCATGCCGTTCTACTCGATGGTGCTCGCCTTCGCCTCCGCCGTGCTGCTGCTGTGCCTGATCGCCACGGCCCTCGTGTCGTACCTGTACGGCTCGGTCCGCGTCGGCCAGCGCGAGCTGCGCATCTCCAAGCCGGCACGCATCCAGCTCGCCGTCCTCGCGGGCCTCTACCTGCTCGTGCAGGCCGCCAGCCTGTGGCTGGATCGCTACCTCACCGTGATCGAGCCCAACGGCCGTATCACCGGCCCCGGCTATGCCGGCACCAATGCCGTGATCCCCGGAATGACCATCCTCGCCGTCATCGCCGCGCTCGTCGCTGTGCTGTTCTTCGTGACCGCGATCATCGGCCGCTGGCGCTACCCGCTGGTGGCGACCGCGCTCCTCGTCGCCGCGTCGCTCGTGGTCGGCATCGCCTACCCGTGGGCGGTCACCACCTTCCAGGTGCGTCCGAACGAGCAGGTGCTCGAGACGCCGTTCTATCAGCGCAACGTCGACGCGACCCGCGAGGCGTATGGCCTGTCGAACGTCGAGAAGGTGCCGTTCGAGGCGCGCACCGAGGCCGAGGCCGGTCAGCTGCGCGGAGACGCGGACACCACCGCATCCATCCGGCTCATGGACCCGGGCCTGATCAGCCCCACGGTGCAGCAGCTGCAGCAGTACCGCGGCTACTACCGGTTCACCCCCACGCTCGACGTCGACCGCTACGAGATCGACGGGGAGACCCAGGACATGATCGTCGCGATCCGCGAGCTCGATCTCAATGAGCTCGACGCCAGCGCGCGGTCGTGGGTGAACACCACGCTGGTCTACACCCACGGCTACGGCATGGTCGCGGCCAAGGGCAACGAGCGCACGAGCGAGGGCGAGCCGGTCTTCGTCGAGAGCGAGATCCCCTCGCGGGGTGTGTTCACCGACATGGACTACGAGCCGCGCGTGTACTTCGGCGAGGGCTCGCCCGAGTTCTCGATCGTCGGAGCCCCGGAGGGCACCGCGCCGATCGAGCTCGACTACCCCCGCGGTCAGGACGGCGAGAGCCAGACGAACTACACCTTCTCCGGCGACGGCGGGCCCAGCATCGGCAGCGTGTTCAACCGCGTCGTGTACGCCCTGAAGTTCCAGTCGGAGCAGATCCTGTTCTCCGACGACCTGAACGAGGACTCGCAGATCCTCTACGACCGCAACCCGCGCGACCGGGTGCAGAAGGTGGCGCCGTACCTGACGCTCGACAACGACCCGTACCCCAGCGTGGTCGACGGACGGATCGTGTGGATCGTCGACGGCTACACCACCAGCGCCACCTATCCGTACTCCAAGCAGGTGAGTCTGTCCCAGGCCATCAGCGACTCGACCAACCCGCGGCCGAATCTGCTGATCGATGAGATCAACTACATCCGCAACTCGGTCAAGGCCACGGTGGACGCCTATGACGGCAGCGTGACGCTGTACGCGTGGGACACCGAGGATCCGATCCTGCAGGCCTGGCAGAAGGTCTATCCGACCTCGCTCGAGCCGATCAGCGAGATGTCGGGCGACCTGATGAGCCACGTGCGGTATCCGACCGACCTGTTCAAGGTGCAGCGTGCGATGCTCGGCACCTATCACGTCGACCAGGCGCGCGCCTTCTACCAGCGTGACAACGCGTGGACCACCCCGAACGACCCGACCTCGGAGGCGCAGCTGCAGCCGCCGTACTACCTGTCGATGAAGATGCCAGGCCAGGACGAGGCGACCTTCTCGATGTTCTCGACGTTCATCCCCGACGGCGGCACGCGCAACGTGCTCATGGGCTATCTCGCGGTCGATGCGGATGCCGGCTCGACCTCCGGCGAGGTGCGCGAGGACTACGGCACGCTGCGCCTGCTGGAGATCTCCGCGGACACTACGGTGCCAGGACCGGGCCAGGTGCAGAACTCGTTCAACTCCGACACCGCCATCGCGCAGGAGATGAACGTGCTCCGGATCGGCGCATCGGACGTCAAGCTGGGCAACCTGCTGACCCTTCCGGTGGGTGGCGGTCTGCTGTATGTTCAGCCGGTCTACGTGCAGTCCACCGGTGGGACGTCCTACCCGCTGCTGCGCAAGGTGCTCGTGGCCTTCGGTGACCAGCTCGCCTTCGAGGACACCCTCGCCGGCGCCCTGGACACCCTGTTCGGCGGCGACTCCGGTGCGCCGACGGGCGATGACGACGTCGAGCCGGAGGAGCCGGGCAGTGAGCCGGCCGAGGGGGAGACGCCGGAGGGCGGGACGACCCCGGGCACCGGCGTCCCGGCCGACGTGACGCTGGACTCGCTGCTCAACGAGGCACGGCAGGCGATGACGGACAAGGACGCCGCGCTCAAGGCGGGCGACCTCGCCGCCTATGCCGCGGCGGACGAGCGTCTGACCGCCACGATCGAGAAGCTGCTGGCCCTGGACAGCGCTGGCTGATCCACCCAGCACCACAACAGGCGAACAGCACGAGAACAGGCAGTTTCTCGTGCTGTTCGCCTGTTTTGGTGCTGTTCGCCTGTTCTGGGGATCTCGACGCGACGGAGGGAATCGAACCCTCAGATCGGCGGGTATGGACCGCCTACCGAAGCCACTCGGGCGCCGCGATAGTCACAGCATAACGATCACGTAACGGCAGGGCCATCGTTGTTGCGATGCATGACCGCGCGTGACGCGGAGCGATGACGGCCCCGTTACGGGGTGTCTCGCCGGGGTGCGCTGCATGCGGGGATCGCGCCTATCGTGGCGCCATGACCTCCGCGACAGAGACCACCCGGCTCGAGGAGGAGGCGCTGGCGTTCGCCGCGGGCCTCATCCGCATCGACAGCGTGAACACCGCGGACCCCGCGACCATCGGCGACGGCGAGACCCGCGCGGCCCGGTACGTGCAGGAGCGGCTCGCCGACGCCGGCATCGGATCCGTCTTCGTCGAACCCGTCCCCGGCCGCGGGAGCGTTCTCGCCCGGCTTCCCGGGAGCGACCCTGCGGCGGGGGCGCTGGTGGTGCACGCCCATCTGGATGTGGTGCCGGTCGTGGAGGCGGACTGGACCCGCCCGCCCTTCGGGGGCGTGATCGAGGACGGCCACCTCTACGGGCGCGGCGCGGTGGACATGAAGGGCTTCGCCGGCGTGCTGCTCGCCGTCGCGCGCTGGTTCGCGCTGACGGGGGCGGTGCCCCGGCGTGATCTGATCCTCGCCTTCGTCGCCGACGAAGAGGCCGGGGGACAGTGGGGCGCGGGCTGGCTCGTGGCGAACCGCCCCGAGCTGTTCGCCGGCGCCACGCAAGCGCTCGGCGAGGTCGGCGGCTTCTCGGTGCCGCTCGGGAATCGCCGGGCCTATCTCTTCGCGACCGCGGAGAAGGGCGCCCTCGCCGCGTCGCTCGTTGCTCGCGGTGCCGCGGCGCATGGCTCGCGCCCGCGCCCGGATGACCCCGTCATCCGGCTGGCCAACGCGCTGGTACGGATCGGGGAGCACGCCTTCCCCGTCACGCGCGACGAGGCGACCGAAGCGTTGCTCGCCGCCTTCGCAGCGGCCACCGGACGCGCCTTCGAGGACGACGCACTGGCAGACGACCTCGCTGCGCTCGGATTTCCCGGTGAGCTGATCGGCGCATCGCTGCGCAGCACGGTCGCGCCCACGGTGCTCCGTGCCGGGCTCAAGGGCAATGTGATCCCCGGTGAGGCATCGGCGCTGCTGGACATCCGCGCGCTCCCTGGCGAGGAAGAGCAGGTGCGTGAGACCCTGCAGCGTCTCGCAGGCGCCGATGCCGTGATCGACTGGCTCGGCGGATCCCGTGCGATCGCCGCACCCGCGGGCACACGATTGCAGCGGGTCATCGCCGAGGAGGTCGCCGCCGAGGATCCCGACGGCACGGTCCTCCCGTACCGGCTGCCGGCATCGACCGACAACAAGCATTTCGCGCGCCTGGGGATCCACGGGTACGGGTTCACGCCGCTGCGCGTTCCGGCCGACTTCGATGTGTACGGGCAGTTCCACGCCGCCGACGAGCGCGTGCCCGTTGATGCCCTCCGGTTCAGCGCCCGTGTCACGGCGGGGATCCTCCGCCGCGCCTGATCCGGGGCGGCAGCCTCGCGGTAGCGCGAAACGCGAGGCCGGAGAGGCTGTCGTGTCTTCCATCGCAACGCCCGGTAACAGGGGGTAAGAGGAATTCCGGCCGCGCCCCGGCAGGCGCACGATGGGGTGGTCGGATGCGCGTCGGCACCCGGCCGGAGTCGATTCCGTTCGTTGGAGGAGGTTCGTCGCGTGCCATCCGCATCTCCGGGACTGGTCGTCCTGGCCCTGTCGGCGGCGGAGGGGCTCGCCCTCTCCGGCGCCCAGCCCGATCACCCGCTCGCGGCGTGGATCGAACGCGTCGACGCCGTGATCATCGGCCGGCCGGACGACGTCGTCTCCGGGGAGCAGCGCGGACCGGACCCGAGCGTTCTCGTCGCCGGTCTCGCCCGGCGCTTCCCCGGGGCCCGCTGGCTGGTGACGGCCTCCGTGGCACGTGACTACCCGTACAACCTGGCCCGGCGCATCGCGTCGCTCGCCGCGACGACCGGATCGCGATCGGGGGTGGCGCTCGCTCCCGCCCCGACGCTGCTGCCGACGACCCGCGCCGCCGCAGCGGAGGAGCTGATCTCTGACGCCGCTGTCGCGATGCGCGGGTTGTGGGAGTCCTGGCCGCAGGACTCCATCGTCGCCGATCGTGAGACCAAGGTCTTCGTCGACTCCGATCGGATCGTCCGCGTCGACCACGACGCCGTCTTCCAGGTCCGCGGCCCGCTGCAGGTTCCGGTCGACCCGGCGCAGCGTCCGCCGATCGCGGTGTGGTCGGATCGGGTGGTGCCCGGTGCTGATGTCGCACTCACCGCGGCAGGCACGGTGGTGTCGGCTGATGACGAGCGGATCGGGACGGTGTTCGCCGGGGCCACGGAGAGCAACCTCCGCGCCCTGCGGAAGACCGCGGCGGCCGAGCAGCGGAGCGGGGCGCGCGGTCGGGGTGACGCACGCCGGGGGACGGGTGGTATCCGTGGCGCGCTGGGTCTCCCCGCGGTCGTGTCCTCACTCCGAGACCCGGTTCGGGCATTCGCCGATCCGGTGGTGCTCCATTGAGCGCCCGTGCCGCAGCGCAGAGCGTGGCCGACGCGACGCTGCGCAGCGGCGTGCCCGCAGGGCGGGGACGTCGGCCCGGGGCGCGCGACCAGATGGTCCTCGGCGTGAACGTCCTCGGTCTCGGGCAGCGGCCAGCAGCGTGGCAGGCGCCCGGCCTCGCGGGGGACTCCTTCATCGACGCCGACTACTGGGCAGCGGTCGGGCGGGAGGCGGAACGGGGTGCGCTCGACGCGCTCTTCCTCGCCGACGCCCCCGCTCTCGCCGACCCGTCCGCGCGCCCCTCCGGTGCGCTGGAACCCACCGTGGCGCTCTCCGCGGTCGCCGCGGAGACGGAGCGTATCGGCCTCGTCGGCACGCTCACCTCGACCTACAACGACCCGGTGGAGCTGGCCGCGCGGGTGCTCACGCTCGATCACATCTCCGGCGGACGAGCGGGCTGGAACGTCGTGACCACCGCCGATCCCCAGGTGGGGGAGAACTTCGGCATCCGCTCCGGCCTGGACCGCGACACACGATACGCGCGCGCCCACGATGTCGTCACGACGGTGCGGACCCTCTGGGCCGGTGCGGGCGGCGACGCCGTGCCGATCCCGGCGGCGCTCGGCGGTGGTGGCGCGCGCCTGGCGCTGCCCCGCAGCCCCCAGGGTTCACCGGTCGTCGTGCAAGCCGGAGGCACCACCGCGGGCCGCCGGCTCGCGGCGCAGCACGCCGACGCGGTCTTCAGCGCTGAGATGACGCTGGAATCGGCGATCGAGCACTACGACCTCGTCAAGCGGTACGTCGGCGAGGCGGGACGCCGCGACGAGGAGCTCAGCGTGCTGCCGGGCTTCGCTCTCGTGATCGGGAGCACCGAAGCCGAGGCCGTTCGGCGTTACGACGCCTGGGAGGAGCTCGGGCCGGACGACTACACGCTGCGCCGCCTGTCGGGGATCCTCGGGTGCGACGCGGCGGCCTTCGCGCTGGACGCCGAGCTGCCCGCCGAGATCACCGAGGTGCCGGAGGATCCGGCCTCGTTCGCTGCGAGCCTGTCATTCCGCGCGACGACGGTGCGTTACGCACGGACCCATCGGCTCACCGTGCGCGCGTTGCTGCGGGCTTACGGCGGCTACGGGCATCCGATCATCGTCGGGACCCCCGAGCGCGTCGCCGACACGCTGGAGACCTGGTTCCGCGCGGGCGCGGCCGACGGGTTCAATCTCATGCCCGATGCGTTCCCCGCCGGGCTGACGACCGTCGTCGACGAAGTGCTGCCGCTGCTGCGCCGGCGCGGACTTTTCCGTGAGGACTACGAAGAACCCACTCTGCGAGGGCGCCTCGCGATCACGACAGCGGCGAGGAGAAGGTCATGACACACACTGTGCTCGAGACGGCTGAGGACGAGTTCACCCGGCTCGCCGAGCGGTTCCGACCGCTCTTCGCTGAGATCGCTGAGGGCGAGGCGCAGCGCGAGCGCGCCGGCGCCCACCCCCGTACCCAGCTGCAGCGCCTGATCGACGCGGGGTTCGCCGGTTTGCGCGTGCCGCGTGAGCTCGGCGGCGAGGACGCGCGACTGTCCACGGTGCTCCGGCTGATCGCCGAGCTCGCGACGGCCGACGTCAACCTCGCCCACATCTGGCGGAATCACCTCTCCTTCCTCGAGGACCGCCGGTACGATCGCGCCGATCCGCGATCCGACGCGTGGCTGGTCCGTCTCGCGGCCGGCGAGATCGTCGGCGGCGGGTGGAGCGAGCCGGGGCAGGCCGATGCCGCCGCTGCGGTGTCGACGACGCTGGTCCCGGACGGCGCCGGATGGCTGCTGCGCGGAACGAAGTACTATGCCACCGGCAGCGTCTACGCGCACTGGGCCACCGTGCTCGGCGTGCTCCCGGACGGGGCCCGCGTCGTCGCGCTGGTCGACACATCGTCGCCGGGCGTGCACGTCGGCGATGACTGGGACGGTTTCGGGCAGCGTCTCACGGGCAGCGGCGGCGTGGTCTACGACGACGTGCATGTCCCCGCCGATCGGGTGTTCCCCTATGCGACGCGTTACAGCTATCAGGCGCAGTTCTACCAGTCCGCTCTCAACGCGCTGCTGATCGGCATCGGTCACGCGATCGAGCGGGACGGGGTGGCTGCCCTGCGGGATCGCGTGCGTTCGCATCCGAACGCCACCGGGCCCACGCCGACGGCAGACCCGGAGTTGCTGGAGGTGATCGGAGGCATCTCCGCCGAGATCCACGCGGCGGACGCGATCTTCCGGCACTCCCTCGCGCTCACCGACGCGTTCATCGACAGGTCAGGGGCGGCGGGCGCCCCCGACGACGACGGGCTCGGGCACGAGAGCGTGATCGCCGTGGGACAGGCACAGCTGGCGGCGACCACGGCGGTGCTCGACGCGGCAACGCGGGTGTTCGACGCGCTCGGCTCATCTGGCACCAGTGCGCGCTACGCCCTCGATCGGCATTGGCGCAATGCGCGCACGCTCGCCTCGCACAACCCGCGGGTCTACGTGGCGCGGATCATCGGTGATGCCCTCGTCAACGGGCCGGTGTGATCGCGCGGACCTGACGCCGTACCGAGCGCGCCGTCGGCCGCGCCGATGCCGGCCGACCGGAGCCGGGGGCGTCCCGCTGCGGCTCCTCAGTCGATGACGGAGTGGCCGCCCAGGCGGTGCCACGTCCGGTCGTGGTAGACGAGGGCGTCGCCTCCTTCGCGGTCGACGTTCGCCTGCAGGGCCTGGGCGATGATGACCGTCGCGTTGCCCGCAGGCACCCGCTCGACCACGCTGCAGCGCGCCCAGGCGCGTGCGGCGCCGAAGACCGGCTCTCCGGTGGCCAGGGGCGCCCAGATGGAGCGGTCGGCGAAGCGGTCGATGCCGCTGGTGGCGCCGGTGCGTGCCAGCGCGACGTCGTCTGCGTCGAGCAGGTGCACGACGACCGTCGCGGCCTCGCGCACCACCGGTGCCGCCGAGGACAGGTGCGACACCGAGAAGACCAGCAGGGGCGGGTCGACGCTCACCGAGGAGACCGAGGAGGCGGTCAGGGCGACCGGTCCGTCCGCGCCCTGCGCTGTGATGACCGCGATCCCGCCGGGATGGCCCCGGAACAGCGCTTTGAACACATCCGGAGCGAGCGCCGAGGAGTCGGCATCGAACGACACGGGGGTGTTGGTGAGCGTCGAAGGAGTCATGGGAGAAACGCTACGCGACCCGGTGTACTGGTCGGCCCGTCCGCGCAACATGCGTTCACACCGTTGTCCGGGGCCGGCCGCCGGTCGGCGGTCAGCCCCGGACAACGGAGGAGTCAGCGGCGCAGGATGCGATGCGCCAGCCAGTTTCCGAAGAGCTGGCCGGCCTGCACGATCACGATGATGATCCCGACGGTGACCCACGTGGCCTGCTGGTTGAACTGCTGATAGCCGTAGAGGATCGCGAAGTTCCCCAGGCCGCCGCCGCCGATGTACCCGGCCATCGCGGACATGTCGACGACCGCGATGAACATGAACGTGTAGCCGAGGATGAGCGGTGCGAGCGCCTCCGGGATCACGACGCCGAACAGGATGCTGAGCCGCCGGGCACCCACCGCCCTGGCTGCCTCCACGGTGCCGGGATCGACGGCGACGAGGTTCTGCTCGACGACGCGCCCGATCACCACGGAGGCCATGATCGTCATCGGAACGATCGCGGCGATCGTGCCGAGAGTCGTCCCGGCGACGACTTTGGTCACGGGTGCGACGGCGGTGAGGAAGATGATGAACGGGATGGGGCGGATGATGTTGATGACGAAGTTCATCGCGTTGAACACGATGCGGTTCTGGAAGAGGTTTCCGGGGCGCGTCGCGTAGAGGGTGGCACCGATCAGGAGACCGACGACCCCGCTGATCGCCAGGGTGACGGCGACCATGTGGACGGTCTCCTGGATCGACTTCAGCAGCGCGGGCGTCAGCGTGTCCCAGTCTGCGGCCGTCGGCACGAGGAAGCTGCTCATCGGTTGGCTCCGTTCGTGGGTGCGGAAACGCGGTCGGCGGCCGCGGATGGCGTGCCGTCCGGCAGGTCTGCGGCGGTGAGCACCCGAGCCTCGGTGCGCTGGTTGAGGTCGTCGAGGAGCCGGTCCAGCACGGCGTCATCCGCGTCGATGCGGTACGTGAGCGTCCCCAGCTGCCGGCCGAGGACGTCGGTGACACCGCCGAACACGACAGGGCCGTGCACGCCGTGCCGCGCGAACACCTCCTCGACGTCCTCGCTGGAGAACTCGTTCACCTCGACGCTCACCAGAGATCCGCCGCCCGACAGGAGAGCACGCAGGACGGACTCGCGCGGAACGCCCTGCGTGACCGCCGCGACGAACCGACGGGTCAGTCCGGCCTTCGGGTGGGCGAAGACGTCGTAGGTCGCGCCGCTCTCCACGACCCGGCCCTTCTCCATCACCACCACCTGGTCGCAGAGTTCGTGGACGATGGAGATCTGGTGGGTGATGACGACGATCGTGATGCCGAGCGTGCGGTTGATCTCGCGCAGCAGGGCGAGCACCTCGGCGGTGGTCTGCGGGTCCAGCGCGCTGGTGGCCTCGTCGGCCAGCAGGAGCTCGGGGTTGGTGGCGATGGCGCGCGCGATGCCCACGCGTTGCTTCTGCCCGCCGGACAGTCGCCGCGGATACTGCTGTGCCTTGTCGGCGATTCCCACGAACGCGAGCAGCTCTGCCACCCGGTCGCGGATGGCCTCCTTCTTCCAGCCGGCCACCTTCAACGGGTACTCGATGTTTCCCTGAACGGTGCGGGAGTCGAAGAGGTTGAACTGCTGGAAGATCATGCCGACGCGGGCGCGGAGCGCCCGCAGGGCGGACTCGGACGCGCGCCCGACGTCTACCCCGAGAACCTCGACGGTGCCGGATGTCGGCGTCTCGAGCCCGTTGATGAGCCGGACGAGCGTCGACTTCCCGGCACCCGAGTAGCCGATCACGCCGACGATCGATCCCTTCTCGATTCTCAGATCGACATCGTCCACGGCGCGGAGCTCGTCGTGCCCCCGGGTGGCGGGGAAGGTCTTGGACACATGGTCGAATGCGACGACGCTGGTCATCGTTCACTCCTCGGCATCATCGTTCACGGCGGGCATGCGGGTTCCGCGGCGACGGAGTCGTCACCGCGGAACCCGCATGCCTGAGCCTGGTCGTGCCGTCCGCGTCCGCGACGCGGACGTGCTCACTGGGTGGCTTTGAGCTGTTCCTCGAGCTTTGCGAGCTCTTCCTGCAACTGCTCAGCGGTCCACTCGGCCTTGAACTTCAGGTTCCCCTGGTTCAGCTCGGTGACCGCAGCCTCCACCTCGGGGGAGTGATAGGCGTCGACGATCTTCTGCCAGCGCGGGTCATCCTTGTTGTCGGCGTGCACGACGAAGGCGTTGATGTAGGGCGCCAGCTCCGGGTTGTCGAGGTCTTCCTTGAAGATGATCAGTTCGTCGCCCAGGCCGCCCTTCTGCGCCTGGGTGTTGTTGACGATCGACGCATCGGCGCTGCCGTCCTTGAGCGCGGCCACCGTCTGGTTGGAGTCCACCGGCAGCAGCTCGATCTTGCTGCTGAGGATGTCCGCCGGGGTCGACAGCGCGTTGCCGCCGTCCTTCAGCTCGATCAGGCCGGCGGTCTGCAGGTTGAGCAGGCCGCGCGCGAGGTTGGTCGGGTTGTTCGGCAGCGCGACGACCGCCCCCTCCGGCAGCTCTGCCACGCTCTTGTACTTCTCGGAGTAGAGCGCCAGCGGGTAGACCGCGGTGGCGCCGACGGGAACCAGATCGCCGTCGTTGTTCACGTTGAACTGCGAGAGGAAGATCAGGTGCTGGAACAGGTTGATGTCGAGGTCGCCGTCCTGCACGCCCTGGTTCAGAGCGACGCCGTCGTTGATGATCCGGACATCGAGGTCGATGCCCTCCTCGGCGAGCTTCTCGGTGAGGATCTGCCAGTGCGGCTCGTTGCCGTCATCGGTGCCGATCACCACCGTCGAGCGGGTCTCCTCGGTGTTCGCGCCGTCGGCGGTATCCGAGGCGGGTGCGTCGGCCGCGCATCCGGCCATCGCGAGGGTCAGAGCGCCGACGAGGGCGACAGCGGCGGTGGGCAGGAGTCTGTTGAGTGCGGTGCGTTTCACCTGACCAGGGAAACACCGTGCCGGCGGTGTGCAAATCCGACGAGTAACCCCTCGTCATCGAAGGAATCAGGTGGTAACGGTCCGCCCCGCGCCCGCCGCGCCCGTGCGGTGCCCCCTGGTGCGGTGGGCTCTCGCCGGTCCTGCGGGAGTCGGATCGGAGGCTTGACAGGAATACGCCCGCAGCCCACTATGGGATGAATCCACTAGTGATCCTGCGTGGATCACTGAGAGAGCACGCACCACTGCACACAAATATATTCATCCGCATAAACATTCGAAGGAGAATGCCATGCAAGGACGCAGCGCCCGCCCGTTCAGGGTCTTCGCCGCCCTCGCCGCGGCCACAGCCGTCGCCCTCGCCCTGAGCGCCTGCGGCGGTGGCAACACCCCCTCGCCCACGGCCGCACCGGCGGGAGAGGGCGGAGGCACCCTGACACTTGCGGCCTCGGCCGACAACAACTCGTTCGATCGTGCCGCACTCGAGATCGGCACCCGGGTGCACTTCTGGATGCCGGTCTACGACACGCTGCTTGTTCTGGACCCCGAGGCGCAGCTGCAGCCGAACCTCGCGACCGCATGGGAGTACAACGACGACGCGACGGCGCTGAGCCTCACGCTTCGCGACGGCGTGGCGTTCACAGACGGAACGCCCTTCGACGCCGAGGCGGTCAAGGCCAACCTCGAATACCTCAAGGACAGCACGGGCCAGAACTCCTACATGGCGGCCGCGATCGACCAGATCGAGGTGCTCTCGCCGACCGAGCTGACGCTCCACCTGAGCGCGCCGGACCCCGGCCTCCTCGGTTACCTCGCGGTGGTCGGCGGAGCAATGGCGAGCCCCGCCTCCCTGGGCAGCGGAGACCCGGCGACCAGTGCGATCGGCAGCGGCCCTTATGTGCTCGCCGAGGCCACCCCGGGCAGTCAGTACGTGTACGAGCGCAACGAGGACTACTGGAACGCGGAGGCGTTCCCCTATGACGAGATCGTCATCAAGCCCATCTCCGATGTCACCGCGCGCCTGAACGCGCTCAAGTCCGGTCAGGTCGACGTCGGCCTGATCCTCGCGAACAACGTCGCGGAGGCGGAGAACAGCGGTCTGACCGTCGAGCGCTATCCGACCGACTGGCAGGGCCTGTTCCTCAACGACCGTGAGGGAACGATGGTGCCAGCGCTCGCCGACGTGCGGGTGCGGCAGGCGATCAACCTCGCCTTCGACAAGGAGGCGATCCTCGCCAACCTCGCGCGCGGCGAGGGGGAGATCACCGCGCAGGCCTTCAACGCACGGAGCGAGGCCTTCGTCCCCGCGCTCGATGCGGCCTATGAGCACGACCTGGAGCAGGCCAAGAAGCTCATGGCCGAGGCCGGCTACGCCGACGGGTTCTCGATGACGATGCCCGACCTGGCGCAGTACCCGCAGGTCGCGCCGATCGTCGCCCAGCAGCTGGGCCAGCTCGGCATCGAGATCACCTTCGAGAAGGTCGCCGCGGACGCGTCGATCGGCGAGGTCCTCTCCGGCAAGTACCCGGTGTTCTGGTTCTCCCTGGGCAGCCAGAGCCCGTGGCAGGACCTGCGCAAGTTCGCCTTCCCCGAGTCGCCGTGGAACACCGCCCACGTCGCGGACCCGGACATCATCGCCCTCCTTGACGCCGCGCGCACCGCGACGGGCGACGATCAGATCAGCGCCTTCCAGGCGGTGAACGAGTACGTCGTGGACAACGCCTGGCTGGCGCCCTGGTACCGGGCGAACACCCTGCTGGTCACGTCCTCCGACGTCACCGCCACCCCACAGGCGTGGAACGTCGTGCCCTGGATCCGGAACTTCGCTCCGGCGTCCTGATCCCACCGATTCCGCGGGGGCGGCCCTCCTCGGCCGCCCCCGCGTCAACCCGGGAGCACACCCATGCTGACCTTCATCATCCGGCGGATCCTCGCCGGCATCGTCTTGATCTTCGTGATCTCGACCGTCACCTTCCTCCTCGTCTACTCATCGGCCGCAGACGTGGCGACGAACCTCCTCGGCGAGAACGCCAGCGAGGAGCTCGTTGCGGCGAAGGCCGCGGAACTGGGACTGGACCGACCGCTCGTCGCCCAGTACCTCGACTGGCTCCGTCATGCCGTCGTCGGAGACCTCGGCGTGTCGTGGTTCACCAGCGAGTCCGTGACGCAGATGGTCGCCAACCGCCTGCCCGTCACCCTCTCCATGGTCATCCTGGCGGTGGTCGTGACCGCGGCCATCAGCGCCGTCCTCGGCGTGACCGCAGCGGTCCGCGGCGGGATGACCGACCGCGTCCTCCAGTTCGTCTCGGTCATCGGCTTCGCCCTGCCGAACTTCTGGGTGGCTCTCATGCTGGTCATCGCTTTCGCGCTGACCCTGCAGATCTTCCCCGCCACCGGATACGTCCCCTTCGAGCGCGACCCTGCGGCCTGGGCTCTGAGCCTCGTCCTCCCCGTGACAGCACTCGTGATCGGGGGTATCGCCTCGGCCGCGCAGCAGATCCGCGGCGCCTTCATCGATGTCCTCGAGCTCGACTATGTCCGCACGCTGCAGGCGCGGGGGATCAGCCGACGCTCGGTGCTCCTGCGACACGTGCTGCGCAACGCCGCACCGCCCGCTCTCACCGTGCTCTCCCTCCAGTTCATCGCGCTCCTCGGCGGGGCGGTGGTCATCGAGCGCATCTTCGCGATCCCCGGCCTCGGCACCCTCACGGTCAACTCCTCCATCCAGGGCGACATCCCCGCAATCATGGGCATCGTCGTCGCGCTCGTGATCGTCGTCGTGATCGTCAACCTCCTGATCGATCTCGCGAACGGCTGGATCAACCCGAAAGCGAGACTCCAGTGACCACCGCACCCGACACCGTCGCCATCGCGACGCCCGCGACGGCGCGCACCTCTCTCGCCCGTGCTGTGCTGAAGAACCCGCTCGGCCTCACCTCGGTGATCGTGCTGGCTCTCGTGACGCTGATCAGCGTGGTCGGCCCCTTCCTGACGCCGCATTCGCCCACGGACGTGCGCATCGACATGATCCTCGCACCTCCGGGAAGCGACTATCTCCTGGGCGGCGACGGTGCCGGTCGCGACATCTTCAGCCGCCTCATCGCCGGTGGGCGCAACACTCTGATCGGTGCGCTCATCGCGGTGTCGATAGCGCTCGTCCTCGGCACCACCGCCGGACTGCTCGCGGGCTACTTCGGGAAGCTGTTCGACGGCATCTCCAGCTGGCTGGCGAATGTGATCCTGGCGCTGCCGGCGATGATCGTCCTCCTCGCGCTCTACCAGAGCCTGGGCGGCTCGGTCTACGCCAGCATGGTGGTGTTCGGCGTGATGCTCGCCCCGGGCTTCTTCCGCCTCGTGCGCAATCAGGTGATCTCGGTCAAGCGCGAGCTGTACGTCGATGCCGCGCGCGTGGCCGGACTGAGCGACCTGCGCATCATCGCGCGGCACATCCTCCGGGTCGTCCGCTCTCCCATCATCATTCAGACGGCGATCGTGGCGGGTATCGCGATCATCATCCAGTCCGGCCTCGAGTTCCTCGGCCTGGGCGACCCCAACACCCCGACCTGGGGCGGCATGCTGCAGGACGCGTTCGCGAATATCTACATCGCGCCGCTCTCGGTCCTCTGGCCCGGCCTCATGATCTCGATCACGGTCGCCGCGCTCGTCCTGCTGGGCAACGCCGTGCGCGATGCGCTCCAGGGCCGACGCGTGGCTGGGGCCGCCGCGCCACGGGTCCGCGCGGAGGACATCCCGCAGCCGGCCGGTTCCGGCGACGCCGGGGCGCTGCTGTCCGTTCGCGGACTCAGCGTCGCCTACGGCAGCGCGGAACACCCCACTGTCGTGGTGCACGACGTCGGCTTCGACATCCGCCAGGGCGAGATCGTCGGGGTGGTCGGCGAGTCAGGGTCTGGCAAGACGCAGACGGCGTTCTCGATCCTCGGCCTGCTGCCCCGCGGCGGTCGGGTCGTCGCCGGATCGATCCTCGTCGATGGTCGCGAGCTTGCCGGCGCGGCTCCGGACGCGCTCGCCAACCTGCGGGGGCGCGACATCGCCTACGTCCCGCAGGAGCCGATGAGCAACCTCGACCCGTCGTTCCGCATCGGGTATCAGCTCGTCGAGCCCATGCGAGCGGTGCTGGGCATCTCGGCGCGCGCCGCGAAGAAACGAGCGCTCGATCTGCTCTCCCGCGTGGGCATCGTCGACCCGCAGCGCACCTTCGACGCGTACCCCCACGAGATCTCCGGCGGCATGGCGCAGCGCGTGCTCATCGCCGGCGCCGTCTCGTGCAATCCGCGCCTGCTGATCGCCGACGAGCCGACGACCGCTCTGGATGTGACCGTGCAGGCCGAGGTGCTCGACCTGTTGCGCGAGCTGCAGGCCGAATCCGGGATGGGCGTCATGCTCGTCACCCACAACCTCGGCGTCGTCGCCGACATCTGTGACCGCGTCGTGGTGATGCAGCACGGTCGTGTCGTGGAGGAAGGCGCCGTCGACGATCTCTTCCAGAACCCGGAAGACGACTACACACGGATGCTGCTGAGCTCGACGCTCGACGACGTCGCACCGCGAGGCGCGCTGCTGCGGGAAGGAACAAGCGATGACTGAGTTCGTCCGGGGGAGCGGCCTCCTCGACGTCAGAGACCTCGTTGTCGAGTTCCCGATGAAGGGCTGGCGCCGGCCACCCTTCCGGGCACTCCACTCCGTGTCGGTCGATATCCGGCAGGGGGAGACCCTGGGTCTGGTGGGCGAGTCCGGATCGGGCAAGACCACCCTCGGCCGTGCGGTGCTGGGTCTCGTGCCCGTCGCGTCCGGCACGATCGAGTTCGCCGGGCGCGACGTCGCGCAGCTGAGCCACCGCGAGCGGCGCGCGCTCTCCCAGGAGATCCAGGTGGTGTTCCAGGATCCGTACAGCTCGCTCAACCCGGCCATGACGATCGGGGACATCCTCGCAGAGCCGCTGATCACGCAGCGGCGTACGGCGGCGGATGCGCGGGCGCGGGTGCGAGAGCTTCTGGACGCGGTGAACCTCCCCGCGGATGCCGTCGACCGGTACCCGCGGGAGTTCTCCGGCGGTCAGCGTCAGCGTGTGGCGATCGCCCGGGCGCTCGCCCTGGAGCCCCGGCTCATCGTGTGCGACGAGCCGGTCTCCGCGCTCGACCTGTCCACGCAGGCGCGCGTGCTCGATCTGCTCATCGAGATCCAGGAGCGCACGGGCGTGTCCTACCTGTTCATCTCGCACGACCTGTCGGTTGTGCGCGCGATCAGTCACCGCGTCGCCGTGATGTACCACGGCAAGATCGTCGAGCTCGGGCCCGGAGCGGAGCTCACCTCTGCTCCGTCGCACGAGTACTCGCAGAAGCTCCTGATGGCTGCGCCCATCGCCGACCCCGTCAGGCAGCGAGCTCGCCGCGAAGAACGTCGGCGTCTGCGTGACGCCGAGGCGGCCACCCTCCCACAGGAAGAGATGATGTCATGAGAGCCATCGTTGTGATGTTCGACAGCCTGAACCGCCGGATGCTGCCGGGCTACGGAGGGCTGGAGATCGAGGCGCCGAACTTCGCCAGGCTCGCGCAGCGCACCGCGACCTTCGACCAGTGCTACGCCGGAAGCATGCCCTGCATGCCGGCGCGCCGAGAGCTGCACACCGGCCGCCACAACTTCCTGCATCGCTCCTGGGGTCCGCTGGAGCCCTTCGACGACTCGGTGCCAGAGATGCTGAAGAAGGCGGGCGTCTACACCCACATGGTCACCGACCATCAGCACTACTGGGAGGACGGCGGTGCGACCTACCACAACCGCTTCAACAGCTACGAGTTCTTCCGCGGCCAGGAAGGCGACCTCTGGAAGGGCCACGTGGCGGACCCCGAGGTCCCCGCGAACCTGAATCCGAAGCACGCCATGGTGCGGCAGGACTGGATCAACCGGCAGTACCTCAGGGACGAGGCAGACCACCCCCAGACGCGTGCCTTCGACGCCGGGCTCCACTTCCTCGAGACCAACCGCGACGAGGATCGCTGGCTGCTGCACCTGGAGACCTTCGACCCGCACGAGCCCTTCTTCAGTTACGACCGTTACCGGGAGCGGTACGGGCTCGGCAGCGAGCCCGTCTTCGACTGGCCCTCGTACCGCCGCGTCACAGAGAGCGACGAGGAGATGCGCATCGCGCGCGACTCCTACTTCGCCCTGGTGACGATGTGCGATCGTTCTCTGGGCCGCGTCCTCGACCAGATGGACGAGCACGACATGTGGGACGACACGATGCTGATCGTGTGCACCGACCACGGTTTCCTCCTCGGCGAGCATGGCTGGTGGGGGAAGTCGGTGATGCCCTGGTACGACGAGACCATCCACACGCCGCTGTTCGTCTGGGACCCGCGCAGCGGGGTGCGCGGGGAGCGTCGAGAGAGCCTCGTGCAGACCATCGACATCGGTCCGACGCTCCTGGACCTGTTCGGCCTGGAGCCGACGCCGGACATGCAGGGGCGCCCGCTGCGCGAGACCGTCGCGACCGATGCGGCGGTGCGGGACGGGGCGCTGTTCGGGATCCACGGCGGACACGTCAGCGTCACCGACGGCCGATACGTCTATATGCGAGCCTGCGCCGACGCCTCGAACTCGCCGCTGTACGACTACACGCTCATGCCCACGCACATGCGGAGCATGTTCACCGTCGCCGAGCTCGCTCAGGCGGAGCTGGTCGACGGCTTCTCGTTCACCAAGGGCCTGTCGGTGCTCCGGGTGCCGTCCTGGGCGTTGGGCAACCCGGCGGACTTCGGCACCCTTCTGTTCGACCTGAAGACGGACCCGGAACAGCTCACCCCGCTCCGTGACGACGCACTCGAGAAGCGCATGGCCACGCTGCTGGTCGACCTCATGCGCGCCAACGATGCGCCGCACGAGCAGTACGAGCGGCTGGGGCTGCCGGCCACCGGAGCCGTGGGAGCAGAGCACCTCCTCATCGCCGCCCAATGGGACACGGTGCAGCGGTCGCGCGCCCTCGCCGCCCGACGCACCGATTTCCCCGATGATGCGATCGTCGCCTCATCGCCGGTGCGGGAGCTGCTCCAGGACGACCGTTTGCGCACGATGATCGTCGGCACGCTGCCCGCACTCGCCCGCGAGAGCACGGTGGCCTTCATGGGCGGGACGGAGACTCTGGTCAACCTGGCCGCGAGTGTGCCCGGCGTCGGGCGGGATCAGCTGGAGGAGCTGGAGGCCGCGCTCGCCGAGGCGTCGTCGTCTGACGCCTCCTGATCGATCAGCATCGCCCAGCGCGCACGCATCTCGGTGAGCCAGGTGAGCCAGGCGTCCATCGAGTCGCGACCGTACTGATCCAGCCCGTCGAGCAGCGCCGAGACGAACGCGGCGTCGAAGGCGATCGGACCGGGCTCGGCGTCGAGGCGGCGTTCGCGTTCCCGGAAGCGGCTGATCTGCTCCTTCCGGAACGCGATCTCGCGGTCGATCGTGGTCAGGACGGTCGCGGGTGCGATGGGGCCGAGCAAGGAGATCCAGGCGTTGAAGTCGGCCTCCTGCCAGCGGGCGGGGGGCTCGTACGGCTTCTCCGCGAGCGCGCGCAGATAGTCGGCGCCGTCCGCGGTGATGGAGTAGACCTTGGCGTCCGGGCCGCCCCTGCGCACGACATCGTGCGTGATGAAGCCCTGCTTGGCCAGGCGCCGCAGCGTGCGGTAGATCTGGGACTGATCGGCGTTGGCGCGGATGAACACGCCCTCGACATCGAGCCACCGCTTCAGCTCGTACCCGCTGCGCGCGCGGCGGGCGACGAGGGAGAGCAGGATGTCGTCGAAGTTCATGGTGCCCCTGATTCTATCCGCGCTAGGGTTCGGAGCCGGGGAGCACTGGTGGCCCGCGCTGCCGGTGCACCCGGGGCCGGACGCCGCGTCGGCTCGCCCCTCCGGAGGCCCCGGTCGCCTGTCAGCGGGCCCGGATAACGTCGCGTCCCGAGGGGAGCGGTGCCGTGCAGACACCGCCGACGGCGTTCCCCGGCGCCGCGTACCGCATGCCTCGTCTCCGCTGATCGGGTTGCGTGAAGGCGGAAAGCCAACAGCCCCTGACCTAGTTTTCACCAGATCAGGGGCTGTTCTTTGTTGCGGGGGCAGGATTTGAACCTACGACCTCCGGGTTATGAGCCCGGCGAGCTACCGAACTGCTCCACCCCGCGGCACAAGAACTTAGCCTAGCACGGCTTTTGGGTGAGCGCCAATCGGGTTGGAAGAGCTGCCGCGATGATGCGCGAAGATGGTGCCATGAGCACGCCTTCACCGTCCCTCTCCGTCGCCGTCTGCCAGTTTGCTCCGGGCGCGGACCCCGCGGGGAATCGCGACCGCATCGCCGCCATGGCCGCCACGGCGGCGGCGCGCGGCGCGCGGATGATGGTGTTCCCCGAGTACGCCGCGGCCTTCTCCGAGCCGATGGATGAGCGCCTGGCCGCGAACGCGGAAGATCTCGACGGGTCCTTCGTGTCGTTCCTGCGGGAGTTGGCCGCTGAGCACGCGGCGGTGCTGGTGGCCGGTTTCGCCGAACGGGCGGACGGCGGGAAAGTGCACAACACCGTGGTCGCTGTCGACGCCGAAGGCATCAGGGCGGTCTATCGCAAGCAGCACCTCTATGACGCGTTCGGTCAGAAGGAGTCCGACTGGATCGAGCGGGGCGCGATCACGGAGCCGGCGGTGCTGGACGTCGACGGCATCCGGTTCGGCCTCATGACCTGTTACGATCTGCGGTTTCCCGAGTTGGCTCGCACCCTTGCAGACGCGGGTGCCGACGCGATCGTCGTGCCAGCGGAGTGGGTGCGCGGTCCGCTCAAGGAGCATCACTGGAACACGCTGCTGGCAGCACGGGCGATCGAGAACACGGTGTACGTCGTGGCCGCAGACCATCCGACCCCGGTGGGCGTGGGGTGGTCGTCGATCATCGACCCGCGCGGCGTCGTTCTTGCCGGTGTCGGCACGGGGGAGGGGATCGCCGTCGCTCAACTGGAGGCTGCGGAGATCGCGGCCGTGCGCCGCGTCAACCCGGCCCTTCAGCTGCGTCGCTACACCGTCCGTCCGCGTTAGCCCCACCTCCGCGAGCGTCGTCCCGTCCCACCGCCTTCAGCGGCGGCGGCGAAGCGTGCGGGGTCAGGGGCGGAGGCGGGAGACGGCGTCGGCGAGGACCTCGGTGCGCTTGCACGCGGCGAAGCGCACGAGACCGGCATAGTCGTCGCGGTGCTCATCGGTCACGAACGCACTGATCGGGATCGCCACCACGCCGGCGCGCTCGGGCAGAGCACGGCAGAAGGCGTCGGCGTCGCGGCCGCCGAGCGCTGTCGCATCGGCCACCGTGAAGTAACCGCCGGCGGGGGAGAAGACCGCGAAGCCGGCGTCACGCAGACCGGCGCCCAGCAGCGCGTGCTTGGCGGCCATCGTGTCGGCGATCCCGGTGAAGAACGCGTCGGGCATCCGGAGCCCGGCGGCGATCGCGGACTGGAAGGGCGATCCGCTCACGTAGGTGAGGAACTGCTTGACCGTCAGCACCGCGGTGATGAGTGCGGCGGGTCCGTGGATCCAGCCGATCTTCCAGCCGGTCGTGTTGAACGTCTTCCCGGCCGACGAGATCGTGAGGGTGCGCTCCGCCGCGCCCGGCAGCGTCGCCAGCGGCACGTGCGGGACCGTGAAGGTCAGATGCTCATACACCTCGTCCGTGATGATGACGGCGTCGTGCCTCGCCGCCAGGCGCACCACCTCCGCCTGGACCTCGGCGGAGAAGACCGAACCGGTGGGATTGTGCGGATCGTTGACGAGGATCACGCGGGTGCGGTCGTTCACCACGGCCGCGAGGTCGTCGAGATCCGGCTGGAAGTCCGGGAGCCGCAGCGGCACCGTGCGCAACCGGGCTCCGGCCAGCGCCACCGAAGCCGCATAGGAGTCGTAATAGGGCTCGAAGACGACGACCTCGTCCTCCGGTCCGTCCACCAGCGCCAGGAGCGCCGCAGCCAGAGCTTCGGTCGCACCCGTGGTGACGATGACCTCGCGCTCGGGGTCGACCACGAGTCCATAGAAGCGGTGCTGATGCTCGGAGATCGCCTGCAGCAGGTCGGGGATGCCGCGCCCCGGCGGATACTGGTTCGCGCCGGCGTCGATCGCCGCCTTCGCCGCCGCCAGGATCTCGGCGGGGCCGTCTTCGTCGGGGAACCCCTGACCGAGATTCACGGCGCCGGTGCGCGCGGCCAGCGCCGACATCTCTGCGAAGATCGTCGGGGCTGCTTCACCATCCGCCGAGAGGAGCCCGGCACCCTGCGCTGTCCGGCGCCACGCGCCCGCCACGATTCCCATGTCGCCCAGGGTAATGGCACAACCGGATCCCACTTCCTGCATAGGGAACACACAGCGACACGGGCGAACCTGAGGGTGTTGCACGAAGGAGCACACATGAACGATCAGTTCCCCACCCCTGGAACCGGTGAGCCGGCCGATGACCGCAGCGCGGTTCCGGCGGATCCCGCCACTCCGTCCGCGGCCGGCGCGGCTCACCAGACCCCCGCGCAGGCGCACGCGTTCCCGACCGGCTTCGGCGCATCTGCCCAGAACCCTGCGGCCCAGAACCCTGCGGCCGCCGGCCCGGGCGCCGAGCGGTGGGCCGCACCGTCTCCGGCGCAAGCAGCAGCCCACTCTGACCCGCAGCACGGCTGGGGTGCCACAGCGCCCACCGTGCCGCTCTCCGATGCGGGCGCCGCGTTCGGGCTCCCGGCGCAGAGCGCCGTCGCCGAGCCGACGCCGCTGTCCCCGGCCGCGCCGAAGGCGCGCGTCGGAGCGGGCAAGGTCGCCGCGATCATCGTCGCCGCAGCGCTCGTCGGCGGTATCGCCGGGTTCGGTGGGAGCCTGCTCGGACCGCAGCTGAACGGCGGTGCGGCCAGCGGACCGGCCAGCGGGCCGGTGGCCGTCACCGTCAACAACACCGACGACGTCAACCAGACCACCGCGATCGCGACGAAGGTCGTGCCGTCGGTGGTCACGATCGACGTCTCCAGCAGCACAGAGGGCGGCAGCGGTTCCGGCGTCGTGATCGACGATCAGGGCCACGTCCTCACCAACGCGCATGTGGTGACCCTCGGGGGCGCCGTGGCCGACCCCGCGATCCGGGTCACGACCGCCGACGGGCGACTCATCACCGCCGCGGTCGTCGGGATCGACCCGGTGTACGATCTCGCGGTGCTGAAGCTGGAGAGCTACGACGGGCTCCAGCCGATCGAGTTCGGCGACTCGTCCGCCCTGAACGTCGGGGAGACGGCGATCGCGGTCGGTGCTCCGCTCGGCTTGGCCAACTCCGTCACCACCGGCATCGTCAGCGCACTCAACCGCAGCATCCAGGTCGCCTCCTCCGCCGTGCCGGAGAGCACCCCGGAGAGCGCTCCGGAGGAGGACAACGGCTCCTCCGGCGGTCCGTTCCAGTTCGACATCCCCGGGCAGAACACGCCGCGTGCGTCGACCGGGTCCATCTCGATCGCCGTGGTGCAGACCGATGCGGCCATCAACCCCGGCAACTCCGGCGGTGCCCTGGTGGACGGCGAGGGCAAGCTCATCGGCATCAACGTGGCGATCGCGACCGCCGGCGGCACCTCGACAGAGGCCGGCTCGATCGGGCTCGGCTTCGCGATTCCGGTGGACATCGCCCAGCGCATCTCGCAGGAGCTGATTCAGAACGGCGAGGCCACCCACGGCCTGCTCGGCTCCACGGTCACCCCGGCGTCGAACACCAACGGCGCCCGGCTCGCCGGGGCGGAGATCGTCAAGCTCTCCCCGGGTGGCGCAGCGGAGGCCGCCGGGCTGAAGTCCGGCGACGTCGTCACCGGCTTCAACGGTGTGCCCATCACCGACGCCCAGGACCTGACGGCCCAGGTGCGCGCCCTCGCGGCGGGCGCTGAGGCGGAGGTGCGCTACGTGCGCGGCGATGAGACCCGCACGGTCACCGTGACCCTGGGCTCGCTCACGACCTGATCGGCCGACTGCCGCTCCGGACGGACTCGGAGAAGGACCCCGCACCGCGCGATAGGCTCGCCGAGTGGGGTCCTTCTCCTTCGGCGCCGGCAATGTCGCGCAGCTTCTGCGGCTACCGCTCTATGCCCTCGGCCGTCTGGCCACGCTGATCGTGCCGCGCGGTGACGCCTGGGTGATCGGTTGTGGTGCCGGCATCGGCGATGGCGCTCTCGCCCTCTGGCGCACCGCCGTCCGCGCCGGGCACGATGTGGTCTGGCTCACCGGTGATGAGCGTGAGCGCCGTGACGCGGCCGCCCTCGGCATCCGCACGATCCCCAAGGCGACGATGCGCGGATGGTGGGCCACCGCACGGGCCGGCGTGGTGGTGGTCACCCACGGCTTCGGAGACGCCAACCGCTACGGCCTCTCCGGGGCACTCCTCGTGCAGCTGTGGCACGGCATTCCCCTCAAGCGCATCGGCCTGGACTCCCCGGCGATGTTCGCGAGCCGGATCTTGCCGCACTCGGCGCTGCTCGGGGGGCTGCTCGCGCTGCTCTATGCCCGTGCCACGCGCCGCATCCGTGTGCTGCCGGCGGCGTCCCACCGGGCCAGGGGGCGACTCGAGTCCGCGTTCGGGCTCGGCTCCGACCGCGTGGTGGTGACCGGTGAGCCGCGTGTGGACGTGCTGTCCTCCGGCACGGCAGCACAGCGGCGGTCATGGGCGCGCGCGGCACTCGCCGCGGTCGACGCCCTTCCCGACGCCGCACGGATCGTGCTGTACGCCCCGACCTGGCGCGACGGCGCGCCGGACCCTGCGGTGCCCACGGCGTCGGAGTGGGCCGCGATCGCACACCTGCTCGAGGAGACCGACACAGCCCTGCTGGTCCGTTCGCATCCCCTCGGGGCCGGCGCCTACACCCCGCCACCCGGTGTGGCTGCCGACCGCATTCGGCTGGTGGGGTCCGATGCGATCGCCGACATCACCCCGGCGTTGCCGGCCGTCGACGTGCTGGTCACCGACTACTCCTCGCTCGCATACGATGTGGGCCTGCTCGCGATGCCGGTGGTGTACCTGGCTCCCGACCCCGAGGACTACGCCAGGACGCGCGGCTTCTACGGCCGGTTCCGCGACGTCGCCGGTCCGGATGCGGCGCGCGACTGGCCGGAGACCATCGCCCAGCTGCGGGTGCTCCTCACCGACGACGCGGTCTTCACCGAACGGTCGGCGGCGTCGGCTAGCCTGAGCGCCGTGATGCACGCCTTCCGAGACGGGCGCAACACCGAACGGGTCTACCGCGCCATCCGGGCGCGGGGAGTGCCCGCCCCGAAGGGAGCAGCATGACCAGCGCGCTGATCGACGAGTCCGCCGAGACGCTGATCGTCGCGGGCCTCGGGGAGCGCCCGGCGAGCGCCGTGCTGGTGGGGGCGCGAGCCCGCGTCGATGGCCGCCTCACCGGCGGCGGCAAGACATGGAAGGCCCGCTTCCCGCTGCACCTGTCCCGGTGGGGAGGGCAGGAGCTCCCGCTGCCCACCGGCGGGTATCGTCTGGAGATCGACGGGGCAGACCTCTCCGAGATCGCCGTGCCGCCCACGGTGCTGCCGGGGCTGCGCATCGCGGTGTCGGGAGCGGATGTCGCGATCGCGGCTCCCGTCGATCCGGCATTCGAAGCACCCGAGGCGCAGGCAGCGCTCGAGGGCCGTTATGCGGTGCAGCAGGGGGGCACCGAGAACGCGGTGTTCTTCGAGAGCTTCTACGGCGTGCACGTGGGCTGCAATCCGCTGGCGATCGACCGGGAGCTCGCCGCACGCGCGCCCGCGGTGCGACGCTATTGGAGCGTGAACGATCTGTCCGAGTCGGTGCCGGACGGAGCGATCGCCGTGATCGAGGGCACACCGGAATGGTGGCGGGCCCGCGGCGATGCGCGTCTTCTCGTCGTCAACGAATGGCTCCGCCGTCGTTTCGTGCGCAAGCGTGGCCAGAAGGTGCTGCAGACCTGGCACGGCACCCCGCTCAAACGGCTCGCGCTGCACCGCCCGGGTTTCCACCCGCGCCGCATCGCCGCGGTGCTGCGCGAGTCGCGGCGTTGGGATGTCCTGCTCGCGCAGAACCCCTATGCGGCGGGGATCCTGGGGCGGGCCTACGCCTTCCGCGGACGACCGGTCTGGACCGAGGGCTATCCGCGCAACGACCTGCTGTCCACGGGGGACCGCTCGGGCATCCGCACCCGGTTGGGCATCGGCGAGGGGGAGCGCGTGCTGCTCTACGCGCCGACCTGGCGCGACGACCGCGAGGACATGGTGGACTTCCTCGACCCGGAGCGCCTCGCCCAGGCTGCTGACGCCGTCGTGCTGGTGCGCGGGCACTCGCGCACGCTCGCCCCCGGCCGCGATCAGGTGGGCGCCCGCGTGATCGATGTGACCGGTTTCCCGGATACCGCCGAACTGCTGCTCGCAGCCGATGCGCTCATCACCGACTACTCCTCGGTGATGTTCGACTTCACCGTGACCGGCCGGCCGATCTACTTCTTCGTGCCAGATCTCGAGCACTATCGCGGCCGGCTGCGGGGTTTCTACTTCGATCTCGCCGAGCAAGCCCCCGGGCCGCTCGTGCGTACCCAGGAGGACCTGCACGCCGCGCTCGCCGCAGAGGGTGGCGTCACAGACGTCTACGCCGACCGTTATCGCAGCTGGCGCCGCCGCTTCAATGCGCGTGACGACGGCCGTGCAGCGCAGCGCGTCGTCGACCGCATCCTGGATCTGGGCTTCGTCGACGCGGAGTGAGTTCGCTGCGCGTCAGGGGAGCGGTGTGTTCCGCGTGGCCAGCCGCGATGCATCGACCGTGCCTCGCGCGCCGCGCAGCAGGCCGCCGAGGAAGCCGAGACCCCAGGAGAGATGCATCGTCGGCAGGACGGCCGCCAGCCAGATCCGCTCTCGCCACCCGCCTCCGAGACCGCGTGCGGTGAGCGCGACGGCCACGACGAGGAGTGCGTAGGCCAGGACCGGCAGAGAGGCGATACTCGCCAGGATCGACGCGGTGCCGGTCACCACGCCCGTGACCTGCAGCAGCGCGACCACGATCGCGATCGCGAGGGCGGCCACGAGAAGGGGAGGGGCGAAGTAGCGCAGGCTGTTTCGTCGCCCATAGCGCCGGACGAGTTCACCGCGCCACGCGCCGGTCGCGCGGAACTGCCGTGCCAGACGCGTCCAGCTCTCGCGCGGCCAGTACGTGACGACCAGGGCCGGGTCGAACCACACCCGGTGCCCGGCGCTGCGGATGCGCAGGTTGAGCTCCCAGTCCTCACCCCGCCGGATCGACTCGTCGAAACCACCCACCTCGTCCAGCACGTGCCGGCGCAGGCAGCCGAGATAGGCCGACTCCGCTGGGCCTTCCGCGCCTCCGCCGTGATAGGCGCCCCCGCCGAGCCCGACGGGGGAGTTGTACGCCCACGCCGCCGCCCGCTGGAAGGGGGTGCGGCCCTCGGCGTGCATGACGCCTCCGACGTTCGCCGCTCCGGTGCGCTCCAGGGTCTCCAGAGCACGGCGCGCGTAACCGGGCGCGAGCTCGGAGTGGGCGTCCACGCGGATGATCGTGGCGTACCGGCTGCGGGCGATCGCAGCGTTCAGCCCGGTCGGGATGTGCACGGCCGGGTTGTGCACGATCCGCACCCGTGGGTCGTCCGCCGCGATCCGCGTCGCGAGCTCGGTGGTGCCGTCGGACGAGGGCCCGAGGGCCAGGACGAGTTCGAGCGGACCAGGAACGTCTTGCGCCAGAACGGACTGGACGGCCCGGGCGAGATAGTCCCGCTCGTTCAAGACGGGCATGACGAAGGAGACCCCGGGGCCAGCATGATCGTCTGCGTCGGACACGGCTCGATCCTCTCACGCTCCCCTGGCGCATCCACTCGGGGGATCCACGGCATCCGCTCTGCTTCGATTCGGTCTCGATCCGCTGCCGGGCGCCGGGAACGTCGGAACGGCCGGAGACGGCGTCGCTAGGCTGAGAGGATGGGTGCCATATCGGACGTGCGCAAGGCGTTCCGACTGCTCCAGCGCGTTGTCGACTCTCGTCGCGCGCACCGGCGGGTGCGTCAGGGAATCGCCGAACAGCGGGTTCTCGCGGGCGTCGCCGACCCGCGGATCGCGGTCTATTTCGCCGACGGCGCGGTGAACATGTATCAGATCCGCCAGTGGTACGCGCCGCTGCGTGAGCTCTCAGAACGGTGGCCGGTCGTGGTGCTCTCCCGGGCGGTGACGGGGGCTGAAGCGCTGCTCGACGACGACGCGCTGCGCGTGGCTTATGTGCCGAAGGTGCGGGACCTGGAGAGGTACGTCGGGAAGCACGACATTCGTATCGTGCTCTACGTGAACCAGAACACGCGCAACTTCCAGATGTTCCGGTACGGACGGCAATGGCATGTGTTCATCAACCACGGCGAGTCCGACAAGATGTACATGACGACCAACCAGTACAAGGCCTACGACTACGCTCTCGTGGCCGGGCGTGCCGCCCGTGAGCGGCTGTCGCGGGCGCTGTGGGACTACGACGTCGAGCACCGGACGATCGAGATCGGGCGGCCGCAGGCCGACCACTACGCGGGCGCCCTGCCGTTTTCGCCGGACCACCGTGTCACCGTGCTGTACGCGCCCACCTGGGAAGGCGATCGCCCGTCGGCGCACTACGGCTCGATCCGCACGCACGGGGAGAACCTGGTGTCTGCGCTGCTGGCCACCGGGCGCCACCGCGTGATCTATCGCCCCCACCCGCGCAGCGGTGTCGTCGACGCGGAGTATGGTGCCGCCGACCGGCGCATCATCGCGGCGATCGCCGCCGCGAACGACGCGGATCCCACCGCGCACCACGTCTACGATGATCGCCCGGAACTCGGCTGGCAGCTGGCGGCGGCGGACGTGGCCGTCGTCGACATCTCGGCGATGGTCTACGACCGGCTGGCCGCCGGTAAGCCGCTGCTGATCACGCGGCCCGTTGACGAGCGCGCCGAGGTCGACGAGAACGGCTACCTGTCGGCATGCGAGTGGCTCGCGGCCTCCGACGATCCGGTCACCGCCGTCGAGCGGGTGCGCGATGACCCGGACGCGGCGCAGCGGCTGGGCACCTGGGTCGCGCACTATTTCGGTGATACCGCCCCGGGGGCGGCGACAGCACGCTTCCACGCCGCGATCGAGAAGCTCATGGATCGCTGGGACGAATGGAACCGCCGCTCCGCGGTCTGAGTGTTCCTGAGGCTGCTCCCTCCCGCTGTGCTGCTAGGCGACGAACCGCCAGACGTACTCCAGGCCGTCGCTGGGCCGGAACCACGCGACCGTGACCACGACGGTGTCGAGGTCGGCCGCGCACAGACAGATCTCGCGCTGCTCGCCGGGATCGACCCGTCCGTGCAGCACCGTGGTGACGGTGTCTTCTGTCGAGAGGAACACGCGCACGAAGTCGAGCCGCTCCGCACCCTGGTTGCGCAGGACCGGATGGGCAGAGTCGACGCGATGCACCCGCCAGGGGACGGTGTAGGGGAGGGGTCGCAGGTCGACCACGGTCGCGTTCGGCATGCCGACACCATAGGACGCGCCTCCGACGTGCGCGGTGGATGTCGAGGCGCTGCCTCGGCCGCCCGTGGAAAGCCGCACTCACACCCGGATTGTGGAGAACGGTGCGAAGGTTCGCGATGCCTCGGCGTCGCGAACGCCGGGGTCAGACGAAGAGATTCGCGCGCTCGAGGTCCTCGGCGAAGTCGACCTCGACGGCGTAGAGGTCGGAGATGTCCATCGGCTCGACCAGAATGCCGTCGTGCTCGATGGCGAGCTCGAGACCGCGCTCGAAGTAGTCCTGGTCGTCGACGCGCTGCAGGTGGTGCATGAAAGCGCGCTTGTGAGCACGGGAGATGTAGTTGATGCCGACGGCCTCGCCGATGCCCCCGACGACGATCTTCGAGAGCTGCTCGATGTAGCCTTCTGCGCTGATGGTGTACTTGACCTCCTCGTCGCTCACCTTGGCGGTGTCGACGGTGACGAAGGACTGACCGCGTTCGATGAACGACACGGCGCGACCGAGAACGCGGGGGTCGAAGACGACGTCGCCGTTCATCCAGAGCACGCCGTCGCGGCCGGTGGCAGCGAGCGCGCGGAGCAGGCTCTTCGAGGTGTTGGTCTGGTCGTAACGCTCGTTGTGCACGTAGTTGACGTGCGGGAAGGCCTCGATGACCGTCTCCGCACGGTAGCCGACGACCGAGGTGATGCGTGCATCGTCGCCGAACGCCGCACGGATGTTGTCGTGCTGCTGCTGCATGATGCTGCGCCCGTCGTTGAGGCGGGTGAGCGGCTTGGGCAGCGAACGGCCCAGCCGCGAGCCCATGCCCGCGGCGAGGATGACGGTCTGCAAAGTCACAGAAGTTGCTCCTGACGTGAGTTCATCGATGGTTCATCGAGAAGACACACCCTCGTGCCGACCCCATGCTAGCGAGAACGACCTGGACGGCTCCTGGCGAGGAATGCCCCGTTATCGTTACGTGATCGGATACACGGGTTCCGTTCAGGGAGGTCCGCGACGCCCGTCACCAGGGAGATCTCTCGGCCGGATGCCTGGCGACCCTGTTGATAGCGTTGAGGGGTGACCGCCGCGACCTCCTCCGAACAGCCCGAAGAGGTGAGCCCCGACGCCCAGAACGTCGAGGCCGCACAGCCCGCCCCGCGCAAGGCGCCGGCCAAACCGCGCACGACGACACCGCGGTCGACGACGGCGCGGAGCACGACGGCGCGGAGCACGACGGCGAAGAAGGCGACCGCCAGCGGCGCGGCCGCGGCCAAGACCGGTGCGGCCAAGAGCAGCACCGCCAAGAGTGCCGCGGCGCGCACGACCACCGCGAAAGGGTCTGCGACCACAGCCTCGACGGCGCGAACCGCGGCCGCCAAGAGCGGTGCCGCGGCGGCGGCGAAGACCGGGACGGCCGCGAAACCCGCCGCGAAAGCCGGCACGGCTGCGAAGCCTGCCGCCAAGACCGGAGCAGCCGCTGCCAAGTCCGGCACGGCGGCAGCCAAGACGGGAACGGCCGCTGCCAAGAACGGGACGGCCGCTGCCAAGACGGGCACGGCGGCGGCCAAGAACGGGACGGCGGCAGCCAAGTCCGGGACGGCCGCTGCCAAGACCGGCACGGCGGCGGCGAAGACCGGCGCGGGCGCAGCGAAGTCCGGCACGGCTGCTGCCCAGACCGGCACCGAGGGGGCGAAGAGCCCGGCCGCCCGCCGCACGGGGACGGCGGCGAAGACACCGGCGTCGCCCCGCCCGCGTCCCGCGACGTCGAAGGTCGCGGCCGTGCGCGCCGCCAAGGCGCAGGCGGCGGTCGACGCGCGTACCGCTGCTGCGGAAGAGGACAACGTCACCGCGGGCGCTGAGGAGACGCTGCCGGCCGCGAACGCCGAGACGTCCGGCGCCACGGAGGCCGTGACCGAGGACTCGGTTCCCGAGATCTCGGCTGCTGATGCGACGGGCGAGCTGGTCGCCGCGGACGCTGCCCCCGAGCCCGAGCCCGAGCCCGAGCCCGAGCCCGAGCCCGAGCCCGAGCCCCGTTCGCAGGCCGAAGCAGACCGCGTGCCCGACGCGGCGCCGGAGACGACGCAAAGCGGTGCAGCCGATCCCGAGGACGCCGACCTCGCGCTGCGGGGTGCTTCCGAACCGCGGGAGACCGCGGAGGTGACCCCAGCAGCCGCGGAGGAGAAGATCGCCGCGCTGCCGCCCGCAGACGCAGACGCCCCCGTTGCCGACGTTCCCGAGGTGGCCGAGGGCGCCGCGGATGCAGAAGACACCGAGGCTTCCGAGAGCGCTTCCGAGAGCACTGAGCGTGCAGAAACCGCCGGGAGAGCAGAGGCAGCGACCGGTGGCGCAGCCGCTGCGCCACCGGTCCCCGCCGAGACGACCGAAGGGCTGGATGAGGCCAACGGGAACGAGGAGCCGACGCGCGACGGAGAGACGTCTGCCGCGCCGGACGCCTCGGATTCCCTCGCCGCCCCGCCGGTCGTCACCGACGAGAAGAGCGCCGCGTCCGCCGGCGCCGCGGCCGCGGACACCGCCGTGGAGATCACCGGTCTGTCGAAGTCTTTCGGCGACGTCGCGGCGCTCTCCGACATCAATCTCACGGTGCCGGCCGGCATCTTCTACGGCATCGTCGGACCGAACGGTGCCGGCAAGACGACGCTCCTCTCGATCGTCGCCGGCCTGCTGCGTGCTGATGCCGGGACAGTGCAGGTGTGCGGTCTCACCCACGGCGATCGTGCGCGTGATGCCAAGCGCGTGATCGGGGTCCTGCCCGATCGGCTGCACACCTTCGACCGCCTCACCGGACGGCAGCTGCTGCACTATTACGGATTGCTCCGCACGCTTCCGGCCGACGTCGTGGAGGCGCGGGCGACCGACCTCGCGCGCGCCTTCGATCTCACCAGCGCGCTCAGCAGACCCGTCTCGGACTACTCGGCCGGCATGACCAAGAAGATCATGCTCGCCGGAGCGATGATCCACTCACCCCGCCTCCTCGTGCTCGACGAGCCCTTCGAATCGGTCGACCCCGCTTCGTCCGCTGCGATCCTCGACATCCTGCGCACCTATGTGTCGCACGGTGGCACGGTGGTGCTCTCCAGTCACGGCATGGACCTGGTTGAACGGGTCTGCGAGCAGGTGGCGATCGTCGTCGGCGGTGAGGTGCTCGCCTCCGGACCCATCGATGCGGTGCGCGCGGGGCAGACCCTGGAAGAACGGTTCGTGCAGCTCTCGGGCTCGAGCAGCGAGGTGGAGGGGCTGGAGTGGCTGCACTCGTTCTCCGACTGAGGGCGACCATGATGGTGGCCCCGCTGCGTGCCGACCGTGGTATCGCGCTGCGCGCGGCGACCGGGTTCGTCGTCGTCCTGGCGCTCACGATCATCACCGCCGTGGGCGAGCGCTCCCTGGCGCACGGCAACGTCGCAGACGCGGAGGTCGTCATCGTGCTCGGGGGAGCGGCCGTGCTCCTCGGGTATCTTCTCGCGCCGCCCGTCGCCGGCGCCGTCGACCCCGTCGCACCCCGGCGGTTCGCCGTCCTCGGCATGGATGAGCGCCGCATGCCGTGGATCCTCGCCCTCGCGGGCCTCATCAGCGTCCCCACTCTCGCGCTCGCCGCGGTCCTCGTGGTCGGGGTCACCACCGTGGTGTCCTTGGGCGCCCCGCTCGCCGTCGCCATCCTCTCCGCTCTGATGACCCTCGTCACCGCGGTTCTCGCCGCGCGGATCGGGATGGAGTTCGGCGCGATCTTCCTGCCGGCGCGGCGGTCGCGGGAGCTGACCTCGCTGTTCGCGCTCGCCGTGATCGTGATCGCCGTGCCGATCGGCGTCTTCATCGCCTCGCGCAGCGCGGACGGAGACTTGCCGGAATCGGTCCTCACAGCCGCCGCCGTGCTGGAGCTCACTCCGCTGGGGGCTTCGTCCGCCCTGCCCTTCGCGGCGATGGCCGGCGACGCCGGACGTGTCTGGGGTGTGGCGCTCGTCGCGCTCGCCACCGTCGCCGCCCTGCTCGTGCTGTGGTCCTGGCTGGTGCGGCGCGCGCTCACCACCACGGAGCGGGTGGACACGATCCGCGAGCGGCAGGGCCTGGGGTGGTTCGGCATCATGCCGCCCAACGCGTTCGGAGCGATCGCCGCCCGCAGCCTGGTGTACTGGCTGCGCGACCGGCGCTACCTCGTGAACATGATCGTGGTGCCCGTGGCCGGCGTGCTCACGGCCGTGCCCCTCGTCGTGGCCGGCGTGCCCATCGGGGTCGCGGCTCTGCTGCCGGTGCCCGTCATGGCGCTGTTCTTCGGCTGGCTGCCGCACAACGACGTCGCCTACGACTCGAGCGCGTTCTGGCTGCACGCGGCAAGCGGCACCAGCGGCATCGCCGATCGGGCCGGACGTCTCGTCCCCGTCACGCTCGTCGCGGTCCCGGTGCTGGCCGTCGCGCTCTCGCTGTCACTGTCGATCATCGACACGTGGCGGCTGCTTCCCGCGATGGTCGGGATCACGGCCAGCCTGTTCCTGTGCGGACTCGGCCTGTCGAGCATCTCGTCGGCAGCTGCCCCGTACGCGGTGTCCCGCCCCGGTGACAGCCCGTTCCAGCAGCCGCAGCGATCGACGGCGCGCGGCGCCGTCGGCCAGGCCGGGACGCTCCTGGGGGCGATCGTTCTGAGCCTGCCGGCCATCCTGCTCGGCGCGCGTTCGGTGTACGGGCTCGCCGTTCCCCCGACCGTGTCGCTGTGGGTGGGGCTCGGTACCGGCATCGTCGTGCTCATCGCCGGCGTCGTGATCGGGGGCATGGTCTACCAGCGCCGCCGTGCTCCGTTGATGGAGTTCGTCAGCAGCACGTGATGCGGGTCCGACGCCCGCGGCGGGCCGTTAGACTCTGCGCTATGAGCACTCCGTTGGACGCACCCGATCAGGGCGGAATCGCGACCCTCGACCGCGAGCTCGAGCAGCTGCTCGAGGAGGAGTTGCAGGAACCCGGCGACCACGAGCGGTTCTCGCACTACGTGAAGAAGGAGAAGATCCTCGAGTCGGCGATCACCGGTAAGCCGGTTCGTGCGCTGTGCGGCAAGAAGTGGACTCCGGGCCGTGACCCCGAGAAGTTCCCGGTGTGCCCGACCTGCAAGGAGATCTACGAGTCGCTCGTGAAGTAGGCCGCTCTCCACAACGCTTCGTGCCCTCCCGGTACGGTCCGGTCAGCTGCCCGCGTCGACGTAGACGGTTGGAATCGCGGGGTCGGATTTGCTCAGGGCCAGTGCCCGCACCGGCATCTCCTCACGCACGAGCAGGTGGTGTGCGCGTGCGGAGGCCGTTCCGGGCGCACCTTCGTAAGCGGTGTCGATGTCGCCGTGCTCGATGAGCGGGATCTGCAACGCCCGGGCATCCGGCTGATCGGCGACCGTGGCGACCGGCTCGAATCCGTCGGAGACGATGATCCGCTCGGCGACAGCGACGCCGTTCGCGCGCGTGCGGAACGCGACCTTGCGCCCGCCCTGGGACGCTTTCGAGGTCGACGCCTTCGCCACACTCACCCAGGAGCCATCCGGCGCCTGGCGGGCGACGAGCTTGTAGACCATGCCCGCCGTCGGCTGACCGGAACCGGTGACCACCGACGTTCCCACCCCGTATGCGTCGACGGGAGACGCCGCGAGCGATGCGATCGCGTATTCGTCGAGGTCGCTGGTGACGGTGATGCGGGTGTTGTTCGCCCCGAGCCCGTCGAGCTGTTCGCGCACCTGAGCGGCCACGATCGGCAGGTCGCCGGAGTCGATGCGCACGCCGCCCAGCTCCGGACCGGCCACCCGGATCGCGGTGTCGACGCCGGTGGGGATGTCGTAGGTGTCGACCAGGAGGGTGGTGCCGGTGCCGAGCGCCTCGATCTGCGAGCGGAAGGCCTCCTCCTCCGAGTCGTGCAGGAGCGTCCACGCGTGCGCTGCGGTACCCATGGTCGGGATGCCCCAGCGCCGGCCGGCTTCGAGATTGCTCGTGGCCGTGAAGCCGGCGATGTACGCGGCGCGGGCCGCGGCGATCGCTGCGTCTTCCTCGGCGCGTCGCGAGCCCATCTCGGCCAGCGGGCGTTCCCCGGCAGCGATGCTCATGCGGCTGGCGGCGGTCGCGACGGCGGAGTCATGGTTGAGAACGCTCAGGGCCAGGGTCTCCAGCACGACGGCATCGGCGAACGTGCCCTCGACCGTCAGCACCGGGGAACCGGGGAAGTACAGCTCGCCCTCGTGGTAGCCGCGCATGCTGCCGCGGAAACGATAGTCCTTCAGGAAGTCCCGTGTCTCGGCGCCGACGATGCGGTTGTCGTGCAGGAAGCGCAGCTCGTCGTCGCCGAAGCGGAAGTCCCGCACGAGCGACAGCAACCGCCCGGTGCCGGCCACCACTCCGAACCGCCGCCCGCCGGGGAGGCGTCGCGCGAACAGCTCGAAGACGCAGGGGCGGTTCGCGGTGCCGTCACGCAGGGCGGCTTCGAGCATGGTCAGCTCGTACTGGTCGGTCTTGAGGGCTGTCGAGACGCTCATGCGCCCAGCCTAGATCCCGCCGGTGCAAGCGGTGGCCGTTCGCCGCCCTGCCCAACTCAGGCGCAAACCGTGGCGGCGGCCAGGAGGCCGCCGCCACGGGGTACGGGGCGCGGTTGTGCCTGAGTTGGGAGGAGGGGCCGACGCGCCAGGACGCGACGGCGCCTCCCGGCGCGGGGCGCGAGGGCGGACTAGGCTGGGACATCATGAATGACGCGTCGATCGGGATCTTCGACTCCGGCGTCGGCGGCCTCACCGTGGCCAGAGCCATCCGTGATCAGCTGCCTCGCGAATCCCTCGTGTACATCGGCGACACCGCGCACTCCCCGTATGGTCCTCGTCCCATCGCCGAGGTCCGCCGGTTCGGCCTCGAGGTCCTCGATGCCCTCGTCGATCAGGGGGTCAAGATGCTCGTGATCGCCTGCAACACCGCGTCCGCCGCGCTGCTGCGCGATGCGCGCGAACGCTACGACGTGCCGGTGGTCGAGGTCATCGGTCCGGCCGTGCGCCGGGCGGTGTCCGCCACCCGCAACAATCGGGTCGGCGTGATCGGCACCGTCGGCACGATCGGATCGCGCGCCTACCAGGACATGCTCGAGGTGAACGAGCAACTGGAGGTGTTCACGGCGGCGTGCCCGCGGTTCGTCGAGTTCGTCGAGGCCGGTGTGACCGAGAGCCCGGAGGTGCTCGCGGTGGCGGAGGACTATCTCGCCCCCCTTCGGGATGCCGGCGTCGACACCCTCGTGCTGGGGTGCACGCACTACCCGTTCCTGCGCGGCGCGATCGGCTACGTCATGGGGGAGGGGGTCAGCCTGGTATCGAGCGACCAGGCGACCGCCGGCGACGTCTACCGGCAGCTCGTGCGTGGCGACCTGCTGGCCCCGCCGGACGCTGTCGCCACCTACGTCTACGAGGCCACCGGAGACTCCGCCGAGGAGTTCACCCGTCTTGCCAACCGCCTGATGGGCCGGGAGGTGCGCGAGGTCCAGCTCGTGCAGACCGGCGTCATCACCCTGCCCGATATGAACGATCCGGCGCTCGACGGCGCCGGCCAGAGCTGAGGAAGCCATGTCCGAGACCACACCCGCCACTGTCCGTGCCGACGACCGAACGCCAGACCAGCTCCGCCCCGTCACGATCGAGCGCGGCTGGAGCGCGCACGCCGAGGGGTCCGCGCTGATCTCCTTCGGCGGCACGCGCGTGCTGTGCACGGCGTCGTTCACCTCCGGCGTGCCGCGCTGGCTGACCGGCAAGGGGCGTGGCTGGGTGACCGCCGAGTACGCGATGCTGCCGCGCGCGACCAACACCCGTGGCGACCGGGAGAGCGTGAAGGGCAGGATCGGCGGTCGCACGCATGAGATCTCCCGCCTGATCGGCCGCGCCCTGCGCGCTGTCGTCGACACCAAGGCGCTCGGCGAGAACACGATCGTGATCGACTGCGACGTGCTGCAGGCGGACGGCGGAACCCGCACGGCGGCGATCACCGGGGCGTATGTGGCGCTCGCCGACGCGATCGAATGGGGACGCGGGAAGAAGCTCATCCCCGCGAGCGCGAAGGTCCTGCACGATTCGGTCTCCGCGGTGTCGGTGGGGATCATCGACGGTGAGCCCATGCTCGATCTGGCATACGTCGAGGACGTCCGCGCCGAGACCGATATGAACATCGTGATGACCGGTCGCGGTCTCTTCGTCGAAGTTCAGGGCACCGCTGAGGGCGCGCCGTTCGACAAGCGTGAGCTGGACGCGCTCCTCGCCCTCGGCGAGAGCGGCTGCGCGGACCTGCGGGACCAGCAGGCGGCAGCGCTCGCCGCGGAGCGCGGCTGATGCGCGTCGTCCTTGCGACGCACAATGCGCACAAGGTCGCGGAGTTCCAGCAGATCCTCGCAGCGTCGGTGGCCGATCTCGAGGTCCTTCCGTACGACGGCCCCGAGCCGGTGGAGGATGGGGTGACGTTCGCCGAGAACGCGCTCATCAAGGCCAGGGCCGCGGCCGCCCACACCGGGCTTCCGGCGCTCGCCGACGACTCGGGCATCTGCGTCGATGTGCTGGGCGGCGCGCCTGGCATCTTCTCCGCCTACTGGGCCGGGCAGCGCAAGGACGCCGCGGCCAATCTCGCGCTCCTCCTCGACCAGCTGCGGGACATCGCGGATCCGCACCGCGGGGCGCACTTCCTCTCGACGATCGCGCTGGTCGCCCCGGACGGCGTCGAGCGCGTCGTGGAGGGGGTGTGGCCGGGCCGGCTGGCGCACGCCCCGCGCGGGAACGGCGGCTTCGGCTACGACCCGATCTTCGTCCCGGACGGCCAGGACCCCGAGTCCGAGCGCACCGCGGGCGAGCTGGCCGATGCGGAGAAGCAGGCGCAGTCGCACCGTGCCCGCGCGTTCGCCGCGCTGGTGCCGCTGCTCGCCGGCCTCTGACGAGACGGACGGCACGGCGAACGCGATGCGACAGCGAGGCTGAGAATCGTTATTGTTCCCGACTAGGGGTTTTTCTGCTCGGCGTGACGTTTCCGGCCTAGCCTGGAGGCATGCACGACCACGCCCATGCCCACGACATCCGACACGGTGACAGCCGGAGGCTGCTCGGCATCTCGCTCGCGCTGACCAGCACCGTGATGCTCGTCCAGCTAGTCGGAGCTATCCTGAGCGGGTCTCTCGCGCTCCTGGCGGATGCGGCGCACATGCTCACCGATGCGCTCGCGCTGGTGATCGCGCTGGTCGCCAGCACGGTCGCGGCACGGCCGGCGGATGCGCGGCGGACGTTCGGCTATCAGCGTGCCGAGGTGTTCGGCGCCCTCATCAACGCGCTCATCCTCATCGTGCTGTCGGTGATGATCGCGATGGAGGGCATCGGTCGTCTCTTCCGCCCGGAGGAGGTCGAGGTCGCGGGTCCCCTCATGCTCACGGTGGCGATCGTCGGCATGCTCGCCAATGCGATCTCGATGTGGCTGCTCAGCGCCGCGCAGCGCAAGAGCATCAACGTCCGGGGCGCCTATCTCGAGGTGATGGGTGACCTCATCGGCTCGGTGATGGTGATCGTGGCGGCGATCGTGATCGTCACCACCGGCTGGATGCCTGCGGATGCCCTGGCCTCGCTCGCCATCGCGGTGATGATCGTCCCGCGGGCGTTCGTCCTGCTGCGGGAGGTGTTCTCGGTGCTCGCCGAGTCGGCGCCGAAGGGGACGGCCGTCGAGGACATCCGGGAGCATCTCGAGGGCATCGACGGTGTCGCGTCGGTCCACGACGTCCACATCTGGCAGCTCACGCGGGGCACGCCGCTGTTCAGTGCGCATGTCACCGCAGCGCAGGTCGTCTGGGATGCGGGGGGATCGGCGGAGCTGCTCGAACGTCTGCAGTCGTGCCTCTCCGAGCACTTCGACGTGGTGCACTCGACATTCCAGATCGAGCCCGCCGGGCGCCCGGAGTGCGACGACGTGCATGTCTGAGCGTCGTCTGGCGCGGGGAGAGCGCGGGCGTCAGGCCCCGGTGGCGGGATCGGTGGGGGCGGGCGCCTCGCGGCGAGACTTCGCGCGCTCACGGAGGTAGTGCCAGAGCGTGACGAGCGCGGTGCCGCCGACGGCGCCGAGCAGGATGAGGTCGATGTACTCGCGGACGAACCATGCCACAGGCGGAATATAGCCGATGAGATACCCGAACACGGTCAGTCCGAAGCCCCACAGCACGGCGCCGATGAAGTTGTACAGCGTGTAGGCACCCTTGTTCATGTGCCCGATGCCCGCGGCCACGGGGGCGAAGGTGCGCACGATGGGGACGAACCGCGCCAGGATGATGGTCAGACCGCCGAAGCGCTCGAAGAACGCGTTGGTCCGTTCGACGTTCTTCGTGCTGAACAGGCCGGAGTCTTTCCGTTCGAAGAGCGCTGGTCCGCCCTTGTGCCCGATCAGGTAGCCGACCTCGCCGCCGACGAACGCGGCAAGACCGATCAGGAGAGCGACCCACCACACGCTGAGGCCGAATACGCCGTGCGGTGCGTAGGGCTGGGGGTGGGAGAGGAGCCCCGAGATCACCAGCAGCGTGTCGCCGGGCAGGAGGAAGCCCACCAGGAGCCCGGTCTCGGCGAAGATGATGAAGCACACCACGAGCAGAGCCCAGGGCCCGGCTGCCCCGATGATCGTCTCGGGATCGAGCCACGGGATCAGCGCGGTCGGCAGCGAGACGGCGGTGTCGAGCACGGGGGTTCCCCTCGATAGCAGATGCGAGTGCGTGGTCCTCCCGCGTGGTTCGGGCCACAGAAGCTCTGCGCCGCGAGAGGCGGCCACCGTCGGTCTCGGCATCGGAGGAACGCTGAAACTTTCCTGGCCCTCGCGCAGCACGAGCACGTCCGTGATCAGTCTACGTGCGGCGGGGGTGACGGTTCGAGGGCCGATTTCCGACGGCGCGGCCCGGTGAAACCGCGTCGCACCTGTGATGAGACGCAGGATCACTCGCCATCGTCGGCCCCGGAGGTGCCGCGGCCGACGGATCGTTCTGCGCCGCGAGCGGTCTGTGCGCGGAAGCGCGGTGTGACTAATTTCTGAAGAGTGAAAATCGATGGTTCTTCACCTCTGATTTGGTCGGAAGATGCTTTCTTCTTGGTGCAGAGTCGAAGCAACGCAACAGCGGGTGCAGGCCCATCGCGACGAGAAGGAAACACCATGACTGCCTACCAGGACGACATCACCGCCACCCAGGCGCTCAAAGACGAGAACGGCGCCAGCTGGGACGCCATCAACCCCGAGTACGTCGCCCGGATGCGCGCGCAGAACCGCTTCAAGACCGGTCTCGAGATCGCGCAGTACACCGCGGACATCATGCGCCGCGACATGGCGGAGTACGACGCGGACTCGTCGGTCTACACCCAGTCGCTCGGGGTGTGGCACGGATTCATCGGCCAGCAGAAGCTGATCTCGATCAAGAAGCACCTGAAGACGACCAACAAGCGCTACCTCTACCTCTCGGGCTGGATGGTCGCCGCCCTCCGCTCGGAGTTCGGGCCGCTGCCCGACCAGTCGATGCACGAGAAGACCGCGGTCCCCGCGCTCATCGAGGAGCTCTACACCTTCCTCCGCCAGGCCGACGCCCGTGAGCTCGACCTCCTCTTCACCAGGCTCGATGATGCGCGTGCCGCCGGTGACACCGTCTCCGAGGAGCTCATCCAGTCGCAGATCGACAACTTCGAGACCCACGTCGTGCCGATCATCGCCGACATCGACGCGGGCTTCGGAAACCCCGAGGCGACCTACCTGCTGGCCAAGAAGATGATCGAGGCCGGCGCGTGCGCCATCCAGATCGAGAACCAGGTCTCGGACGAGAAGCAGTGCGGGCACCAGGACGGCAAGGTCACGGTCCCGCACGAGGACTTCATCGCCAAGATCAACGCCGTCCGCTACGCCTTCCTGGAGCTCGGCATCGACAACGGCATCATCGTGGCGCGCACCGACTCCCTCGGCGCCGGGCTCACCCAGAAGCTCGCCGTCACGAGCACTCCCGGCGACCTCGGCGACCAGTACAACTCCTTCCTCGATGTCGAGGAGGTCGCCGACGGCGACCTCGGCAACGGCGATGTCGTCATCAAGCGCGACGGTCAGCTGCTGCGGCCCAAGCGTCTGCCCAGCAACCTGTACCAGTTCCGTGCCGGCACCGGCGAGGACCGCTGCGTGCTGGACTGCATCACCTCGCTCCGCAACGGTGCCGACCTGCTGTGGATCGAGACCGAGAAGCCGCACGTCGAGCAGATCGCCGGCATGGTCGACCGCATCCGCGAGGAGATCCCGAACGCGAAGCTGGTCTACAACAACAGCCCGTCGTTCAACTGGACGCTGAACTTCCGCCAGCAGGCGTACGACCTCCTCCAGGAGCAGGGTGCGGACGTCTCGGCGTACGACCGTGCGAACCTGATGAGCGTGGAGTACGACGACACCGAGCTCGCCCAGCTGGCCGACGAGAAGATCCGGACGTTCCAGCGCGATGGTTCCGCCCGCGCCGGCATCTTCCACCACCTGATCACCCTGCCGACCTACCACACCGCGGCGCTCTCCACGGATGACCTGGCCAAGGGCTACTTCGCCGATCAGGGCATGCTCGCCTACGTCCAGGGCGTGCAGCGACGCGAGATCCGCGAGGGCATCGCCACGGTGAAGCACCAGAACATGGCCGGATCCGACATCGGTGACAACCACAAGGAGTACTTCGCCGGAGATGCTGCGCTGAAGGCGTCCGGCAAGGACAACACCATGAACCAGTTCAGCTGACCGAGCTGATCCAGAAGAGGGCCCCGGCATCGCCGGGGCCCTCTTCCGTCGGATGATGGCGACGCGCGGAGGTCGCGGCGCCGTCAGTCCTCGGGTGTCGTGAGCGGCCGGATGCGCTCGAAGGCCCGGCGGACGTGCTCAGCGATCACATCGCGCGCCGCCTGCGGGTCGCCGCTGGCGATCGCCTCCATGATCTGGCGGTGACTGCGCACGTGCTCCGCCTGTTCGGCCTCCGGCAGTGCGGCGTTGGCCGCGCTGATGAAGCCGGTGATCCGACCGCGCAGCTGCGCGCTGAGCTCGGTGAGGAAGCGGTGGTCGCTGAGCTCGGCCAGCGCTTCATGGAACGCGCGGTCCTGACGCAGCACCTCGGCCATGTCTCCCGGCTCTGCCGCCTCCATCGCGTCGATGATCTCCTGCAGGCGTTCCGCCGACGCGGTCGTCCAGCGCTCCTGGACGCGCAGCGCCATGAACTGCTCCAGAACGATCCTGAGGCTGGCGATCTCTTCCAGGTCGGTGGCCGTCAGGGCTGCGACACGAGCACCGCGCCGGGGTTCCCGGACGACCAGTCGCTCTTCGGCGAGCCGGGTCAGGGCCTCGCGGACGGGGATATGGCTGACCCCCAGCCGCTCCGCCAGCCGGCGTTCGACCAGGCGGTCGCCCGGTGCGAGCTCACCGGAATGGATCGCGGTCCGTAGCTCATCGGCGACCTGTTCCGCGATGTTCTGATCTGCGACGGTCCGCATCATCGACCTCCCCTCCACGGTGCGGGTGTGCGCACCGTGTCATTCTTCGCTCGATGCTATGGCATAAGGCCGAGGCGGACCGCCGGAGCGCGGTCGTCCGGCACCGCCGCGCGCCGGCGGCGCGTCCGCGCGGCCCCGGCCGCACGCCGGCCAGCCTATGGTTCCAGGAGGGCTGCGATCGTGCGCGATGTCGCGGCGCGCGCGGCGTCCCTCCGCGGCAGGCGCCCCCGGATCGGAGGGGAGCCGAAGGTGCCACGGCACCGGTGCGTGCCCCTTGCCAAAGCATTGCTACATGCTATAGCGTCGGTGGAAGGCAGTTGCTGCCACCATTCTCAATGAAGAGGGGACATGCTCGTGGATAAGAGAACCTTCGTCGCAATCCTGGGTTCCGCGGCCGTTGTGCTGACAGGCTGCAGCGCAGCGGGTGCACCCGAGGCCGAACAGGTGGAGTTCGAGGAAACGCCCATCCGCACAGCGCCCGATGCCGGGCACTCCGCGGACTGGCTCGTCTGGGACACATCGGCGTGCGCATTCGTCGCCGCAGACGACCACCCCGACACCTGGCTCGCAGAGCTGCGTCGTCCGGTCGGCTCCTTCACGGTCGGTTTCGGCGCGCAGGACATGACCAACGAGGTCAACATCACCATGAACAAGAGCATGGAGAAGACCGCCGCAGATGCGGGGGTCGAGCTGGCGATCGCCGACTACAAGTTCCCCAGCACGTCCGAGCCGGTCAGCGCTGCGCGGTCGATCATCGCCCGCGAGCCCGCCGTGGTCGTCAGCGACAACCAGCTCGACGATCTGCTGGAGAGCGTCAATTCCCAGTTCGCCGACGCCTGCCTTCCCGTCGTACAGGTCGTGACGGCCGCAGAGGGGACCGTGCTGTTCGGCCCGAGCAACGAGGGCATGGGGCAGCTCCAGGGAGAGCGCCTGATCGAATACGCCCAGTCGAAGGGGTGGACCGCGCAGGACACCACCCTGATGACCACGTACTACTCGCCGGCCGGGCCGGAGGTCGCCAAACGGGCATCCGTCTGCGCCGACACCGTCGCCGAGGCATTCCCCGGAATCGCGACCGTGGAGCACGACACCAAGACCACCACGTCGCTCGAGCTCCAGAACAACTTCTCCGATCTGCTGAGCGCCAACCCGGACGCCGGGAACATCCTCGTCTGCACCGTCGCAGACCTCTGGGCCCTCGCCGATGCGAATGCGCTGCGTCTCGCCGAGCGTCACCAGAACGCGGCGGTCACAGGCGTCAACGGCGGCGTCGCTGTGCTCGATGCGATCGAGCAGGGCGACACCGCGCTGGTCGGCACCGTCGACCTCGGGGCCGACGTGTGGGGCGACTACTGGGTGCCCCTCGCTGCGGACATCGCCAGCGGCAAGCCGGTGCCGGCCGAAGTCTATGCGCCCATCAAGATGCTGCCCGAAGCACTTCCCCGCTGACACGGAGAGTCATGTTCGATAAGAAACGCACCGCTCGCCCAGGGTTGAGCATTCCGCCGAGCTCGAAGCAGTACATCGGCCTGGCCGGTGGGCTGGTGGTCATCGTCGTGATCATGGCGATGATCTCCCCGTACTTCTTCAAGACCCAGAACCTGCTCAACATCGGCGCGGCCGTCTCGTTCACCGGCATCGTCGCGGCGATCACGACCGCCGTGCTGATCGCCGGGGGCCTTGACCTGTCCATCGCCGCCGTGATGGCCTTCTCGGGAACCGTCGTCGCGGTCCTCCTGGAGGCCGGCCTGCCCTGGTATGTCGCGGTCATCGCGGCGCTCGTCTCCGGCTCCCTCGTCGGGGCGTTCAACGGTTACCTGATCAGCTACGTCGGCATCAACCCCTTCGTCGTCACGGTCGGAGCGCAGTTCCTGGTTCGCGGCCTGGCTTACCTCATCACCGGCGGTGTGGTCTACCCGGTCACCGACCCCGCCCTGCGCTGGATCGGCCAGGGCAAGCTGTGGGGGATCCCGATCTCGCTGATCCTCATGGTCCTCGTCTTCGCGGTCGTCGGCTGGGTGCTCAATTCCACGGTGTGGGGCCGCCACTGGTACGCCATCGGCGGAACGCCCGGAGGGCGCATGGCCCGCCTGGCGGGCGTCCCGGTGCAGCGGCGCGGGTTCCAGCTCTATGTGCTGAGCGCCCTCACCGCCGCGCTCGCCGGGGTCGTCGTCGCCGGTTACACCACGGTCGGAGACGCGAACGCCCTGGTCGGCATGGAGCTGTCGATCCTCGCCGGCGTGATCCTGGGCGGAACCGCGCTGATGGGCGGCCGCGGCACCGTGACGGGCACGCTGCTCGGCGTGCTCATGATCGGTGTCATCAGCAACGGCATTCAGCTGCTGAACCTCGGCATCGCCGCGCAGTTCATCTTCCTGGGCGGGATCCTCCTGGTCGCCGTGGTCTTCGACCACATCAACACCCGTAAGGAGCTGCAGCGATGAACGACACCGCCATCGCCTACGAAGGCAGGGGACTGACCAAGCGGTACGGACACATCGAGGCCTGCGTCGACGTCGATCTGACCATGCGCCGTGGCGAGATCACGGCCATCGTCGGAGACAACGGTGCCGGCAAGTCCACCCTGGTCAAGATGCTCACCGGGGCGGTCCGTCCCGACGAGGGAGAGCTGATCCTCGGCGGCAGCCGGGTGCACTTCAGCGATCCCTTGGACGCGCGGATGCAGGGCGTCGAGGTGGTCTTCCAGGAGCTCGCGCTGGCGCCGAACCTCGACGTCACCGCCAACGTCTTCCTCGGCAGGGAGCTGCGGCGCCCCGGTCCTCTGGGCCGCGCCGTGCTCGACAAGCGACGCATGGTCCGCAGCGCCCGTGAGGAAGTCGGATCTCTCAACATCAACCTCCCCGCCGTCACCGGCGTCTCGGTCGGGGCGATGTCGGGCGGGCAGCGTCAGTGCGTCGCCATCGCGCGAGCCGCGTTCTGGGCGAAGGACGTCGTCATCCTCGACGAGCCGACAGCCGCCCTCGGCCTTCGGGAGACGAACGCCGTGCTCGACCTGATCAAGGCGATCCGGGATCGCGGGATCGCGATCGGTCTGATCAGCCACGCGTTGCCCCACGTCTCCGAGCTCGCTGACGACGTGGTCGTCATGCGCCACGGGCGTAAGGTCGCCGACATCCGTCACACGAAGCTGTCGGTCCAGGACCTCATGAACCTGATCGTCGAAGGAAACCCGGCCGCTCGTGTCGGTGATTGAGAGCACAAACATGGACAACCGTTATGCGGGCCAGCACTTCTTCGTCACCGGGGCATCCGGTCGCGTGGGGCGCCGTCTTGTCGCGCAGATGCTCGCCGGCGGGGGTGAGGTCACCGCCCTGATCATCCCGGGCGATCCGGCAGCGCACCTGCTTCCGGCCGAGGTGAGGACGGTCACCGGCTCCCTCACCGATGCCGATGCGCTGGCACAGGGAATGCGGGACGCCACCGCGATCGTGCACCTCGCCGCCCTGATGGACTGGGGGCCGGGGGCCAATGACCGGCTGTTCGAGGCGAACGTCCGCGGCACCTACCTCCTTCTCGAGCGCGCTCTCGAACGCCGGGACTCCCTGACCCGGATCGTGCTGGTCAGCAGCGATGAGGTCTATCCGGCCCTGAACGTCGGCACCACCACCAGCGAGGAGATGCCGGCGAACCCGTACAGCTTCTACGGCCTCACGAAACAGGTCGACGAGGTGCTGGGCTCCTACTATGCGCGCGCTGCCGGGCTCCCCGTCACCACGGCGCGGTTCTCCCTCACCGCCGCTGCCGAGGAGATCCGCACGGCCGGAGGGTGGTCGGGGCGGCTGTTCTTCGCCTCCGGACTCCGCGCCCTGTTCGACGGACTGGGCAGGCAGGACGCGGTCGACCTGCTCGACGCCGCTGTCCCCGACCTCGACGGGACCCTGGTCCTTGCGCGTGATGAGCAGGGGAGTCCGTACCGCTTCCAATTCTGCGATGTCCGCGATCTGGTGCACGGCCTCGAGCGGCTGTTGAGGTCGCCGAACGCGGTCGGCGAGATCTACAACCTGTCCGGCCCCGCGGCATTCTCCTACGACGCGGTGGTGCCCGGCCTCGCCGCAGCCCTCGGGGTGCCCTTCGTGGACCTCCGCATTCCCGGCCCTCGATTCGACGTCTCGACCGACATCTCCAAGGCGCGCGCCGATCTCGACTACGCCCCGGTGCACGACATCGCCGCCATCATCGGAGAGGTGGCGGGGGCCGAACGATGACCCGCGCCGGCGCCGGGATCCCCGCGCTTCGTCCTGAGGTCTACGAGGAGCTCCGAGCCCGCGTCGGACTGCGGCCGTCTCCGGAGCACGGTTCGCTCTTCCCCGTCGTGGACGAGGTGTGCCGCTCTGTCGCCGCCGCGCTGGATCGCCTCGCGTCAGATCGGGAGACCGTGGGAGAGCCGCGCTCGCCCGGCCATCGTCCCTCTCCGGGAGAAGACCCGCTCAACGCGATCGTCCGCGTGGTCGAGATCTCCGAGGAGACGGCGGCGGTCGGCCCTCTGACCGGCATGAGGATCGCACTCAAAGACAACATCCCGATCGCCGGCGTGCCGATGAGCATGGGCTGTCGCGGCTTCGACGGATACGTCCCTGCGGAGGACGCGCTGGTCACCCGCCGGATCCTCGCCGCCGGCGGGCGCATCGTGGCGACCACCAACATGGAGTCCTTCGCGCTGTCCGCGAGCGGAGAGATGTCGGGCTATGGCCGGGTGCACAACCCTTTCGACCGGGCGCGCACCGTCTCCGGATCGTCGTCCGGCGGCGCCGCTGCGCTCTGGTACGACGGGGTCGATGCGTCGTTCGGCACCGACACCGGGGGATCGTGCCGCCTCCCTGCGGCATGGGCCGGGGTCCTCGGCCTCAAGCCGACGCACGGCCTGATCCCCTACGAGGGAGTGCCGACGGCAGACTACGGTCTCGACCACATCGGGATCATGGCCCGCACGGTCGATCATCTCGCTCGCGCCCTGGAAGGCACCGCCTCATGGTCCGTGGCGCAGCGGGAGGTCTCGGGAGAGGCCACGCTCCTGAACCGGGGCTCGTTCCTCGAACGGGGCGCGCGCACCGACCTCTCCGGCATCGCGATGGGGGTGGTCACAGCGGCATTCGAGACGCCGCTTCCCGCAGACACGGTGGGAACCCGCGAGACGCTCCAGGCGGCGCGGGCAGCCGTCGACGACCTCGGGGCACTCGGCGCCGAGGTGCGTGAGATCGCACTGGACGAGATCGTCCTCTCGGACGGCATCATGTTCGCCGCCCTGGCGGAATCCGTCTCCGCCGCGCTGCAGGGCGCGCCATCGCCCTACCAGTGGACGGGCGGGGCGGCTCCGGGCTTCGCCGGAAGAATGTCCGCGTTCATGCGTGAGCGCGCCGACGAGCTGCCGCCGAGCGCACAGGCGGTGCTCATCGCCGGCGCGTATTTTCATGATCTCGCCGGGGGTGGCATCTCGGCGGCGGCGCACGCATGGGCCCCGGCGCTGCGTGCCGTCGTGGACGACGCGCTCGGTGCCGTCGACGTCCTGGTGGTGCCCACGGCCACCCACCTGCCGCTCATCGCCGCCGAGGGCGTCGATGACGAGCAGAAGGTGCGCCGCGGCTGGGGGATGTCGCAGTACGCGGCGCTGTTCAACGTCACCGGGCACCCCGTGCTGAGCGTTCCCATCGCCGGGCATGACGGTCTGCCGGTCGGCGTCTCGCTCATCGGCCGGCACCATGCGGAGAACGTGCTTCTCGAGATCGCCGGGGTGCTGGAGGAGCGGGTCGGCTGGAGACCCGGTCCGCCCGGTGCGGTGTGAGAACCCGGCACCGGCACCCATGATGAGAGCAGAGCACGAGAGGAAGCGAGCATGAGCACCCCTGCCACGCATATCGGCGACCGGATCCCGGTGCCCCGCACCCGCGCGCGGGTGGGGGTCGCCCGCCGCGATATCACTCCGCCGGTCGGCATTCGCGCGAAGAACTGGGGCCCCGCCGACTGGGAGCGCTCCGAAGGAGCGCACCGCCCGTTCGAGCTGACGGCGCTCGCCATCGTCGCCGACGATGAGCGCCCGCGCCTGCTGCTCGCCGTGGACGGGACATGGTGGCGCCGTGTCGCAGACGAGCAGGGCGTACGGGGCGCTGTTCTCGATGCGCTCGGCCTGGAGGCCGATCAGCTCATGCTCTCGCTGTCGCATACGCACGCGGGAGCGGTGCTGTGCGCCGCGGACGCGCACCTCCCGGGGGGCGAGCTGATTCCTGGTTATCTCGCGGAGGTGGCCGCGGCCGGCATCGCCGCGGGGCGCGAGGCGTTGTCCGGGGCGCTGCCAGGACTCATCGAATGGACCACCGGCCGGTGCACGCTCGCCGCCGATCGTGAGCTCGATCTCGACGGCAGGGCGCTGGTCGGGTTCAACCCCGCGGGGGACGCCGATGACACCGTCACGATCGGGCGGATCAGCGTCGCCGGTGCCGTGCTGGCCGTCCTGGTGAACTATGCGTGTCATCCCACCACGCTGGCGTGGCAGTCGCGCGCGGTCTCGCCGGACTATGTCGGAGCCCTGCGTCAGATCGTGGAGGATGCCACCGAGGCGCCCTGCCTGTTCGTGCAGGGCGCCTCGGGTGAGCTCGCCCCGCGCGAGCAGTACACCGGAGACACGGCGGTGGCCGACCGTCACGGTCGTTCTCTCGGGCACGCGGTGCTCGCCGCCCTGGACACGCTTCCGCTGCCGGGCGAAGAGCTTACGCTCGAACGCTGTGTCGAGTCCGGCGCCCCGCTGGCGATCTGGGCGGGCTCGCCCGCGGAGGGCGGCTCCGGGGCTGCGGGCACCGTCCGCGCGGTCGAACTGCGCCTGCGTGATCTCCCCACCCTGGACGAGCTCGCCGAGGAGTGGCGCGACATCGACCCGCGCTCGCGTGCGGAGCGTCTGAGCCGTGCCCGCAACCTGCGCGAGGGCTACATCACCGGTCCGACGGTGATGCACCCGGTCTGGGCGTGGCGACTGGGCGACGCCGTGATCCTCGGGCATCCGGGGGAGGCCTACTCCCGGCTGCAGACCACCCTCCGGGCACGTTTCCCCGGCGTTCCGATCGTGGTGATGAACCTCACCAACGGGCCGGGCTTCGTCTACCTCCCCACCAGGGAGGCCTATGAGCGCGGGGCCTATCAGGCCTGGCAGACGCCGCTCGCGCCCGGCGCCCTCGAAGCGCTCGAGGCGCACGCCACGGCTGTCGTGGCGGAGCTGCTGGCCGCCGGGACGACCCCGCAGGCACCCGGCATGAGCACACCCCCCATGAGCACCGTGACCGACACTCTCCAGGAGACCCCATGACCGTTCAGGCCCCCCTTGCCATCGTCACCGGAGGATGCGCCGGAATCGGATGGGAGATCGGGCGGCGTCTCGCCGCCGACGGTTATCGGGTCGTCGCGGTCGATCGGGTGCCGGGCCGCACCATCGAGGACGACCCGGCGGGCATTCTCTGGCGTGAGCTCGATGTCACCGAGCACGATGATGTCGACCGGGTGTTCGGTGAGATCGAGGCGGAGTTCGGGCCGCTGCGGGCTCTCGTGAACAACGCAGGAATCCAGCGTCACCGTGGACTGGAAGACCTCAGCTGGGCGGAATGGGCGGCGGTGGTCGACGTCAACCTGCACGGCGTCTTCAGCTGCCTGCAGGCCGCCGGCAAGCGCATGCTGACCAGCGGGGGCGGCAGCATCGTCAACATCTCATCGATCTCTGCACGCGGCTCCGCCGGACGTGCCCCCTACGCCACGACCAAGGCGGCTGTCATCGGACTCACCGCCACCGCCGGTGCCGAGTGGGCGTCCCGCGGGGTGCGCGTCAATGCCGTCGCGCCCGGCTATGTCGACACCGGGGTGTTCCGTCAGGGAGTGGAGCAGGGAACGCTCGATCCCGAGACGATCCTGGCCCGCATCCCCGCTCGGCGCCTGGCGGATGCCAGCGAGATCGCCGCGGCGGTCGGCTTCCTGGTGTCGGACGACGCGCGCTATATGAACGGCCAGACGCTCTACGTCGACGGCGGCTTCACCGTCGACTACGGCGTTCCGCTGGCGAAGAGGCCCGCGTGACCGGCATGAGCAGGGTCGCCCGCACCGACACGGCCACGGCCGTGCTCGCGCTGCCGGAACCTCTCCACCTGGGCGCCATGACGGTCACCCGGCGCGAGTACGCCGCCGTGCGGGTCACCGCGGCCGACGGAGCAGCGGGTGTGAGCTACTGCCTCTCGCGGGAGGCGCCGATGGCCGAGATCGTCGAGCGTCTCGTGGCTCCTCACGTCGTGGGCGCGGATACCGACGATCCGGTCTCGGCCTGGGACCGGATGCTGCGCGGCAGCGCGATCGTGGGACGGGTCGGCCTGGTGCGCCGTGCCATCGGACTCGTCGACATCGCCCTGTGGGACATCGCCGCGCGACGAGCCGGTGTTCCGCTCTGGCGCCTGCTCGGTGCCGGCGACGCACCACGGGAGTCGATGCTCGTCGCGGCCTACCCCACACCGGGGCGCGCTCCGCGAGAGGTGGCTGACGAGGTGTTGGCACAGGCCGACGGCTGGACCAACGTCAAGATCTCCCGGGCGCCGGACCCGGCGTACATGCGGGAGCTGATCGCGCTCATCACCGCCGAGCTGCCCGATTCGACCTCCCTCGTGGTCGACGCCGGCTTCGGGTGGCGGGACGCCGATGCCGCGATCGACGAGATCGCCCAGTGGGGCGACGTACGCCTGGGATGGCTGGAGGATCCGCTTCTGCCAGAGGACGTCGACGGTCTCGCCCGGATCAGGCGGAAGACCGGGCTGCCGGTCTCCGTCGGAGACGAGGTCACAGACCCCGACGTCCTCAAAGCGATCGTCGAGGTGGGCGGCGCAGACGTCCTGCGTCTTGATGTGGTCGCGGTCGGCGGCGTCACCCCTGCGCGGGAGGTCATTGCCTGGGCCGCAGAGCGAGGTGTCCCGGTCTCCGGCCACGTCTATCCCGAGGTGACAGCGCACCTCGGCATCGGCGTGGAGACGTTCGCGCGGGGACGCAATCGCTATGACCCGGCACCATCGTTCATCGGCGGAGGGCCGGTCTTCGACGGGCTGATCAGGCCGAGCGACGACCCCGGGCTCGGATTCGCGCTTGACGCGACCGTTTTCGACTTCGAAAGGACCTGACATGCCAGCACGCAGCGTGGTCGTGACCGGAACGGCGAAGGGCATCGGACGCGCGGTCGCCGCACGCCTGACCGCAGACGGATGGCACACGATCGGGCTGGAACGTTCTCCGGGTTCCGGAACCGCCGAGGCGGGGATCGTCGCAGAGGTCGTCCTCGGTGACGCATCGGATCGGGCGGCGCATCACCGGGCCGCCCTCGCCGCAGAACGCCACGCGCCCCTGCGCGGCTGGGTCAACAATGCCGGCATCACCGTCCAGACTCCGCTGCACGAGCTCGACGAGGGACAAGCCAGGGAGGTGGTCGAGATCAACGGCTTCGGATACATCTGGGGCTGCTCCGTCGCCGTGTCCTCGTTCCTCGCGCACGGGGTCGCCGGGTCCATCGTGAACATCGGGTCGATCCACGGTCGCGCCAGCCACCGTGATCACGGCGTCTACGAGTTCACCAAGGGGGGTATCGACGCGCTGACCCGCAGCGTCGCGGTCAGCTACGGGGCGCAGGGGATCCGCGCCAACACGGTCGCGCCCGGCGGCGTGCGCACGCCGCACCTTGAGGCGCAGATCGCGGCGGCTCCGGACCCCGCCCGTGCGGAACGGGAGCTTGCCGACGGCCCGCCGATGGGACGGATCGCCCGGCCGGAGGAGATCGCCGCCGTCACGGCGTTCCTCCTGTCGGACGAGGCTCCGTATCTCAGCGGCCAGTCGATCGCCGTGGACGGGGCGTGGACGGCCTCTTTCGGCACGATCGCGCGGTCCTGATGCCGTCGGGTCGCCGGAGGCGCGCGAATCGACGGCACCTGATCAGGCCTTGAGCATCGAGGCGCGCGTGATCAGGCCGTCCACGACGTCGAACGTCGCGATCGTCTCGGTCGCGACGCCGGCGTTGATCACCTGCTCCTGGGCGACCACCCAGCGGGTGCCGAGGAGCATGCTGGCTTCGATCACGCAGGACAGGGCGGGGTTCTGCAGGCGGGGCTCGTAGAATGCGCGGATCGCCGCGCTGCCGACGAGCGGCTCCGGCGCGACACCGGTGATCACGGCATCGGCGGCGTAGGTCGCCAGGAAGGCATCGAGGTCGTGGGCGTTGAACGCGACGAGCTGTGCCCGCACGGTGTCCCACGCGGTGCGGATGTTCTCAGTCAATGCGGACCCCTCCGTTCACGTCGTACGTCGCGCCGGTGATGAAGCGGGCGCGCTCGGATGCCAGTGACCCGATGATCCACGCGACGTCGGCCGGCTGCCCGAACTGCCCGAGCGGGATGCCTTGCTCGAGCGTCGCGCGCCCGTCGGCCGAGAGATGGTCTGTGATGGCACTGGACACCGGGCCCGGGGTGACGGCGTTGACCCTGATGCCCTCCGCTGCGAGGTGGCGGGCGAAGCTGCGGGTGATGGCGAGCAGTGCCCCCTTGCTGGCAGCATAGTGCATCCCGGTCTGCAGGGCCCCGACCTGACCGGCGATCGAGGAGATGTTCACGACGGAGCGGTCGCCTTCTGCTGCCCGCAGCAGGGGCAGGGCGGCGCGTGTGAGCAGGAACGTTCCCCGGGCATTGGTCTCCAGGACGAAGTCCCACTCGTCGATGTCGATGTCGTCGTATCCGGTGTACGGGCAGACGCCGCCGTTGTTGACGAGCACATGCAGCGAGCCCCAGGTGCCCGTGATCTCCTCGACCAGGGCTGAGATGGAGGAGGGGTCGCGCAGGTCGAGACGCGAGACATACGCCTCGGGCGCTCCGGCGGCCAGGCAGTCCTCGGCGACCTGGGCTGCTGCTGCGGCCTGCCCGGCATAGGTGAGCCAGACGGCGGCGCCGTGGCCGGCGAGCTCGAGGGCGGCGGCTGTTCCGATGCCGGAGCTGGCGCCGGTGATGAGGGTGCGGCGGAGAGTCATACCCCAGACGCTATAGCAAGAATCCCGCCAGGGGAATGGCTGGCAAAGATCTGCTAGATGCTATAGCATCCTGTGTCATGGCCGATCCACATATCCTCATCACCGACTGCGACCTTCCCGGCGACGCCGCCGAGACGACCCTCCGTGCCGCCGGCTTGAGCGTGCAGAGAGCCGCAGCGGGCGCCTCCCGGGATGAGCTCGCAGCGCTCGGTGCCGAGGCTACGGGCCTCATCGTGCAATGGCAGCGCATCGATGGCGAGCTCATGGACCGCATGCCGCGGCTGCGGATGATCAGCAGGCTGGGAATCGGCTACGACATGATCGACGTGGCCGCCGCCACGGCGCGCGGGATCGCTGTGGCGAACACGCCCAGCTACTGCATCGAAGAGGTCGCCAGCCACACCATCGCCATGATCATGGCCCAGGCGCGCGGACTGCCCGCATACGATGCCGCCGTGCGGCGCGGGGAGTGGTCTGCCGTCGCCGCCCGGCCGATGGCCGTGCGTCCATCCCGTACCACCGTGTCGGTGCTCGGGTTCGGCCGGATCGGATCGCTCGTCGCTCGACGCTGCAGCGCCCTGGGCTTCCACGTGCTCGTCGCCGACCCCTATGCTGATGCCGCCGTCGTCGCCGCTGCCGACAGCGCGCTCGTCTCGATCCAGGAGGCGATCGCCGCCGCAGACATCCTGACCTTGCACGTGCCGCTCACCGAGGAGACCCATCACCTGATCGACGCGAGCGCCATCGGCGCCATGAAGCGCGGCGCCACGATCGTGAACACCTGCCGGGGCCCGCTGATCGACGAGTCCGCCCTCGTCGAGGCACTGCACAGCGGCCAGCTGGGTGCTGCAGCGCTGGACGTGTACCAGACCGAGCCGCTCGCCCCCGAAGCGGGCTTGCGAAGCGCGCCCCATGTGCTCCTCAGCCCCCACGCGGCGTGGTACTCGCCCGAGGCGCTGGAAGACCTCCCCGTGCACGCCGCCGACAACGTGATCCGGTTCCTGGCCGGCGAGGACGTCGCCGCGATCGTCAATCCGATGCCCGCCCGCGGGCACTGAACCAGAAAACAAGGAGCCATTGTGGAACTCATGCGCCTCGGAGACCGCGGTCGGGAACGACCCTTCGTCCGCGACGACACGGGAGTGGTGCGAGACCTGAGCCCGCTCACCTCCGAGATCGATGGCAGCTTCCTCGCCGCCGACGGCATCGCCCGGGTGCGCCGGGCGCTCGAGTCCGGTGCATTGCCCACGGCCGACGTGACCGGCCTGCGCATCGGCGCCCCGATCGCCCGCCCGGCCGCTGTCGTCTGCATCGGGCAGAACTACGCCGCGCATGCGGCGGAGTCCGGGGCGGAGCCACCGGAGCATCCGGTGGTGTTCTTCAAGCATCCGAACACGATCGTCGGACCGAACGATGTCGTCCGGCTGCCTCCCGGCGCGCTGAAGGTCGACTGGGAGGTCGAGCTCGCGGTGGTCATCGGCAGCGTCGCGCGCTATCTTCCTTCCCGGGAAGCCGCGCGGGAGGTCATCGCCGGGTACACGGTGTCGAATGACGTCTCCGAGCGTGCCTACCAGCTCGAGACATCCGGCGGCCAGTGGTCGAAGGGCAAGTGCTCCGAGACGTTCAACCCGCTCGGCCCGGTTCTGGTGCCCGCAGATGACGTCGACCCGCAAGCGTTGCGGCTCCGATCGTTCGTGAACGGATCGCCGCGGCAGGACTCCACGACGGCGGACATGATATTCCCGGTGCTGCAGATCGTTCAGGAGCTCAGTCACGTCATGGTGCTGGAGCCGGGAGATGTGATCAACACCGGTACGCCGCAGGGTGTGGCGCTGTCCGGACGGTTCCCGTATCTGGCGGAGGGCGACGAGGTCGTCATCGAGATCGATGGCCTGGGCAGCCAGCGTCAGCGGGTGGAGCGGGCGCTGCTGCCCTGAACGGCCGGCCCGTGCCACGGTGCCCCGGTCACGGTGAGAGGGGAAGCAACAGGTGTCGTCCCGTCCGATGCTGCTCGTCGCGGAGCAGGTGACAGAGCCGCTCGCCCATCATGCGGAGGGCCCGGCATGGTGGCCGGGCTGGGGTGGTCTGCGGTACGTCGATCTGGAGGCCGGGGCGTTGCTCACTCTCCGGAGTGATCGCGTGGAGCGCCTGGACCTGGGTGAACGGATCGCCGCCTTCGTCCGCCCGCGGGCGGGGGGCGGATACGTCGTCGCGGTCGAACGCGGCATCGCGCTCGCCGAGCAGATGGACGCGATACCGACGGTCAGGCGGGAGTTCTGGACCGATCAGGGCCTCCGGATGAACGACGGGACGGTGGACCCGCAGGGGCGCCTGCTCGCGGGCGGCATGGCCTATGACGCCCGATCCGGTGCCGCTGCGGTGTACCGGATCGGGTCCGACCTGGAGCCGCGCGTCCTGATCCCCGGTGTCTCGGTGTCCAACGGCATCGGCTTCTCGCCGGACGGCGCGCGTTGCTACTACGTCGATTCGCTGACGAACCGCGTGGACGTGATGGCGTACGGCGCCGGCCGGCCCGGCGAGCGGAAGACCTTCGTCCGGATCCGGCCGGAGGATGGTCTTCCCGACGGTCTTGCTGTGTCGGCAGACGGCTCTGTGTGGGTGGCGCTCTGGGGTGGCGGTGCGGTGCGCGGCTACGGGCAGGACGGCGTGCTGCACACCGTGGTGCATGTCCCGGTGCGCCAGGTCACCGCGTGCGCCTTCGGAGGCCCGGGCTTGCGGACGCTCTACATCACCACGTCCCGTCAGGGACGCGGTGCTGAGGCGGAGGACGAAGCGGGGAGCGTCTTCGCCGCGCGAACACCCTATGCGGGCGTTCCGCTGACGGCGTTCGCGGGCTGACACCGGCTCGGGGCAGCGGCTAACCGGGGGCATCGGGGCCGATGTGCGGCAGTGCACGCGCATCCTCGGCGGTGCGGAAGGTGGGACTCGAACCCACACGCCCGAAGGCACAGGAACCTAAATCCTGCGTGTCTACCGGTTTCACCACTCCCGCGTGTGGGATCAGTCTACGGGGAGGGCGCGGACCATGCCGCTGCGGCTCGGAGTCTGGGCAGCGCCGCGGCATCCCGGGCGACAGTCAGGTGCGCAGTGCCGGCGCCACGTGCTCGAAGAACAGCCGGATCGACTCCCGGGAGCCGCCCGCCAGCGCAATGACGCCGTCGATCGCCTCCGCGTCGCGCCAGCGCCGGACAGCCTCGATCGCGTCGTCCGGCGTGCCGACGACGCTCCAGTGCGCTGCGCCGCCGGATCGGGGTGCGCCGGCGATCTCGCGGGCCCGATCCGCGGTCGCCGCGAGGACGAAACCGAACCCAGGGAGGAAGCTGATGTCATCCGCCGGTCGTCCGGCAGCGACGGCCGCGTCGCGCAGCGCCGAGCGCTGGGCGCGGGCATCGTCGATGTCGGGCGCGGCGCCGAACACGGCGTCTGCGGTGGCGCCGGCGAACGCGACACCGGCCGGAGAGCCGCCGGCCTGGAACAGCGCTGGCCGCGGTCCGGGATGGGCAGGTGGTGCCATCGGGCCGCGCACCCGGAAGTGCTCGCCCGCGAAGTCGATCGCGCGAACGAGGTCGGGATCAGCGAAGCGCCCGGTCGCCCGGTCGGCGATGACGGCTTCAGCCGGGAAGCTGTTCCACAGGCTCTGAACGACCTCCACGAACTCCGCGGCGCGCCGGTACCGGGCCGCCGAGTCCGGCGGGATCCCGCCGCCGTGGTTGTCGTAGCCGCCTAATGCGGTCACCGCGTTCCAGCCCGCTCTTCCGCCGCTGATCCGATGCAGGGACTGCACCTGCCGCGCGGTCGTGTAGGGCGACGCGAACGACGTCTGCACGGTCGGCACGAGGCGGATGCGCGTGGTCAGCGCTGCGAGCGCGGAGACAAGGGTGTGCGAGTCGAGGGTGGCGAAGCCCGGAGCATGGCCGATGCCGGTGGGATCGAGGTGTCCCGCATCCGGCGCGAACAGGAAGTCGATCCCGGCGTCATCGGCATCGCGCGCGATTTCGGCATACGGCCGGAGAGAGAACATCTCCTCGACACCGCTGTCCGCGCGCCGCCATGCGTCGCCGCGCAGCCAGGTGGGGGAGAGTGCGAAGCCGATCTGCATCGTGATGTCCGTTCGGGAGAGGGCGGCCGAGACGAGAGTATCCCGCGTCCCGGACGTCGCGGGCGCACGGCAGCCGGGGGCGGCGGTCAGGCGGCCGCCGCCCCCGGCTGCCGTAGCGACGGGAACATCACGCCCCGGGGTCTTCCGTGTTCACGCTCCCGCCGTCGGCCGGCAGGACCTTCTTCCACGCGGCCGAGGCGCATTGCGGAACGAAACCGATCGCCTCGTTGATGTCGAGCATCGGCCGGTTCTCCTCGGCGTTGTAGGTGACCACATGGGGAGATCGCGGCGCGATCCCGCGCCAGTGCTGGAGGCCGGCGCACTTGACGAGCATGCCCAGGCGGTGCCCGCGATGCTCCCGCAGCACGAGGGTGTCATGCTGGCGGCTCGGCGCGGAGGGATCTGTGCCGATGATGAGCTCGTTGAACGCGACGACCTCGCCTGTTTCCTCCTCGATCGCGGCCGTCACCAGGCCGGAGCGACCGCCGTCGAGCAGCTGCCGTTCTGCCTGGGCGAGGCGATCGGGATCCCAGGTCTCCTCGTCCACTTCGAGTCCGGCCGACGGGGCATCGGTCGACATGCGCGACTTGGCCCATGCATAGGCGTCGGCGTGCTCCGCGGGTGTCGGCATCATCCAGTGGGCCACCCGATAGCCGTCAGACATCCGCTCCGCGTCGGCGTAAAGGCGGGAGACGTGATCCGCCGAGGCCGCGAGATCGAGCACGCTGCGTCGCTGGACCTGTTCCAGGGTGTAACCGTGGCGTTGGAGGAAGCGCGCGGCCCTGTCACGGGGAATCCTGCCGTACCCGGTGGGCGGCGTGAGCTGATCGCCCGGCGCATCCGGGTGGTCGGCCCAGAGCTGCAGGACGGTGCGTCCGTACTCGCGGGCCACCCGTTCCACGAGGGCGTGGGCGGCCGATCCGATCCCGCGGCCGGCGAACTCGTCGAGTATCCCGATGTCCCAGAACGCGGTGATCGATCCGGCTTCCAGCGGGATGTCGACGCCCATGTGCCCGACCGTGCGGTCCCCGATCAGGATGGCCCAGAGCAGTCGGATCTCATGCGGATCCGGGCGGTACTGCGGCAGCATCTCCGCAGGCGACATCGCATCGTCATCGGTTCCGAGGATCTCGCGATAGACGGCGTTGCGAACGTGAACCAGCGCGACGAACTCTTCGGCGTCTGGCCCGTCGATCGAGTTCGGCGCCGCCAGGGCGCGGAACTCGACCGACGGTGAAGGGGAGGTGTTCATGTGATGTCCATTCGTGTGCGGCAGAGGGTCGTGTGCGGCAGAGGGGTTCTCAGAATCGCGGGATCTGGGCCCGCTGAGCCGACCAGCGCCGCTCGCGCTCTTCGCGTGCGAGGCGGGCGGCGTGCCAGGCGGCCGGGTCGGGGCGCTGCGGGCGGGGGCGTGTGCTCCACCGCAGCAGTCGCACGGCGGCCCAGAGCGCGATGCGGTCGGGCAGCGTCGTGCGCGGTGCCCGGCCCGCGAGATCGCGGACGGCGTCCGGCAGATCAGCGAGTGTCGGGTCGGGGAGGGACGGGGGAACAGCGGGCGTGCGCACAGGCACGGCAGGCGTGGGCATGGAAGATCGCTTTCGATCCGAGTGCGGGAGGCCGCGATGTGCGGCGGGGAGGGGTGTGCGCGTGACGGCGTGAGAGCACCGTGGGCGGACAGGTCGGCGTGACGCGCAGCGTGCGCGTGGCCCGGGGAACGCAGCGGGGTCCCAGAGAGGGGCGGACCGCTCGTGACAGAGCGGTGGTGCTACGCGGAGGCGTGCAGCCCGGCGTCGCAGCCTCCGAAGACGGCCCCGACGGCAGCGCGCGTATACGTCGGAACGTTCGTTCCTGTCGAGTACACAAGCATCATCATCATGGGGCCTCCTCTCCGGGTGTGTGACGCGAAGTAACAAGGTAACGCGCCTGGCGTGGACGCGTCAAGAAACCGGCCACGATTCGGGAAACCGGTGGCGTCGGAGGGGCACCGGGCGCGCGGCTGGCTCGCGCCGAGGCCCCTCCGACGGCGCCGGCGAACAGCACGGCCGCACCGCTTCCCCCTTCCGCCCGCACGTCGTCGCGGCCGTTGCCGGGTGGTCGGGGACGATCACGCCCATCGTGGTGTCACGACGGGCGATCCTGCCTGCGAATCCGTTTCGATGACGGCATCGACGTCGAAGACGTCGCGGATGAGCTCGGATGTGACGACGTCCGCTGGCGTACCCCGCGCGACGATCTCTCCGTCCTTCATGACGACGAGGTCGCTGGCGTAGCGGAACGCCTGGTTCAGGTCATGGAGCACGGCGACGATCGTGCTGCCCTCCTCGTTGAGGCGTCGGCACAGCCGGAGCACCTCGATCTGATGCGCCAGGTCGAGTGCCGCCGTTGGTTCGTCGAGGAGGACGAGCGGTGTCTCCTGTGCGAGAACGAGTGCGATCCACACGCGCTGGCGCTGGCCGCCGGAGAGCTCGTCGACGAAACGGTGCGCGAGCTCGGTGATCCCGGTGCGGTTCATGGCCGCCGCCACCGCTGCTGCGTCCTGCTCCGTCCACCCGCTCACGAGCGTCCGGTGCGGGTAGCGCCCGCGTGCCACGAGTTCCGCGACGGTGATGCCGTCCGGTGTCGTCGGTGCCTGCGGCAGCAGTCCCAGGTGACGCGCGAGTTCCTTGGCGCGGTACGACGCCAGTTCTCTGCCGTCGAGGACGACCGACCCCGCCGACGCAGGAACCGCCCGGGAGAGCGCCCCGAGCAGCGTCGACTTGCCGCACCCGTTCGGTCCGATGATGACGGTGAAGCCGCCGGGCTGAAGACGGAGATCCAGTCCGTCCAACACGGTGCTGTCGCTGTAGGAGACGCTGAGGCCGCGGGCTTCGATCATGCGATCGCCTTCCGTCGTCGTGTGCTGAGCGCGATGAGTCCGATGAGGTACGCGCCGCCGACGCTCACCGTGATCGCGCCCACCGGCAGGGGAGTTTTCGGGATGAGCCGCAGCGCGACGAGGTCGGCCAGCGACAGCAACGCCGCGCCGGTCAGCGCCGTCGGGAGCGGTGCGTAGCCGCGCCGGCCCGTCATGAACGCCGCGAGATGGGGGGCTGCGAGGGCGACGAAGGCGATCGGCCCGGTGACCGCGACGACGGTCGCCGCCAGCAGCACGGCCAGCACCGTCGTCGACAGCCGCACGCGCCCCGGGTCGACGCCGAGGCCGCGTGCGAGCGGGTCGCCGAGCGCGAGCATGCGCAGCGGGCGGACAAGCAGGCCGGCGGGCAGAGCGCAGCATGCGATCACGATCGCGGCGGGTGCGAACCGCTCCCAGCTCACGTCGTTGAGCGAGCCGAGAGCCCAGCTCGACGCGCTCATGGCGACCTTGACATCGGCAGCCAGAATGATCCAGGTGTTCAGGGATGTCAGGAACGCGCTCATCGCGATGCCGACGATGATGATGCGGAAAGCGCCGGAGCCGCCGAGCCGGGCGACGGTGAAGACGACCGCAGCCGCGGCGATGCCTCCGATGAGCGCGCCGGCGGTCATCCCGGCGAAGCCACGGCCGAGCAGGATGCTGGCGATGAGGACGCCGGTGAACGCGCCGGTGTCGAAGCCGATGACGTCTGGGCTGCCGAGCGGGTTGCGGGTCGCGTTCTGCATGAGCGACCCGGCCACCGCGAGGGCGGCACCGAAGACGATGGCGGCCGCCGCGCGAGGCAGCCGCCATTGCTGCACGATCATCACGTCCACGAGAGCTCCCCGGCCGAGCAGTGCGTCGACGGTCTCGGCGAGTCCGAGTCCGGCGCTGCCGGTTCCCAGCGCGAGCACGGACACGGCGGCGATGACGACGAGGAGCAGGGCCACGGCGATGCGTGATCGGGTCATGAGCGCGGCCCGCGCATCCGTCCGAGCAGCACCACGAGCACGGGAGCGCCGATGATGCCCGTCACGATCCCGACGGGGAGCTCGCCGGCCGGGAGCGCCACACGCCCGACGACGTCTGCGACGAGCAGGAGAGAGGGCCCGATGAGCAGGGAGAACACGACGAGCCTGGTCTGATCAGGGCCGGCGAAGCGCCGGGCGACATGCGGCACCATGAGCCCGACGAAGGAGAGCGGACCGACCATTGCCGTCGCTGCGCCCGCGAGCAGGGAGATCGTCAGGATCGTGACCATGCGGGTGCGCGCGACGGGTGCCCCGGTGGCTTCCGAGAGCCGGTCGCCCAGGCTCAGCTGGTTGAGCGCCGGGGTGATGAGCAGGGCGAGCACCATCCCGACGGCCCAGAACGGCGCGGCGACCACCAGCGGCTCCCACCCGCGGCGCGACAGCGAGCCGGCGCCCCACGCGCTCATCTGGGCGAACACGTCGGGGCTCAGCTGCATCATGGTCGTCATGATCCCCCCGAACAAGGCGCTCAACGCCACGCCTGCGAGCAGCAGCCGCGAGGGGTCGGCGGCCGAGGATGGGCCAGAGGCGATCAGGTAGACGCAGGCCGTCGCGACGAGTGCTCCGGCGAGCGCGAACCAGATCGTCGTGAGCGGAGAGGTGAGTCCGAGGACCACCCCGGCGAGGACGACGCACAGGCCAGCGCCGGCGGTGACGCCCAGGATGCCGGGATCGGCGATCGGATTGCGGGTGAGCGACTGGGTGAGGGCTCCGGCGACGCCGAGCGCGGAGCCCGCTGCGATGGCGAGCAGTGTCCGCGGTACGCGGATGTCGTTGACGACGATGCTTGTCGCCGAGCCGTCCGGGGTGGCCAACGCCCGCCACACCTCGTCGGGTGTGAGGGATGCGTCGCCGACGGCCAGGCTCAGCAGGGCGGTGGCAGCAAGGGCCAGGGCGCCGACGATCAGGACGAGAGCGAGCGGCGCGCGTGCTCCGGTCGCGGCAGGTGCGGGCGATATCACCAGCGGTCCAGGGCATCGAGGACAGCATGGCGATACCAGGCGTAGTCGTGGCCGCCGGGCCACGTCTCGCATCGTGCGTCTGCGCCCGCCGTGAGCGCGGCGTCGGCGAACATGCGGCTCTGGTGGATCATGGAGCCCTCCTCGCGGCCCACATGCAACAGGAAACGGGTGTCTGGCAGGGAGCGTCCCGCAAGCTCGCGGGTCAGCAGGCCAGGGCCGGGGTCGTCACGGGCATCGTGGCCGGGCGTGAACCAGAAGGAACCCGAGCTGATCACGGCGGTGCGGATGGCGTCGGGGCGATCGGTGACCAGCCCGGCGGCGGCGAGGCCGCCGTAACTCTGACCGGCCACGGCGACGGAGGCGGCGGGGAACCGTGTGCCGAGTGCTGCCGATGCCGCAGGCAGCACCCGGCCGACGACGAGATCGGTCATGGCAGCGCGGTCGGCGAGCGTCTCGCGTTCGGGTGTCGGGATGATCACGAAGGCGGCCGGTGCCGGACGGCCGTGATTCCAACGGCCCGCCGCGGCTGCGATCCCCAGGCTGTTCAGCCACACATCGCCGTCGAGCATCAGTACGAGACGGGTGGGCTCTGCCTCGGGTGCGAGAAGCGTTGCCGTGCGGTCGTCGAGGACGAGGTCCCGGCGCGAGACGAGGAGCGACGGGCGGTCCGGGGCCCAGGCGGCATGCCCCGGTGCGGCGTCCGGCCCGATCAGGAGGGTCGCGGTGGTGCCAGACCCGAACGCGTCATGGAGGAACACCGGATGATCAGGGTCGGCGACGCCCGATGCGACGAGCGCCCTGAGGGCATCGAGGTCCTGCGGGCCGCCAGCGGACCGCCGACGGCGGAGGTACCGGTAGGTGAGCTCGACGTCGGCGGGGAGCCGGACCGTCACCTCGCGTTCGCCTGTGCTCGCACGGGGCTTCAGCACGAGGTGATCGATGTCGGGCCACGCCGGGTGCAGCAGGAAGTCGATGTCGAGGAGCACGTCCGTCGATGGGTCCTCCTCGCGGGCGGAGAACGTCACCTCGATCGTTCCGTCTGCGCCCCGGGCGCCGAAGCGGTGCACTCAGATCACCGCGTGGTCGACTCGAGGAGCGGGAGCACCGCCTCGAGGTCGTCGATCGAACTGAGGATGCCTGGCTGAGGGATCGACGAGTCGTGGCCATCCGGAAGCGCGATGTACATCTGGTTCTGCACGGCCGAAAGAGCGGTGAACAGCGCGGACTTCTCGAAAGCCTCACGCTGCCCCTTCTCGAGGAGCGAGTGGTAGCCGATGACGACCACGTCAGCGTCGAGCAGCGGCGTCTGCTCCTCGCTGACGACGTCCGCCGGGTACTCGGCCCCGAACGCCGAGCTGGACGCCGCGGGCTGGAAGCCCAGCTGCGTGAAGAACCATGACGCCTCGGTGCCGGGTACCGACATATAGGTGACCTGGGTGGGGTAGACCACCGCATAGTTCAGGGTGAGGTCGGCGAACTGCGGGTTGGCCGCCCGGGCCGCCGCGAAGGCGTCATGCACGGCGGAGATGTTCTCCTCACCCTGCTCGGCGCGGTCGAAGGCCTGCGCGACGAGACGGTGGCGGCTCTCCCACGTCGACGGGGTGTCTTCTGGCAGCGCGACAACCGGGGCGATGGCCGAAAGCTTGTCGTACGTGCTCGCGAGGTCCCAGTAGCCGGCTGCGAGGATGACGTCGGGCTCCAGCTTGGCGATCGCCTCGTAGTCGGGCTCGGCGTACGGGTCGAAGAGCTGCTCGATCTCGGTGGTCGCACCCGCCTGCTGGGCCTGCGCGAGCGCGGTCTCCTCGTACGCGTAGAGGTCGGTGGCGTCGCCGGCCGGACGGAAGGATCCGACCGGGATGACACCGAGCGCGAGCGCGTCGTCGATGTCGCCGAGAGCCACCACGCGCTCCGGGGCGGCATCGAGCACGGTCGTGCCGAACTCCGTGTCGAGCGTGAGCGGATAGGTCGTCGCCGCCGGCTCGTTCCCGCCCGCCTCCGCCTCGGAGTCGCCGCCCCCCGCAGCGCATCCGACGAGGAGGACCGCGGCGACGGCGAGGACCGCGATGCCGGCACGGCCGCGGCGGCCGGGGAATGCGGGGCGGGCTGCATGCTGCATGGGGACTACTTCCATCCGGGGGGCAAGACTCAGCCAGATTAGCCTTGCCTAACTACCGGATATTCTGTTGAGAGGCCGCAATAGCTTCGAACGGACACTCATGCTCACTGACGCCACGTGGGTCTTTCCCCCGCTCGTCGAACACGTCGATTTCGTGTACGAGTCGCACCGGTACGCGGTGGGCAGCCCCGACGGCATTCGCGTCGTCCGCTACCGGGTCGACCGTGCCGGCAGTTTCGGCGTACATGTGGAGCGCGGGCTCCACCAACTCACCTGGTTCGTCGGCGCCGACATGGCCGTCTTCGCCGCGGACGCGTTCTTCATGCTGCCCTCATCGCAGGGCATCTGGATTCCCTCGGACACCCCGCACGACATCGCCTGCACGGCGCCGGGCGAGCTCTTCTGCGTCTACGTGCGCGAGGAAGCAGGGCCCGTCGAGCTTTCTGGTGCCCCTGTTCGGATCGCCGTCGACGAACTGCTGCGCGGTCTCATTCGCCACCTGGCGTCGAACCTGCCGGAGGATGCCGGGCTGCGTGCCCGCGCCGTGCTCCTCGACGCGGTTCCCGCGCGCACCCTCCTGCCGATGTCACTTCCGATGCCGACCGACCCGATCGCCCGCGCGGTCGCCGAGCGCTTCCTCGATGCTCCGACCTCGCCGCCCCTGCTCGACGAGATCGCCCGGACCTCGAGCACCAGCGCGCGAACGATCCGGCGCCGTTTCCTCGCGGAGACGGGGCTGACGTACCGGGCCTGGACGACACGCGCGCGGCTTTCGCTCGCGCTCCCGCTGCTCGAGTCCGCGAGACCCGTCAAGGACGTCGCGTGGCTCGTCGGCTACGCAAGTCCTGGCGCGTTCATCGCCGCGTTCGCCGCCGAGTTCGGAACGACTCCGGGGCGCGGCCAGGTCGTCAGAGCGCCGCACCGCTGAACCGGAGACCGATACGGTGGCCCGCCCTGGCTGAGGTGGGCCCGGCACCGAACTCAGGCAGGAGGGGCGCGAGCCGACCGAAACCGGCGGTTTGCCGGCTTCTGGGCGAAGATTGCCTGAGTTAGGAACGTCGCGGTCGGTCGGACTGCCCGGAATACCCGCCGTGCCGTTGGCTGGCTGCTCGCTGGGATACATCGCGAGAATACCGGCCGTGTCTCGACATTGTCGGCATCGCCGCCGGAAATCTTCGTGCGCCGATGACATGAGAAGCATCTGTGGTCCGGCGTCACGCACGTGAGAGGCGGGAACGTCACGTGACAATCCGTTCGGTTCATCGGAATTGCTTTTCTGATCGATGTAGGGTTGTTCTGCAATAGTCAATTCTGACGCTGTCCCGGATCGCCTGCTGTCCGAACTGGAGGGAAAGAAGACTTTCGGTCCGTGGGTGCGCGTCGACGCCTCGGAGCGAAACATCAGGATCGTGCATGAGGTGCTGAGCGCGAAAGGCGGAGCATGAACCGGGCCTGGTTCGTCATCCGGCACGCGATGCCCATGATGCTCGTCCAGCTGATCCCGCTGGCCGCTTCCTTCGTTGTGGTATCGGTCGCCCTGAGCCTCGGCCGCGACGATTTCGTCGTCGTCATAGGGATGTCTGCCACGATCGCGGGCCTCGGCATGCTGATCAATGTCGGCGTCGGCGTGGCCACTCTCCGCGATCTTTCCTTCGCGCGGGATGATGCTCAGAAGATTATTTCTGTGCTCTCCTGGAATCTCAGGATCGCATCCGCTGTGTCGTTCGTTTCGCTGTCATTGAGCCTGATCACGGCGGTCGTGCTGTGGATCGTGCTCCCCGCGGCATCAGGGGCGCGCACCGGGGTGATCATCGCGTTCCTCCTGCTGATCCCGAGCCTCCTGATCGGGCCCCACACCAGCGTCCTGTCCGCAGCGTTCCAACATCTTGACCGCGAGAAAGACAATCTCACGATCACGCTGAGCAGGACTGCCGTCGCGTTGTTGGTCGGCCTGGCGGTGGTGCTGACGATCGACAGCGACCTTCTGGCGATCGCGCTTCAGTCGGGCGTGGGAGCAGTGATGGCCTGGACCATGCTCGCTGAGCGCAGGAGGCGCCTGGTCAGATCGCAGCTGAAAGTTGCCGTCATCCAGGCGCCGCTCTTTTCTCGGAAGGAGATATGGGACCGGGCGCTCAACTCTCTGGATGGTGCGGTGTTCATGATCCTGTTCGTCGTGGCGCAGCTTGTTGCAGCCAGTATTTCCATCGATGTGGGAGCGCAGATCGCGACGGCGGTCGCGTTCTGTCGCACGGCGATCATCCCGCTCAAAATGATCGGGATAACCGCAGGCAGGATGAGCCTTCGCGAGAGGAGTGCGGCCCTCGATTTCGCACGAGCCTCGATGCTCGCAACCGCTCTCGTGGCCGTGCCGTTGGCATTGATTCTCGTGCTGGCGTCGCTGCTCGGCTTTCGGCCGATTTCGGGTGCGCTGTTGACTCTCCTCGTTGCGGCCCAGCTGATCGTCGAGCCGGTTGCCGGATCTCTGTTCGCCTTCCTCAAGGTATCGTTCGGTGCGCTTTCCGGCCTCGCCGGCCTGATCGCGACCTACCTCGTGCTGGCCCCGCTCTTGCTCATCGTGGGTAGGTTCACCGTGCCGACGGCCATTGGGATCTGGCTCTGCCTGCTCATCGTCAGGGTTCTGTTCGGAGCGTCCAATGTTCTGGCTTTGCGCGCGGGGCTGCGCGACTCCGGTCGAGCGTCTGCACCGGTCTGATCCCCGTGCACACCGGGGTCCGTGCCCGGCGGGCGCCGGTCGGGCTGAGTACCGCGAGTGCGGTGGTCGGCGTGCGTGTTTGCATGCGGCGGAACACTTCTGGGGATAACTTCTGACCCGGTCGCGGGAACATTGCGAGGATTCCTCGCGTGACCCACCCATCTGTTCTTGTCGTCGACCGTGTGCGACGCCGTCTGCGCGCCGAGGGGATCGATCCGTCGCTCGACCCGGAGGACGCGCACCGGGTCGCGGTGGCCGAGGTGCGTCGCCACAACGATCTCGCGCTCGCGCGGGCCGAGAGCACGATCGACGACGAGGCGCGGTGCGTCCGCGAGGTGCTCGCGTCTGTCAACGGTTTCGGTGCGCTGCAGCCTCTCCTCGATGATCCGGACATCGAGGAGATCTGGCTGAACCGGCCGGAACGGGTCTTCTTCTCTCGGGGTGGTGTCACGGAGTGCGTGGATGTGGGGCTCACCGCTGCAGATGTGCGTGAGCTCGTCGAACGGATGCTGCACGCATCGGGGCGTCGGGTGGACATCTCGGAGCCCTTCGTCGATGCCGCGCTGCCAGACGGTTCCCGGTTGCATGTCGCGATCGCCGATGTGGTCCGTGGGTCGTGGGCGGTGAACATCCGGAAGTTCCTCGCGCACTACCGGACCCTCGACGCTCTTGTCGCCGGCGGTGCGATGCCGGCGGGAACAGCCGGCATCCTCACGGACGCCATGCGGGCAGGGCGCAGCGTCATCGTCGCCGGGGCCACCCACGCCGGAAAAACCACGCTGCTCGGGGCGCTGCTGACGGCGTGTGCGCAGGGGCACCGCATCGTCACCGTCGAGGAGACCTTCGAGCTCGCGGTCGATGCCCCCGATCTCGTGGCACTGCAGTGCCGGCAGCCGAGCCTGGAGGGCACCGGCGCGATCACCCTCCGGCGCCTGGTGCGCGAAGCGCTGCGCATGCGGCCTGATCGGATCGTCGTCGGCGAGGTGCGCGATGCGGAGGCGCTCGATCTCGTGCTGGCACTGAACACCGGCGTGCCCGGCGCCTGCACGGTCCACGCCAACTCCGCTGCCGACGCCCTCGAGAAGCTGTGCCTGCTGCCGCTTCTTGCCGGGCGCAACATCGACCGCGACTTCATCGCGCCCGCGATCGCCCGGTCGGTGGGGCTGGTGGTGCACTGCGAACGCGGCCCGGACGGCAGCCGCCGGGTTTCTGAGGTGATCGCGCCGACCGGGATCGTGCGTTCGGGCGTGATCGAAGCGCGCACCCTGTATCGGGTCGGCGAGCCCGTGGCTCTGACCACGATCGGCGGTGGTGCGTCGCGGGCGGCGCCGGTCGCGTCCCGACGCGCGGGGCGGCACAGCGCCGCTGGCGTGGACAGCGACGACCGCGCCGACGTCCGGCGGGACGCGATATGACGATCCTGCTCGGAGCAGCCCTGGCCGCCGGAGTCCTGCTGTGCGTCTCGCCGTGGTTGTGGCCACCGCGCGCCGCCGTCGCGGAGGGCGCACGCCGCAACGCTGTACAACGTCTGGGCGAGGAGGCCGGCCTGGGCGGGGCGGCGCCGCGGATCCTCCTGGCGCTGATGATCGGAAGCGGCCCGGTCATCGCGGCCGCCGTGTGGCTGTTGACGGGGCTCGCGCCTCTCGTCCTCGTCGCCGGTGTCGCCGGTGCTGCGGCGCCGTTCGTGGCCCTGCGCTCGCGGCGACGCCGACTCCTGCGGGCCCGACGCGCAATGTGGCCCGATGTGTGCGATCTGCTCGTGGCCGGCATCCGCGTGGGGATGTCCCTTCCCGATGCGGTGGCGGGCCTCGCGTCGTCGGCGCCGCCGGTGCTGCGCCCGGCGTTCGCCGCCTTCGCTCGAGACCTCACCGCGACCGGCCGGTTCGACGCGGCGGCGACCCGGCTCAAAGACGCCCTGGCAGACCCCGTCGCCGATCGCATCACGGAGACGCTGCGGATGGCGCGCGAGGTCGGTGGGACCGAGCTCGTCGCGGTGTTGCGGGCGCTCTCGGCCTCCGTCCGCGCGGAAGCCGCGGTCCGAGGAGAAGTCGAGGCTCGACAATCGTGGACGCGCTCGGCGGCGGTGCTGGGAGTGTGCGCACCGTGGGCGATCCTCGGCCTGCTGGCGATGCGTGCCGAGGGCGCCCAGGCCTATGCGACGGGGGAGGGCACCCTGCTGATCCTCGCGGGTGCTGTGGTGTCGGTGACCGCGTTCCGACTCATGATCCGGGTCGGTCGGCTTCCCGAGCCACAGCGGTGGTTCGGATGAGCGCGCCGACCGTCGCCGCTCTGGCGGTGCTCCTCGGTGGTGCCGGGGGTGCTGGAGCCCTGCTGCTGCTCTCTCTCGCGCCGCGGCTCCGCGCCCCAGCGCTGCACGTGCGCATCGCCCCCTACCTCCGGGACGTGATCGCCGACGCAGCGCTTCCGGCAGGGACGGCCCCTCGCGTGGGCGTGCTGGCGGTCAGCGGTCGCGCCCGGTGGCTGCGTTGGCGCGCCGGTTTCGCGCAGCAGATGGGTGGCGTCGACGGTGTCGAGCGCCGCCTGGCCCAGGCCGGAGTCGGGTACGACGCGGTGAGCTACCGCGGTCGCCAACTCGGGTGGGGGATCGCCGGCGTGGGCATCGGCGCGCTGGCGGTGATCGCGCTGGTGCTCGGCGGGCGCCTGTCCGCGCCGGCCGTGCTGCTGCCGCTTCTCGCGGGCGTTGGTGCAGCTGCCGGGGCAGACATGGTGCTCTCCGCTCGGGCGCGCGCTCGGGTGTCCCGCATCGTCGACGAGCTGCCGACGGTGCTGGAGTTCCTCGCGCTGTGTCTGTCTGCGGGCGAGGGGCTGCGGGACAGTCTGCGCCGGGTGGCCGCCGTGGGGTCGGGCGAGCTCACCGCGGAGTTGCGTGCGGTGGTTCTCGCGGCCGGAACAGGGCTGCCGCTCGCCGACGCCCTCGCCGAGATGTCGAACCGGCTCGCGATCCCTCCGCTCACGCGGACGGTCGACCAGCTCGTCGCGGCGCTGGAACGCGGGGCTCCCCTCGCGGGGGTGCTGCACGCGCAGGCCGCCGACGCCCGGGACGACGCCAAACGCAACCTCATCGAGAGCGCCGGCCGCAAAGAGATCGCGATGCTCCTGCCGCACAAGTATGGATTAACACCTTTTGAGGGACCTTGGCCTGGAGACGTCCAAAGAATCCGTCCTCCACATGGTGGACAGACGAACGTCCAGCCACGACGGGTGCCAAAGTCTGTCCCCCAAAGACCCTACAGACGGCAAGAAATGCCTCGTCTAGACTGAAACAGATGTCCGGATAACCATGAGGGCCACAAGGACTCTCACATCCATTCTTTGGAATCGACAGGAGCGACAATGCGAATCTTGCGAGATCGACTAGGGACTACCAAGATGAAGAAGTCATCGCGAATGCTGGCGCTGGCTGCGGGTATCGCCGTGCTTTCGGTTGTACACTCAGCACCGGCCATGGCCTCAGAACAAGAGGATAGCTTGCAGGAAGTGCGAGCCAGCTTCGAGTCGTTGGGCGTCGCGCCAAGTGTCGCGCAGCAACTCGTTGACACCTTGGAAAGTGGTGTGCCCCTTGACTCGATGAAGCCGGGCTCCACACCAGTTTCTACTGAGTCCTTCCTTCAGGTCGGAGACACCGCTTACGCCAACGACGGCGACAGCGTAACCGTCAAGTGGTACGCGGATGGTTCGCCTGCGGTCACTGCTGTGGAGACGCCTGTTGAGCAGGCTGACGGCATCGGATTGCGCTCCATCCAGGGATGCACCTACGATGGCAACCCCAACACTAGCTACGCAAACGGATGCACCATCTCCGGGTGGTGGGGAACCGTGCAAATCGCCTTCCTGGCCGACTACACACTCAACTCTGGTAGCACCAAGGATGCGATCCGCAGGACTTACGGCGGCTGGCAGCAGTGCGTATTTCCGACTACCTGCGACCGTCCCAGCGAGATTGAGTCGAGCTATCAGGAAGGCTCGAGCGCGGCATTCTCTCGTTGGGGGTCCACGGTAAGCTCTCCCGTCGCGTCGTGGGAGGTTTGGATGCAACTTAACGTAGGTGGCGACCGTGCTTGGTCTACATCCTCTTAGCGAGACTTCGGAGATCACCCTTCCGTTTGGGTGGGGCCTGTTTGCAACCGCGGCAACAGTGGTTGTCATCGTCGTAGTGATAGGCGGCGTCGCATGGACACTCCTTGATAGGAGGCCGGTAACTGCCTCGCGCAAGATCGTGTGGAGCGCTGTTCAGATCTTTCTTCCGGTCATAGGGCTAGTGCTGTGGCTTCTGATTGAAGCTCCTTTGAAGGACTCCCGCAACGAGGAACACTCAGCAGCCCAAGCCTGATCCGCTCCATGCGGTCGCACGTACCCAGGAAAGACCCGCTCTCCAACCTTCTTGGTGGGCGGGTTCTTTCTGCGCCTGAACAGGTGAACCGTCCCGGGTTCTGTGCTGCTTCTATGCGGGGTGCGGTTCTGGGGCGTGGGCGGGCCGTCAGGCGCGCAGCTGCAGGCGGATGAGGTTGCCGGCCGGATCGCGGAACGCGCAGTCGCGCACGCCCCAGTCCTGGTCGGTCGGATCCTGCACGATGTCCGCGCCGCTGGCCACCACGCGGGCAAATGCCGCGTCGAGGTCGGGCGTGGCGAGCAGGATGCTGGCGAACGTGCCCTTGGCGATCATCGCCGTGATGACCTCGCCCTCGGCCGCCGAGATGTTCGGGTCAGCGGTCGGGGGATACAGCACGACGGACGAGTCCTGGCCGGGAGCGCCGATCGTGATCCAGCGCATCGCCTCGTAGCCGACGTCGAGACGCACCTCGAAACCGAGCACGTCTCGATAGAAGGCCAGCGAGGCTTCCGGGTCGGTGTGCGGCAGGAACGTGGAGTGAACGGAGATCGTCATGGCCCCAGGTTAGGAGCGCGCGCCCGGCGGAACTTCTCGATTCCTGATCGGTTTGGTCGCGTAGCGGGTGAGGCAGCCCGGCACCCCGTCCGTCGCGCCGGCGGCTCGACGCCGGTAGCTGCTGGGCGACTCGCCGACGAGCTCGGTGAAACGTGTGCTGAACGTTCCCGGCGACCCGAACCCCACGGCGTAGCAGACCTGGGTCACGCTCATCCGGCCGCCTCGCAACAGCGTCATCGCGCGCTCGACCCGCCGGGTCATGAGGTAGCGGTGGGGAGGCTCCCCGTAGGCGGCTCCGAACCGGCGGGTGAGATGCCCGGCAGACATATGCGCGCCGCGGGCGAGCTCCTCGACCGTCAGGGGCAGGGCGATCTCGCGGTCGATCCGGTCACGCACACGGCGGAGGGCGCGCAGCTCGTCGAGGTTCGTCGCGCCGTTCGTGGCCCGGTGGCTCATCGCGGCGTCCTCATGCCTCATCGCGTCCGGGCGGCGTCGGGACGAACGCCGGGATCCACCGCAGGAACCCGGCGGCCCCGAGGACCCCGACCGCGCCCATGACCGCTGCGGCCGCGGGAAGCGAGACCGCAGCGGTGACCGCGGAGATCACCAGCGGTGCCGCGGCGCCGCCGGCATCGGTGAGGGTGCGCCACGAGCCGAGGAAGGCGGCGGGGTCGCTCCGGGACGCAGCGTCCGCTCCCAGGGTCATCAGAATGCCGCTCGAGAGTCCGTTGCCGACCCCGAGCACCGCGGCGCACATGCCGTACCAGAGCACGGCGCTCGCGCCGTCGTGCGTGGCGGCGAGCAGAATGAGCCCGCCGCCCATCATCAGCATCGAGGGAAGCGCCGCCCAGAGTCGTCCGAAGCGGTCCATCACCTGGCCGCTCGCGTAGAAGAGTGCGAAGTCGATCGACCCGGAGATGCCGACCACCAGGGCGATCGTGTGCGGGTCGAGGCCGATCGACACGCCCCACAGGGGGAGAATGACCTGCCGAGCCGAGCGCACAGACGACATCGAGGCCGCCGCGAGTCCCAGCCGCGAGAGCACATGCCGGTTGCGGTACATGGTGCGGAACACCCCGACGCGCTCCTGCGCAGGGATCGATCCTGTCACGGCCTCCCCGGTGTCCTCGACGATCAGCGCCGCCGCGGAGCCGCGCGCCGGGGGTGTGCTCTGCTCCGGGTCCGGCCCGAAGAGAACCAGCAGCATGGCGAGCATCAGCATGACCGCGAACAGCCAGATGGCGGCATGCTCGTCGCGGAATATCGCCAGGAGCCCGGCCGCCACGAACGGGCCGAGAAACATGCCGAGGCGCCAGCTCCCGCCCAGCAGCGCCAGAGCGCGTGCACGGTAGGCGATGGGCGCGCGCGAGGTCATGAACGCATGCCGTGCGAGTGAGAATGCGGCGGCTGCGAGACCGATCACGAACATCGCCGCGGTCAGCACCGGCACGCTCGGCGCCCAGATCGCGGCGAATGCGCCGGCGAGGGCGATCGCACCGCCGATCACCATCGTGAACCGCTCACCGATGCGCGACACGAGCCAGCCGGCGGGGATGTTGCCGCACAGCTGCCCGACCACGAGCGCGGCAGAGACGAGGGCGGCGCCGGCGACGTCGGCACCCATCTTCGTCGCGATCACCGGGACGATCGGCAGCACGGCCCCCTCTCCGAGGGCGAAGATGACGGTGGGCAGATACACCATCGGCCCGAACTGGAGGAGTACGGATCGGGCGGATGACGTCATCCCTCCACCGTAGACCGGTCGTGTTCGCTTCTCCGGATGTCGGTATCCGCTCGGCGAGAGCCGCGCCGGCGGTAGTCTGAGGGAGCCATGCTTGAACTCGATCTCTCCGCCGACATCCAGGCCCTCCGCTCGACCTACGCCGACATCCGCGAGGTGGTCGATGTCGAGGGCCTCCGCGCCGCCATCGCCCGCCTGAGCGAGGAGGCCGGCGCCCCCGATCTGTGGGACGACACCGAGAACGCCCAGAAGGTGACGAGCGCGCTCAGCCACCGCCAGTCCGAGCTCGCCCGCGTCGAGGGCATCGGCCGGCGACTCGACGACCTCGAGGTGCTCGTCGAGCTCGCCAACGAGATGGAGGACGAAGACTCCGCCGCCGAGGCGCGCACCGAGCTGAAGAGCCTCAGCGATGCGATCGGCCAGCTGGAGGTGCAGACGCTTCTGGACGGTGAGTACGACGAGCGCTCCGCGATCGTCACGATCCGCTCGGGCGCCGGAGGCGACGACGCGACCGACTTCGCCGAGATGCTCATGCGCATGTATCTGCGCTGGGCGGAGCAGCACAAATATCCGGTCAAGGTCATGGACACCTCCTACGCCGAGGGTGCAGGCATCAAGTCGACCACGTTCGAGATCGACGCCCCGTACGCGTTCGGCACGCTCTCCGTCGAGGCCGGCACGCATCGTCTCGCTCGCATCAGCCCGTTCGGCTCGGCCGACAAGCGGCAGACCTCGTTCGCCGCGGTCGAGGTGATCCCCCTCATGGAGGAGGCCACCGAGGTCGACATCCCCGAGAACGACATCCGCGTCGACGTGTTCCGCTCGTCCGGCCCCGGCGGGCAGTCGGTCAACACCACCGACTCTGCGGTCCGTCTGACGCACCTTCCGACGGGCATCGTGGTGTCGATGCAGAACGAGAAGTCGCAGATCCAGAACCGCGCCGCCGCCATGCGCGTGCTGCAGACGCGCCTGTTGCTGCTCCAGAAGGAAGAGGAGGCGGCGAAGAAGAAGGAGCTCGCGGGCACCATCACCGCGAGCTGGGGCGACCAGATGCGTTCGTACTTCCTGTACGGGCAGCAACTCGTGAAAGACCTCCGCACCGGCCACGAGTCCGGCAACCCGGCCGCCGTGTTCGACGGCGACCTCGACGGCTTCATCTCGGCGGGGATCCGCTGGCGTAAGCGCAAGGACGAGGACTGATCCTGTGCCAGAGGACTTCGACGCGATCACCGAGGAGGTCCTGCGCGCCCGCGGCGGTTTGAAGTGGTCGCTGTTTCCGGACAAGATCGGCGCTTTCGTGGCGGAGATGGACTTCGGTGTCGCACCGGAGGTGACCGCTGCGCTGCAGCGGGAGGTGGACCTCTCGCAGTTCGGCTACGGCGCGCCGCAGGCCTCCGCCGCACTCTCGCGAGCCACCGCCGACTGGTTGCGAGACGCATACGACTGGGACGTCCGTCCATCCCGCATCCACCCGGTGGCCGATGTGCTCAGCGCCATGGTCACGACGATGGCGTTCTACGCCGACCCTGAGGCGCCGCTGATCGTGCCGACCCCGGCATACATGCCGTTCCTCACGCTCCCTGCCGCGCATGGCCGGGAGATCGTCGAGGTTCCGCTCGCGCACGATGGCACGCGATTCGTGCTTGATCTCGACGCGATCGATGCTGCTCTCGCTCCGCGGGGCGGTCTTTTCATCCTCTGCAACCCGTACAACCCGGTCGGGCGCGTGTTCGATCGTGATGAGCTGATCGCCCTGAGCGAGGTCGTCGAGCGCCGCGGAGCGCGCGTGTTCTCCGATGAGATCCATGCGCCGCTGGTCTACCCCGGGCGCCGTCACATCCCGTACGCGTCGGTCTCTGATGCGGCGGCCGCGCATAGCGTCACCGCCGTCTCCGCGTCGAAGGCCTGGAACTTCCCGGCGCTGAAGTGCGCTCAGATCGTACTCACCAACGATGCGGACGCCGTGCTCTGGGAGCGCATCGGCTACCGGGCCGCACAGGGCACGAGCCCGCTCGGGGTGCTGGCCACCACGGCGGCCTACGGCGAGGGCCGCGCGTGGCTCGATGAGGTCATCGGCTATCTCGATGACAGCCGCCACTACCTGCGTGAGCTGCTCGACGAGCATCTTCCCCGGGTGGGGTATACGGCGCCGGAGGGCACGTACATCGGCTGGCTGGACTGGCGGGCCTATGACCTCGGTGACGAGCCTGCGCGGTTTCTGCGGGAACGCGGGGGCGTGGCCCTCACCGAGGGCACGCAGTGCGGTGCCGCAGGGCAGGGGCACACGCGCATCATCCTCGCCACGCCGCGGCCGATCCTCCGGCGGGCCGTCGAACAGCTCGCCGAGGCTGTCGCCGCGCGCTGAGCATCCGGGACGCCGAGCGCGGGTCCGCAACACAGGAGGCACCCCTCGTGCCTCGCCCGCCGGGCTCCGCCACGCCGGTGCCGGCGTGGCGGAGCCCGGCCCTCGCCGCTACGGGCGGACGACGTAGACGGGGTCCTCGAAAAGGCCCGGTGTGAGCCGGAAGACGCCGTCATCGTCCACCGGCACGCTGACAACCGTGTTGCCGACGCCCTTCTCGCCGGGGCCGAGGAGCGGGATCTCCAGGATCATGGGAGCAGGGGCGATCGCGTCGTAGCTGGAGGTGATGGTGCCGTCCGCGGAGACGTACTCCATGGTGACGAACATCGGCAGGCCCTGGTCATCGCCGATGTACTCGATCGTGAGCTGGATCAGCGCGTACACGTACCCCGCAGGCGGCTGCTCGTTGAACATGCTCGCGGCGACCACATCGTCGGTGGCGTCGAGGTTGATGCTGTCGACGGTGATGCGGTATTCCTCGCTCTCGACCGTCGTGCCGATCGGGTAGGGCGATGTGCGACTTCCTGCTCCGGTGCCCTGGTCCGACGGCGTCGGGGTGGCGCCGTGGTAGTCGGTCGGAGTCTCGGAGGGAACGGCCTCCGGCGTGGCGGGCACGGACGTGGGCACGGATGTGATGGTCGGCGCGGGCGACCGTGACTCGGAGACCGCGCCGACGAACCAGGTGATCCCGAGCACGATGACCGCCAGGATGCCGCCGAGGAAGGCGACCACCAGGCCCACGACCGACGGCCACTTCGCCGTGCCGCGGAGGAAGAAGCCGACGATCGACACGATCGCGGCCACGCCGAGGACAACGAGGGCGATGCCCGGCGCGAAGATCGCGACGAGCGTGCCGATGACGGCGAGGCCGAGTCCGGCGATTCCGGCGATGTTGATGCCGCGCGGCGCTCTCGGCGTCACCGGAGGGGGCGCGTAGCCGGGGGCGACCGGGGCCGATGGGCCGGGGTATCCGGCGCCGGCCGCGTACGGCGGCGCGCCATACACCGGCGCGCCAGAGGCGGGCCCGGCGTATCCCGGCGCCGGGTACGCCGGTGCGCTGGCTCCGGGAGCCGGGTAGCCCGGCGAGGCATAGCCCGGCACGGGGAACGACGGCGGCGGAGTCGGCGCTGCTCCGCCGCCGAGACCGGGGATGACGGGCACGGTCGGCTGGTCGTCGCCGAAGCCGGACGGCAGGGGGATGGTCGGCGCGGTGTACGCCGGCTCCGCCGGCGGCGGCGAGAGAGCGGGGGCGTTCAGCCCGGGGAGGGGGTAGGCCGGCGGGGCATCGAGGTCGACGGTGTCCGCAGCTCCGGGCGGCGAGACGGGGGCGGGGAAGCCGGCTGCCCCGGCTGCCTGCGCGGGGACCCCGCCCTCCGGCGCGACGAACGGCGGCGGCGGGGGAGGGAACGCGGCATCCGGATCGCCGGCGGATGCCGCGGGCGGGTCTGACTCGGGCGGCATCGTGGTCATGAGGGTCCTTTCACGCGACCCTCCAGATATAGCAGCCAGACCCGGGCCAGATATAGCAGCCAGACCCGGGTGGCGCTCAGGCCGGAACGGACCGGACCGCTTAGGCTGGACGGGCCATGATTCGGTTCGAGAACGTCACCAAGCGCTATCGCGGGGCCGCGCGTCCTGCGCTGGACGACATCGACTTCGAGGTGCAGCCGGGCGAGTTCGTCTTCCTGGTCGGCGCCTCGGGCTCGGGCAAGTCGTCGTGCCTGCATCTGATCCTCCGTCAGGAGGTTCCCTCCGCCGGGCAGATCCACGTGCTCGGCCGCGACCTGCGGAAGATGTCGAACCGCAAGGTGCCCTACTTCCGGCGCAAGATCGGCGCTGTCTTCCAGGACTTCCGGCTGCTGCCGTCGAAGACCGTCTTCCAGAACGTCGCGTTCGCCCTCCAGGTGATCGGGTCGTCTCGCGGCTACATCCACCAGGCGGTGCCGGAGGTGCTGGCGCTGGTGGGCCTGGACGGCAAAGAGAAGCGCCTGCCCAGCGAGCTCTCCGGCGGCGAGCAGCAGCGTGTGGCGATCGCCAGGGCGCTGGTCAACCGGCCGCAGGTGCTGCTCGCCGACGAGCCGACCGGAAACCTCGACCCCACCACGTCGGCCGACATCATGCAGCTCCTCGCACGGATCAACGCGGGGGGCACCACGGTGGTCATGGCCACCCACGAGGCATTCTTCGTCAATCGCATGCAGCGGCGTGTGATCGAGCTGCGCGACGGACGTCTGGTGCGAGACGAGCTCGGCGGCGGCTACGGCGACACCTCGGCGATGCTGCGCGTCGCGCCGGAGGAGACCCGCGGCGCCGCTGCGACGGCCGCACGCTCGGAGGTCGAGCTGGCGCAGCAGGAGGCCGAAGCCGTGGCATCCGCTCCTGTTCCGGCTCCGGAAGAGATACCCGCTGCCTTCGCGGCAGGAGCGACAGATACCGAGCTGCGCAAGAACCCGATCGTTCTCCCCGAGGTGGATGTCGCCGAGCTCGGCGTGGCCGACCGCCTCGGCCTGGACGGCGACGACGACGGAGTGGGGCCGACCGCATGAGGCTGGGACTTGTTCTGTCCGAGGCGTTCACCGGCCTGCGGCGCAACATCTCGATGGTGATCTCCGTCGTGCTGGTCACGTTCGTCTCGTTGACCTTCGTGGGTGCGGCAATGCTCATGCAGATGCAGATCGGGGAGATGCGGCAGTTCTGGGAGGACCGCGCGCAGATCGCGATCTACATGTGCTCGGACATCTCCACGGTCGAGACCTGCGTCGACGGCGCGGCGAGTCAGGAGCAGCTGGACGCCGTCCGGGCGGAGCTGGAGGGTCCGACGCTGTCGCCTCTGATCGCCGACCTGCGGTTCGAGACCCGCGAGGAGGCGTATCAGAACACGCTCGATCTGGTGGGCGACGACTACGTGGGCCTCATCACCCCTGAGCAGATGAGCGAGGTCTTCTGGGTCAACCTGAGCGACCAGACCCGTTCCGACGTGATCGCCGAGGCGTTCCAGGGGGTGCGGGGCGTCGAAGAGGTCAAGGACCAGATGGAGTATCTCGATCCGCTCTTCTCCGCACTGACGGTGGCGACATACATCGCCGTCGGCATCGCGGTGCTGATGCTGATCGCGGCGGTTCTCCTGGTGGCCACCACGATCCGGCTCTCCGCCTATGCCCGGCGCAAGGAGATCGGCATCATGCGCCTCGTCGGTGCGTCGAACCGTTTCATCCAGCTCCCGTTCGTGCTGGAGGGCGTGTTCGCCGCGGTCATCGGGTCCGCGCTGGCCAGCGGTGCCGTGCTCGCGGGGGTGCATTTCGGCGTGCAAGAGTATCTGAGCAGCCGTGTGGCGTTCGTCACCACCTGGGTCACCACGCAGGACGCGCTGCTCTTCGTGATCCCGGTGATCATCGGTCTGGGCGTCGTGCTGGCAGCGCTGTCGGCCGGATTCGCGATCCGTCGCTGGCTGCGCACCTGACGCGATAGACTGATCGGCTGCCGCCCGCACGGGGTGGTGACGGATCAGGAGAAGCATCATGCCCAGGGAACGCGGAGAGAAGGTCATTGCGACCAACCGACGCGCGCGTCACGACTACAACGTCGAGAAGTCGTACGAGGCGGGGATGGTGCTCACCGGCACCGAGGTGAAGTCGCTGCGCCAGGGGCGGGCCAACCTGACCGACGGATACGCGTTCGTCAAGGACGGCGAGGTGTTCCTCGACGCCGTGCACATCCCCGAGTACTCGCAGGGTCACTGGACGAACCACTCCGCCAAGCGCGTGCGCAAGCTGCTGCTCCACAAGGAGGAGATCCTCAAGCTGTCGCACGCGGTGTCGGCCGGCGGGTACACCCTGGTGCCGCTGCGGCTGTACTTCTCCGACGGCCGGGCGAAGGTCGAGATCGCCCTCGCCAAGGGCAAGCGAGAGTTCGACAAGCGGCAGACCCTCCGCGAGCGTCAGGACAAGCGCGAGGCCGAGCGGGCCATGCGCACCCGCAACCGCATGGGGGAGTGACCGGGAGCCCTGTCGACCACGGGTGCCGAGCCTTCCCTCCCGGCCGCCCCGGTCAGAGCGCGGGATCGAAGCCGAAGGCCTCACCGAGGAACACCAGCTCCGCCTCGGCGGCCGCGATGATCGTCTCGGCGCGGCGGAAGCCGTGGCCCTCACCGGGGAACAGCAGGTAACGATGGGGAACGCCGCGGGCGGCCAGTGCATCCCGGATCACCTCGGACTGCGCGGGCGGCACCACCGCGTCGTCCGCGCCCTGCAGAATGAGCACCGGCACGTCGATACGGTCGGTGTGGGTGAGGGGTGAGCGCTGGACGTACACGTCCTCGGCCTCGGGGAGCGGGCCGACGAGGCCGTCGAGGTAGTACTTCTCGAAAGCGTGGGTGTCGCTCGCAAGCGCGCGGAGGTCGCTCACACCGAAGCGGCTGATTCCGGCGCGGAACACCCCGCCGCGCACCAGGGAACACAGCACGGTCCAGCCGCCGGCAGAGCCGCCGCGGATCGCGATCCGTTCGGCGTCGGCCACCCCGGCATCGGCGAGGCCCTGCGCTGCGGCGATCACGTCATCGACGTCGACGACGCCCCACTGGCCGTCCAACCGCTCCCGGTAGGCGCGTCCGTACCCGGTCGAGCCGCCGTAGTTCACATCGAGCACGCCGATGCCACGGCTGGTGAGATAGGCGATCGCGGTCGACGCCTGCCCGCCGGTGTGCGAGGTGGGTCCGCCATGCACGAGCACGACGTAGGGCGGCAGCTCCCCGGCCGGACCGGTGATGTCCGGGTGGGCGGGAGCGTAGTCGAAGGCGTGCACGGGACCGTGCGGTCCGTCGAATGTCACCGGCCGCGCCCCGGGCATCCACGCCGGGTCGGCCGGCTCGCCCCCACGGATCCGCGTGGTCGCGCCGTCCACATCGATGCACCACAGGCCATCGGTCACGGTGGTTCCGCCCCCGGTGAGCAGCACACGGGAGCCGCGGGAGTCCGGGATGCTCAACCGTGCGTTCATGGGCGCCTCGATCGTGCGCTCTGCGCCGTCGGCGTCGATCACCACGATCGCGTCGGACCCGTTGGTGCGCAGGGCGACGATCCGTCCATCATCGAGCGGGCGGTACCACCGCTGATCGAGCACCCAGAGGCTCCCGCCGGTGTCGGCATCGGCGGGAGAGACGCGCACCGGTGTCCCGCCGATGCGCACGCGGGAGAGATTCCAGCGCCCCGAGGAGTCCTCGGCGAACAGGAGCTCGTCCGCTCCGATCCACTCGGGCTGCAACGCCGCGCGCCCTGGCACGTCGACCGGCGTGCCTCCGTCGAGGTCCGCGACCACCAGCCCGGCGTCGTCCCACGGCATGCGTCGTTCGTCCCACTGCACCCAGGCGATACGGGTGCCGTCGGGGGAGAGTGCAGGGTGGGCGATGAAGTCGCGCCCGCGCACGATCACGTGCGCATCACCGTCGCCGGGGGCGGGGATCTCGACGAGGCCGTGCCAGGTGGTGCCGTCCTCATCCTCCTCCGTCACGGCAAACAGGCGCCCCTGCTGCAGGCGCAGCCCTCCGTGGCGCACACGCCCCCCGGTGTCCGGGGTGAGCGGCGTCGGCGCACCACCGGCGCGCAGTGCATAGACGCGCTGATCGGATGCCTCCACGAAGAACAGCACGCCGTCGTCGGAGGCGGCCCACGACCCGCCGCCGTACTCGTGCACACGCGAGCGCGCACTCCACGGGTTCGGCAGCACCTCGGCGTCTGAGGCGGCATCGGCGAGCGTGGTCCGGCGCACGGTCATCCGACCGCCCTCGGCGGGAACAGACTCGCTCCACCACACCTCGTCGCCCACGAAGCGCGCGTCGTCGACGCGCGGCACCGCCGTGGTGAGATCGGCCGCGTGCAACGGCGACGGCCAGGATCCAAAGGGCAGGGCAGCAGGCGTCATGCCTCGAGCCTAGGCGGCACGCCGTGATGGGTGCGTCACCGCCCCGGTCGTGCCGCGGTGTAGAGCGAGAAGCCCCAGCCGATCGTGGTGCGCTCAGGGTCGGGGAGCCCGGCGGCCGCGAAGAGCGCGCGATGCTCGTCGTCGGTGCGCAGCGCACCGCCGTGCAGCGCGAGCTCGATCAGATCGTTCTCGTAGTCGTGGTCATGGGCGAGCTCCGGGACGAGCGGTCGGGTGAACAGGAGCACCTGCCCACCGTCCGCGACGCTGTCGGCCGCCCAGCGGAGAGCGGCAACGGCAGCGGTGTCCGGCAGGGAGCGGATGCCCTCCGACAGCAGCAGCGCATCGATCGGGTCGGCCAACGGCGCACGGTCGGCATCCGCACCGCGCGGCGCGTCGGGGTCGCCGGGGGCAGCGACGATCTGCACGCGCGCATCGGCGTAGCGGCGCACGATCGCCTCGGCGAAGCTCCCCGCGGCCTCGCCGCTCACGGCGACGGCCGAGGATGCGGGGAGTTCGACCGCGGCGGCGAGGGCACCGGCCACATACACCGCACGCTCGCTCTCCTCCTCGATGCGCGCTGCGCGGCGTCGGGTGTCCGCCCGCTCGCGATCGGCGTACGGCGCACCGAACCAGCGTGCGTAGTCGCCCGCACCGGTCTGCACCACCGAGAGGAGCGACAGCATCCCGCCGAGCTCCCGGTGTGCTGTGGGGCCGGTGAGGTCGAGGTCGGCAGCGACGTGGTCGTCGTCGAGAAGGCGCCCGAGGCCGGTGAGCCGCCAGCGGTCGTCCCCGGTGGACTCCGCGACGCCGATGGCGCCGAGGTAGCGCAACAGCCGCGCGATCGCGGCGACGTCCGTGCCGGTGGCCGCGGCGATCTCGGCGGCGGAGCGCTCGTCGTCGCCGAAGGCTGGTCCCAGTCCGATGGTGGCGGCCACGCGCAGGGCGAATCCCGGGGCGATCTCGCTCAGCTCGTGCAGACGGTCCGCATCGTCCTCGGTCGCGTCGAGGTCGGGCATCGAAGCGTCGTCTTCTGAGACGACGACCTCCTGTCTGCGCCAGTATCCGGTCACCTCGACCTGCTCCTTGGGCAACCCCTTCTCCTGGCGCAGCCAGCGGCGGATGGGGGTGAGGGTCAGAGCCTCCCCGGCGACCCAGGCGAAGACCGTGCCCTCCGGCCACGCGGCGGCGCGCAGGGCATCGAGCAGGAGCGTCGTGGTGCCCGGTTCCGCGCCGTCGCGGCTCAGCCAGGTGATCTCCACGCCGGGAGGGGTCGGCAGATCCTGACGGTGCTCCGCCTCGGCGACCTCGATGAACACCTGGGCCGGCTGTCCCACCGGCCACTCTTCGAGCCAGCGCCCGATTGCGGGAAGCGCCGTCTCATCCCCGGCGATGACCACGGCGTCAGCCCCTTCCGGGTGTGCCATCGACATCTTGGGGCCGGCGATCTGCACCTCCTCGCCCGGCTCCACGCGGGTCGCCCAGCTGGTGGCGGGGCCGACGCCGTGCCGGACGAAGTCGACATCGATCTCGCCGCTCTCCGGATCCCAGCGCCGCACGGTGTAGGTGCGCATCACGAGGTGCGGGTCCTCGCGGGGCCAGTCGAGGACGCCGTCCGCCTGCGCCGGTCCGACCGCCTTCTCGGCCTCCGGGTGCTTCAGCAGGACCTTGAACTCGTCGTCGAAGCCGTCAGACCGGAACGCCGCGACCGGGAATCCGTTCTCCGCGGTGTGGGCGGCCAGCTGCTCGCCGCCGAGCGTCACGCGGCGCATGCCGGGGGTGACGTCTGCGACCCGGAGCACCCGGAGGACGCGCGTGGTGATCGGGAACACATCGAGGGGGCGGAGGTTGCGCGGCACGGATATCTCCCGGGAATCGAGGCCTGTCGGTCGCTGAGGTTAGACATGCCTAACCAGGGATGGGTTAGGCTAGGGTCACCATACCGAGAGTATCCGTGATCGGGCCATCTGGCATGCTCGTCGCCTCGCGCTCGATCTCTCGGTGCGCCCCGTGTGCGTGCGCCGAGTGCCATCCCCGAAAGGAACACCCATGTCGTTCGCCCAGACCACGCGAACCCGATGGACCGGCGGTCTCGCCGTGCTCGTCGCCGGCGCCCTGGCGCTGGTCGGCTGCTCGTCCGCCGAGACGCCCACCGCAGAGCCGACCGAGACCACCGCGGCGGGGGAGTCCTCCGCCGAGTGGCCCCGCACGTTCGAGAACTCCGACGGCACGGTCACCGAGATCCCCGAGCAGCCCGAGCGGATCGTCTCGACCACCGTCACCACCACGGGCACGCTCCTCGCGATCGATGCGCCGGTCGTGGCGTCTGGCTCGGCGGCGAACGGCCAGTTCTTCGGTCAGTGGGCCGACATCGCCGCCGAGAAGGGCGTCGAGAACATCTTCCCGGTCGGCGAGGTCGACCTCGAGGCGATCATCGCGCAGGACCCCGACCTGATCGTCGTCGCCCGGGGCGGCGCCGATTCGCTCATCGACAACCTGGCAGAGCTTCAGGCCATCGCCCCGACCATCGTCGTCGACTACGGCGTGGTCACCTGGCAGGGACTGGCAGAGCAGCTGGGCGAGGCCACCGGCCTCGAGGAGCAGACCGCTGACGCGATCGCGGACTACGACCAGTACGTCGCCGACGCCGCCGCGAAGATCACCGTTCCCGCCGGCACGGCCAACATCTTCAGCTTCAACGGCCCCGGCGAGCACAACAACATCGCCCGCGCGGGCGGCGTTCACGCCGACGTGCTGACCTCGCTGGGCTTCACCGTCGAGGACCCGCCGCTGGACTGGCACACCATCGACGAGGAGCGCAGCGACTTCGTCTTCGCGACCTACGAGAACCTCACCGAGCTCACCGGCGAGACCACCTTCATCCTCGCCCAGGACGACGCAGGCGCACAGGCCTTCGCGCAGGACCCGACGATGGCCAACGTGCCCTCGGTCAAGGCCGGCCAGGTCTACGGCCTCGGCAAGAACTCGTTCCGCATCGACCGCTTCAGCGCCGAGCAGATCGTCGATCACATCGTCGAGCTCTTCGGAACCAAGTAGTCCGACGGACAACGATCGGGCGGCGCCGGGCCATCATCCCGGCGCCGCCCGCGGTCCGTCCCGGCTGGCACCCTCACGCACCTCATGACCCCCGCTCCCGCACGGTTCGCGCGACGCCGTATCGGCATCGTCGTCCTCATCGCGCTCCTCATCGTCGCCACGTTCGTCAGCGCCTGCTTCGGCACACGCGACATCCCGCTCTCGACCACGTGGGACGCGATCTTCCACTTCGACCCGGAGAGCTCGGAGCACCTGCTGGTCGTCAACCAGCGCATCCCTCGTGCCCTCGTCTCGGTCCTGGTCGGCCTGTGCCTCGGCGTCGCCGGCGCCGTGATGCAGGCGCTCACCCGCAACCCGCTCGCCGAGCCGGGCATCCTGGGCGTGAACGCCGGTGCCGCCGTGCTCATCGCCTGCGGCATCGCGTTCTTTTCTCTCACCGAGCCGGTGCACTACATGTGGCTCGGGCTCGTCGGCGCGGCACTCGCCGGCGTCGCCGTCTACCTGCTCGGCGGCGTCCGTCAGGGCACGAACCCGGTGCGCCTCGTGCTCGCCGGTGCGGCGCTGACCGTCGTGCTGGGTGCGCTCACGCAGCTCATCATCATCAACGGCCTCGAGGAGGTCTTCGATCGGTACCGGCACTGGATGGTCGGCTCGGTCGCCGGACGCGGCTACGAGGTGCTCGTCCCGGTGGGGCTGCTCGCCGCTGTCGGTCTCGTCCTCGCCATCGCGCTCGCCCGCCCGCTCGACTCGGCGATGCTGGGGGAGGACCTCAGCCGTTCGCTCGGCGGCAGTCCCAACCGCGTCTGGGCCCTCGCCGGCATCGCGGTGATCATCCTCGCCGGCGCGGCGACCGCGGCCGCCGGTCCGATCGCGTTCCTCGGCCTGGCAGCCCCGCACCTCGCCCGCCTGATCGCCGGCGTCGACCACCGCTGGGTGCTGCCGTACTCTGGCCTTCTGGCCGCGCTCATCATCGTCGTCGCAGACACTCTCGGCCGGGTGATCCCGCCCAAGGGCGAGGTCAGCGTCGGCATCATGGTCGCTCTCATCGGCGGGCCGTTCTTCGTCTATCTCGTCCGCACCCGCAGGATCGCGCAGCTATGACCGCAGCACCCCCGTCCTCCCGGAGCACGAACCGGGCACCGCATCCGCGCGGCTTCGTCTGGCGCAGCGGCCCGGTGTCGCTCATCGTCTCGCCGCGCGTCGTCGTGGTGACCGCCGTCCTCCTCGCCCTCGTCTTCGTGCTCGGGGTCGTGGCGATGCAGATCGGCACCGTGCCGCTCGGCTTCGGCGAGGTGCTCGCGGCGATCGCCGGCGCGGATCCGGATCCCAAGCACACCATGATCGTGCGCGACATCCGGCTGCCTCGCATCATCACGGCGATCTTCTGCGGTGCGGCGCTCGGCGTCTCCGGTGCTGTCTTCCAGTCGGTGTCGCGCAACGCGCTGGGGTCGCCGGATGTGATCGGCTTCACGACCGGCGCCGCCACGGGCGCGATCGCGCAGATCGTGCTGTATCAGGCCGAGCCCGTGCAGGTCTCCCTCGGTGCGATCGGCGGGGGCCTGGGCACCGCGCTGATCGTCTACCTCCTGTCGATCAAGGGCGGGGTCACCGGCGGGTACCGTCTGATCCTCGTCGGCATCGGCGTCGGCGCGATCCTCGGAGCGCTCAACGGCCTGATGCTGGTGCTGGGAAACCTCGACAACGCCATCGCCGCCAATCTGTGGCTGGCCGGCTCTCTCTCGGCCCGCAACTGGGGGCATGCGCTCCCGGTGATGGTGGGGACGCTGTTGATCATCCCGCTGGTCGCGCTCCTGGCCCGGCGCACGTCGCTCATGGAGATGGGCGACGACCTCGCCCAGCAACTCGGCGTTCGGGTGGAACGCACCCGTGTGTGGATGATGATCCTCGCCGTGCTCCTCGCCGGCCTCGCCGTCGGCGCAGCGGGGCCCATCGCGTTCGTGGCCCTCGCCGCTCCCCAGCTCACCTCCCGGCTCACCCGCAGCCGCGGGATGCCCGTCCTCAGCGCCGCCGCCATGGGCGCGTGCATCCTCGTCGTCGCCGACGTGATCTCGCAGATCCTGCCGTTCGACGCGACCGTCCCGATCGGCCGGATGACCGGCATCATCGGCGGTCTCTACCTCATCTGGCTCCTCACCCGTTCGAAGCAGGTCTGACATGACGACTCCCGCGCTGCACGCGCAGTCCGTGACGCTCTCCTACGACGCCCGCCGGGTGGCAGAGGACCTCACCGTGGAGATCCCGCACGGCGAGGTCACCGCGATCATCGGCCCCAATGCCTGCGGGAAGTCGACGCTGCTGCGTGCCCTCTCGCGTCTGCTGGCGCCGCAGACGGGCACCGTGCTGCTCAACGGGGAGGATGTGCGCAAGCTGCCGCCCAAGGAGCTCGCGCGCCGCCTCGGCCTGCTGCCGCAATCGTCGGTGGCGCCGTTCGGCATCACCGTCGCCGACCTCGTCGGTCGCGGACGCTTCCCCCATCAGCGCATGCTGCAGCAGTGGTCGGTCGACGACGAGAGGGCCGTCCAGCAGGCGATGGCGGCCACCGGCGTCACCGAGCTCGCCGACCGCAGCGTCGAGGAGCTCTCGGGCGGCCAGCGCCAGCGGGTGTGGATCGCGATGCTGCTGGCGCAGGACACCCCGGTCATGCTGCTCGACGAGCCGACCACGTACCTCGACATCGCGCACCAGATCGACGTGCTCGAGCTGTGCCGCCGCCTCAACCGCGAGGAGGGGCGCACGATGGTCCTCGTGCTGCACGACCTCAACCAGGCCGCCCAGTACGCCGATCATCTCGTCGTGCTCAAGGACGGAGAGCTGGCAGCGGCCGGGCGCCCGGCCGACGTCGTGACGGCCGAGCTGCTGGACCGGGTCTTCGGCCTCACCGCGCAGGTGCTGGTGAACCCGGTGTTCGGCTCCCCGATGGTGATCCCGATCGCCAGCACCACCCGCACGGGGGAGTAGGCCTCTTCCGCCAGGCCGCAGCGGGCGTACCGACGCCCGCTGCGGCCTTCGGCGTGCCCGCCGGGCGCCCCGGAACGGCGTGGATGACACAGAGCGTCACGGACGTGCGGGCCGCGGAAGGCGTGCTCTACGGTGAGACGCAAGCATCCGGTCAGGCCGGATGCGGTGCGACAGCCGAGCCCGGCATCCGCGCCGTCGACACGCGTTGCACGCGTGTACGCGGTTGCCCGTTCCGAACTGTCCACAGGAGACGAGATGTCCTTCGACACCCCCGCCGGTGACGGCGTCGTCCCGTTCTCTTTCGAGCTCTATCCGCCGCGATCGCCGTCCAGCCGCGACGCGCTGCACGAGACCGTGCGGCGGCTCGCGGCCGCCGGTCCCCGGTTCATCTCCGTCACCTATGGCGCCGGAGGCTCGACCGGGGGGCGCTCCCTCGAGGTGCTGCGCTTCATCCGTGAGCACACCGACGTCGAGCCCCTGGCCCACCTCACCTGCGTCGGCAACACCTACGCGGGTGCCACCGCCCTGATCCGGGAGTTCCTCGATGCCGGCATCCTGAACTTCCTCGCGTTGCGCGGCGATCCCCCGACGGGGCAGGACGAGCCCTTCCTCGGCGATCTCGAGAGCGCAGCGCAGCTCGTGCAGCTGATCGACCGCGTGCAGGCGGAGCGCGAGCCCTACGAGGAATCACCGGTTCCGGGGCATCCGGACGCGGCACGCATCGCCCCGGGCCGCCGCGTCAACATCTCCGTCGCGGCCTTCCCCAACGGGCACCCGCGTTCGGTCCACCGCCACCAGGACATCGAGGCGCTCCTGGCCAAACAGGCCGCCGGCGCCACCTTCGCCATCACCCAGCTGTTCTTCCACGCTGACGACTACTTCTCGTTCGTGGATCGTTCGCGTGCCGCGGGGGTCACCATCCCGATCCTCCCCGGCATCATGCCGATCACCTCGCCCCAGCGCCTCACACGGGTGCTGGAGCTGAGCGGTGAGGAAAGCCCCGCTGAGCTTTCCATCGCCCTCGAGGTCGAGCCGACCGTCCAGGGCCGCACCGAGATCGGCATCGGGCACGCCGCCCGGCTCGCACGCGAGCTGGTCGACGGCGGCGCGCCCGGCGTGCACCTGTATGCCTTCAACCAGCACGAGACGGTGCTCGCCGTTCTCGCCGAGGCCGGCGTGACGCCGGTCCCCGCAGCCCCGTAGACCCCAGCCAGACCGCAACATCGCGCAGACGTGCCAGCCCCGCGGGCTGCCCGTCGCACGTGAAAGGAAACACCATGACCGCGTTCCCCGCCGGAACCATCCTCGGCTACCCCCGCATCGGGCGGCGCCGCGAGCTCAAGCGTGCCGTCGAGGCGTTCTGGGCCGGCAAGATCGATGAGGCAGAGCTGGAGGGCACCGCGGCAGACCTGCGCGCGGCCACCCGGGCACGTCTGGTCGAGCTCGGCCTCGGCGCGACAGACTCGGCCGTGCCGGAGTCGTTCTCCTTCTACGACCAGGTGCTCGACGCCGCGGTGACCGTCGGGGCGATCCCGACCCGGTTCGCCGATCTGCGCGCGGAGGACGGTTCGATCGGCCTCCCCGCGTACTTCACGATCGCGCGCGGCGAGGGGGACCGGGCTCCTCTGGAGATGACCAAGTGGTTCGACTCCAACTACCACTACCTCGTTCCGGAGATCGGCCCGGAGACGGCGTTCTCGCTCTCGAACGACCGCATCGTCCGCCAGGTGGTCGAGGCCGCAGAGGCCGGGTACGTGACGCGCCCGGTCATCGTCGGCCCTGTCACGCTGCTGGCTCTGGCCAAGGCGTCGGACGACGCGCCCGCCGGCTTTGACCCGCTCACCCGCCTCGACGATCTGCTGCCGGTCTACACCGAGCTGCTCGGCCGCCTGCGCGCCGCCGGAGCGGCGTGGGTGCAGCTCGACGAGCCCGCGCTGGTCAGTGAGTCGCTGCCGGCTTCGCGTGCCGCCCTCGCCGCCGCCGCAGAGCGCGCCTACGCCGTGCTGGGCGGCGTCTCCGATCGCCCGGAGATCCTGGTGGCAGCACCGTACGCAGCGCTGGGCGACACCTTCGCCGTGCTCGCCGCCGCGCCGATCGAGGCGATCGCGGTCGACCTCGTCCGCGGAGACGTGCCGGCACCCGCCCCCGGCCTGGCAGGCAAGACGCTCGTGGGTGGCGTCGTCGACGGGCACAACATCTGGCGCGGCGACCTCTCCGCTGCCTTCGATCGGCTGGAGGCGCTGCGCGGCCTGGGCGCGGCCGCGGTCGCGGCGGCCACCTCGACCTCTCTCCTGCACGTGCCCCACGACGTCGAGGACGAGCCGTCGCTCGATCCGCGGCTGGCGTCCTGGCTGGCGTTCGCCGATCAGAAGGTCGTGCAGGTGGTCGGCCTCGCTCGCGGTCTCGCCGCCGGGCGCGATGAGATCGCCGCGGAGCTGGAGGCCGCATCGGCCGCTCTGGCCGACCGGCTGAGCGCACCAGGGGTGCGCGACGGTGCCGTGCGGGACCGCGCCGCAGCGCTCACCGCAGACGACTTCGCCCGCGGTGACTACGCCGCCCGCGTCGCCGCGCAGGAGGAGGCGCTCGCCCTCCCCGCGCTGCCGCTCACCACGATCGGCTCCTTCCCGCAGACCGGCGAGATCCGCCGTGCCCGCGCGCGCTTCACGCGCGGCGAGATCGACAACGACGCCTACGACGGCTTCCTCAAGCAGGAGATCGAACAGGTCATCCGCCTGCAGGAGGGCCTCGACCTCGACGTTCTCGTGCACGGGGAGCCGGAGCGCAACGACATGGTGCAGTACTTCGCCGAGCTGCTGGACGGCTTCGCGGTCACCGAGAACGGCTGGGTCCAGTCGTATGGCTCGCGCGCGACGCGCCCGTCGATCCTGTGGGGCGACGTGTCGCGTCCTGCTCCGATGACGGTGGCGTGGTCGTCTTACGCGCAGTCGCTCACCCCGCGGCCTGTCAAGGGGATGCTCACCGGGCCGGTCACGATCCTCGCCTGGTCGTTCGTGCGTGACGACCAGCCGCTCGGCGAGACCGCCAACCAGGTGGCCCTCGCGCTGCGCGACGAGATCGCCGACCTCGAGACCGCCGGGATCGCCGTGATCCAGGTCGACGAGCCGGCGCTGCGCGAGCTGCTGCCGCTGAAGAAGGCCGACCAGCCGGCGTACCTGGACTGGTCGGTGAACTCCTTCCGCCTGGCCACCGGTGGTGCTGCGGCGGCCACGCAGGTGCACACCCACCTGTGCTATTCGGAGTTCGGCGTGGTGATCGATGCGATCCGCGCCCTCGACGCCGATGTGACCTCGATCGAGGCGGCCCGCAGCCGCATGGAGGTCGTCTCCGACATCTCGGAGGCGGGCTTCGACCACGGCATCGGCCCCGGGGTGTACGACATCCACTCGCCGCGCGTGCCCTCGACAGACGAGGTGGAGGAGCTGCTGCGCCGTGCGGTGGCGGAGATCCCCACGCGCCAGCTGTGGGTCAACCCCGACTGCGGCCTCAAGACCCGCGGCTATGACGAGACCACGGCATCGCTGCGCAACATCGTCGAGGCCACCCGGCGCGTCCGGGAGGACCTGCCGGCCTGATCCCGGCCGCACCACAACAGGCAGACAGCACCAGAACAGGCACATGCCGGCGAAAGCCGCCTGTTCTGGTGCTGTCTGCCTGTTTCCGGTGCGCCGTTCCTGCGGTGCTCAGACGGCGCGCAGGATCGCGACGACCTTGCCGAGCACGGTCGCGTCATCGCCGAGGATCGGCTCGAAGGCGGAGTTGCGGGGGAGCAGCCACGTGTGTCCGTCGCGCTGGCGGAAGGTCTTGACGGTCGCCTCGTCGTCGAGCATCGCCGCGACGATATCGCCGTTCTCGGCTGTGTTCTGCGAGCGCACGACCACCCAGTCGCCGTCGCAGATGGCCGCGTCGATCATCGAGTCGCCGGAGACCTTGAGCATGAACAGGTCGCCCTTGCCCACGAGCTGCCGGGGGAGCGGGAACACCTCCTCCACCTGCTGCTCCGCGGTGATCGGCACGCCGGCGGCGATGCGGCCCACGAGCGGAACGAGCGCCGCATCGCCCACGGGCGGGGCGGAGTCCGCCGGGTTCTCGGTCGCGCTGCCGGGGAGGTCGATCAGCACCTCCATCGCGCGGGTCTTGCCGGGGTCGCGGCGCAGATAGCCGCTCAGCTCGAGCTGACCGAGCTGATGGGTCACGCTGGAGAGCGACTTCAGGCCCACCGCGTCGCCGATCTCGCGCATGCTGGGCGGATAGCCCTGAAGGGCGATCGAGCGCTGGATGACCTCGAGGATCGCCATCTGCTTGGGGCTCAGGGTCTTCCGCCGCCGGGTGGGCGCCTGCTCGGCAGCCGCGGATCGATCCGCCTCGACGGGGAGGTCTTCGGTGTCGCTCATCGCTGTCCTTCGCGGCTGCCGGGCCCGATGTCTGAGGTCCGTGGTGTGCTTCGTTCATCGAAACCGTATCGAAGACATCGGTGCTTTCGGAATATCTGTTCGAGCGTGTCTGGCTATCCGGTGCGCCCGGGTGGGCAGAAGCCTTGACAGATGTTCGAAATCGAAGATATCTTCGGAACAGAAGTTCGGCACTCGAACTGACGTCTCTGCACCACGGTCTCGTCAGACGGCATCCGCCCCGCGGACTTCGACGAAGGAGCATCCCATGAGCAGCATCGGCATCACCGCACCGGCCCTGAGCGCGCCCGCGTTCGCGCGTACCGCGCCCGCGACCCGTCTGCGCATCACGACCCGCGGGCGCCGCGTGCTCGCGGGTCTTGCCGCAGCGCCGGTCGTGGCTGCCCTCGCCGCCGGCCTGGTCCTGGGCGGGGCGACGGCGGCGTCGTCGTCGGATGAAACCAGCACAGCGTCCTTCGCGACGGTCGTCGTCCTGCCGGGCGACACGCTCTGGACGCTCGCAGAGGAGCTTGCCCCGGCAGCCGACCCTCGCGATGTGGTGGACGCGATCATCCGGCTCAACCAGCTCGACGGCGGGTCGATCATGATCGGCCAGGAGCTGGCGATCCCCGCGGAGTACGCGCAGCGCTGAGCGCCGTGCCGCGCGATGACCGCCGCGGCGGTCGGTGCGCGGTACGTCCTACGATTGCAGCGTGGCTGTTTCTTTCGAAGACCTCCCCATTCGCGACGACCTGCGCGGTCAGAAGCCCTACGGCGCACCGCAGGCAGCGGTACCGGTCGCGCTCAACGTGAATGAGAACACGCATCCGGTGCCCGAGGAGGTCGCCGGTGACATCCTCGATGCCATCGCCAAGGCCCTGCGCGATGTCAACCGCTACCCCGATCGCGAGTTCACCGAGTTGCGTGACGCCCTCGCCGCCTACCTCGGCGGCGGGCTGAGCCGGGAGCAGATCTGGGCGGGCAACGGCTCGAATGAGGTGCTCCAGCATGTCTTTCAGGCGTTCGCCGGGCCGGGCCGCACGGTCTTCGGGTTCGGGCCAACGTACTCGATGTATCCGCTGCTCGCGCGCGGCACGGGAGCCCGGTGGATCGAAGGCACCCGCCACCCCGACTACACGCTGACCGCAGACGAGGCGGTCGCTCAGCTGCGCGCGGCGGACCCCGATGTCGTCGTGCTCTGCTCGCCGAACAACCCCACCGGTACGCCGCTTCCCCTCGACGTGATCGAGGCCGTGGCGGACGCCGCGCGCGGGATCGTGATCGTCGATGAGGCCTATATGGAGTTCGCTCCCCAGGACGCCCCCTCGGCGATCACGTTGCTCGCCGGCCGGCCACGCGTGGCCGTGTCCCGCACGATGAGCAAGGCCTTCGCGTTCGCGGGTGCCCGGGTCGGCTACCTCGCCGCCGATCCTGCATTCATCGACGCCCTGCGACTCGTGCGCCTGCCGTACCACCTGAGTGCGCTGACGCAGGCGGCTGCCGTCGCCGCGCTCCGGAACGCCCCGACGATGCTGCGCATGGTGGACGACATCGTGGAGCAGCGCGATCGCATCACCGCGACTCTCGAGGCCCTGGGGTACGCTCCGGCGCCGTCGTGGACGAACTTCGTGCTCTTCGGCGGCGTGGCAGACCCCGCGGCGACGTGGGAGGCACTCCGTGACCGCGGAGTCCTGGTGCGCGATGTCGGCATCCCCGGCCACCTCCGGGTGAGCGCCGGCAGCGAGGCCGAGACCACGGCGTTCCTCGACGCCCTGGCGTCGGTAGGATCGGTCGCATGACCGCGCCCCGCACCGCCCGCCGCACCCGCACGACGAGCGAGTCCTCCGTCGAACTCGAGCTGAACCTCGACGGCACGGGAGAGAGCACGATCGAGACCGGCGTGCCGTTCTACGACCATATGCTCACGGCTTTCGCGCGGCACTCGCTCACCGACCTCACGGTGCGGGCCACGGGAGACACCCATATCGACGCCCACCACACCGTGGAGGACGTCGCGATCGTCCTCGGCGATGCGATCCGGGAGGCGCTCGGCGACAAGCGCGGCATCTCGCGGTATGGCGACGCGCTCGTGCCCCTCGACGAGGCGCTGGCGCAGGCCGTCGTGGACATCAGCGGACGGCCGTTCCTGGTGCACGACGGCGAGTCGGACGCGTTCGTGCATCACCTGATCGGCGGGCACTTCACCGGTTCGCTGGTGCGGCACGTGTTCGAGGCCATCTCCTTCCACGCCGGTCTCACCGTGCACGTGCGGGTGCTCTCCGGCCGGGACCCGCACCACATCGCCGAGGCGGAGTTCAAGGCCTTCGCGCGGGCATTCCGTCAGGCGAAGGCGCTCGATCCGCTGATCACCGGTGTTCCGTCGACCAAGGGAGCGCTATGACCTCCGCGCCTCGGGTAGCCGTGCTGGACTACGGCTCCGGCAACGTCCACTCCGCGGTCAAGGCGCTCGCCGAGGCCGGGGCGGATGCGGTGCTGACCTCCGATCGCACCGAGGCGATCGAGGCCGACGGCCTGGTCGTCCCCGGTGTCGGAGCGTTCGCCGCGGTGGTCGAAGCGTTGCGTGCCAGCCGCGGGGACGAGATCATCGGACGCCGGCTCGCGGGGTCCCGCCCTGTGCTGGGCATCTGTGTCGGCATGCAGGTGCTGTTCGCGCACGGCGTCGAGCGCGGCCAGGACGTCGAGGGGCTCGGCGAGTGGCCGGGGACGGTCATCGAGCTGGATGCGCCCGTTCTCCCGCACATGGGCTGGAGCACCGTCGACCCCGGGGAGGGGAGCGTGCTCTTCCGCGGCCTCGAGGACGAGCGGTTCTACTTCGTCCACTCCTATGCCGCGTGCCATTGGGAGCTGGATGTGATCCCGCCGTTCCCCCAGCCCGTGCTGAGCTGGGCGACGCACGGGACGCCCTTCCTCGCCGCCGTCGAGAACGGCCCGCTCTCTGCGACCCAGTTCCACCCCGAGAAGTCGGGGGAGGCCGGCATCAGAATGCTGCGCAACTGGATCGCGTCACTCTGACCCGGGTTCTGCAGCGCTGCGCGAACGCGCGAGAGCCTCAGAGGCCGCGCGCCACGGCCGCCGCGGCGGCGAGCCAGGCGCGCTGCGTCTCCTGGGCGAGTCCGCCGTAGTAGAGGTGTCCGTCGACCATCTGGTGATCGAAGGGGATGCTGACCACCTCGCGCGCGAGCGAACGGTACCCCGAGACGACGTGGTCGATGTCGGAGCGCTTCGCCTTGGGATCGGCCTGCGAGACCACCACGACGGACCGCTGGGCCAGACGCGCGGAGTGCTCGTCCCGCGACTCCAGCGCCTCCAGGAGCAGGGCGCCCGCCTCGGCGTGGTCGTCGCGCGTGGTGGTGGCCACCACGATCTGGTCGGCGTGGTCGACCATGCGCAGCCACATCGGGTCGGACTCGTCGTTGCCGGAGTCGATGATGATCAGGCGGTAGAACTTCGCGGCGACGGCGTGGATCGCGTCGACGTCCTCGGGGCTCAACCGGTTCTCATGGGCCAGGCGGATCGGCTTGGAACGCAGCACGTCGTACTTCTCGCGCGGCTGGTGGTGCACATACTGCGCGAGATCGACCGACTGGGCGCCGGTGCCGAGGAGGCGGTCGACGTCTGGCAGCAGTTCCAGGAGGGTGCGATCGTGCGGACCCTCGTCGGTGCGCCAGCCGAGCGTGCCCCGCGTCTGGTTGTTGTCCCAGGCGAGCACCCCGGAGCCGCCGAACCGGGCGAAGGCCGCGGAGAGCAGCACGGTGGTGGGGGTCTTTCCCGCGCCGCCCTTGCCGTTGACGACCGCGATCGTGCGCGGCCCCGGCCAGCGGCTTCCCACGGCCTGCTCATCGTCACGCGTCGCCTGTTCCGCCTTGCCAGGGCCCAGCTTGAAACCCCAGCGGTTCAACGACCCGCGGAGGCCTTCGCGCGCGGGCTCGACGCGGCGGTCCTCCTGGAGGAACGACTGGCGCGTCGAGCGACGGGTCTGCGGTGCCGGGGCGGGGTCTGCGGCGGTGTCTTCGGCGAGGTCCGGCCGTGACGATGGGTCATCGGAGCCCGCGGCCGGGGGCGCCTGGCGGCGGGCGGTGGGCTGAGCAGGCCCCGGGGCTGTCGCGACGGGGACGGCCGCGATCGGAGCGGCTGGAGCCGGAGCCGCCGCGGTGGCAGCGGCCGCGGACGCCGCGACCGGTGCCGAACCGGCGAGGTCGGCCGGGAGTGCCGATGGTGCGGGGCTGGCGTGCACGATCGGACCGGTGAGGTCGGTGGGGGCGGTGCTGGCCGCCCGATCGGCTCCGGAGCGTCGGAGTCCGCCGGAGATCGGGTTGGGGTCTTCTACTGCGCCTGACATCGGGGGAAAGCCTACCGGGTGCGCGCCGGGACGACGGGAAGCGGGGTGGTGGGGCCGGTGCCGGGGAGGGGAGTCCGGGGCACGCTTTGAACCGCGCGCGCGTGAAGGCTAGTCTCGGGTCTTGTGCCCGTCGGCGGATCCCGCCGGAGTCTGCGGGCGTCGGATTCCCTGATAAGGACGACATGAACGACTTCGCGTCGAGCCCCGAGCTCATTCTTCTTCCCGCCGTCGACGTTGCTGGCGGGAAGGCGGTCCGCCTCACGCAGGGCGAGGCCGGCTCCGAGACCAGCTACGGCGACCCCATCGACGCCGCAGCGGAGTGGGTCGAGCAGGGGGCGCAGTGGATCCACCTGGTCGACCTCGATGCGGCCTTCGGCCGCGGCAGCAATGCCCCGATCCTGCGGAAGGTCATCCGGCAGTTCCGCCACGTGAACGTGGAGCTGTCCGGCGGCATCCGCGACGATGCCTCCCTCGAAGCGGCCCTGGAGACCGGGGCGGCACGCATCAACCTCGGCACCGCGGCGCTGGAGAACCCGGAATGGGCCGCCGACGTGATCGGACGGTACGGCGACGCGGTCGCGGTGGGTCTCGACGTGCGCGGCACCACGCTGGCCGCGCGCGGTTGGACGGAGGAGGGCGGCGACCTCTGGGAGGTGCTCGAACGCCTCGAGCGCGCCGGTTGCAGCCGGTACGTCGTCACCGACGTCACCAAGGACGGCACGCTGCGGGGGCCGAACCTCGAGCTCCTGCGTGATGTCGCCGAACGCACCGACAAGCCGGTGATCGCCTCCGGCGGTATCTCGAGCCTCGACGACATCGCCGCGCTCCGCGACCTCGTGCCGCTGGGCGTCGAGGGCGCGATCGTGGGCAAGGCCCTCTACGCCGGCGCCTTCACGCTCGCTGAGGCGCTCGATGTCGCAGGGTCCTGAGCCGCAGAGTCACGGTCCGCACGGCCACGGGGCCGGCGATCCCTGCCGCCCCGGCGACTCGGCCGGTGTCCCCTGGGAGGGACGCAGCTTTCAGCCCAATCCGCATGCCGGAGACGACGGGTCGGCCGACCCGGCCCTGCATGCCGCCATCACCGCGTTTCGCGCGGGAGAGGCGGACGCGTCTGGCATCGTCGCGGCGTATCGTTCCGCGCGCCTGCTGATCCCCCTGATCGCGGAGAAGGGCGAGGAGGGGGTCGGCCCGACCGGTCTGGTCGTCGATAAGACCCAGGAGCTGTCCATCGTGACGGTCGCGGCGCCGGACGGCCGCAAGGTGCTCCCGGTCTTCACGAGCGTCGAGACCATGCTTCGCTGGGACCCCCAGGCGCGTCCGGTGCCCGCGGACGGCGTGCGCACGGCCCTGGCCGCCGCGCACGACGACACCGACCTGATCGTGATCGACCCCGCCTCGGAGACCGAGTTCGTGCTGCGCCGCCCCGCGGTGTGGGCGATCGGTCAGGGGCAGGATTGGGACCCTGCCCATCTCTCACCGGAGGTCTATGCGGGCCTTCAGGAGAGCATCGGCAGCGAGCTGGCCGTGATCGACCTGTCTGTGGAGCCGGGCGACCCCACCGGGCGCCTGCGTGGCCCGGAGCTCATCGTGCGGCTCGAGCTCATCGACGGCCTCGATCAGCAGGAGCTGGACGCCGTGCTGCAGCGGCTTGCGCAGCGCTGGGCGGCTGACGACCGCATTGCGGTCCTGGTCGACTCGCTCGCCGTGAAGCTGGCCCGCGCGGCCTCCTGAGCCCTGCCCCAACTCAGGAGGAGTTGACGGGCAGGCCCCGGAGGCGCCGTTGTTCGGCGCCTCCGCGCAGGTCTGCCTGAGTTGGGTTTCGACGGCCGAGCGCTCCGACATCCGCCGTGGCGCCGCGTCAGGTGAGCCGGCCGCCGCGCGCGCCCAGCGTGAGCGTGCTGCGGCGACCGGTCCGGCGCGACATGCGTCGGTCGAGGCCGCGGGCTCCGGCGGAGATCAGCATGTTGACGAGGATGTAGATCACCGTCACGACGATGTAGGTCTGCACGAGGTCGCCGGTGTTGGCGATGAGCACGCGGCCGCTCTGCAGCAGCTCCGGATAGGACACCACATAGCCGAACGCGGTGTCCTTCACCACGATCGTCAGCTGCGCCACCAGCGCCGGCACCACGATGCGCAGCGCCTGGGGGAACACGATCAGGCGGAAGGCGCGTCCCTCGGTGAGCCCGACCGCGAGACCGGCTTCGCGCTGTCCCTTCGGGAGCGCCAGCACGCCGGCACGGAAGACCTCGGCGATCGTCGCGGCAGCACACAGGGTCACCGGGATGACGAGCTTGGAGAACGTGCTGACATTGAGCCCGTACGCCGGCAGGGCGAACATGAACGCGTAGATCAGCAGCAGCACCGGGATGGCTCGCAGCAGCTCGATGATGGCCGTGCACGGCCAGCTGATGACCTTCACCCGTGAGAGGCGCCCCACCGCGAGGAGCAGGCCCAGGGGCAGGGCTGCGGCGCCGGCGACCCCGGCCGCGGCCAGGGTGTTCAGCAGTGCCTGCCAGAGGTAGCCGAGCGTGGCCGGCTGGATGAACGTGAGCCACTTCGAGGGTGCGAGCGCACCGGAGGCGTAGAAGCGGTAGTAGCCGAGCGCGAGAAGCGCGACGATGACGACGATGCTCACCCAGGTGACCACGCGGATGCGGCGGCGCGCCCGGGGGCCGGGGGCATCGAAGATGGCGTGTCCGATCACCGCTGGACCCTCAGCTTCCGCTCGAGCCAGGAGCCGACCCCGGCGGCGCCCAGCGACATGGTCGCGTAGATCACGGCGGCGACGGCGAACGTCGTCAGCCCCAGCGCCTCCTTGGAGTTGATCAGCGACGACGTGTAGGTCAGGTCGGGGATGCCGACCACGGCGGCGAGCGAGGAGCTCAGCAGGATGCCGATGAACAGCGTCGTCATCGGGCCGATCACCGAGCGCGCGGCCTGGGGGAGGAGCACATGCCGGATGATGCCGCCGAATCCGAGACCGATCGATCGGGCGGCCTCCACCTGATCGGCGCCGACGGCATTGACGCCGGTGCGGATGGTCTCGCACGCGAACGCGGTCCCGACCGCCGTGGTGGCCATCATCACGCCCGGGAGGAAGCCGGGGTTGATGTCGATCTTCGGCAGTCCGTACACGACGAGGACGACCAGGGCGACGAGGGGGACGTTGCGGAAGATCTCCACGTACACCGTCGCGACGATGCGCAGCGGTGCGATCGGGCTGATGCGGAACATGGCCAGGATCGAGCCGAACAGCACAGCGCCGGCGAAGGCGACGGCGGTGATCTGGATCGTGATCCAGAGGCCGGCGAGGATGTCGGGCAGATACGTGGTCAGCAGGACGCCCATCGCGCCTCCTCTCGTGTCTTCGGCGACAGGGACGGGGTCCAGCCTGTCAGAAACGAACGAGGTTCCGGTCTCTCCTGCGGAGAAGACCGGAACCTCGCGTGTCGAGGATCCGCCCGCTCAGGCGGGAACAGGGATCACAGGCCGGTGTCGCCCGGGGTCGGCGGGGTGGGCACGGTGTCGAGGCCGGTGCGGTCGCCGATGGTCAGGGTCCAGAGCTTGGCCCATGTGCCGTCCTCGATGATCGTGTCGAGGAAGGTGTTGATGAACGCGACGGCGTCGCTGTCCTTGTTCACGCCGATGCCGTAGAGGTCCTTCGGGCCGAAGGGCTCGCCGACGATCTTGACGTCGTCGTTGGTCACGACGGCGTTCATGAGCAGCGACTGATCGATGACGTAGGCGTCGACGCTGCCCTGCTGCAGGGCCGAGAGCGCCTGCTGGTGGTCGGGGAGGGCATTGATGATCGCGCCAGGCGCCTCGGCCTCGAGCAGCGTCACGCCGGTCGAGTTGGCCTGGGTGGTGACGGTCTTGCCGTCGAGGTCGGCCAGGCTCGTGATGTCGTCGTTGTCGGCCTTGACCAGGATCGCCGCCTGGGAGCCGTAGTACGGCCCGGCGAAGGCGATGCGCTCGGCGCGCTGCGGGGTGATCGAGTAGGTCGCGATCACGGCGTCGACGGTGTTGGACTCGAGCAGCGACTCGCGGGTGTCCACGGTGACCTGCTGGAGCTCGACGTTGTTCTCGCCGAGGATGTAGTTGCTGAGCAGCTGCGAGATGCCGGCGTCGAAGCCCTTGGCCACGCCCGTCGTCGGGTCGAGCAGGGAGAACAGCTCGCTGGTCTCGGTGCCGCCGATCTTGAGAACGCCGGCGTCGCGGATGGAGCTCGCCCAGGCGTTGGCCTCGACGGCGGCGTCGTCGGCGACGGGGCCGTCGGCGACGATGGTCTCCTGGGTGACCTCTGTGGTCCCGGTTCCTTCAGCGGCCGGGGTCGCGGCATCGTCTGCCGGTGCCTCCGGGGAGCAGGCGGCCAGGGCGAGGGCGGCGGTCGCGGCGAGGGCGGCGACGCCGGTGAGGCGGCGGGGGCGTGTGATGGTTCGCATGTTCTTTCGCTTTCGTCGAACTCGGCCGACGAGGGGAGCGCCCTCGGAGCCGGAGTTGTGCGGACGTCTCCGAGTCTTGCGCGTCGCCGCCCCTCACCGCGCGCTCACAGACGCGAACTCAGGGAATCCCGGGCGGACCGTGACCGGAACGATATCGAGCGCGTCACACGCGGTCATCAGCGGGCCGGCGGAACGCCTCGGATGGTGGACGGCGCCCGGCGGCGATGCGGTGCGCTGCCGACGGCGCGGAGCTCAGGTGACCGGGCCGGTCCACTTCTCGCCGGGGCCCTTGCCCACCGGGTCAGGGATGGCCGAGGCCTCCCGGAAACCCAGCTGCAGGGACCGCAGGCCGTCTCGCAGCGACCGGGCGTGCATATCGCTGATCTCCGGGGCGCCGGCGGTGATGAGCCCGGCGAGAGCGTTGATGAGCTTGCGTGCCTCGTCGAGGTCGGTCTGGGCGTCGGGGTCGTCCGCGAGGCCGAGCTTGACCGCGGCGGCGCTCATCAGATGCACGGCGGCCGTGGTGATCACCTCGACAGCCGGAACGTCGGCGATATCGCGGGTGGCCGCCGCGGCAGCGGCCTCCTGCTCCTCCCAGCGTGCCTGTCGTTCGCTCTCGGCACGATCGCTCGGGGCCGGGGGGTTCTCGGGAATCGTCACCGGGGCTCGCCTTCTGCTAGTATTTACCGGGCTCCGGGGCATTTGCTCCGGCACGAAAGAGGATTCACTTCCCACCCGCGCTTGCCGCTCCAGGCTACCGGGTCCAGCGCTCCGCCGACGGGAGTCGGTAGACAGGGCGTGAGCCGGCGTCTGATCGTCGGCCGGGTGGGGTGTATTTCCGAACTCGCCCGCGATGCGTCCGTGTCGCGGTGGCTCCCACACCGTCGAAGGAGTTCCGCATCAGCGATCCCCGCACCAATGAGCGCATCCGCGTCCCCGAGGTCCGCCTCGTCGGTCCCGCGGGTGAGCAGATCGGCGTCGTCCGCATCGAGGCAGCGCTGCGCCTCGCCCAGGAAGCCGATCTCGACCTCGTCGAGGTCGCCCCGAACTCGAAGCCTCCCGTTGTCAAGATCATGGACTACGGGAAGTTCAAGTACGAGGCCGCGCAGAAGGCCAAGGAAGCCCGACGCAACCAGGCGAACACGGTCCTGAAGGAGGTCCGCTTCCGTCTGAAGATCGAGGCCCACGACTACACGACCAAGCTCAAGCGCGCCGAGAACTTCCTCAAGGCCGGCGACAAGGTGAAGGCGATGATCCTCTTCCGCGGCCGCGAGCAGTCGCGCCCGGATCAGGGTGTGCGCCTGCTGAAGAAGTTCGCCGAAGACGTCGCCGAGTTCGGCAGCGTCGAGTCCAACCCCACCATCGACGGTCGCAACATGGTGATGGTCATCGCTCCTCTGAAGAACAAGTCAGAGGCCAAGGCGGAGCAGAACGCCGTCCGCGCGGCGAACAAGCAGGCCGCGCGCGACGCCAAGCACTCCGATGGCCCGGAGGCGGAAGCCCCCGCGGAGTAGCCCCCGCACCGACTCCCCGCATGCGCGGGTGTACAACGTCGCCTGAAGAGGCGCGCCCAACGAAGGAAGAGAAGATGCCGAAGCAGAAGACCCACTCCGGGGCCAAGAAGCGCTTCAAGATCACCGGCAGCGGAAAGCTGAAGAAGCAGCAGGCGAACATGCGCCACAACCTCGAGCACAAGTCGAGCCGCCGCACCCGCCGCCTGAACCAGGACCAGGTCCTGTCTGCCGCGGACACCAAGGTCGCCAAGAAGCTCCTCGGCCGCTGACGCGCCCGATCTCGTACGAATAGGAATACACACTCATGGCAAGAGTCAAGCGCGCCGTCAATGCGCACAAGAAGCGTCGCGTCACCCTGGAGCGCGCCTCCGGCTACCGCGGCCAGCGTTCGCGTCTGTACCGGAAGGCCAAGGAGCAGGTCACGCACTCGCTCGTCTACGCCTACCGTGACCGTCGCAAGCGCAAGGGCGACTTCCGTCGTCTGTGGATCCAGCGCATCAACGCCGCTGCCCGCCAGAACGGCATCACCTACAACCGCTTCATCCAGGGTCTCGGTCTCGCCGGCGTCCAGGTCGACCGCCGCATGCTCGCCGAGCTCGCGGTGAACGACGCCGCGACCTTCGCCAAGCTCGTCGAGACGGCGAAGAAGGCTCTGCCGTCGGACGTCAACGCCCCCAAGGCGGCTGTCTGAGCCACGGTTCCACGCCCCGCGCCGGGGTGCGAAGAGGGCGCTCTCCTGCGGGAGGGCGCCCTCTTCGTCGTTCCGGCCGCAGCGAGGGACGGCCGGTGTCCCGCGGGAGCCTAGACTGGGGGCGTGCTGGAGAACCCCCGCTCTTCCCGTGTCCGCACCGTCGCCAAGCTCGCCAAGCGCAGTGCGCGCGTCGACACCGGCATGTTCCTCCTGGAGGGTCCGCAGGCCGTCCGTGAGGCGCTGATCCATCGTGCCGATGCGATCGTCGATCTCTTCGCGACGCCCACCGGCTGGGAAAAGCACGCTGACATCCGCCAGCACGCCGCGGAGGCCGGCGTGGAGGTGGAGTACGTCACCGAGGAGGTGCTGCAGGCGATGGCCGACACGGTCACACCGCAGGGTCTCGTCGCGGCGGCACGGCAGACCCCGACCGCGATGAAGGACATCTTCGCCGGCTCCCCGCGCCTGGTGGCGATCTGCGAAGAGGTGCGAGACCCCGGCAACCTCGGTGCGATCATCCGCGCGGCCGATGCCGCGGGCGCCGATGCGGTCGTGCTCACCGGCCGCACCGTGGACCTCTACAACCCCAAGGTCGTGCGGGCCACGACCGGATCCCTCTTCCACCTGCCGGTCGCGGTGGGCGGACGGCTGGAGGACGCCGTGGTGCACGCTCACGGCGCCGGTCTGGTCGTCATCGCCGCCGACGTCAAGGGGGGAGCCTTCCTGGAGGCCCGCTCAGACGGGACCCTCGCCGGGCCGACCGCCTGGCTGTTCGGAAACGAGGCCCGCGGTCTGGAGGAGGAGGCGCTCGCGCAGGCCGACCGTGCGCTGCGTCTGCCGATCTTCGGCCGAGCGGAGTCGCTGAACCTCGCCACGGCGGCGAGCGTCTGCCTGTATGAGAGCGCGTTCGCACAGCGCGGCAGCGCGGACTGAGGGCACGCCGCGCAGAGGCTCCACCCCGCGCGGCTGAAACTCAGTCCCGGCGGAGCGGAACTCCGTCACAACTCGGTAACCAGTCCCCGCGAAGGCGGGGCGGCCCAGTAGGCTAGCCGACATGTCACAGAGCGATGACGCCCTCGTGGTGATCGAGAACGTCCAGAAGCACTACGGCGATTTTCAGGCGCTGACCGACATCAACCTCCGCGTCAAGCGGGGCGAGGTCGTCGTGGTCATCGGGCCGTCCGGGTCCGGAAAGTCGACCCTGTGCCGGACGATCAACCGTCTGGAGACCATCACCAGCGGCTCGATCACCATCGACGGCAAGAAGGTGCCGGCCGAGGGTCGTGCCCTGGCGAACCTGCGCGCAGAGGTGGGGATGGTCTTCCAGTCCTTCAACCTCTTCGCCCACCTCACGATTCTCGACAACGTCACGCTCGGCCCCATCAAGGTGCGCGGCATGAAGAAGGCGGAGGCCGAGAAGGAGGCCACCGCGCTCCTGGAGCGCGTGGGCGTCGCCGCGCAGGCCGGCAAGCTGCCGGCGCAGCTGTCCGGCGGCCAGCAGCAGCGCGTCGCGATCGCCCGTGCCCTGGCGATGCACCCCAAGGTCATGCTGTTCGACGAGCCCACCAGCGCGCTCGACCCGGAGATGATCAACGAGGTGCTCGACGTCATGATCGAGCTCGCTCATGAGGGCATGACGATGATCGTCGTGACACACGAGATGGGCTTCGCCCGCAAGGCCGCCAACCGTGTGGTGTTCATGGCCGACGGGAAGATCGTCGAGGAGGCGACGCCCGAGGAGTTCTTCACGAGCCCGAAGAGCGATCGCGCCAAGGACTTCCTGTCCAAGCTCATCACGCACTGACGTTCGTCCGCATCGCGGTCCACCAGACCCGCGCGGCCTCCACACCAAGAGAGAAGGAGAAATCCATGAAGATGCGACGTTCCCGCGTCCTCGCCGGCGTCGGCCTGGCGACCGCAGCACTGATCGCCCTGACCGGCTGCAACAGCGGCAGCCCGTCCAACCCGGGCGGCAGCGACGACGAGACCGGCACCGGCTCCACCTCGGACGGCGCCCTGTTCGAGGTCGCCACCGACGTGCAGCTCGACGGCAGCCCCACGTTCGACGCGATCACCAAGCGCGGCGGCGTCGTCGTGGGCGTCAAGGAAGACCAGCCGAACCTCGGCTTCCTCGATGTCACCTCGGGTGAGCGCACCGGCTTCGATGTGGATATCGCTCGCTGGATCGCCGCGTCGCTCGGCTACGGCGAGGACGACATCGACTTCAAGCCGATCGCCTCCGCCAACCGCGAGCAGGCGATCGTCAACGGTGACATCGACTACTACGTCGGCACCTACTCGATCACCGACAAGCGCAAGGAGCAGATCGACTTCGCCGGTCCGTACTTCGTCACCGGGCAGGGTCTGCTCGTCAAGAAGGACAGCGACATCACGAGCGAGGCCGACCTGAACGAGAACACCACGGTGTGCTCGGCGACCGGCTCCACCCCGATCCAGAACATCCGCGACAATTTCCCGGGTGTTCCCACGCGCGAATTCGACCTGTACTCGGCGTGCGTCGAGGAGCTCATCAACGGCACGGTGCAGGCCGTCACGACCGACCAGGCGATCCTGATCGGCTACGCGGCGCAGTACCCCGACGACATCAAGGTCGTCGGCGAGCCGTTCAGCGTCGAGAAGTACGGCGTCGGCCTGGCCAAGGGCGACGACGTGCTGCGCACGCACATCAACGATCTGTTCACCGACAACGGCGACATCTGGCAGGCGATCTTCGACAAGAACCTCGGTTCCTCTGGCACGGTCGTCGAGCAGCCCGCGGTCGACGCGTACTGATCGGCGCGCGGCGGGGGCCATCGGGCCCCCGCCGCCACCACATACCTAGCAAGGGAGGGGCGAGGAATTGGGCGTCATCTTCGACAACACAGACCTGTGGGGCGTCGCGCTGGGCAACACGCTGCAGCTGTTCGTCTTCGGCGGTCTGCTGGCCCTCGTCCTCGGCGTGGTGGTGGGCGCGATGCGCGTCTCGCCGATTCCGATCGCCCGAGGCGTCGGCACGCTCTACGTCAACATCGTCCGGAACACCCCGCTGACCCTGGTGTTCTTCTTCTTTCTCTTCGGCTACCCGCAGCTGGGGCTGCCCCGGCTGCAGCCGATGACGCTCGCGATCCTCGCGATCGGCATCTACACCGCGTGCTACGTGGCCGAAGTGCTCCGCGCCGGCATCAACACCGTCCCGGTCGGGCAGGCGGAGGCAGCCCGTGCCATCGGCCTGCCGTTCGGCCAGGTGATGAGCCTGGTGGTGCTCCCGCAGGCGTTCCGTTCCGTCGTTCCGCCGATGATGAGCGTCTTCATCGCGCTGCTGAAGAACACCACCGTGGCCGCGGGCTTCTCGGTGCTCGAACTCGGCGCGGTGCGCTCCTACATGAGTGAGCGCGGAGAGAACGCCCTGGTGGTGCTCCTGTGGGTCGCGGTGATCTTCGTGGTCCTCGTGATGCTGCTCAGCGGCGTGCAGCGGTACCTCGAGAACAAGTGGAGGATCGCACGATGACTTCCGTTCTGTACGACGTTCCCGGCCCCCGCGCGATCCTGCGCAACCGGCTCCTGGGCATCGTCACGGTCCTGGTGATCGCCGGGACGGTGGGGTTCGTGCTCTACCGCTTCTGGGTGTCTGGGCAGTTCGATGCCTCGCGCTGGCACGTGTTCACGTTCTCCGCGGTGTGGGAGTCGATCTTCCGAGCGCTGCTGAACACGCTCGCGGCGTTCGCCCTCGCTGCGGTGCTCAGCGTGCTGCTCGGCTTCGTGCTGGCGATCGGCCGGCTCTCCGACCATGCCTGGGTGCGCATCCCCGTGACCGTGGTCACCGAGGCGTTCCGCGCTGTTCCGGTCCTCGTGCTCATGATGCTGCTGTATTACGGCCTCCCGGTGCTGGGCATCAAGATGGAGCCGTACTGGGCGGTGGTGCTCGCGCTCATGGCCTACAACGGGTCCGTGCTCGCCGAGGTGCTCCGTGCCGGCATCGAGTCTCTGCCGCGGGGGCAGAAGGAGGCGGGCTTCGCGATCGGCCTCCGCAAGAGCGGTGTGATGAGCCTGGTCCTGCTGCCGCAGGCGGTGCGTGCGATGCTGCCGGTGATCGTGGCGCAGCTCGTGGTCACCCTGAAGGACACCGCGCTCGGCTTCATCATCACGTATCCCGAGCTGATCCACTACGCCAAGCTGCTGAGCTCGCAGCAGGGGCGTCCGATCCTGCAGTCCGCGTTCGTGATCGGCGCGATCTATGTGGCGATGTGCCTCGTGCTCTCCGGCGTCGCCCGCTGGCTGGAGATCCGCACCCGGCACTCCCCGAAGGTGCAGGCCATCGCCAAGGGCCCCGGGGGCACCGCGGGCAACACCGCCGCCGACGACGAGGGCACCCTCACCGAGGCGATCGCCCTGCAGGGCACGACGCGACGCTCCCGCGGCGGACGGGCGCGACACTAGCGCCCCGCCCCGCGAACGAGAAGACCCCCGGCGCCGATGCCGGGGGTCTTCTGTGTCTCTCCCCGGAGGAGCTGCCCCGGTAGACTCGGTTCTCGTGTCCGATTCCCTTCAGATCACGCCCGAGGCGGTGGAGTCCGCGGTCGTCGCTGCGCTGACGGCGATCACCACCGCTGCCGACACCGCAGAGCTCAAAGCCGCGCGCGCCGCGCATGTCGCCGAGGGGTCGCCGCTGGCGACCCTCAACGCGTCGATGCGCCGGGTGGCGCCCGAGGACAAGGCGGCGTTCGGCAAGCTCATCGGTCAGGCCCGCGGCCGGGTCACGCAGGCCCTCGCCGCGCGCGAGGCCGATCTCGCCGCCGCCGAGACCGCCGCACGCCTCGAAGCCGAGCGCGTCGACATCACGGCGGTCGCCTCGCGCTCGCGCGTGGGCGCCCGGCACCCGCTCGGCCTGATGCAGGATCAGATCTCCGACATCTTCGTCGGCATGGGCTGGGAGATCGCGGAGGGGCCGGAGCTCGAGCACGAGTGGTTCAACTTCGACGCGCTCAACTTCGACGAGGACCACCCGGCCCGCCAGGAGCAGGACACCTTCTACGTCGATCCGACCTCGCGCCACCTGGTGATGCGCACGCACACGAGTCCCGTGCAGGTGCGCTCGATGCTCGACCGTGAGGTGCCGATCTACGTGCTCTGCCCCGGCCGGGTGTACCGCACCGACGAGTTCGATGCGACGCACCTGCCGGTCTTCACCCAGGTGGAGGGGCTCGTCGTCGACAAGGGCATCACGATGGCCCACCTCAAGGGCACGCTCGACCACCTCGCGCGCCAGCTCTTCGGCGCCGAGGCGAAGACCCGGCTGCGCACCAACTTCTTCCCCTTCACCGAGCCGTCGGCCGAGTTCGACCTGTGGCATCCCACCTTCACGGGCGGAGCGCGCTGGATCGAGTGGGGCGGGTGCGGGATGGTCAACCCCAACGTGCTGCGCGCGGCGGGGATCGACCCGGAGGAGTACAGCGGATTCGCGTTCGGCATCGGCGTCGAGAGGGCGCTGATGTTCCGCAGCGATGTGAAGGATATGCGCGACATGGCCGAGGGTGATGTGCGCTTCAGCGAGCAGTTCGGGATGGTGGTGTGATGCGCGTTCCGCTCTCCTGGCTGCGCGAGTACGTGGATGTGGCGCCGGATGCGACACCCGAGGACGTGCTGGCGGCGTTCGTCTCGGTCGGCTTCGAGGAGGAAGAGGTCCACGGCTTCGATATCTCGGGGCCCGTGGTCGTCGGCGAGGTGGTGTCCTTCGACGAGGAGCCGCAGAAGAACGGCAAGACCATCCGCTGGTGCCAGGTCGACGTCGGTGAGGCGAACGGCGGCGTGCGCGGCATCGTGTGCGGCGCGAGCAACTTCGTCGCGGGCGACCGGATCGTCGCGACCCTGCCCGGCGCGGTGCTGCCGGGGCCGTTCCCGATCGCGGCGCGCAAGACCTACGGCCACGTGTCGGACGGCATGATCGCCTCGGCGCGCGAGCTGGGCCTCGGCGATGAGCACAACGGCATCCTGATCCTGTCGGAGATCGGCGTCGACGCGCCCGTCGGGACCGACGCGATCGCGCTCCTCGGGCTCGACGACGCGGCGGTCGACATCAATGTCACGCCCGACCGCGGCTACGCCATGTCGTTGCGCGGCGCGGCGCGCGAGTACGCGCACGCGACCGGCGCCGCCTTCCGCGATCCGGGCGAGCGCGCGTGGGAAGAGCTGGCGCAGCCGGTCTCCGGCTATGCGGTCGCCGTCGCCGACAGCGCGCCCATCCGCGGGCGTGTGGGTGCGAGCGAGTTCGTCGTGCGCGTCGTCCGCGACGTCGACCCCGCGCGTCCCACCCCGCCGTGGATGATCGCTCGGCTCGCGCTCGCGGGCCAGCGGTCGCTGGGAATCCTCATCGACATCACCAACTATGTGATGCTCGAGCTCGGCAACCCGATCCACGGCTATGACCTCGACGCGCTCACCGGGGGGATCACCGTGCGGCGCGCGGAGCAGGGTGAGACGCTCACGACACTCGATGGCCAGGAACGCACACTCCACCCGGAAGACCTGCTCATCACAGACGAGTCCGGACCGATCGGCCTCGCCGGCGTCATGGGCGGGACCACCACCGAGATGACCGCGCGCACCCGCAACGTGCTCATCGAGGCTGCCGTGTTCGACAGCGTCACGATCGCGCGCACCGCCCGCCGTCACAAGCTGCCCAGTGAGGCGTCGAAGCGATTCGAGCGCGGTGTCGACCCCCTGATCCCGTTCGTCGCGGCCCGCCGGGTCGCCGACCTCATGGTCGAACTCGCCGGCGGCACCATCGCCGACGAGGGCGGCGCGCTGTTCGCCGATGTCGAGATCGCCGCTGTGCACCTGCCGACGGGCTTCGTGCAGGGCCTCGTCGGCGTGGACTACACCGACGATGAGGTGATCGGAGCGCTCGAGACGATCGGCGCAGAGGTGCTCGGCGCCGATGCGACGGGTGCGGAGGGCCCGAACGGCTGGGAGGTCATCCCTCCGAGCTGGCGCCCCGACCTCACCGACAAGTGGACGCTCGCCGAAGAGGTCGCCCGCATCCACGGGCTCGACCGCATCCCCTCAGTGCTGCCCACCCCGCCCGCCGGACGCGGCCTGACGGCGGCGCAGCAGGGGCGTCGGCGTATCTCCGATGCGCTGGCCGCGGCGGGCTTCGTCGAGACCCCGTCGTTCCCCTTCACGACCGAGGCGCAGAACGACCTGCACGGCAGCGCGTCCGGGGAGCACCTCCCGAGCGTGCGCCTCGCGAACGCGCTCGACGGCCAGGCGCCGTTCCTGCGCCGGTCGCTCGTCCCCGGCCTGCTGCAGACCGCGCACCGCAACATCGCGCGCGGCATCGTCGACCTCGCCCTCTTCGAGTCCGGCGCGGTCTTCCTCCCGGAGGAGGGCGTGCGCTACGGCACAGACGAGGTGCCTGCCCTCGGCCAGCGACCGGACGATGCCACCCTCGCGGCCCTCGATGCGTCGATCCCGCCGCAGCGGCGTCACGTGGCGGTGCTGCTGACCGGCAGCCTCGCACCGCGTCAGCCGGGCCGGGCCGCCGAGCCGGTGTCGCTGGGCGGTGCTCTCGACGCAGTGCGGGTGATCGCCGCGGGCGCCGGCGTCGAGATCGACGTCGAGCAGTCGGTGCGAGCCGCCCTGCACCCGGGGCGCACCGGTGTGCTGCGCGCCGCGGGCGAGGAGATCGGCTACGTCGGTGAGCTGCATCCGGAGGTGGCGGCCGATGCCGACCTCCCCGGTCGCGCGATCGTCGCCGAGATCGACCTCGATCGGGTCCTCGACCTCGCCGGCTCTCGTGTCGTCGCGGCATCCCTGTCGACCTACCCGGCCGCCACGCAGGACGTGTCGCTCGTGGTGCCGGTCGAGACACCCGCGGCGGCCGTCCGTGCCGCGCTCGTCGAGGGTGCAGGGGAACTGCTGGAATCGCTGCGCCTGGTCGACGACTACCGTGGCGACGGCATCGCGGCGGGTGAGAAGAGCCTGACCTTCGCGCTGCGCTTCCGTGCTGCGGACCGCACACTGACCGCCGCGGAGGCGACCGAGGCGAAGCTCGCCGGCGTGGCGGTCGCAACGGCGCGGTTCGGAGCGGTGCTGCGCGACTAAACGCCGTGCGGTGCCCGTCGGGGGCTTCCGGTCACCGGGAGCCACCGACGGGCATCGTTCCGGGAAGCACCAGCCGGGTGTCAGATCGTGTCGTGCACGATCGCCGCCGCGGCCCTCGCGCCGTGCCCCGCTGCCACGATGAGCTGCTGCGGACCGGGGGCGGTGGCGTCTCCCGCCGCGTACAGGCCGGGCAGCGGAGTCCGGCCGTCGGCATCGGCGAGGATCAGACCGGCGGCATCGCGTGCAACGTGCAGGTCGGCGACGACGTCGTCCAGCGCCGGCCGCCACACCGGTCGGACGAAGCCCCCGCGCGTCCGCAGCCGTGTCCCGTCGGCGAGGACAACGGCCTGGAGATCGCCGCGGTCACCCTCGAGCGCCGAGATCGGCGCACGTTCGACGCGGACGCCTCGGGCGGCGAGTTGCTCTTCCTCCGCGGCATCCACGGCAGAAGACCCGAGGGTGAGCACCGTCAGGCGCGCGGTCCAGCGCGAGATCAGCATGGCCCAGCGGGGAATATCAGCGGTCTCGCCGAAGAGCGCCAGCGGTTGGTCCTGCAGGTCCCATCCGTCGCACACGACGCAGCTGAAGACGCTCATGCCGTAGAACGCGGCCAGGTCCGGCACGGCAGGGAGCTCCTCGCGGAGCCCTCCGGCCAGCAGCACGATGTCGGTGCTCAGCGAATCCGGCGGGTCGGACGCGCGGCGCTGGAACGACACCTCGAAGCGCGTGCTCTCGCCCGCGCGCACCGACACGACCGTCGTGCGATCCATGATGCGTACCCGCGGATACGCGGTGAGCTCCGCGCGAGCGACGCGACGCAGTTCGAGCGGCGAGATGCCGTCCCGGGTGAGGAAGCCGTGTGATCGGAGCGCCGCGGAGTTCCGCGGGCGTGAGGCGTCGATGAGGGCCACCGACATCCGGGCGCGGCCGAGGTTGAGTGCAGCGGACAACCCCGCCGGTCCGCCGCCGATGATCACCGCATCCGCGCGCATGGTCCGTCTCCTGTGCTCAGTAGTACTGCCCGTGCCGGTAGTCCCAGGTGGGGAACCGTGCGGCCATTTCCGCGACGATGCGGTCTTGCGAGAGCCCGCCGCGGATCAGCGTCGGGGCGGGGTGGATGCCCCGTCTTCCGTTCTGCTCCGGCACGAGATCGCCATCCTCGTCGACGAACGACACCATCACGCCCTGCTCGTAACGATCGGCGGTATCGGTCTGGATCGAGCGCACGTAGTCGTCGGCCTCGATCACGAGGTCGGCTCCGCTCGCGATGCGCTCGCCGATGCCATCGACACGACCCCGGTTGCCCTGCCCGGACGGATTGGCGGAACTCGCGAAGAGCAGGGTGTGGTCGTGATCCCACAGGGCCCGCGCGATGCGTTCGCCCGGGGTGCCGAAGCGCACGACGAAGCAGCTGGTCGCACGCTCGTCCATGACGAAGTCCTCCGCGCCGGGGGGGATGTGGGCGCGGCCGTGCGGCGTCCAGGGCAGGATGCAGCCCAGAAGGACGTCGTGACGCCAGTGCGCCCGATAGAAGTCCTCGATCTCGTCGGTGAGACGGGCGAGCGTGACCAGCTCGTCCATCGACCCGCACAGTACGACGCCGGGTTTACTGCGCGGACGGTTCTTCACCGCGAACTTGCGTTCCAGGCCGGCGGCGTCCGTGGTGACGATGATGTAGCCCACCTTGGTGGGGCTGACGACGATTTTTCCCCCGGTGCGGAGCAGGTCGATGGCCTCGTCCTGCAGTGCTCCGTTCCAGCGGATGACCGGGGCGGTCGTGTTCGGCATGGGATCCTTCCGAGCGGTGCTGCGTCTTCTCGCCCGGAGGGAGGCCGGCATCCGCCGGCCTCCCTCCGGGGTCGTGATCAGGCGGGGTTGATGACCCGGCCCCAGGTGGACTTGTTTCCCCAGATGTTCTGGCGGAGACCCTCGAGCTGGAGGATCTGCGAGTGGTCGACGAACAGGTTCACCTCGTTGCCGTAGTTCTTCACGTACCACTCGAAGACCGGGCCGTCCGCGGCCTCGAACATGACGTTCTCCAGGCCGACGCCGTTGATGATCGCGGCTGCCGCAGCGGTGTTCCACTCGGTGACGTTCTCGGTGATGCCCTCCGACTCGATCATGATGATCTCCGCGCCGGCGTCGAGCGCCTGCCGGGCACGGTCGATCAGATCGCCGACGTCCTTCTTGGTCTCGGCGGCGAGCTCCGCCTCACCGGAGTCACCCCCTGAGCCGATCTGGATGCCCAGTTCCGGCTTGGCCTTCAGGCCGGCCTTGACGACCTTCTCCACCAGACGGAGCAGACCGGAGGTGGGGAGCATGATGAACCCGGTCGAGATCTCGATGACGTCGAAGCCGGACTCCTTGGCCTCCTTCAGGTACTGGTCGACGGCATCCGGGCCGTAACGGAGGACGGTCTCGATCCAGCCGCCGGACGAGACGTAGGCGTTGTTCTCGTGGGCGATGTCGCTCATCGCGCGCACCTGCTCCGGCGGAACGAGGGAGAACGAGCCCCCCGCCCACTTGATGCCGTCGACCCAGTTGCCCGCCACGTCGAAGACGTCCTGCAGGTGGCGAGTGCCGAAGGTGGCGTAGTAGGGCGCGCGGATCTCGGTGATGCCGAAGCGGCGCGGCTTCTCCGGTCGGAAGGCGCGGGGGACGAAGTTGAAGGCGGTGTCGAAGGGGATGGCGTTGCTCATGGTTGTGCTCCTTTTCCTCGTGCGATGTCTCAGGCGCGTGTCGTGCTGACGCGGGCCAGTGCTGCGGTGAGCTCGGCGACCGAGCGGCGGTCGAGGTCTGCCACGATGCCGGCGATCTCGTCGCGCAGCTCTGGCGTGGTGAACGGGGTCGTCAGCGCGTCGAACTTGCGGCGCGCGCCGTCCCAGCTCAGCGGGTTGTCGTGGAACCCCTCATAGGAGCTCTGCACCGAGCGCAGGACCGTGCCGTCGGTGAGCTCGACCTCCAGGTCTGCGGGCATCTCGTCGGGGAAACGTGCCGAGAAGGTGTCGTCCGGGGTGATCTGCACCTTGCCCATCAGCTCCTGCACGTCGTCGGCGACGATGCGCTCCGGTGCGTACTGCGCGGGGTTGAGCTCGCCGTCGAGCAGCACGACGGCGAGCATCCAGGGGAGCGAGTGATCGGCCTCCTCCTTGGTGCGGATCGTGCGCTTGTCGCCCTCTTCGCCGCCCCCGATGATCGAGAACGCCACGTCGAAGGTGCGCAGGCGCACGCTCCGGATCGCCGACGCGTCGAATCCGGCCTGGGAGCGGATGTCCTGTGCCGCGTCGAGGGCCGACTGCGAGTGGATCTCGGCGTTGTGCTTCTTGATGATCGAGCGACGCACCCGCTCGAGGTCCTCTGCCGACCAGTCGAGTTCGAAGGGGCCGGCAACGGACTCCTTGAAGCCCTTGTTGCCCTCGAAGACCGCCTCGGGGCCGGTGATGCCGCGCGACGCGAGGAGAGCGGCGAAGGTGCCTTCCTTCGCGACCTGCGGGTAGGCGAGGCCCTTCCAGTGCGAGAGGTTTCCGGTGCGGGTCACACGGAGGGCGTTGTTCGCCGTCCCGGCGATCGCGATCGCGTTCGCGATCTGCTCCTCGGGCAGTCGCAGCGCCTTCGCGGCTGCGGCTGCGGCGGCGTACGCCCCCTGCGTGGTGTGATCGAAGCCGCGGGCGCGCACCGGGGCGACATCGGAGAGCCGTGCGTGCACCTGATAGGCGACGGCGAAGGCCGTGAGCAGTTCGCGCCCGCTCGCCCCGACGGATTCCGCGGCGGCCAGAACTGCGCCGAGGTTGTCGGAGGGGTGGTTGGTCTCGCCCTTTGCCAGGTAGGAGTCCATGAAGTCGAGGTATCGACTCAGGGCGCTGTTGTAGAACGCCGCGCGGTCCGGCGCGGTCTTGCCGCCGCCGATGAGGGTCGCGGACGGTGTGCCGCCGAGGTCGTCGAGCAGCCCGCGGATGGCCACGATGGGCTCGGCGTCGAGGGCGCCGATGGCGACGCCGAGGGTGTCGAGGACCCGGATCTTCAGCTGTTCCTGCGCATCTGCGCTGAGGTCGTCGAAGGTTGCGGCTGCGACGAATGCAGCCAGTCGGGAGACTTCCGTGCTCATGAGAGCGTCCTTTCCAGAAGACGAGAACGCGATCGCTTAGGTAAGGCTTGCCTAATAAGTAGTACAGATCAGATCTGCCCGGATGTCAAGGATTTATCTTGATATCGAGATAAATTTCGGCGTCGACCGACGGGGCGGCGCGGTTCGCGGCGCCGGGGCATCCGCCGTCGCCGCGGCTCAGGCGCGCTGGCGATCGAGCGCTCTGCGCACCGTGGCGATGACGGCATCGTCACCGAATCCATGCGCGCGCAGCGCGGCGACGCAGGCGTCCGCCGCCGCATCCGCGCTGCGGACGGCGTCATCGTCGACCGCGGCGATCGGCGCCACGACCGTTCCGTTGCGGCCGGCCGTGACGACGTATCCCTCCGCCTCGAGCTCCTTGTACGACCGCGCGACGGTGTTGGCGGCGAGGCCGAGCTCGGCGGCAAGGGCGCGCACCGCCGGCAGCCGCGTGCCGGCGGGCAGCGTGCGGTCCATGATCTGCGCGGCGAGCTGCCGACGCAGCTGCTCGAACGGCGGATGCGCGTCGTGCGCGTCGATCGTCACGGACACCGTCATGCCTCCACGCTAGCGCCGCGCGGCCGCGCGCGCCCGATCTGCGGGGTTTGTCCCGATCCTCGGGGCACCCACGGTGGTTACCGACGCAGATCGGGAAAAGGTCCGCAGATCGGGCGTGACCGTCGGCGGTCCGTCCGCGTAGACTCCTGGTCAGTGACACGGGGTGCCGCATCCGCGGCTGAGATGAGACCCGTCGAACCTGATCTAGTTCGTACTAGCGAAGGGATGTCGCAAATGAGCGATCCTGTGCGCCCGTCCATCGATATCGCGGCGATCGCCGCCGATCTCCTCACCCGCTTGCGCGAAGCGCCGCCGCTGACCCACTGCATCACGAACGCGGTCGTCACCGGTTTCACCGCCAACGTGCTGCTGGCCCTCGGAGCGGCCCCGGCGATGGTCGACATCGTCGACGAGAGCGAGCTGTTCGCCGGCGTCGCGTCGGGGGTCCTGATCAATCTCGGCACGCCCTCGCCCGAGCAGCGCGCCGCGAGCCGGGAGGCCGTGACGGGCGCGCTGGCGTCCGGCACCCCGTGGGTGCTCGACCCCGTCGCGATCGGCGCGCTGCCGGTGCGCACCGCACTGGCCCATGAGCTGGCGGCGCGGAGGCCCACGGCGATCCGCGGGAACGCGTCGGAGATCCTCGCGCTGGCCGGGCTCAGCGCCGGCGGGCGCGGGGTCGACGCCACGGACACCCCGGACGCCGCGGAGGCCGCGGCGCACGCCCTCGCCGCGGCGCACGGCAGCGTCGTCGCCGTCTCCGGTCCCGTCGACCTCATCACCGACGGCACCAGGACGGTACGGATCGCGAACGGCGATGCGCTGCTCACCCGGGTGACAGGCGGCGGGTGCGCGCTCGGTGCGGTGATGGCCGCCTTCCTCGGCGCGGCACGCACGTCGGATGCCGGGCCGCTGGCCGCGGTGTCCGCCGCCACCCTGGTCTACACGATCGCGGCGGAGCGGGCCGCGGCCCGGGCATTGGGGCCCGGCAGTTTCGCCGTGGCTTTCCTCGACGCGCTCGCGGCGGTGGAGCCGGACGACATCGTGCCGGTCGCCTGCGTGACGGAGGTCGAACCATGAGCCTCGACCTCTCGGTGTACCTCGTCACCGATGCCGCGCTGTGCGGGGAACGGGGCGTGGTGGAGACCGTGCGGCAGGCCGTCGCCGGCGGCGTGCGTGTCGTGCAGCTGCGCGACAAGGACGCCACCGACGCCGAGACCGTCGATCTGCTCATCGAGCTGTCGCATGCGATCGACGGACGCGCGCTGCTCGTGGTCAACGACCGTCTCGACGCGGCCGTCGAGGCGCGGCGGCGGGGAGCCCGCGTCGACGGCGTGCACGTCGGCCAGGGCGACGCCGGGGTCGAACGCGCACGTGCGGCTCTCGGCCCGGAGGCGATCGTCGGACTCACCGCCAACACGCCGCAGCACCTCGATGCCGTCCGCGCGCTTCCCGCCGGGACGGTCGACTACGTGGGCGTCGGCGTGATCCACCCGACGGCGACGAAGCCGGACCATCCGCCGGCCCTCGGGGTCGACGGCTTCCGCGCGCTCGCCGCGGTGAGCCCCGTGCCCGCGGTCGCGATCGGCGGCGTCGGCATCGCGGACGTGGCACCGCTGCGCGCGGCCGGCGCCGCCGGTGTCGCCGTCGTCTCCGCGCTGTGCGGCGCCGCGGACCCCCGTGCGGCCGCCGCGGCGTTCGTCCGCCGCTGGCGGGGGAGCACAGACCGGCCGGTGCCGCGGGTGCTGAGCATCGCGGGGAGCGACCCATCGGGCGGGGCGGGCATTCAGGCCGACCTCAAGGCGATCGCCGCGAACGGCGGCTACGGGATGGCGGCCATCACCGCGCTCACCGTGCAGAACACCCGGGGCGTGCGAGACGTGCACGTGCCGCCCGCAGACGTCGTCCGCGCACAGCTGGACGCGGTGTCTGACGACGTCGAGATCGACGCGGTCAAGATCGGGATGCTCGCCAACGCCGACGTGGCCAGGGCCGTGGCCGGTTGGCTGGCCGAGGTGCGTCCTCCCGTCGTCGTGCTCGACCCCGTCATGGTCGCGACCAGCGGTGACCGGCTGCTCGACGCAGCGGCCGAGACCGCGCTGCGGGAGCTGGCGGCGCACGCCGATCTCGTCACCCCGAATCTCGCGGAGCTCGCGGTCCTCGCCGGGCGCGCCATCGACGGCTGGGCAGACGCTCTCGACGCCGGTCGAGAGGTCGCGGGGGCGCTCGACACGATCGTGCTCGTCAAGGGCGGCCACCTCGGCGGCGATGACGCACCGGACGCCCTGGTCGACGCGGGCGGCGTGCTCGCCGAGCAGAGCAGCCCGCGGATCGACACGACGAGCACGCACGGCACCGGCTGTTCGCTGTCCTCTGCGCTGGCCACCTGCCGTGCGCGCGGCGAGGCGTGGCCGGAGGCGCTGGACTCGGCGCGTCGGTGGCTGCGCGAATCCCTGCGCGCGGGGGCGGGGCTGCGCGTCGGGCGCGGAAACGGGCCGATCAGTCACTTCGCCGGGCTCTGGGAACGCGGCGGCGTACACGCGGCGGGCGACGACCTCGACGTCCGTCGCGCGTGGTGGGAGCGCATCGCCGGCATCCGGGCGGAGATCGACCGGCTGCCGTTCATCCAGGCCCTCGCGGACGGCACGCTGCCGCAGGAGTCGTTCCTGTCGTATCTCGCGCAGGACGCGCTGTACCTCCGCGAGTACTCCCGTGTGCTCGCGGAGGCGTCGCGCCTGGCACCGACCACCGCGGAGCAGGCGGCATGGGCCGAGGGTGCGCAGAACTCGATCGCGGGAGAGCTGGAGCTGCATGCCTCCTGGCTGACCCCGCTCACCGGCATCGGCGTCGAGACCTTCGCCGCGTCGCCGGGACCCGCCACCACCGCGTATCTCGATCACCTGCGCGCGGCGGCGTTCACGGGCGATTACGGCGTGCTGATCGCCGCGGTGCTGCCCTGTTACTGGCTCTACACCGATCTCGGAGAGCGGCTGCACGCCGGCGCCTTCGGGTCGTACGCCCGCGACCCGCGGCACCCTTACGCGTCCTGGTTGGCGACCTATGCCGATCCGGTGTTCGCCGCGGCCACCGAGCGCGCGATCGGATACGTGGTCGCGGCGGCGCGGCGGGCCTCGCCGGCTCAGCGCGAGCGGATGCTGCGCGCCTTCGAGGTCTCCGCGCAGCACGAGCTGGCATTCTTCGCGGCGTGGCCGGGGGCGGCCTCCTCCGCGGGCTGAACGGCGGTCACCGACGGGGCGGCTGCGGATCCGCAGCCGCCCCGTCCGATCCTGCTGACCCGGTGCGCCGGGCGCACCGGCGGCTCAGACGCGCTCGTAGCGCCGTGCGCCGCCGGCCACCCCCGCGAAACGGAACGGACCGGCCGTCACGCGCGGGGTCTCGTGGTCGGTGGTCTGCTCGGCCGCGGCGGTGTGCAGCTGCTCGTACGCGTCGACGGTCAGCGGTACGCGCGCACTGAGCAGCGCGCTGGTCCGCTCCGCCCCGCCCGGCGCGACGCGGCGCACCACACCGGTGAGGAGCTCGGAGACGCTGCCAGAGCCGTAGCTGAACAGTCCCACGCGCTCTCCGGTGAGCCCGGGCTCGTGGTCCAGCAGAGCGGCCAGGGCGAGGAACAGCGACGCCGTGTAGCTGTTGCCCGTGCGGCGGTTGTAGGCGGTGGAATCGCGCAGGGCGGCATCGTCCAGCTCCACGTCGCGGTGCTCCGTCAGGTGACGCTGCGCTTTGACGGCCATCTTGGTGAACGGCTGATGGCACGCCAGACGGTGGATGTCCTCTGTCGGTGCGCCGCGGCGCACCAGATCGTCCCAGGCGCCGATCAGGCCGTCCAGATAGGCGGTCATCGACAGCTGTCCGTCCACCAGCGCCGTCGAGGAGCCGTTGGGCCGCCAGAAGTCGTCGATATCGGCGGTGTGCAGGCCCGACGCCGGCTCGATCTCCATCAGCTCCGGGTCTGCGCGCACCAGCATCGCCGCGGCACCGGCGCCCTGCGTCGGCTCCCCGGGGGAGTCGAGCGCGTAGCGGGCGATGTCGGAGGCGATCACGAGCACGCTCTCCGCGGGGTTCCGCGCGACGAGCCCGATGGCGGCCTGGAGGCCCGCGGTGCCGGCGTAGCAGGCCTGCTTGAGCTCGACGGCGCGCACGCCGGAGGGCAGACCGAGCAGGCGGTGCGCGTAGACGGCGGTCGATTTGGACTGGTCCACGCTGGACTCGGTGGCGAACAGGACGGTGCCGATGCCATCCGCACCGTGACGTTCGATCAGCGGCAGGGCGGCGGCGGCGCCCATCGTCACGGCGTCCTCGTCTGGCGCCGGGATGCTCATCTCATCCTGGCCGAGGCCGATGCGGAACTTCGCCGGGTCGACGCCGCGGGCATCGGCCAGGTCTCCGAGGTCGAGCACATGGTGAGAGGTGGTGATGCGGAGATCGTGGATGCCGATCGCGGTCATGATGAGCGCTCCATCTTCAGGTGGGCGGCCATGAGCTCGCCCGGATTGGTCTGCGCTGCGAGCAGGGAGAGTTCGCCGCACAGGACGGCGGCCGCGATCAGCTCGGCCAGACGACGGGCGTTCGCTCCCGGCTCGCGCTCCTCACGGCAGCCGAGCCGCTGCAGAGCGTGCTCGACCTGCGGCAGGTGCTTGCCGTTGCCGACGGTTCCGACGATCAGATGCGGCAGGGTGCACGAGAAGTACAGGCCGTCGTCTCGCACGTCGGCGTAGGTGATGCCCTGCGATCCCTCGACGATGTTCGCCGCATCCTGGCCGGTGGCGAGATAGAAGGCCAGGAGCATGTTCGCATAGTGCGCGTTGGACGACCGCAGCGCTCCGGCGATCGTGCTCCCGACGAGGTTCTTGCGCACCACCAGATCCGCCAGACGCCGTGCGTCGGTGCGCAGACCGTCGCGCACCACCTCGTGCGGGAGCAGGATCTCGGCGACGACGCTGCGCCCCCGACCGAGGATGCCGTTGACCGCTGTCGCCTTCTTGTCGGAGCAGTAGTTGCCGGAGATCGATCCGTAGCCGAGTCCGAGATCCCACGAGAGGATGCGCTCCATCAGGGCATCAGAGGCGTTGGTGACCATGTTGTGCCCCGAGGCGTCGCCGGTGGTGAATGCGAAGCGGACGAACAGCAGATCGCCGACGATCTCGGTGTGGGCCTCGATGAGCGCAGCGTGCCTGCTGCCGGCGGAGACCACCTCGCGCAGCTCGCCGAGGCGTTCCTCGATCGTCAGGGCAGCCCGATGCGCGGCGACCGCTCCCGGGGCGGTGAACAGCACGGAGCGCGTCATGCGTTCGCCGACGACGACCGTGCGGATGCCGCCGGGCACCATCCGGCTCACGCGTGCGCCGCGGCCCACAGACGGCCACAGCGGCGTCTCATAGGTCGCGAGCGGCACCGAGATCTCTTCCTCGCCGGAGGCGCCGGTGACGCGGATCGGGCCGACCCAGCTGGTGGGGATCGGGGTGGTCTCGGTGTGGCTCATGGTGTCCTCCGGGGAAGGGCCGGCGGGCGCCCGGCGGTGTCGTCTTCGTGATGCGGGGTCTGCTCGGATCGCCGTGCGAGGGCCGCCGCGTCGATGCCGCGCAGATCGCAGAACTCGCGCAGCCGGCCGCGCACGAGCAGATCCGTTCCGGCGAGCCCGGCCGGCGTGGTCGCGCCGAGCAGAGCCAGCAGCGCACGGATCTCGTCGAGCCAACCGCGTACGACCGGCACGAGCGCGTCTGCCCCGCCATCGATGACGGTCGGCAGGAAGGAGCCGGCGACTCCGACGGCCTGTGCACCGAGGGCGAGCGCTTTGACGACATCGAGCGGATGGCGCACGCCTCCGGAGGCCAGGAGCGCCGGACGACGCGGGGGAGCATCGAGCAGGCATGCCGGCGCGCTCTGCCCGAAGCCCGTCAGATAGGGATATCCGCCGTCCGGGCGCCGGTCGTTCTCGATGCGCAGGAAGTCGGTGCCTCCGCGTCCGCTCACGTCGGCGACGCGCACACCGATGTCGGCGAGGCGCGAGAGGGTGCGCCGGCTCAGGCCGAAGCCCACTTCCTTGACGATCACCGGCACCGGACTGGCGGCGACGATGCGCTCGATCGACCGGGGCCAGCGGGAGAAGTCGCGGGTTCCCTCGGCCATCGCCGTCTCCTGCACGGCATTGAGGTGCACGTGGAGCGCGTCGGCGCTGAGCAGCTCGACCGCGCGCACCGCGTCGTCCGCGCTGCGACCGGCGCCGATGTTGGCGATCACGAACCCGTCCGGGTTCTCCTCGCGGATCACGGAGAACCCCGCAGCCGTCGCAGGATCGTCGAGGGCGATCGACACCGAGCCGGTGGCGATCGGCAGCCCCGTCTCCCTGGCGGTGATCGCGAGGTCCCGGTTGATCCGGGTGGTGCGCTCCGTGCCGCCCGTCATGCCGTTGATGTAGAGCGGAGTCTGCCAGGACCACTCGTCGACCGTGACGGCGAGATCGACCGCCGCCGCATCGGTCCCGTCGAGGGCATGGTGGAGGAACTCCAGGTCGTCGAACTCGGTGCGCGCGGCACGCTCGGCGTTCTGCTGCGTCGCCAGGCGGACGTGGTCGTCCTTGCGCGACCCTCGCATCCCGGCATCGGTCATCCGCTCAGAGGCCATCGGTGCTCCCCTCCGGGGGATGGATGGACAGGCTCAGGCGCCGGATGTCATGGGCCTCCCACGCGCGCAGGATCGCCGGGATCTCCGAGTCAGGCCCTGCCAGCACGATGCCGCAGTCACCGCCGCCCGCACCGGACGGCTTCGCGGCCGCGCCGTGCCGCTCTGCGATGTCGCACAGTGCCCGCAGCTGCTCGGTCTCGATGAGGTTGCCGGTGGTGTCGCCCAGTCGCTGCAGCAGGTGGCGTGCGCGACGGACAACCGGGAGTGCATCGTCGCCGTCCTGTTCCAGCAGATCCACGAATGCGTCGACGCACGCGCGGCTCTCATCGAGGAAAGCGTCGTACGCGGGCTGGATGGGATGCCCGGAGTGTCGCACACGCTCGACGAGCCGCTCGGTCGATGCGGGGGAACCGGTCCAGCCCACCAGCAGCTGCAGCCGCTCCGGCTGGGGGAGTCTCCGCACGCTGCACGGCCCCCACGGGCCGTCGGTCAGGGTGGCGGCCACCCCGTGCACGGCCCGATGGGTGCGCAGGGCTCCGCGGTCGGGGGCGGTGTAACGGATCCAGCCGCCGAAGGTGCTGGCGGCGACATCGCCGCACGACGCGGTCGGTGCGACCTCGATGGTGGCGAGCAGTGCCAGACGGAAGCGCTCGGCCCGCGTCAGCCCCAAGCCATAGAACTCGTCCAGAGCGGCGATGACGGCGACCGTCACAGCCGCCGACGAGCCGAGACCGAACTTACGGCCGCTCGCGTCGTCGAGCTCGCTCGAGATGTGCAGGTCGAAGTAGCGCGGCGGCAACCGCAGCGCGGCACGCAGCTGCTCGACCGCGGCGATGGCCGACATCACGAAATCGTAGGGCGCGTGATCGAGCACGATCCCCTCGCCGTCGCGGGTCCAGACCAGCGGGAGACGCCCGTACTCGCTGGAGTGCACCCGGCCCACATCGGCGCTCTCCGTGAGGCGCACCGTGAGATACCGGTCGACCGCCACGAGCACGGCCGGCTGGCCCGGCTCGACGACGGCGTATTCGCCCACGATGAAGAGCTTGCCGGGGGCGCGGGTCTCGATCACCGGAGCGCCTCCGCGGGGGTGAGCAGAGCGGCGCCCGGTCCTGGTCCCGCGATCCGCGTGCGGCCCAGCGGAGCGAGGGCCGTCGCGACGGCCTCAGCGTCGTCCGGACGAACGAGCACGGTCACGTTGGGGCCGGCATCGGCGGTGGCATAGGCCTCGACGCCGCTGTCGCGCAGCGCAGCCACGGCGTCGAAGACGGCGACGCTGGCGGGGCTCAGGTAGCGGATCGGCGGGTCGCAGGACTGGATGACCGCGTGCATCCGCAGGGCGTGCGACTCGGTGATCCTGCCCATCCGGGTGAAGTCGTCTGCGGCGCAGGCCTCCAGCATCGCCTCCAGGCTCTGCTCCGTCGAGGAGATCCAGGCGCTGTAGAACGGGGACGTCAGCGCGGTGCGCCGCATCGCCTCCCGGCTCGAGACGGCCTTCTGGCCGTCGTCGACCGAGACGACCACCAGCCGCGCCTCCGGTGCGGCGACGGGCTCGGCGACCGAGCCCTCATCGTCGCCCGCCCGCCACACCGCGTAGCCCGGCACGATCGAGCGCGCGGCGGAACCCGACCCGCGCCGGGCGAGCCTGCTGAGCCCGCGGGCATCGAGGTCCAGCCCGTACGCGGCGGAAGCGGCGACCGCGAGGGCGGCGAAGCCCGCCGCCGAGGAGGCAAGGCCCGCGCCGGTGGGAGCCTCGTTGTGCGAGCGGACATGCGCATACGCCGGCGAACCGGCCATCGTGCGCACAATGTCGAGGAAGCGCGTGACCCGCCGCAGCTGTTCCGGCGCGGCGGCGGCGCCGTTCAACGCGAAGACGTCGGCGGTGGCCTCGGGGTCGATCGTGACCGTGGTGGTGGTGGGGAAGACGTCGAGGGTCATCGACATGCTCCCCGCCACGGGCAGCATCAGGGCCTCATCCTTCTTGCCCCAGTACTTCACCAGGGCGATGTTGGGGTGGGCCATTGCTGTTGCCAAGGTCATGCGACTCCCGTCGTCGTGGTCCAGGTGCGGGGTGCGCCGGCAGCGGTGAGGGCCACCGCCAGGTGCTCGGCGTGCTCGCCCGAGTCTGCGAGGGCGATCACGCAGCCGCCGAGACCGCCGCCGGTCAGCTTCGCGCCGTGGGCGCCGGCGGCCTCGGCGGCTGCGACGAGCGTATTCAGCTGCCGTGTGCTCACACCGAGGTCTGTGAGGAGGCTGTGCGCTCGCCGCATCTGTGCTCCGATGCCGGTGCGGTCACCCCGAGCCAGCAGGGGGAGTGCGTCGTCGGCGCACGCCGCGAGTCCCTCGATGAGCGCATCGGTGTCGGCAGGATGCGTCGCGCGTCGCGCGCGGACTCCGCCGACGGCTTCGGCCGTGGATCCGGCCGTGCCAGAGTCTGCGACCACGAAGAACAGCGGGGCGCCGATCGGCACGGGAAGCGGAAAAGAGCCCGGCGCGAACAGCAGCGGCTGGTCTGCGACGACGGCATGCGCGTCGAGGCCGGACGGCGTGCCGTGGGCGATGCCCTCCGCCGCCTGTACGATCTCGTGCCGTGCCGACGCGTCCAGCCGCAGCCCCAGCAGGTCGGTGACGGCTTCCGCGATGGCAGCGGCCACGGCCGCGCTCGACCCGAGCCCGCGCTCCGGCGGGATCGTGCTGCTCACCCGGACGCGCACGCCGGCATCGGGTGCTCCGGCGTGGCGGAGAGACGCATGAACGGCCTCGATCACCGGGAGGAGGCGCTGCGGGGCGTCCTCGTGCGGACCGGAGTACAGGACGCTGTCGATGTGCACTCCGCGCGGGTGCTGCGTCGCCGTCGCATCGGCGGTGAGAGCGTGCACCGGCAGGGCGATCGCCGGTGCACCGTAGACCACGGCGTGCTCGCCGAACAGGATCGCCTTGGCGTGTGCGCGACCGGCGCCGCTGGCACGCGCGGGGTCGGAGGGGCCGATCAGGCCCGGCACGGTGGTCGTCACGCCGTCGACGCGTGCCGGGGGAAGGACGGACGGGAGGAACGCGAAAGAGCGGGCGCGGAGGAGCCGGTCGCCGCGCCGGAGGTCGCGCTGGAGCCGGCGCACGCCGCGCGTGCACCGTGCCGGGTTTCGCCGGCCTCGGTCATGTCTTCTCCTCCGTGTTGAGAGTCCCCGCAGTGAGGTGGGGACCCCGCGCCGTATCGAGCGGGGAGAGCGGTGCACGCTCCCCATCGGCACGCTCGGGGACCGATCTCTCCGACCTCTCGGCACGAATGACGAGGCAGGCCTCATCCATTATGCCCGCCGCATCCTGAGCGTCGGTGAGGAAGCATGCGTGGTTGACAAATTAGGTTACCCTCGCCTAACTTCGACTCGCTGTCCGACCACGAACCAGGAGCATCCGTGACTCGCCGTATCCTCGTCCCCGCCGCCCTCTCTGCCGTCCTGCTGCTGTCCGCGTGCTCTCCGGGCGCAGACTCCGAGACCGCGGGGGACGCGCCAGCCCATGACGGTGCGTCGTCCGGTGCGGTGAGCCTGACCCATCCCTCGATCGACGGCCTGACGATCGACTTCGACGCCCAGCCCGAGGTCATCGTGATGGACTGCTACGCCTACAGCTCGCTCGCCGACTATGCCGTGAAGCCGGCGGCCCTGTTCGGGTATGACTGCGAGAACCCCAACGTGATGGGCGACGTCGACACCTCTGGCATCACGTTCGTCGGAACGGACGGTGAGATCAACGTCGAGAAGCTCGCCGAGATCCGGCCGGACGCGATCGTCGGGCACGGTTCGGCCGAGGGCTGGTCGTGGTTCGACGAGGATGTCAACGGCCAGCTCACGCGGGTCGCCCCGTTCATCCCGCTGCCGTCCGGCGACACCATCGCGCAGGGCATCGCGGACACGCGAGCGATCGCCGCGTTCCTCGGCGGAGAGACCTCGTCAGACGCCATCGCGGCTGCTGATGCCGACCTCGCTGCCGCGGAAGAGGCGTTCCGGGCCGCCATCGCCGGCAAGGACCTTCGCTTCATGCTCGTCAGCCCGGTGAAGGAGATGCTGTACTCGGCGGTCGGTTTCGCGCAGGCCGACCTCCTGGAGGAGCTCGGTGCGACCATCGTGGGAGCACCGAAGCCCGAGCAGGGCAACCCCTGGGGGCAGATCGCCTGGGAGGAGGCGTCGACCTATCCGGCCGACGTGTTCCTCGTCGAGGGCTACGACGCCGCCCACCCGGAGAACGCCTTCACGACCGAGCTCTGGGACTCCCTCCCCGCCGTCTCGGCAGGCCAGATCGGCGCCTGGTACTCCAAGGGCGCGATGACCGCCCGCTCCTACGCGGACTGGCTCGACAGCGTCACCACGGTGGTCGAGAAGGCACAGAAGCTCTCCTGACCCACCCATGACCGTCACCCACGCCGCCGAGCGGGCCCGCCCCCGGGCATCGCTCAGGGCGGCGGGGCTGCTGCCCCTCGCGGTGGTGTGCCTCGCCGCCCTGACGCTGAGCATGCTGGTGGGCTCACGGACGATCCCGCCGGCCGACGTCCTCCACTTCCTGCTCCGCCCCGACCCGGACGACGCCGTCTCGCAGGTGGTGTGGCAGTCGCGGGTGCCCCGGACCGTGCTGGTGCTCCTCTGCGGGGCGGGTCTCGGCGTCGCCGGCGGTCTGATGCAGGCGGTCACGCGCAACCCGATGACCGACCCGGGGATCCTCGGTGTCAACGCCGGAGCATCCCTGGCCGTTGTGCTCGGGCTGGCGTTCTTCGGGGTCGTGGGCATCCGGGAGTACATGTGGTGGTCCTTCGCCGGGGCTGTGGTGACATCGCTGGTGGTCTTTGCGCTGGGCAACAGCGGACCGATGCGCGGCAATCCGGTGCGGATGACGCTCTCCGGGGTCGCACTGGGGGCGGTGCTCTCGGGCTTCACCGCCGCCGTTCTGCTCACCCATTCGAGCGTGTTCGAGCGCATGCGCGGCTGGTCGGCCGGGACCACCGCTTCCCAGCCGTTGGACGCCGCGCTGGCGATCGCGCCCTTCATCCTGGTGGGGCTGGTGATCGCGCTCGCCAGCACCCGGGCCCTCGATGTGCTCTCCCTCGGCGAGGCATCGGCCGTGGCGCTGGGGGCCAACCCCAACCGCACCCGGATGATCGCGTTGGTGGCCATCGCCCTCCTCGCGGGAGGGGCGACAGCGGCCGCCGGCCCGATCGGCTTCATCGGGCTGCTCGCGCCGCACCTGTCGCGCATGCTGGTCGGCCCGCACCAGGGCTGGATCATGGCGTACTCGATCCTGGCGGCCCCCGCGATCCTCGGGTTCAGCGATGTGCTGGGCCGCGTGATCACCGCCGGCGAGGTGCCCGTCGGCGTCGTCACGGCGTTCGTCGGCGCGCCGCTGCTCATCGCGATGGTCCGCCGCTTCCGCGTCTCCGAGGTCTGATACCGCATGCACACAGACAGCACGGCCGCGCTCCCGGGGATCGACTTCGGCCGCAGGGTCCTTCGCGTCGGTCCCGCCGGGCGCCCGCTGGCGATGCTCGACCTGCGCGCGCTTCTGGTCTCCGGGGCGTTCGCGCTCCTCACCGTCGGCCTGCTGGTCTACGGCATCTTCGACGGCTCGGCCGACGTCACCGCCGCCGAGACCATTGCCGCGCTCCTCGGACGCGGAGACGACTTCACCACGATGATCGTGGTGGAGTGGCGCCTGCCCCGCCTGGTGATGGCCGTCCTGCTGGGGATCGCGCTCGCCCTCAGCGGCGCCATCTTCCAGAATCTCACCGCCAACCCGCTCGGCTCCCCGGATGTGATCGGCTTCCAGACCGGCTCATACACCGGGGCGATCGTGGTGATGCTGCTGCTCAGAGGCGGTTCGGCGGAGACGATGCTCGGCGCGCTGGTCGGGGGGATCGTCACGGCCTTCCTGGTGTTCTTCCTGGCATCGCGCCGGGGCGTCGCGCGGGGTGTGCGGCTGATCATCGTGGGGATCGGGGTGAGCGCGATGCTCGCTTCCGTCAACGTCTGGATCCTCCTGACCTCGACCGTGGAGGACGCCATCATGGCGAGCCTGTGGGGTGCCGGCAACCTCTCCGGCACCCAGGGGGAGACGCTGCTGTTCATCCTCCCGTTCCTGGCGGTGCTGCTGGTCGCGGCGGGAATGCTGGCCCGGCCGATGCGGGTGCTCCAGATCGGCGTGCCGTTCGCCACCGGGCTCGGGCTCACGGTGCGCACCGTCCAGATCTGCGCGATCGTCGTCGGTGTGGGGCTCACGGCGCTGGCCACATCCACGGCAGGACCGATCTCGTTCATCGCGCTCGCCGCTCCGCAGATCGCCCGTCGGCTGGCGCGCACCGACGGCCTCGCCCTGCTGCCCACGGCGGCGACCGGTGCGTTCCTCCTGCTGCTGGCCGACGTGGTCGCTCAGCGCATCAACCCGGACTCCCCGCTCCCCGTCGGTATCGTCACGGTGTCGATCGGAGGGCTCTACTTCTTGTGGCTGCTGTTCAGGGAAGGCCGACGCTCATGACCAGACTCGCGGTGGACAACGCCGATCTCGGCTACCCGGACCGCACGATCTGCTCGGGGGTGAGCCTGGAGATCCCCGACGGCCGGTTCACGGTCATCGTCGGGCCCAACGCGTGCGGCAAATCGACGCTGCTGAAGAGCCTCACCCGCCTCATCACGCCCAGCGCAGGGTCGGTCCTGCTCGACGGGAGGGCCCTGCATGAGCTGCCCACCCGGCAGGTCGCCCGCAACGTCGGCCTCCTGCCGCAGGGGCCGACGGCGCCCGACGGCATTCGGGTCGTCGATCTGGTGTCGCGGGGGCGCTATCCCCACCAGCGGCTGTTCCAACCGTGGTCTCCGGAGGACGAACGCATCGTCGCGCAGGCGATGGCGGCCACCGGGATCGGCGACCTCTCCGGCCGGCTGGTCGATGAGCTCTCCGGCGGGCAGCGCCAGCGCGTGTGGATGGCGGTCGCCCTCGCCCAGCAGACCCCGATCCTGCTCCTGGACGAACCGACGACCTATCTCGACGTGAGCCATCAGATCGAGCTGCTCGAGCTGTGCCGCGGTCTCAACCGCGAGCAGGGTCACACCCTGGTCGCGGTGCTCCACGACCTCAACCAGGCCGCCCGGTACGGCGACCACATCGTGGCGATGAAGGAGGGCCGGATCGTGGCGGCCGGGAGTCCGCATGAGGTGATCACCGAGGAACTCGTCGCCGACGTGTTCGGGCTGGATGCCCGCATCATCCCGGATCCCGAGTCCGGCTCGCCGCTTGTCATCACCCGCTGGCGCCACCGCTAACCGTCTCTCCGCCATCGCCGGGTCCGCCCCGTGCGTGCGCCCAGCGAGGTCAGGGGCGGACTTGCGGAGGGCGGGGGGTGGCCGATATCGTCGCGACATGCCGTCGTCCGCGCTCATCGCCTCGCTCGTCCCGAGCGTCGCTCCCGCGCGCCGACGCCGTCAGGGCGGCCGCCGACTCTAGGCGACCCCGCGTTCGCTGCCGTGCGGCAGGAGGACAGCGGTGTCGCCGCCCCGGCTCACCGACCCCTGACCGTTAGGCTAGAACCCATGTCGTATTCCGTCGCCGTCTCCGGCGCATCCGGCTACGCGGGCGGCGAAATCCTGCGCCTGCTCGCCAGCCACCCGGACGTCGAGATCCGCACCGTCACGGCGCACTCCAACGCCGGCCAGCCGCTCATCCAGCACCAGCCGCACCTGCGCTCGCTGCAGCACCTCGTCCTCGAGGACACCACCCCCGAGATCCTCGCCGGACACGATGTGGTCTTCCTCGCCCTGCCCCACGGGCAGTCGGGGCAGTACACCACGGCGCTCGGGGATGCACCGCTCGTGATCGATGCGGGTGCGGATCACCGGCTCGTCTCGGAGAGCGCCTGGGACGCCTTCTACGGCGGCGCCTTCCACGAGCCGTGGTCCTACGGCGTGCCCGAGCTCGTCTCCGATGGCGGGAAGCTGCGCGACGATCTGCGCAGCGCGACGCGCATCGCCGCCCCCGGCTGCAATGCCTCCACCGTGGCGCTGAGTCTCGCGCCCGGGGTCGCCGCCGGTGTCATCGATCCCGGTGACATCGTCAGCGTCCTCGCCGTCGGTCCCTCGGGCGCAGGCAAGAGCGCGAAGACGCACCTCCTCGGCAGTGAGATCCTCGGCACCGCGAACCCCTACGCCGTCGGCGGCACCCACCGGCACATCCCGGAGATCCGGCAGGCGCTCGCCGCCGCCCAGGGAACCGATCCGGCCGATCCGGGCATCCGGATCTCCTTCACGCCGGTGATCGTGCCGATGGCACGCGGAATCCTCGCCACATCGACCGCGCCGATCGCGGGCGATGCGACGGACGCGGAGATTCGCGAGGCGTGGGAGCGGGCATACGCGGACGAGCCATTCGTGCAGCTGCTGCCGGAGGGGCAGGTGCCGCGAACCGCCGACGTGCTCGGCGCCAACACCGCCCTCCTCGGCCTCGCGATCGACCGGTCCGCGAACCGCGTCGTGGTCGTCGCGGCGGTCGACAACCTCGTCAAGGGCACCGCGGGTGCCGCGATCCAATCGATGAACCTCGCCCTCGGCCTCCCCGAGACCACCGGCCTCACCACGAACGGAGTAGCGCCGTGAGCGTCACCGCCCCCCAGGGATTCGAGGCGGCCGGCGTCGCAGCCGGCCTCAAGAGCACCGGCAAGCCCGACGTCGCCGTCGTGGTCAATCGCGGCCCGCGCAAGGTGGGGGCCGCAGTGTTCACCTCCAACCGGGCCAAGGCCAACCCGATCCTGTGGTCGCAGGAGGTCATCAAGGACGGCAACGTCGAGGCGATCGTGCTCAACTCCGGCGGAGCGAACTGCTTCACCGGCTCCTTCGGCTTCCAGACCTCCCACCAGACGGCCGAACGGCTCGCCGAGCTCCTCGGCGTGAGCGCGGGCGACGTGCTGGTGTGCTCGACCGGGCTCATCGGCACCGGAGACGAGGTCTTCCGGGGGAGGGTCCTCGCGGGGGTCGAGCAGGCCGTCTCGGTCCTCTCCGATGAGGCAGGACAGCTCGCCGCGGAGGCCATCATGACCACCGACACCGTTGCGAAGACCGTGTCGATCAGCCGGGACGGCTGGACGATCGGTGGCATGGCCAAGGGGGCGGGAATGCTGGCTCCTGGCCTGGCCACGATGCTCGTCGTGCTGACGACCGATGCGGACCTGGACCCGGCGGAGGCCGACGCTGTGCTCCGGCGTGCGACCAGGGTCAGCTTCGACCGTCTCGACTCCGACGGCTGCATGTCGACCAACGACCAGGTCACTCTCCTCGCCAACGGCGCGAGCGGCATCCGCCCCGATCTGGACGTCTTCGCCGAGACGCTCGCGGAGGTCTGCGAGGAGCTCGCACGCAAACTGCAGGCGGACGCCGAGGGAGCCAGCCACGACATCACCATCGAGGTCTCCCACGCCGCCTCCGAGGACGAGGCCGTCGACGTCGGCCGGTCCGTCGCCCGCAACAACCTGTTCAAGGCGGCGATCTTCGGCAACGATCCCAACTGGGGGCGGGTGCTCGCGGCGATCGGCACGACGACGGCGCAGTTCGACCCCTACGACGTCGATGTGTGGATGAACGGGGTGCGCGTGTGTACGGCGGGCGGCCCGGATCGCCCGCGCGACGAGGTCGACCTCACCCCGCGCGCCACACACCTGCTGATCGACCTGAAGGTCGGCGAGGCGACGGCGACGATCCTCACCAACGACCTCACCCACGACTACGTGCACGAGAACAGCGCCTACGCCTCATGACCGAATATCACGCGCCGGAGCCCACGATCGCCGCCCAGCGGGCACAGACCCTCATCGATTCCCTGCCCTGGCTGCAGCGGTTCCGTGATCGCATCGTCGTCGTCAAGTACGGCGGAAACGCGATGGTGTCCGAAGAGCTGCAGGACGCGTTCGCCCAGGACATCGCGTACCTCCGCTACGTCGGCGTTCAGCCGGTGGTGGTGCACGGCGGCGGACCGCAGATCTCGCAGATGCTGGACCGGCTCGACATCCCCAGCGAGTTCCGCGGCGGCTACCGCGTCACCAGTACCGAGGCGATCAGTGTCGTCCGCATGGTGCTCACCGGGCAGGTCAATCCGTCGCTCGTGGCGAAGATCAACTCGCACGGCCCGATCGCGACCGGGCTGAGCGGGGAGGATGCCGGGCTCTTCGGCGGACGCCGTCGGGGCGTCCTCGTCGACGGCGAGGAAGTCGATCTCGGCCGCGTGGGCGACGTCGTCGAGGTGGATCCGCAGCCCGTGCTCGATCAGCTCGCCGCCGGCCGTGTGCCGGTCGTGTCGAGCATCGCCCCGGACCTCGACCATCCGGGGCACTCGCTCAACGTCAACGCGGATGCCGCGGCATCCGCTCTGGCCACGGCGCTCGGCGCGGCGAAGCTCGTCGTGCTCACCGATGTGCCGGGAATGTACGCAGACTGGCCGAACCGCGACTCGCTGATCTCGCATCTCACCACCACCGAGCTCAGCGGTCTGCTGCCGAAACTCCAGTCGGGAATGATTCCGAAGATGAAGGCCTGCCTCGACGCCGTCGAGTCCGGCGTGGACGCGGCGGCGATCATCGACGGCCGGGTGCCGCACTCGGTGCTCGTCGAGCTGTTCACCACCGAGGGGATCGGCACGGAGGTTGTGAAGGGATGAACGTGGAGACTCCGACCTGGCAGGATGACGCCGGCCGCGACCTGATGGGACTGGGCGGACGCCTGGCGCTGCTCACCCGTGGCGAGGGCTCGTGGGTGTGGGACGACGAGGACACGAAGTACCTCGACTTCCTCGGCGGCATCGCGGTGAACTGCCTGGGCCACGCGCACCCGGTTTTCGTCGCGGCGGTGTCTGAGCAGGCGGGCCGCCTCGCGCACGTGTCGAACTACTTCGCCACCCCGCAGCAGCTCGAGCTCGCGGCGACTCTCAAGGAGCTCGCCGGCACCGGGGACGAGGGGCGGGTGTTCTTCGCGAACTCCGGCACCGAGGCGAACGAGGCGGCGCTCAAGCTCGCGCGTCTCCACGGCAACCCTCGCGGTCGCGATCTCATCGTGTGCCTGAACGGCGCGTTCCATGGCCGCACCATCGGTGCGCTGTCGGTCACGCCGAAGCAGGCCTATCAGGAGCCGTTCCAGCCGCTGCTGCCCGGTGTGCGCGCGATCGATGCGACTCTCGATGCGCTTGAGGCCGTGTTCGCGGCGGAGGGCGACCGGATCGCGGCGGTGATCGCCGAGCCGATCCAGGGTGAGGCCGGTGTGGTCGAACTGCCGGAGGGCTTCTTGGTCCGGGCCCGCGAGCTCACCGCCGCCCACGATGCGCTGCTGATCCTCGACGAGGTGCAGACCGGTGTCGGGCGGACGGGGGAGTGGTTCGCCTTCCAGCGCGATGGCATCGTGCCGGACGCCGTGACCCTGGCGAAGGGCATCGCCGCGGGCTTCCCGCTCGGTGCTCTGGTGACCTTCGGCGGGGCGAGCGCGCTGTTCAGCCCGGGAACCCATAACTCCACATTCGGCGGCAATCCGCTGGCCACCGCTGTCGCGTCCGCGGTGATCCGCGAGGTCGCCGGCGGCGGCCTGCTGCGCAATGTCACCGCGCGCGGCGCGGAACTGCGTGCGGCCATCGAGCAGATGCCGCTCGTCGCGGGCACGCGGGGAGCGGGCCTGCTCATCGGCGTCGTGCTGACCGCACCGGTCGCCGCGCAGGTGCGGGCCGAGGCCCATCGCCGCGGACTCATCGTCAATGCACCGACCGACGACGTGGTGCGCATCGCGCCGGCGTACACGATCGGCGATGACGAGGTGGCGGCCTTCACGGAGCTGTTCGCGGCGTCGCTGGCCGCGGTCGCTGCAACCCGGAACGACCAGAACCCGACCCAGGAGGCCCCCGAGTGACCCGCCATCTGCTGCGCGACGACGACCTGACCCCGGCCGAACAGGCCGAGATCCTCGATCTCGCCGTCGAGCTGAAGAAGGATCGCTTCGCCGACAAGAGCCTCGCGGGCCCGCAGACCGTCGCGGTGATCTTCGACAAGTCCTCCACCAGGACGCGGGTGTCCTTCGCCGTCGGCATCGCCGATCTCGGCGGGTCTCCGCTGATCATCTCGACTGCCAGTAGCCAGCTCGGCGGCAAGGAGACCCCCGCAGACACCGCGCGCGTGCTGGAGCGGCAGGTGGCGGCGATCGTGTGGCGCACCTATGCGCAGCGGGGCCTGGAAGAGATGGCTGAGGGCACCCGTGTCCCGGTCGTCAACGCCCTCTCCGACGACTTCCACCCGTGTCAGCTGCTGGCGGACCTGCTCACGATCCGCGAGCACAAGGGCGAGCTGAAGGGGCTCACGCTGTCATTCTTCGGTGACGGCCGCAGCAACATGGCGCATTCCTATGCGCTGGCCGGGGTGACCGCGGGCATGCACGTGCGCATCGCCTCCCCGAAGGCCTACGCGCCGCGTCCCGACGTCGTCGAAGACGCCCGTCGTCGTGCCGCGGAGACCGGCGGGTCGATCGTCATCGTGACCGATCCGGCGGAGGCCGCCGCTGGTGCCGATGTGATCGTCACCGACACCTGGGTGTCGATGGGCAAGGAAGAGGAGAAGATCCAGCGTCTCCGCGAGCTGGGCGGCTACAAGGTCACGACGGACACGATGGCGCTGGCCGACCCCGAGGCGATTTTCATCCACTGCCTGCCCGCCGATCGGGGCTATGAGGTCGACTCCGAGGTGATCGACGGCGCCCAGAGCGTGGTCTGGGATGAGGCGGAGAACCGTCTGCACGCGCAGAAGGCGCTGCTGGTCTGGCTTCTGCGCCAGCCCTGATCACCGCACGCCGCAGACATCATCCGTCCCTCCCGTGCGGGGCCACCAGGCTCGGCACGGGAGGGACGGATGCGTTTTCGTGGGCGGGCCCGGGCGTGGGAAGGGGGCGCTTGCGACGGCGACCGACCGCAGGGTGCAGGGCGATGTGAGGCGAAGCAGCCCCGCGCCCCTCGATAGGCTGGTGCGGTGAGCGAGACGAACGCCGAGGGCAGCGGAGCACGTGGGACCAACGAGGGCGCGCTGTGGGGCGCCCGTTTCGCGGGGGGCCCGTCGCCGGAGCTGGCGGAGCTGAGCCGTTCCACGCACTTCGACTGGATTCTCGCGCCCTATGACATTGCGGGTTCCCATGCCCACGCCACGGCCCTCGCCGCGGCCGGCTATCTCGAGCCCGCTGAGCTCGAGCGCATGCACGAGGGTCTTGATGCGGTCGCCCGTGCCGCTGCGGATGGCACCCTGCTGCCGTCGCCGAGTGACGAAGACGTGCACGGCGCGCTCGAAGCGGCGCTCATCGCCGAACTCGGTCCCGAGCTCGGCGGGCGCCTGCGCGCCGGCCGCAGCAGGAACGACCAGATCGCCACGCTCGTCCGGATGTATCTCATCGACCATGCGCGGGTGATCGCCCGCGGCATCCTCCGGCTCATCGACGCTCTCGTCGCCCAGGCCGAGGCTCATCCCGATGCGGTCCTGCCGGGGCGCACCCATTTGCAGCACGCGCAGCCGGTGCTGCTGGCACACCACCTGCAGGCTCATGCCTGGCCGCTCGTTCGCGAACTCGAGCGCCTGGTCGACTGGCGCGTCCGCGCCGGCGTCTCGCCATATGGCGGCGGAGCCCTCGCCGGTTCGACCCTGGGCCTGGATCCCGACCTCGTCGCCCGCGAGCTCGGCCTCGACCGCCCGGCAGAGAACTCCCTGGACGGCACGGCGGCGCGTGACGTCGTGGCGGAGTTCGCGTTCATCACGGCGATGATCGGCGTCGACCTGTCGCGATTCAGCGAGGAGATCATCCTCTGGAACACGCGGGAGTTCGGCTTCGTCACGCTCGACGACGCGTACTCGACGGGTTCGAGCATCATGCCGCAGAAGAAGAACCCCGACATCGCGGAGCTCGCGCGGGGCAAGTCCGGCCGCCTCATCGGCAACCTCACCGGCCTCCTGGCCACGCTCAAGGGCTTGCCGCTGGCCTACAATCGCGACCTTCAGGAAGACAAGGAGCCGGTGTTCGACTCGGTGCAGACCCTGGAGGTCGTGCTGCCGGCGTTCACCGGGATGGTCGCCACGCTGCGTTTCGACACCGAGCGGATGCGCGCGCTCGCCCCCGAAGGGTTCTCTCTCGCCACGGACGTCGCGGAGTGGCTCGTCAAGCGGCGGGTGCCTTTCCGCGATGCGCACGAGATCTCCGGCGCCCTCGTGCGTGCGTGCGAGGAACGGGGCATCGGTCTGGAGGACGCCGACGATGCGCTGCTCGCTGGGGTATCGGCGCACCTCACGCCGGAAGTGCGTACGGTGCTCACGGTCGACGGGTCGGTGGCGAGCCGCACCGGCACAGGCGGAACGGCACCGGTACGGGTGGCCGAGCAGCGTGCCGAGCTCGTCGAACGCGCGCAGCAGGCCGCCCGGGCCCTCGGCATCGAGTAATTCCTCGAAAAAATATGAGGTAAACGCTTATAACTTGCGAATATAAGCCATACACTTATCTCATGACCGCTGCGGTGATCGCCGATATCGTCGGATCCCGGCGTCTGCCACGTCGTGGCGAGGCGCAGGAGGCGATCGAGAATGCCGTTTCCCGGATCGAGCGTGACATGCCGCTCGCCGACGAGTCGCTGCGGGCGACGGTGGGCGATGAGCTGCAGGGCGTCTACCCGTCGCTCGACGCGGCTCTCGCATCGCTGCTGCTGCTGCAGCTTGCCCTGCCCGATCCGATCGAGTGCCGATTCGGCATCGGTGTCGGCGCGGTCGGGCATGTGCCCTCCGTGGGCGGCCCGATTCCCGACGGGCCGGGGTGGTGGGCGGCGCGGGAGGCGATCGATCACGTCCACGAGCGGCAGCAACGTGCGATTCCGGGCATCCGGTCCTGGGTCGTCGTGGCGGACCCCGGCGATGTCGGGGGAGGAGAGCAGAATGCCGGTATGGGGGACATCATCCGTATGGCGAACGCCTACCTTCTCGCGCGGGACCGCCTGGTCACGGTGATGAGCGACCGCGAGCGACGCCTCACCTACGGCCGCTGTCTCGGCCGGTCGCAGCGCGCGTTGGCCGAGGAGGAGGGCATCACGCAGTCTGCCGTCTCGCAGGCGCTCGCCGGGGCGGGATCCGCGGCGATCGTGGAGGGCTGGCAGCTGCTGCGGGGTGAGGCCAGATGATCCTCGCCGGGTTGACTCTTGCCGCGATCGGCCTGGCCGATCTCGTCCGGCAGTTCGCTGCACGGTCGATGCGACTCCCGCTCTTCGTCGCTGCGGCGCTCGCGATACTGGCCGTCGGCGCACTGTCGGACGCGATCGTCCCCGCCCTCATCGCGCTCGCTGTTGCGGCGGCATGGATCGCGCTCTTCCCCCGGGACGATCCGGCACGGGTGGGATTCTGGCCGATCATCGTGCTCGCGGTCGTCTGCGGCATCGCGGTGATGAGCCCGGCCGTCGCCCCGTGGACCGGCGGCGACGGCGGCATCCTGGGAGCGGGATGGCGGTTGCCGTCTCCGTTCGGCGAGATCGGTCTCCCGGTGGCGGTGCTGGTCGTCGGCGGCGTCCTGTTCCTGCTGGAATCCGGCAACGTGGTGGTGCGCGCTGCATTGCGCGGGGCCATGGAAGAGCCGGACGAGCAGTGGGCTCCGGCGCTTGTCCCCGAGCCGCGCCGGCGATGGGGCATCCGGGCCAGGCGGGCCGCACCGGCGTCAGAGCCGGAACGCGTCGACGAGGTGTTCCGTGGCGGCCGCCTGATCGGCCCTCTGGAGCGTCTGCTCGTGTTCTCCCTCACCCTCGCCGGAGCGTATCCGCTGCTCGCGGCCGCTCTGGCCGCGAAGGGGATCGTGCGCTTTCCGGAGATCTCCCGCGACAGAGACCGGGGAGAACGCGCGGAGTACTTCCTCGTCGGCAGCCTGGTGAGCTGGGTGTGCGCGCTGGGGTGTGCCTTCCTGGTGTGGTGGACGTCAGCGGGGTCATGACCGAGGGACGCACGATGACGCTGATAGCCTGGAAGACGTGTCGAATTCCGATCTGACGACTGCCGCGCCGGCGCTCGACCCCACGTTCGACAACGTGTGGGATGAGCTGGTCTGGCGCGGGCTGGTCCACGTGTCCACCGACCAGGAGGCGCTGCGCGCCCTGCTCGCCGGGCCGCCGATCGTGTATTACTGCGGGTTCGACCCGACTGCACCGAGCCTGCACCTGGGCAACCTCGTGCAGCTGCTCACCCTGCGCCGTATCCAGCTCGCCGGACATCGCCCGTTGGGCCTTGTCGGCGGATCGACCGGTCTCATCGGCGACCCGCGGCCGACCGCGGAACGCACGCTCAACACCCCGGAGACCGTGGGGGAATGGGTCGGACGGCTGCGCGCCCAGGTTGAGAAGTTCCTGAGCTTCGATGGCGACAACGCCGCTCGCATCGTCAACAACCTCGACTGGACGGCGCCGCTCAGCGCGATCGACTTCCTGCGTGAGGTGGGCAAGAACTTCCGCGTCGGCACGATGCTCAAGAAGGATGCGGTCGCCGCGCGCCTGAACTCCGACGCCGGCATCAGCTACACCGAGTTCAGCTACCAGATCCTGCAGGCGATGGACTACCTCGAGCTCTACCGGCAGTACGACTGCGTGCTGCAGACCGGTGGCAGCGACCAATGGGGCAACCTCACCAGCGGCACCGATCTGATCCACCGGGTCGAGGGCGTCTCGGTCCACGCGATCGGAACGCCGTTGATCACCAACAGCGATGGCACCAAGTTCGGCAAGAGCGAGGGCAACGCCATCTGGCTCGATGCAGCCATGTGCAGCCCGTACCGGATGTACCAGTTCTGGCTCAACACCAGCGATGCCGATGTGGTCGAGCGGTTGAAGATCTTCACCTTCCTCACCCGCGCGGAGATCGAGGAGTACGCCGAGCTGGTGCAGGCCGAGCCCTTCCGGCGCGCTGCCCAGCGTCGCCTGGCACGGGAAGTCACCGCGATCGTGCACGGTGCGGCAGCTGCGTCCGCGGCGATCGCCGCTTCCGAAGCGCTGTTCGGGCAGGGCGACCTGTCCGAACTCGACGCGGCGACGCTGCGCTCGGCGCTCGAGGAGTTGCCGCATGCCACCGTCGAGCAGGGTGCGAGCGTGGTCGATGCCCTGGTCGAGAGCGGGCTCGCCCCGAGTCGTTCGGATGCGCGTCGTGCGATCGGCCAGGGCGGGGTGAGCCTGGACGGCGAGAAGGTCGAGAACGAGGACGTCGTCGTGGTCGGCTCGTTGCCGGGCGGAGTCTCCGTGCTCCGCCGCGGCAAGAGGACGCTTGCCGGGATCTTCGTCGGCTGACGTCGAATGCCGTTCACGCTCAGCCACAGCGTCTTCGCGATTCCCTTCGCGAAGACGCGGTTGATACCGGCGGCAATCGCGGTGGGAGCGATGACGCCGGACCTGCCGCTGTTCCTGCCCAACGGCGGAGCAGCCTACGGATTCACGCACGATCCGCTGCGGCTCTTCTGGACCGTGCTGCTGGCATTCGGGCTCTTCCTGGTGTGGCGGGTCGTCCTGCGGCCGGCCGTTCCGGAACTCGCGCCGGACGGGCTCGCCCGCCGACTGCCGGAGCGATGGGAGCGCGGGGGCGTCGGTGCCCTGCGGGAGGCTGTCGGAGCGGGAGAGGGGCGATGGTATCCGGTGCTGCTGGCGGTCTCGCTGGCGCTCGGGGTGGCCTCGCACATCCTGTGGGACGCCTTCACGCATGAGGGGCGTGCGGGGATCGAACTGATCCCCGCGCTGAACGACCACTGGGGACCGCTGGCTGGCTACAAGTGGCTTCAGCACGGTTCGAGCGTCCTCGGTCTGGTGATCCTGGCGCTGTGGGGATTCCGCTGGCTTCGCCGGCAGCCCGTGCGACCGGCACCGGATCACGTGCTGCCGCGCTGGGTGCGTCCGGCCTGGCTCATCGCGCTGCCGGTGATCCTTCTGACCGCCTGGCTGATCGGACTCGTGGCCTTCGGTCCGATCACCGAGGCCTTCACCGTTCAGCACCTGGCCTATCGGGTGCTGCCACGTGCCAGTGCGATCTGGGGGGTTCTCACCCTCGCGCTGTGCGTGGCGCTCCCGCTGTTCCGCCGCCGGCAGACGTGACCGAGCTGCCCGACACGAGGGTGCTCGCGAGGCGTCGGCCGTGAAAGTAGGCATGACCAGGGTCTTTCATCCGGCTCGCCACGCGCGACACGCCCGGGGTCTGGGGGGACTTGCCGAGACGCGGCGGTCGGCGTAAGTTATTACTTGTTCGCCCCAAAGGGAAGAGCGAAGAAGCCGAAAGGCTCCGCCCCCCTCAAGCAGTGAACCGCCTCACATCTTCAGAACTTCTCTTGAAGTTCACGGCCTGATGGTCTAAGATGAGAGATCCCCGGACGTCTCGACGTGACAGATCCGGTCACAGCCTCTGGCTGGGCCGATTTGACAGCGCGAAGGCGGGGGATAAGATAGCAAAGTTGCTTCGAACCGAATGGTGCGAAGCAAATGCTTATCTTCATTCGATGTTCTGAATGTCAGTTTGACAGAAAGAATGTCGTGTGTAAGATAGAGAAGTTGCCCTGTGGACTGGTGTGAGCTGGTTTGTGGGTGCGTCCGATCCTTGAGAACTCAAC
>NZ_JBYRJA020000007.1:0-159527 GCF_058349825.2 Microbacterium longlingense
CAAGACCCCAAGTCAGTCAGGCGCAGAGTCAGGACGACCGCTGCGGGACTCCCACCACCATCATCACTGTCAGGCGCGGAACCGCGCCCGCAGCGCTGTCAGCTCGTCCGCGGTCAGGCCATGCGCCAGCAGATACGCCCATGCACTGCCGTGGTCACGGCGGACAAGGGCCAGCACGTCCTCGATGAAGTGCGCCGGCGATGACAGCATGTGCTCCTCCATCTCGTGCGGGATGAGCGCACCGCCGAAGTGCGCGCGGACCTCGGCCGCGAACGGCTCGCCCAGCCGCTCCGCCGACTCGGCGAAGGTGCGCACCACGTCGTCATCGCACACCCCGACCGCCGACAGCACGAGCGCGACGAAGACGCCCGTGCGGTCCTTGCCTGCCGTGCAGTGCACCAGCACAGCACCATCCGGGGCCGCCAGGATCTCCCGGACGCCCGCAACGATCCGATCGCCCCGCTCTGTCACGATCTCGCGATACACCTCGGGCAGGGTCGGCACGGGGTCCCCGGTCTCCATCGCCGGCTCATGCAGCGGGAGGTGCACGAGCCGCGCACCGAAGTCGGGGTCTGGCGCCGCTGCCGCCTCCGCGCCACCGCGCAGATCGATCACCGTGCGCACGCCGTAGTCGACGAGCGCACGGCTGCCGTCCGCGGTGAGCCCGTGGAGTCCCGCAGAGCGCAGCAGCACGCCGTCGCGCACCACCCCGCCCTCGGTGAAGCGCAGGCCGCCGACCCCGCGCGCGTTGCGCACGCCGGCGACGTCGAGCCCGACGTGGTCTCCCGCCGCGGTCGGCTCCGGCTGAGGCGGCACCGTGTTGGTGGTGGTGAGCTCCCGGTACCACCCGAAGGAGTCCTTCGGCGTGCGCACGAGCGTGTCCTGGTCGACGTGGACGAGCCCGAAGCGGTGCGTGAAGCCGGCGCCCCACTGGAAGTTGTCGAGGCTCGACCACACGTGATAGCCGCGCACCCGCGCGCCGGCCTCGATGGCGTCGTGGAGCTCCGCGATCGCCCACGCCAGGTAAGCGATGCGCTCGGCGTCGTGCACCACGCCGTCGGCATCGGGGGTGTCATCCGAGCTGCCGACGCCGTTCTCGGTGATCACGATGTCGGGGTGGTCAGGGTACGTCTGAGCGAACCAGTCCAGCGCCCGGCGGAAACCCCCCGGCGTCAGCTGCCGGTGCGCACCGCCCCAGCGAGCTCCGGGGGTGGGCACGATCGCGAAGCCCAGCGGCGCGGTGGCCTCGGCGAGCCGCATGATCATCGCGCCGCGCTCGGGAACGCCCAGCCGGTGCGGATCGGCGCGCTCCGGGTCTGCCGCGCTGTACTGCGAGTACCAGTTGACACCGAGGACATCCATCGGCTGCCCGATGATCTCGGCGTCCCCGTCGCGCAGCGCATCCCCGAGCACGCCGGCGACCTCCGGCAGGTGCCCGCGCCCCAGCATCGGGTCGAGGAACAGCCGCCCCTCGAAGTACTCTGCACGCTCGGCGGCGCGCTGATCGTCGGGGTGGTCCGTGGCAGCGGAGACGCCGCCGATGCTGACGACCGTGCCGATCTCGCCGGTGACGCCCGCTGCGCGCAGCGCCTGGATCGACATGCCGTGGGCGAGGAGCAGGTGGTGTCCGGCGACGAGTCCGTCACGCACGCCGCCGCGATGGTAGGGCGGCAGCGCGCCGGCGAGGTAGCCGCCGAGGGTGGGGTTGACCGGCTCGTTGAGCGTGAACCATTGCGCCACCCGATCGCCCACCCGGCCGGCGAGGGCCGCCGCGTACTCGGCGAAGCGGGCAGCGAAGTCCCGGTTCAGCATGCCGCCGGCATCCTCGGCCCACTGCGGGGTGTCCCAGTGGAACAGGCACAGCGCCGGAGCGATGTCGCGGGCGAGGAGCGCGTCGACCACCCGCTCATAGTGGTCCAGTCCGGCGGGATTGATGGTCCCGGCGGCGTCGGTGACGATACGCGGCCACGACGTGGAGAAGCGGTGCGCGCCGCCGCCGTGCAGGTCGCGCAGCAGATCGAAGTCCTCCTCGTAGCGGTGGTACTGGTCGATCGCGGTGTCGCCGCTCGTACCGTCCGGTGTGCGTGCGGCGCCGGTGCGCGCGGCGGTGTCCCAGATCGACGGCACCTTGCCGTCGGCGTCCCACGCCCCTTCGACCTGGTAGGCGGAGGTGGCGGATCCCCAGACGAATCCGGGCGGGAAGGTACGGGTCATGATGGTCCTTTCACGGGGATGGCTCGTGCTGTGCCCGCACGCGGGCGGCACGCGCGGGGCGTCAGACGACGGGGAGCCGGGGAGCGGCGTCGAGCAGCTCCCTGGTGTACGGATGCTGCGGGTCGGCGATCACGGCCTCGGTCGGCCCGTGCTCGACGATGCGTCCGTCGTTGAGCACGCACACCTCGTCGGAGATCATGCGCACCACCGCGAGGTCGTGGGTGATGAAGAGCATGCTGAGGCCGACCTCGTCGCGCAGATCGGCGAACAGGTTGAGCACGCGCGCCTGCACGGACACGTCGAGCGAGGACACCGGCTCATCGCACAGGAGAAGCGCCGGCTCCGCCATGAGAGCGCGCGCGATCGCGACGCGCTGCGCCTGACCGCCGGAGAGAGTGCCCGGCTTGACCCCGCCGAAGCGGTGCGGGTCGAGGCCGACACGGTCGAGGAGATCGCGCGCGGCCGCGCGACGCTGGGCGGCGGTGCCGGTGCCGGTGATGGTGCGCGGCTCTGCGACGATGTCGACCACCTGACGGTGCGGGTTGAGCGAGGAGACCGGGTCCTGGAAGACCATCTGCACGGGGTGCACGACACCCTCTTCCGGGATGGCGACCGAGCCGGAACGCGGCTTCTGCAGGCCCATCACGGTACGTGCGAGGGTGGATTTGCCCGAGCCGGACTCGCCCACCAGTCCCACGCACCCGCCCCGGGGAACCGTGAGGTCGATGCCGTGCAGCACGATGCGGTCGCCGTAGCCGACGACGAGGTCGCGGACGACGAGCGCGGCGGGGCCGGCCTGGTGCGGGTCTGTCACGAGAGGGATCCTTCGGCGAGGGTGCGCAGGCGCCGCGGGCGCGGTCCGTCCAGGCGCGGGATGGCGTCGATGAGCGCCCGGGTGTAGGCATGGGCGGGGGCGGTGAGCAGCTGCCGCGCAGGCCCTGCTTCCACCACGCGACCGGCTCTCATCACGATGAGGTCGTCGCAGCGCTCTGCCGCGACGCCGAGGTCGTGCGTGACGAGGAGGAGACTGGCTCCGGTGCGCTCGCGCATGGCGTCCATGAGGTCGAGCACGCGTTTCTGCACCGTCACGTCGAGGGCCGTGGTCGGCTCGTCGCCGATGAGCAGTACGGGGTCGGTGAGCGTCGCCGCAGCGATGCCGATGCGCTGCCGCTGACCACCGGAGAGCTCGTGCGGGTATCGTCGCGCCTCCCGCTCCGGGTCGCGGAAGCCGACGTCGCTCATCGCCCCGACCGCACGTCTGCGCAGCGCGGCACGCGACGGCCGCCCCGATCCGAACGTGAGCACCTCGGTCAGCTGCGTCCCGACCCGGTAGACGGGGTTCAGCGAGCGCAGCGGATCCTGGTGGATCATGCCGACGTTCTCGGCGAGGATCCGGCGCCGGCGCGACCGGCTCGCCGAGACCATGTCCGCCCCGGCGAGGCGGACCGCACCCGTCACGCGCGCATCGACGCCGGGCGGGTGGATGCCGAGGAGCGAGCGGATGAGCATCGATTTGCCCGCGCCGGACTCCCCCACCACGGCCAGCGAGCGACCAGGGAGCAGGGTGAAGGAGACGTCGTCGACGACGGTCGTCTCGGTGTCACGACGGCGGATGCGGGTGGTCAGGCCGCGCACGTCCAGAACCGGCAGCCGCTCGGGCGCCTGCTGCGAGGGGGTCATCGTCGGGCCTCCCGGAAGTGCTCGCCGAGCACGTTGACGGACAGGATGGTCAGGCAGATCATGAGGGCGGGGAAGAGCGTCAGCCACGGCGCGGTGGTCAGCTCCGCCCGCCCCTGGGAGATCAGCGATCCCCAGGAGGGCTCCGGCGGGCGCAGGCCGAAGCCGAGGAAGCTCAGCGCGCCCTCCGCGACGATCGCCCCCGCGATGGTGGTCATGAGCACCGGCATCATCATCGGCAGGACCCCCGGCAGCACCTCGCGGGTGAGGATCCGCCATCCGCTCGCGCCCAGGGTGCGGGCGACGATGACGTGGTTCTCCGTGGCGACGGAGAGCGTGGCCGCGCGGGAGAGCCGGGCGAACACGGGGATCGTGAACAGCGAGATGATGAGCGCGATCGTGAGCAGGTTGGGTCCGGCCAGGGTGACGACGGTGGAGACGATGATCAGCGACGGGAGTGCGATCGTCACGTCGGTGAGGAAGCCGACAGCGGCCTCGACGACGCCGCGCACGAGCCCGGCGAGGACGCCGAGCAGGATGCCGACGCCGCCGCCGATGATCACGGTCATGAGCGCGACGAACCCGGAGGCGGCCGCGCCGTGCAGTGAGCGGGCGAGCACGTCGCGGCCCAGGCTGTCGGTGCCGAACGGATGGGAGAGGCTCGGGGCGGCGTTGATCGCGGCGTAGTCGTTGGCGAGCGGATCTGCGCCGGCGCCGAGCGCCGAGGCGATGGCGCAGACGGCGAGGAGTGCGAGCCAGGTGATCGCGAGCACGATGCCGATGCGCGGCAGGCGGCTGGCGGTGCGCCGCGGCGGGCGGGCGGGGGCGAGGGCCATCTCAGGCGCGGCCACGGGAGCTCCTTCGGTCGATGAGCGAGAGGGCGATGTCGGTGAGGATGCCCGCGATCACGACGATGATCGCGGCGAACAGCACGACACCCTGGATCAGGGGCAGGTCTCGGGCGCCCAGCGCGCCGACCGTGAGCCGGCCGAGCCCCGGCAGGGCGAACAGCTGCTCCACCAGGAGCGAGCCGCCCAGCGCCGTGGCGATGTTGATGCCGAGGAGCGCCACGAGCGTGGGCGAGGACGGGCGGAGGATGCGCCCCCACAAGAGCCTGCCGTCGCTCGCGCCGCGCACCATGGTGGCGTAGGCATAGGGTGAGCGGATCGCCTCGATCGCCGAGCCGCGCAGCGCCCGGGTGTAGACCGCCGCCTCGGCGATGCCCAGCGTGAGCACCGGCAGGATCATCCGCCGGAGGTTCTCGGCCGGGTTCTCCACGAACGGCACGTAGCCGGTGGCCGGCAGCCAGCCCAGCTGCACCGCGAAGACGTAGATGAGCAGCACCCCGACGACGAAGGACGGGATCGCCAGCGTCACGAACGTGGCCGTGGAGACCACGCGATCGACGGGGCCGTCCACGCGGCGGGCACTGTAGAGGGCGAGCGGGATGACCACGGCGAGCGCGACGACCTGGCTCAGCAGCACGAGCTCGAAGGTCACCGGGATGCGCTCGACGATCTCGGTGAGCACCGGGCGGCCCGAGGTGAACGAGGTGCCCCAGTCTCCAGTGAGCACCCCGCCGAGCCAGCCGAAGAACCGGCCGAAGAAGTCCTGATCCAGGCCCAGCGCGTGACGGAGCTCCGCGCGCTGGGCCGGGGTGGACTCCTCGCCGAGGAGGATGAGCGCCGGGTCGCCGGGCATCAGGAAGGCCAGCTGGCAGGTCAGCGCGGCGATGACGAGCAGCACCCCCACCGATCGTGCGGTGCGCGACAACCCGGCGCGGATCACTTCTGCGCCTCGCCCTGGCCGTCGGCCCAGCCGATCTGGGCCGGGTTGACCGAGACCAGCGTGATGCCGGTGAGGTCGGGCATGCCGGCCACGTCGGCGCCCGCGATGAAGCCCGCGTTGCTGGCGGTCAGCCACAGGATCGGCATGCCGGCGACGAGTTCCTCTGCGACGATCTTCAGCTCAGCGGAGCGCTGGGCCTGGTCGGTGGTCGCTGCTGCCGCGTCGAGGGCGGCGTCGGCGGCGTCGCTCGCGAACCCGGTGAAGTTGTAAGGCGATCCGGAGCGGGCCACCAGACGCCCCCCGGCGGGGTCGGCGAACAGCGAGGTGACGAAGTCGGCGGCCTCGAAGTCGCGGCTCGTGAGGATCGTGGTGTAGCTCGCCGGCTCGACCGGCTTGAGGGAGACCTCGACGCCGACCGTGGCGAGCATGTCCTTCAGGGCGGTGGCGCGCTGCACGGTGTCTGTGCGGTTGGTGACAGACAGCTCGAAGGACAGCCCGGCGTCCGCGAGGACCTTCTGGGCGGCCTCCGGGTCGTATGCCGGGTAGTCCACCGCGGGCGACAGGTCGCCCAGCAGCGCGTACGGGCTGTCGACGAGCGTGCCCTCACCGAGGTTGACCACGGCGTTGACGGCCTCCCGGTCGATCGCCTGCGCGAGGGCGGTGCGCACCTCGACGTCGGAGAACTTCGGGTTGTCCAGGTTCAGCACGATCGAGCTGACGGCGGCCGGGGCGGCGTGCACGGCGAGGTTCGCATCGGAGCGCGCCTGCTGGAACTGACTGGTGACCTCGGTCCACATCATGTCGATGTCGCCGGCCTGCAGGCTCTGCAGCCGGGTCTCGGCGTCCGGCATCATCGTGAAGACGATCTCGTCGAGGTAGGCCGGCTGCTCGCCGGTGTACTCGTCGTTGCGCACCACGGTGATCGCGTCGCCGCCGACGAACTTCTCGACGCGGTAGGCGCCGGCGCCGAGGGGGAAGCCGAACGCATCGGTCGCGGTGGTCGACGCGATCATGCCGAGGGCACGGGCGAACTGGGCGTCGAAGTCGGCATTGGGCGCGGCGAGGCTGATCACGAGGACGGTGTCGCTCTCGACGTCCATCGCGGCGATCTGCGACGCCTGGCCGACCGATGCGGACCCGGTCGTCGGGTCGGCGAGGTGCTCGATGTAGAGCTTCACGGACTCGGCGGTGAGGGGAGAGCCGTCGGAGAAGGTCAGCCCGGCGGGAAGGGTGAGGGTCCACTTCTGACCCGCCTCATCGGCGACGAGCGATTCGGCGAGCCCTGGCTCGACGGCGCCACCGGGCGCCGGCTTCATGAGGGGCTCGTAGACGGCGTTGGCGAAGACGAAGAGCGGCTGCTGGCCGATGGCGCCCACGGCGGGGTCGAGGCTCGGGACCTCGCGGTCCAGGCCGATGGTCAGGCTGCCTCCGGCGACGGGGGTCCCGGAGCTCGCACCGGTGTCGGGGGTCGAGGGGTCCTCACCGGCGGCGGGGGCGCCGCTGCATCCGGTGAGGGCGAGCGCGCCCGCGAGAGCGAGTGCGGCGAGGCCGCGAACGGGCCGGCTGTGAGACATGAGTCCTCCTGGTTCGGGTGGTGGCCCTGCGACGGCCACGTCAGGAAGCTACGGAGGATTCATGAATTGTGGCACCCGTGCCACTTTCCAGCTCGGGAACACCGGGTGAACAAAAGGTGGCACAGGTGCCAGATTTGCGGGTTTCTGTTGTTCCCGTGACAGGATCGAGGCCAGGCCGCGGGCGCGGATGCCGGCCGCCGGGGAGTCGACGAACATGACGGATGCCGCAGCGAACGGGGAGCGCCTGAGCCGCGAGGAGCAGAAGGCGCGCACCAGGGAGAACATCCGCGCGGTCGCGATCGACCTCTTCGAGCGACTCGGTTACGACGGCACCACCGTCGACGCCATCGCGGAGGCCGCCGGCATCGGGCGCCGCACGTTCTTCCGCTACTACCCGAGCAAGGAGGCCGTGCTGTTCGGCGAATGGCTCCTGCCCGGAGTCCCGGAGAACATCGACAGGGCGCTCGCAGACGGCATGCCCCCCCTCGACGCCGCCCTCTCACTGCTGCGCGACAGCGTGGCGTATCCCGACCCGCCCTCCGAGGTCGACATGCGACGCCGGCGCCTGCGCGCCGAGCTGCTCACCGAGCAGGCGGTGAGCGCTTACTACCGCAACAGCATCGCCGTCCTCGCCCGAACCATCTCCGCCGTCGTGCGAAGACACCCCGAGCACGCCGCCGTGCCGCTGCTGCCGGAGCTGGTCGGCGGCATCGTGCAGACCATCCTGCTCGAACACGTCGACAGCGGGGAGATCACCCACCTCAACGTCGACGCCGACGCCTGGCGGAACGCCCTGGAGACCCTGCTCGCTCGGTGACGAGCACGCAAACGCAACGCGCCCCCTCCGAGGCCGGAGAGGGCGCGTCGTGCTCAGCGGATCACTCGGTGATCAGCCAGTCGATCTTGTCGCCGTACTCGGCGATCCACGCGTCGACCGCTGCGGCCGGGTCGTCCTTGTACTCGTCGCCGGTCACCAGCGACTCGAGGGCGGCGTACTGCTCGTCGGTCAGCGTGACGTCGCCGATGAACGCGGCCGCCTCGGGGAACTCTTCCGCGAAGCCGAGCTTGCCCAGGAAGTGCAGCGACTCCGGCTCGCCCATCGCGCCCTTCGGGTCGGCGAGGTCCTTCATGTCCCACGAGCCGTAGGCCCAGAACGGACGCCACAGCGTCACGACGATGTCCTCCTTCGCCGCGTACGCCGTGTCGAGGGTCGCGAGCATGCCCGGCGTCGACGAGGTGGCCACGTCGTACTCGCCCTCCAGCTTGTAGGCCGGCAGCATCGCCTCGGTCGCCGTGGTCAGACCGGCGCCCGGCTCGATGCCGACGATCTGGCCGCCGAAGCGGTCGGCCTGGCCCTTGAGGTCCTCGATCGAGTCGATGCCCTCCACGTAGGTCGGCACGGCGATCGTGAGCACCGCCCCGCCGTAGTACGAGCCGAGGTCCTCGACGCTGTCGCCGAACTCGCGCATGTATTCGGCGTGGGTCACCTCGGACCACGCCGAGGGGTACATGTCGATGTCACCGCGCGAGAGCCCGCTGTAGAGCATGCCGGCGTCGACGACCTCTTCGAGATCGATGTCGTAACCGAGCTTCTCCAGCTGGTTCGCGAGCAGGTACGCCGTGCTCAGGCCGTCGGTCCACGCCGGGAGGAAACCCATCGTGATCGTCTGGCGGTCCTCGGCGGAGGAGCCCGCGGCTGGGCCCTCGGCGGCGTCGTCGTTGCTCGCGCAGCCGGCCAGCACCAGGGATGCCGCGGCGCCCAGGGCGATGAGGGCGGAGAGTCGCTTCGTGTTCATGATGTCCGTTCCTTTACTGATGTATTCGTGCGTTTCGTATGGGTCATGAGAGGGATTCCGCGGGGGCCGCGGCCGCCGCTCCCCCGGCGGGGGCTCCGGTGGCCGCCCGCTCCTGGGACGCGGCACGACGGGCCGCGGTCCGCCGCCGCCCGATCATGGCGATCAGCGACGAGCGGTGCTCATGCGGGTTGCCCATCGCTGCCGTCACCCTGTCGAGGAAGACCGCGATGAAGACCACGCCGAGACCGGCCTCGACGCCCTTGGCCACGTTGATGGTCGCCAGCGCCGAGACCACCTCCTTGCCGAGACCGGGTCCGTTGGCCATGCCGGCGATCACCGACATCGACAGCGCGAGCATGATCACCTGGTTGATGCCGGCCATGATCGTCGGCGTCGCCAGCGGCAGCTGGATGCCGAAGAGGATCTGCGCCGGCCGGGCGCCGAACGCCTGGCCCGCCTCGACCTTCTCCGGGTCGACGCCGCGGATGCCGAGCTCGGTGAAGCGCACGCCAGGGGGAAGGGCGAAGATCACCGTCGCGATCACGCCGGGGACGAATCCCAGGCCGAAGAAGACGATCACCGGGATGAGGTACACCAGCGACGGCATCGTCTGCATCAGGTCGAGGATCGGCTTGAGCACCGCGCTGACGGTGTCGTTGCGCGCCGCCCAGATGCCCAGCGGCACCGCGATCACGATCGTCACGACAGCAGCCAGCAGCACCAGCGCGAGGGTCTGCATGGCGTTGTCCCACTGCGCGACGCCCACGATCACGGTGAACATCGCGACCGTGCCGAGCGCGAGCTGCCACGATCGCACCAACCAGGCGATCAGCGCGAACAGGAGGATCATCACCGGCGCCGGCGCCGCCAGCAGGATGTCCGACAGCCCCTCTGCGAGGAAGCCGACGCCGTCCGAGATCGCCCCGGTGAGCCATTTGAGGTTGTCGCGGACCCAGTCGACGAGGAACTTCACCCAGGCCCCGATGGGAATGCGGAAGTCGTCCATCAGCGCGCCTCCTCCCCGGTGATGCCCGCGGTCGGTCCGGGGCCTTCCGCGGCGGAGGCCGGGAAGGCCTCCAGAACCGCATCCACCTCCGCCTGCGGCAGCGGCAGCACCGGCAGCGTGATCTCCTCCGTCGCGCCGGGCCCTGGGCCGAGAGCGGCGAGCAGGGTGATGCGCGGGATGACGCCGAGCAGCCGGTCCTCGGCATCGGTGACCGCCAGCGGCAGCGGCGACTCGACGGCCGGCACGAACAGGTTGATGAGCACGCTGTCGATGTCGACGACCTGCGGCGCGGGCCGCAGGATCGTCCGCAGGTCGGATTCTCCGCGCCTGAGCAGCTTCACGGCGTCGCGGTCGGTCACGATGCCCAGCAGACGCCGGTCGCGGTCGACGACATACGTGGCCGACATGAAGGCGTCCCGCATCTGGCGTAGCGCGGTGCGCGGGCCGGCCCCCACCGTGATCACCGGGCGGGGGCGCTCCATCACGTTGCCCGCGGTGAGCACGCGTGCGCGGTCGACGTCCTGCACGAACTGCTCGACATAGTCGTTGGCCGGGTCGGTGAGGATGTCCTCCGGCGTGCCGATCTGCACGATCCGGCCATCGCGCATGACCGCGATGCGGTCGCCGAGGAACATCGCCTCGTTCAGGTCGTGCGTGATGAAGACGATCGTCTTCTGCAGCTTCTGCTGCAGCTCGACCAGCTGTTCCTGCATCTCGCGGCGGATAAGCGGATCGAGCGCGCTGAAGGCCTCGTCCATGAGCAGGATCTCCGTGTCGGCGGCGAGCGCGCGGGCGATGCCCACACGCTGCTGCATGCCCCCGGACAGCTCGGCGGGGTACTTGCCGCCCCAGCCGTCCAGTCCCACCATCGCGAGGATCTCCTCGGCGCGCGCCCGGCGCTCCGCTGTGCCCACCCCGCGCAGCTCGAGCGGATAGGCGACGTTGTCCGCAACGGTGCGGTGCGGCAGCAGCGCGAAGTGCTGGAACACCATCGAGATGCGTTCCCGGCGGATCTCACGCAGTTCGGCGGGAGACGCCTGCGCGATATCGGCGCCGCCGACGATGACCGCGCCGTCCGTGATGTCGTGCAGGCCGTTGAGCATGCGGATGATGGTCGATTTGCCGGAGCCGGACAGGCCCATGATCACGAAGATCTCGCCGCGGTTGACGGCGAAGCTCGCGTCGATCACGGCGGCGGTCTCCGCGTCGGCCAGTGATTCGCGGGACTGCCCTGCCTTCAGCCGTCGCACCGCCTGCTGCGGATTGCGGCCGAAGACCTTGTACAAATGGCGCGCTTCGAGAGCGATGTCGGACACGTTTCCCCTGCCGCGTCTTCCGAGCTCGGGCTCGGCGGCGGCTTCGGTCACGTCCGGGTGATGATCGCACGGCCGCCTCGACAGGCCTGGCGCCTGCGGCACTGGCTCGGACATCGGAATCCGGGCAAGATCACCGACCGTACGCCCGCGTCCTCCTCTGGCGCTGTGTCGAAGGAGACGCGATCGCGGACTGGTCTTGAGGGCTTTTGACCCTCTTTCGACGCTAACGAATGCCTGCTCAAGAGCCAAACTGCCGTCGGCTGAACCGCTCCGCCCTGAGGTATCGGCGTGGGGGGTGACCTGGGGTTTTCACCGTTGCGGAACCGTTATGTTTCGTTCACACGAATGGGCTTCTGCGGGTCGCTCACGGCGCAGAGCTCGCCCGATTCAGCCGCGGCGGACGCTGCGCGTGACGGTGAACTTGGCGTTCCGGGCGACCTGCTCCGTCTCCCCGACCGCCGCGGTGAGGATGCGCCGGTGGTCGAGGTGGGAGTTGAAGACGGTCCACACCTCCCCGCCGGGCCTGACCAGACGGGCGGCGGCGCGGATGAGCCGGCGAGCCGCCTCGGAGTGCACGCTCGCCCCGAGGTGGAACGGCGGATTGAGCAGCACGAGGTCGGCCTGCCCTGTGACCAGCTCAGAGCCGGCATCGTCGAGGGCGACCTGGACCCGCCCCTGCAGTCCGTTCGCCGCGACGCTCGCCCGCGCAGACCGCACAGCAGCGGCAGACCGGTCCGTGGCCACCACGTGCGCCTGCTTGTGCCGCTTGGCATAGGCGATCGCCAGCACGCCGTTGCCGCACCCGAGGTCGATCACCGACGCCGCATCCGGCATCCGGTCGCGCTGGTCGAGCAGCGCGCGCGTGCCGATGTCCAGCCGTTCCCCGGCGAACACCCCGCCGTGTGCGCACAGCACCAGGTCGAGCTCGCTGTTGCGGGCGCACACCGGGAACGGGAGGGCTTCGGGAACCGGCCGCGGCTCGGCGGCGACGATCAGACGCGACTTCCTCTCCCCGCGCTGCGGCTGCACCACGGCGAAGCGCTCGGCCAGCACATCATTCATCGCGACCGTCATGTGCTTCACACGCCCGCCCGCGACCACCACGACGTCCGGCGCCGCCCACCGGGCGACCGCGTCCGCGATCTCGGCGAGCTCTGCGAGAGACCGCGGCAGCTGCAGCAGCACCAGCCCGGCATCGCGCAGCAGGTCGGCGTCCAGGCCGTGCGAGGAGAACGCCCCATCGGCTCCCAGCCGTCGCGCGTTGGCCGCCAGGGCACGGCGGCCCGTCACCAGGTCCTGGTGCACCCGGATGCCACGCCACCCCTCGGCGGCGAGACGCAGCGTCACCGCGCCGTAGCCGTCGCCGATCACCACCGTCCTGGTGGGATCGACATCCGCGCGGAGCGCATGCTCGGCGAGGAGGACATCGGTGGCGTCCCACGCGCGCAGGCCATCGGCCTCGACGTCGGGGAAGCGCCGCAGCGCCTCGTAGCGGAACTCCACCATCCTCCAACGGTAGCGGTCGCCGACGACACGACCGTCTGCCGACTCGCGCGTTCAGCGCCGCGGGAAGGGCAACGGGAGGTGCCAGATCGTCATCGTCGGCGTGGCGCCCTGCGTGCGCTCCCGGTAGAGAGCGACGGCCTCGGCCCGCGTGTCGACGCCCTCCGCCAGGCGGGCGATGATCGGGCGCAGCCACACCGCATCCGGCTCCCTGAGGCGGTCGTGCCATGCGAAGAGGAACTCGTCGGCGTGCCAGATGCCGGCCGCCCAGTCTCGGCCGTCGAACTCACCGGTCGCGACGAGGCCCTCGTCGAAGCTCACCGCGATGAACACCCGGGGCGGGAATCGCACCCTGGCCCACTCGGCGAGCTCGAAGAAGGCCACCGGCTCCGATGCGCCGCCGCCCGCCATCGCCGCGTCCTCCATCGTCCCATTGTGCGCACGGGCGTCCCGGTGCTGTCCACCCCCTGGCCGGCGCAGGGCTCGCGATCGGTGAGCCCCGAAGCCGCGCAACACCTACACCGCTCCGCGCACCAAGCGAACGACGAGTTCGTCATACGCCACCCCGGCGGCTCGAAGCATGCGGGGCGCCTGCGATGCGGCGGTCAGACCCGGCATCGTGTTGATCTCGTTGAACACCGGGCCGCTCGCGGTCAGGAAGAAGTCGATGCGCGCGAGACCCGCGCACCCGAACGCGTCGAACGCCGCGAGAGCCGCTCCCTCGATGGCTTGCGCAACATCGGGCGGGATGCGCGCCGGAACGGTGAACGTCGCCGACCCGTCGTACTTCGTCGCCGTGTCGAAGAGCCCGCGCGCGTGGATCTCGAGCGGAGGCGCGGCCCAGCGGGTGCCGTCTGGCTCGCGCAGCACCGCGACGTCGATCTCGCGGCCCCGGACGACGGGTTCGACGAGCGCCCGCCCGCCACCCACCGAGGCGTCGGCCGTCCAGGCGGCAGCCAGCGCGCCGGGCAGCTCCGCCGCCGTGCGCACGAGGCTCACGCCGTGGCTCGACCCGGCACACACGGGCTTGACCACCACCGGCGCGGCGAACCGCATCCGCTCGCCGCGCACGAGTACCCGCCCCGGAACGGTACGCAGACCCACAGCCCGGGCGACGAGCTTCGCGAGATGCTTGTCCATACTCACTGCCCCCGCACTCACCCCTGACCCGACCACGCGTACGCCCGCGAGCACGCACAGCGCGGCGAGCGCGCCGTCTTCGCCCGGCGCCCCGTGCACGGCGGGAAACACCACATCGACATCGGCCAGCGTCCGCAGCACCCCGGCGAGGCTGCTCGCGGGGGTCGTGCCCAGTGGCGCACCGGTACCGGAGCGCCACACCCCGTCCCGGCCGATCGTGAGCCGATCCACCACGTGTCCGCGGCGTTCGAGGGCATCGGCGACCCCGGCCGCAGACGCCAGCGACACGGCGTGCTCGACACCGGTGCCACCGCCGATCACCGCCACGCGCTCGGTCATGCGACGACCTGCCTGGCCACGCGTGCTCCCACCCGGGTGACGATCTCGTGCGGGATCGTTCCCGCCCACCACGCCCAATCGTGGATGGTCGGCGCCGAGGAACCGGCCGGCGCCCACACCGTCGCGAGCGCGCCGCGCGGCACGCGCCGGTCCCGCGTGTCGATCACGATCTGGTCCATCGAAACGCCGCCGACGATGCGGAACCGCTCGCCGGCCACCGCGACGGAGGCATCCGGGGCGATGCCACGGGGAATGCCGTCCGCATAGCCGATGCCCAGCACCGCGAGGCGCGTGGCCGTGCGGGTGACGTACGCGCCGCCGTAGCCGACCGTCGTTCCGGCCGGCACGCCGGCCGTGTGCACGACCGGCGCCGTCAGCCGCGACGCCCCCCGCAGCAGCACGCTGCCCGAGGGGTCAATGCCGAAGAGCCCCGCTCCGACGCGCACGATATCGCGATGGACAGCGGGGTCGGTCATCGTGGCGGCGGTCGCGGCGAGGTGCGACAGAAGTCCGTCGAGTCCCGCGTCGCGCGCCACCCGCACGGCGCGCTCGAGGGCGTCGGACCCGGCCCTGTTGCGCTCCGGAACGCCATCGGCGGCCAGCGGTAGATGCCCCATCACACCGACGACGCGCACCGCCGTCGCCGTCGCGACACGCACGAGAGCCGGCCAGTCGCTCTCCGGAGCTCCGCCGCGGGCCATCCCCGTATCGACATTCAGGTGCACGCGCAGCGGCCGGGCGTCCGTCGCCGCAGGCGGCAGCCCCGCCACAAGCTCGGCCAGCTCTGCGGACGACGAGACCGCGACGTCGATGCGTCCGCGCAGCGCCGCCGCAGCGTCGATCCCGCCCGGATGCAGCCACGCCAGGATCGGAACGGTCACCCCGGCGGCGCGCAGCCGCAATCCATCGGCGACATCGGTCACGCCGAGCCACGACGCGCCGGCCAGGATCGCGGTGCGCGCGACGTCGATCATGCCGTGCCCGAAGCCGTCCGCCTTCACCACGGCCATGACCGCGGCATTCGTCCGGCTCTGGATCGTACGGACGTTCGCCGCGACCGCAGCCAGGTCGACCTGCAGTGTCGGCCGCGTACGCACCGCGGACGTCCGCGGCATGAGGGGGAGCATCGCCGTCATCACTGCACCCCGTCGGCCTCGGTCGCGTCGGCCAGCAGTTCAGGGCAGCCGGCGCCGGCTGCATCGGGACGCAGCTCGAAGTGCCAGATCTCATTGGCGTAGATCTGGCACAGGCCGAAGGCGCTGCCGTGCTGCGACAGCCAGTCGGCGGCCCCGAGCGGACCGACATCGACCGCCTCGCCGGTCACGTGTTTCGAGGTCTCGGAGGTCAGCGCCCACCGCGCCGCCTCCTCGGCAGACCCGTGCGTACGCTCTGCCTCCGCGCGCAGCCACTCCTGGTAGTCCCGCGAGCGCCAACCGCCCGCGATCCGTAACGTCACGTCGTCGTCGCGGGCGGCGGATGCCACATCACGCAGCGCGTCGAGCAGGTCAGGGTCGAGACCGGTGACCGCGGCAGACGAGCCGTCGAAAAGGCCCACCGTGTCGCTGTCGGCGATGAATCCGTCACCATCTGACGGGAGGTATCCGCCGGCCGGTTGCGGCAGCTCGGCGTCACTGAGAGCAGCCGCCGGACGGAGGTCGTTGATGATGCCGACGGTCGCGACGACCGCACCCGAGAGGAGCAGGACGGCGATGAGGGATGCGACGGCGCGACGGCGTCGCATTCGTGCGGAGAAAGGGGAGGGGATGTGCGTTGCCATGTCACCAGCCCAGCGGGCAGGCCGTTGCCGGGCTGTATGCGATTTCCGATACACCGGCGATACATCCAGATGCCTAGGCTCATAGCCATGCGCGTGCTGATCGTGGAGGACGAACCGGCCCTGGCCGACGCCGTGCATCGCGGCCTCCGGCTTGCGGCCATCGCGGCCGATGTGGCTTTAGACGGACATGCCGCACTCGAACTGCTCGACCTCAATCCCTACGACGTCGCCGTGCTCGACCGCGACGTTCCCGGCCCGTCGGGCGACGAGGTCGCACAGGCGATCGTGGCCTCCGGCTCCGGCCTGCCGATCCTCATGCTCACCGCGGCCGACCGCATCGACGACAAGGCCACCGGGTTCGAACTCGGAGCAGACGACTACCTCACCAAGCCGTTCGACATGCGCGAGCTCGTGCTCCGCATCCGCGCCCTGGCTCGTCGTGGCACGCGGGCCGCTCCCCCTGTGCACGAGGTCGCCGGGATCCGCCTCGACCCCTTCCGTCGTGAGGTCTTCCGCGACGGGCGTTACGTGCCGCTCACCCGCAAGCAGTTCGCCGTGCTGCAGGTGCTCGTCGAGGCCGACGGCGGTGTCATCAGCGCCGAAGCCCTGCTCGAGCGCGCGTGGGACGAGAATGCCGACCCGTTCACCAACGCGGTGCGCATCACGGTGTCAGCGCTGCGGAAGAGACTCGGGGACCCGTGGGTGATCGCGACCGTGCCGGGCGTCGGCTATCGCATCGATGCGGGCGATGCGGCCGCAGAACAGCACGCGGGCCGAGTCTCGGATGCCTGAGCGGGGGAACCGGATGCCGGGGGCCGCCGGATCCCGGGGGCCGGACGAGCCGACGGCGTCGGCCCACCGCTCGCTCGCCCCGGGATCCTGGCGGCCGCGCGGCACGTCGCTGCGGATGCGGCTCACCCTCTCCTTCGCACTGCTCGTGCTGGTCGCCGGCGCGGTGCTGCTCGGCGCCGTGGCGCTGTTCCTCCTGCGGTACGTGCCGGAGGGCGCACTGTTCGCGAACGGCGGCGACGACTTCGCTCCCAACCGCTCTGACCTCATCCGCGCCTTCGTGCCGGCGGCGAGCTGGTCCCTCGTCGCTCTCCTCGCGATCGGCGTCGGCGGGGGATGGGTGCTGGCTGGCCGGATGCTGCGTCCCCTTGACGAGATCGGCGAAGCGGCCCGGCGTGCGGCCGCAGGCTCGCTGTCCCACCGAATCGCGATGACCGGCCCCGGCGATGAGCTGCGCGACCTGGCGGACGTCTTCGACACCATGCTTGCCCGCATCGAGGACGACCTCGAACGTCAGCGCCGCTTCGCGGCGAATGCCTCGCACGAGCTGCGCACCCCGCTGTCCATCACGCGCGCGGTGCTCGACGTGGCCGCCGCCGACCCCGATCGCGACGTCGACGAGGTCATCGCCCGGCTCCGCACCGCCAACGACCGCGCGGTCGACCTCACCGAGGCACTTCTCCTCCTCGCCCGCATCGAGGCCCGCCCGCCCCAGCGCGCGCCGGTCGACCTGTCGCTCGCCGTGGACGAGGCCGTCGAGCTGCTGCATCCACTCGCCGCGGCCCGCCGCGTGCGGATCACGGTGGCGACCGAGCCGGTGATCGTCTCTGGCGACGCGGCGCTGCTGCGCCAGCTCGCGCTGAACCTGCTGCAGAACGCCGTTGTGCACAACACCCCGGGCGGGGGCACGGCCCGGGTGCGCACCGTCTCTGTCGCAGATCGCGGCGCTCTGATCGTGGAGAACACCGGCCCCGTCGTCGACCCGGGCACCGTGGGTGCCCTCGCCGAACCGTTCCAACGCGGAAACGCACGCACGCGCGACACGTCCCACGTCGGCTCGGGCCTTGGCCTCGCGATCGCCGCCTCGATCACCGAGGCGCTCGACGGCACGCTCCGTCTCACCGCGCCGTCGGAGGGCGGTTTGCGCGTCGAGGCGGCATTCCTGTCAGCGCACTGACGTCCGTCACCCCGGCGCCGGCGTCTTGACGTCGCCGCGCCTCTGTGGTTACCTACTCAAGTAATGAACCAACATGCAAGGAGGCGGACGTGATCGAAGAGGGACGCGCACTGTTCCTGCAGATCGCCGAGGCGATCGAGGACTCGATCCTCGACGGCTCGCTCACGGAGGACACCCAGGCGCCCTCCACCAACGAGCTCGCCGCTTTCTACCGCATCAACCCCGCAACCGCCGCGAAGGGAGTGGCCATGCTCGTCGACAAGGGCGTGCTGAACAAGCGTCGCGGCATCGGGATGTTCGTCTCGCCCGGTGCCCGTGACCTCCTCCTCGGCGAACGTCGTGCCGCGTTCGCCGAGCGCTACATCGACCCGCTGCTCGCCGAGGCCCGCACCCTCGGCCTCGGCCCGGACGATCTCGCCGCCCTCCTGACGGAGCGCGCCGCGACCGGGACCGCAGCGCAGACCCGCACCGCAACCGACCAAGGGAGCCGCGCATGACCGCCGTCATCGAGGTGCACGACCTCACGAAGAAGTACAAGGACAAGCGCGCGCTCGACGCCGTGTCGCTCTCCCTCACCCCCGGGCGCATCTACGGCCTGCTCGGCCGCAACGGCGCCGGCAAGACCACGCTGATGTCGATCCTCACGGCGCAGAACTTCGCCACATCCGGCACGGTGCGCGTCTTCGGCGAGGACCCCTACGAGAACGAACGCGTCCTGTCACGGCTGTGCTTCGTCCGCGAGGGGCAGAAATACCCAGACGACGCCACAGCACAGCACGCATTCCGCATCGCACGACTGTTCTTCCCGCACTGGGACGAGGAGTTCGCCCAGCAGCTCATCGCCGACTTCGACCTGCCGCTCACCCGCACGATCAAGAAGCTCTCCCGCGGTCAGCTCTCCGCCGTCGGCGTCATCATCGGGCTCGCGTCGCGCGCCGAGGTGACCTTCTTCGACGAGCCCTACCTGGGCCTGGACGCCGTGGCCAGGCAGATCTTCTACGACCGGCTGATCGAGGACTATGCGGAGCACCCGCGCACGATCATCCTCTCCTCGCACCTGATCGACGAGGTCGCCAACCTCATCGAGCACGTCGTCGTGATCGATGACGGCCGCATCATCCTCGACGACGAGACCGACGCCGTACGCCAGCGAGCCGTGACCGTCGTCGGCCCTGCCGATCAGGTCGACGCGTGGGCGATGGGGCGTGAAGTCCTCCACCGCGAAGCACTCGGGCGCGTCGCCTCTGTGACGGTCTTCGGCGAGCTTCCCGACAGCGAGCGGACGGAGCTCACGGCATCGGGGCTCGACATCGCCCCGGTGTCACTGCAGCAGCTCATCGTGCGTCTCACCCTGCGAGGCACCGAGGCGCACCCGTCCGACAAGGAGAGCGTCCGATGAACACCGCACCGACGAACCGCGTCATCGCCGCGGCCCGTATGCAGCTGGTCAACACGCAGACCTACGTGTGGGTTCCGCTGATCGTGACCAGCGCCGCGTTCGCGATCGGCTGGCTGATCGCCGCCATCATCTCCAACGCGATGGGCTCACCGCTCGCGCGCGGGGAGGGTTTCAACGGCGCAGCCCAGGCGCCGCTGTGGTACTTCCTCGTGATCGGGATGCAGAGTCTCACACTCACCTTCCCGTTCTCGCAGGCGATGAGCATCTCGCGGCGCACCTTCTTCCTCGGCACCGCGCTGGTCACCGCCGGGGCGAGCGCCGTGCTTGCCACCGTCTATACGCTGCTGCGCATCCCGGAGCTCGCCACGAACGGCTGGGGCGTCGGCTCGTACATGTTCAACCTGGCCTGGGTCACCGACGGCCCCTGGTATGCGGGCTGGCTGTTCTTCTTCAGCCTGACGCTGTTGTTCTTCGTGCTCGGCTTCTGGTCGGCGACGATCTACAAGCGCTTCGGCACCGTCGTCACCACCACGGTCTTCGTCGGCCTCGGCCTGGCGGTGATCGGGCTCGTCGCCCTCATCACCTGGCAGCGCTGGTGGGGTCACGTCGGCGCGTGGTTCGCGACGCTCACGCCGCTGTCGACCGCGGTGGGCGTGCTGCTGGCGGCGATCGTGCTCGGCGCCGCGTCGTACGTCACCCTTCGCCGGGCGGTGCCGTAGGCCCCGCAGCGCGCCAGAACAGGCAGACAGCACCAGAACAGGCGGCTCGCTGAGGTTGCCGCCTGTTCTGGTGCTGTCTGCCTGTTCTGGCGCGGCCTGTTCTAGAGGGCGCCGACCAGGGCGGCGATGCCGGCAAGCACCGAAACCAGGGCCAGCACCAGGGCGATCGTGATCAGCACCACGTGCACGATGAGGAACTTCGTGGCCTTGCCGTTCGCGTCGCGGGCGCGCGGGTCAGCAGACACCCGGCGCAAGAACTGCGGCCAGACCACGGCGTTGAAGGCGGCATTGAGGAACAGGAGGATCGCGAGCGAGGTCACGCCACAACCCTAGCCGCGGTGGGATCGGGCGCGGCCCGTCGCCGGGGTGATCGTCGCCCGGCACGAGAGGTCAGCGCGACTCCGCCGCCTCGGTGTGGTGACGGATGACCTCGGCGACGACGAAGTTGAACCACTTCTCGGCGAACTCCGGGTCGAGGTGCGCCTCCTCCGCCAGCGCGCGCAGACGCGCGACCTGCTGCTCCTCGCGCGCAGGATCGGAGGCCGGCATCTCGTGGTCGGCCTTGAGCAGCCCCACCTGCTGAGTGCAGCGGAACCGCTCGGCGAGCATGAAGACCAGCGCCGCATCGATGTTGTCGATGCTCGCGCGCAGGCGCAGCAGCTCGGCCTGGGGGTCGTGCTCGTGTGCCATGGGTCCTCCTCGGGGTGGCTCGACCCTTCCGACGATAGCGCCGCGACGGCCGGCACGGGGAGCGCGCGGCTGATCCGGCCACCTCGTCTCCCCGTGCATCCGGATCGGCGGGGACGGCCGGCGCAACGATGCACGCAACGCGGGCCGGCCGAGATGACGATATCCGCGCGCAACCCGCCTAGGCTCATCTCCATGAGCACGGATACATCAGGTGACACCGCCCCGGACGCGGCCGCTCCCGCGACGACGGATGCCGCGCCGACCGACTCCTCCCCCGACGCGCCCGCCCCCGAGGCGTCCGCAGACTCCCCCGCCATCCCGCCCGCCCGCATCGAGCCGGAGCCGATGGCGCCGACGCGGTCTTTCTGGACCCGCATCGACCGACCGTTCGTCTTCGGCTTCCTGGTGACACTGGGCGCCCTGGCCGCCATCGTGCTGGGCATGGCCGTGTCGAACATCTCGACCGTGCTGATCTACGTCGCCCTGGCGCTGTTCGCCGCCCTCGGCCTCGACCCTGCCGTGCGGCAGCTCGAGAAATGGGGCATCAAGCGCGCCTGGGCGGTGGTGATCGTGATCCTGGGCCTGCTCCTGGTGGTCGCCGTGGTGATCTCCACGATCATCCCGACCGTCGTCGAGCAGGTCACCGCCTTCGCGCAGAGCGTGCCGGGCATGATCCGGGACTTCACCGCCAGCGACCTGTTCGCCCGACTCGAGGGTCAGTTCGGCGACAGCATCGAATCCCTCCTCGGCGACATGCAGTCCTTCCTCACCAACCCCGGCAACATCGCCGCGATCGGCGGCGGCGTGCTGCAGGTGGGCGCGTCGATCGCGACCGGCATCTCGGGGATCGTCATCGTGCTCGTCCTGACGCTGTACTTCGTGGCGACCCTGCCGACGATGAAGCAGGCGCTCCTCCAGCTCATCCCCGCCCGCGACCGCCGCCGCGCGGGAGGCATCACCGAGCAGATCACCGACTCGGTGGGCGGCTACGTGATGGGCATGGTCATGCTGGCGTTCCTCAACGCCCTCGTGGTGTTCATCGCCTACCTCGCACTCGGCCTGCCGTTCCCGCTGCTCCTGGCGACGGTGGCCTTCCTGATCACGCTGATCCCGCTGGTCGGTTCCGTGCTGTTCTGGGTGATCGGCACCGGCATGGCGCTGTTCACCAGCCCGGTGGCCGCGCTGATCTTCGGCATCATCTACGTGATCTACATGCAGATCGAGGCATATGTCGTCACGCCGCGCGTGATGAACCGGGCCATCTCCATTCCCGGGTCGCTCGTGGTGATCGGCGCCCTCGTGGGCGGCACGCTCCTCGGCCTGCTCGGAGCGCTGGTGGCGGTGCCCGTGACCGCGTCGATCCTCATCATCATCAAGCAGGTGTGGATCCCGCGGCAGGACTCTCGCGTCTAAGCGCCCCCGGCGCGCAGAGGGGGGCAGGATCGGGATCCCGGTCCTGCCCCCCTCTGCGTCCTGCTCCCGCCGATCGCGCCAGGGCGCGCGCGATGGGAGGCTCAGCGCATCGGCAGGATCGCGGACGGGCTCGGCGCTGCCGTCACGTGGCGGACCTCGCGCGGCGCGCCGGTGCGCTCATCGAGATCGAGCAGCGAGATCTGGTTCGACCGCTGACCCGCCACCAGCAGCGCGCCGTCGTGCACGAGATGGTGACGCGGCCCCCGCACACCCGCCTCCGCCACCGCCAGGGGCTCGACGATCTCGCCGGAGCCGCGCACGCGTAGCGCCGCGATCACATCGCTGCCGCGCAACGCGGTGTAGAGCGTCGCACCGTCGCGCGAGACCGCGAGCTCCGCTGCGGCGTCGTCCGGCCGGCGCATGTCGAAGGCCGGAACACCGGAGACGATCCGGAAGCGCCCGGCACCGTCCGGGGCAAGCGTGAACACCTCGCACGAGAACTCGGTGACCACGTGCAGGTGACCGCTGGGGTGGGCGACCATGTGACGCGGACCGACGCCGGGCGGCAGCACCACCTCGTGGTCGAGCACGAGACCGCCGCCCGCCGGGCGCCAGACGCGCACCAGGTCGAAGCCCAGATCGGTCGTGGCCACCCGGCCATCGGGCAAGAACACCGCGGCATGCGCGTGGGACGACCGTCCGTCCATGCCGAGATCGGCATAAGGATCGGACGCCGCGACCGCCGCCGGCGCGTCGAAATCGTCATCAGCGGGCGGCGCCTCGCCGCGGATCGCGGCGAGCACTGCGGCGGCGTGGGCCGCGGCATCGGCGGCCGGCCGCAGCTCGCCGGACGGCCCGAGGGGAATGCGCACCACTCGTCCATCGGCGTAGCAGCTCACGACGAGGGAGGAGCCGTCCGGTGCCACCGCGACGTGACATGGCCACCCGCCCACGCGGATCGGCCTGCCGAGCGGCGTGAGCACGCTCTCCCCCGTGCGTCGATAGGCGGCGACCTCACCGCGGCCCTCGAGCGCGGCATAGACCACGTCGAGCCGCGGGTGGGCCGCGATCCAAGACGGAGAGGCGGCCTCGACCGCCGTGCCCCGGTAGGTCAGGGTGGTCGGCTCACGCCCTGCCGTACCGGCGAGCACGCCGATGCCGTCGGCCTCGCCCTCCATGTCTGCGGTGTACGAGCCGACCCAGAATCGCGTCATGCGCCTAGCCTCGCATGCCCGCTGTCACGGTGCTTCCGCTCCCCCGCGGGACGGGGTCCGGGGAGAGCAGGAAGCGCCGGTGTCAGTCGAGCAGGTCGTGACGCACGATCGCCGCATCGCGGGCAGGGCCCACGCCGATCACCGAGATGCGGGTGTTGCTCATCCCCTCGAGCGCGAGCACGTAGTCCTGCGCGTTCTTCGGCAGATCCTCGAAGGAGCGCGCCTGCGAGATGTCCTCGCTCCACCCCGGGAAGTACTCCAGGATCGGCTTGGCGTGGTGGAAGTCGGTCTGGTTGACCGGCACCTCGTCGAAACGCTGGCCATCGACGTCATAGGCCACGCACACCGGGATCTGCTCGAGCCCCGTGAGGATGTCGAGCTTGGTGAGCACCAGGTCGGTGATGCCGTTGATGCGCGTCGCGTAGCGGGTGATCGGAGCGTCGTACCACCCCACCCGGCGGGGCCGGCCGGTGGTGGTGCCGAACTCGAAGCCTCGCGAGCGCAGCCAGTCGCCCTGCTCGTCGAACAGCTCGGTGGGGAACGGACCCGACCCCACGCGCGTCGTGTACGCCTTGACGATGCCGACCACGCGGTCCAGCGAGCCGGGGCCCACCCCCGACCCGGTCGCGGCACCGCCCGCCGTGGCCGAGGACGACGTGACGAACGGATAGGTGCCGTGATCGACGTCGAGCATCGTCGCTTGGCCGCCCTCGAACACCACGACCTCGCCGCGGTCGAGCGCACCGGCGAGCAGGTGGCCGGTGTCGGCGACCATCGGACGCAGCCGCTCTGCATAGGAGAGCAGGTCCTCGACGATCTCGTCCACGCCGATCGCGCGACGGTTGAAGACCTTCACCAGCAGGTGGTTCTTCTGGTCCAGCGCGCCCTCGACCTTCTGGCGCAGGATGTTCTCGTCGAAGAGGTCCTGCACGCGGATGCCGACACGATTGATCTTGTCGGCGTAGGCCGGTCCGATACCGCGACCGGTCGTGCCGATCTGACGCTTGCCGAGGAAGCGCTCTGTGACCTTGTCGAGCGTGCGGTGGTACTGGGTGATGATGTGCGCGTTGGCGCTCACCTTCAGGCGCGAGACGTCGACGCCGCGCGCCGAGAGCGCCTCGAGCTCGCTGAAGAGCACCTCGAGGTCGACCACGACGCCGTTGCCGATGACCGGGGTGACGCCGGGGGTGAGGATGCCGGAGGGCAGCAGGTGGAGGGCGTACTTCTCGTCGCCGACCACGACCGTGTGGCCGGCGTTGTTGCCGCCGTTGAACTTGACCACCCAGTCGGTGCGCTCACCGAGGAGGTCGGTGGCCTTCCCCTTGCCCTCATCGCCCCACTGGACGCCGACGATCACGATTCCTGGCATGGGAAGACCCCCTGGATTGCGCAGTTCGCCGGGTTTGCACCGGCAGATGAGCTGGCCCGAACGGGCTCTGCCATCCTATCGGAGCCGTCCCGGCGGCCGCCCCGGCCGGGGCGCCCGACCGGCCGAACCGAACTCAGGCAAGAACCCGCGAGACCCCCGATTCCGCGGCATCCGGCGCCAGCAACCCAGAATCTGCCTGAGTTGGGGAAAGCCGCGGACGGAGACGATGGCGGCGCGCCGCGCCCCGGGGCCGGCGCTCCCAGAAAGCGTGCCGGATGGTGCGATTACGCTGGGCGCAGGGGGCATCCAGCGCTGCCCCGTGAGGAGGCTCCCGCCGATGAACGACGCCACCGCCGGCATTCCCGGCGCCCAGCCGCCCGCGTTCGGCCAGCCCGCTGCTCCTCCGCCCCCGCCCGGCGGCGCGGGCTCCGCGGCGGCCCCGCCGGCGACACGCGCCGCCTCCGCCCACGCGCGGAGCGGCGGCACCGCGCCCACGGCACCGGCTAGCGGCGCGTCCGCCCTGAGCCCCGATGACATGAGCAGGGCCGGCGAGATCATCCGCAGCATCTCCGATGCCTACTCGGCGAAGGTCGTCGGCCAGCAGCAGCTGCGCACCAGCCTGCTCGTCGCGCTCATCTCCGGCGGCCACGTCCTGCTGGAGAGCGTTCCCGGCCTTGCCAAGACCACCGCGGCCAGCACGCTCGCCGACACGGTGGCCGCCGCGTTCAAGCGCATCCAGTGCACCCCCGACCTGCTGCCGGGCGACATCACCGGCACGCAGATCTACGACGCGTCGACCGGCTCGTTCCGCACGGTGCTCGGGCCGGTGCACGCCAACTTCGTGCTGCTCGACGAGATCAACCGGTCCAGCGCCAAGACCCAGAGCGCGATGCTCGAGGCGATGCAGGAGCGCCAGACCACGATCGGCGGCGAGATCCACCGACTCCCGGAGCCCTTCCTGGTGATCGCGACCCAGAACCCGATCGAGCAGGAGGGCACCTACGAGCTGCCGGAGGCGCAGATGGACCGCTTCCTGATCAAGGAGATCGTGGCGTACCCGAGCCCGGCGGAGGAGCTCGAGATCCTCGACCGCATCGACTCTGGCGCACTCGCGCCCGGCAGCCATATCGCCAGTCGCGCCAGCCTCGACGACATCCGCTTCCTGCAGGACGCCGCCAGCCGGGTCTACATCGACCCGGCGATCCGCAACTACATCGTGTCGCTCGTCTACGTCACCCGCAATCCCGCGCCGTATATCGGCGAGCAGCGCGCCCGACACATCAAGTACGGCGGGAGCCCCCGTGCCAGCATCGCCTTCCTCCAGGCGTCGCGTGCGCTGGCTCTGCTCAGCGGGCGCTCCCACGTCATCCCGGAGGACATCCGCGCGCTGCGCCATCTCGTGCTGCGTCACCGCGTGCTGCTGACCTTCGAGGCAGAGGCGGAGGACGTGCGCAGCGAGGACATCATCGACGCCATCTTCGCCGCCGTTCCCACCCCCTGATCCGCTCGCCCCGACGCCCGCCCCAGGAGAGAGAACGGATGCCGAGCCTCATCGCCCGCGTGAAGAGCAAGCTCTTCATCCCCTCGCGCCACCGCACGTCGCACGCCCTCGATGGTGCGTTCGCGTCGCTCCTGCGCGGCCGCAGCGATGACTTCGAAGACCTGCGCGAGTACGAGTACGGCGACGAGATGCGCGACATCGACTGGAAGGCGACGGCACGGCACACCACGCTGCTGGTCAAGCGCACGCGGGCGTTGCGTCGGCACACGGTGCTCTTCGTGGTGGACACCGGACGATCGATGCGGGCCCTCGCTCATGATGAGCGACCCAAGAAGGAGTTGGCGATCCTCGCCGTCGGCGCCCTGGGCATCCTGACGCTGCGGCACGGCGACGACGTGACGATGGTGTTCGGCGATGCGGCGGGCTCGCGACGCGTGCCGCCCGGCCGATCAGAGAGCGCGCTGGAGCACATGCTGCGCACGATCGACACGGCGATCGACGAGGCAGAGGCGCCCAGCGCCCGAGAGGAGCTGCTGGCATCGGTGGCCCGCACGATCACGCGACGAATGATCGTGGTGGTGGTCACCGACGAGGCCCCGGTGACCGATGAGACCGACCGCCTGCTGCGGCGGCTGGGCACCCAGCACGACGTGCTGTGGCTCACGTTGCGCGAGGCGGAGCCGGTGCTCGACCGGCCGGATCGACGCGGCCGGGCCGACGTGGGAACCGGGTGGCGGGTGCCGGACTTCGTGCACGGGGATGCCGAGATCCTCCGTCAGGAGCACGAGCGGGACGCCGCGGAGGCAGCGCGCGTCGCTGCCCTGCTCGACCACCGGGAGGTCGAGCACACCACGCTCGACACCCAGGACGACACCGTTGCGCAACTGCTGCGGATGCTGCACCGGAGGTCGCATGCCCGGACCTGACGACCTCTACCCGCCCGTACAGTACGGCGGCGGCTGGATCCTCCTGGTGCTCGCGATCATCGTCGGGCTGGCTCTGGCCGCCGGGCTGATCGTGCTGCTCACCCGCCCGCGCCGCGTTCCCCGGGCGCCGGCGCCGGATGCCCGCGCGACCGCTGCGCCGACGCACCCGGCGGCGGTGCTCGAGAATCTGCGCGCGGAGTACCTCGGGCACATCCAGACGATCGAGGGCGCCTACCGCGGCGGCGCGCTCGATGCCCGCGCTGCGAACCTCGAGCTGAGCCGCTGCGTCCGCGCGTTCGTCAACGAGTACAGCGGGCTCGAAGCTCCCGTGCTGTCCCTCGCCGAGCTGCGAGCGAGCGGAGCGCCGCCCGCGCTCATCGACGCGATGCAACGGTACTTCTATCCGGGGAGCTTCCGCGGCCAGACCGCAGCGGACCCGATCGCCGGCGCGGAGGCGGCCCGGGCTGTCGTGCGCACGTGGCAGGAGGTGATGGCGTGACCGCGCAGATGCCGTGGATGCTGCTGATCGCCGCGGTGGTCGTGGTGGCGGCGGTGGCCGTCGGCCTGGTGCTCGGGAGACGGGGCCGGCGTGGCGACGAACGCGACGCTGCGCCGGTCGCGCGGGCCGAGCGCGTGCGCGAGCTGCCCGCGTTCGCGCGTGCGGTGCGCCGCCGCACCGTCGCCCTGGCCGGGGTGCTGGCGGTCGGCGCCCTCGCCGCGGTGCTCGCCGGCGGTGTCGCTGCCCGGCCGCAGTCGCCGCAGACCATCCAGCCGATCAACACCAACCGCGACATCATGCTGTGCCTCGATGTCTCCGGCTCGATGACGGAGGTCGACGGTGAGGTGATCGACGTGTTCCTCGACCTGCTCGACGGCTTCGAAGGGGAGCGCATCGGGCTCACGATCTTCAACAGCTCCCCGGTGCAGGTGTTCCCCCTCACCGACGACTACGTCTTCGTCCGCGAGAACCTGCGGAGCGTGCGCGACAGCTTCGACTTCAGCGCGACCGAGATCCCGGAGCACTGGATCGGCACCATGAACGGGCCCGGGGCGTCCCTGATCGGCGACGGGCTGGCGGCGTGCGCGATGCGCTTCGACCACCTCGACGAGGAGCGCTCCCGCTCGATCATCCTCGCCACCGACAACGAGGTCAACGGTCAGCAGCTGCTCACACTCGACGAGGCGGCCGAGCTGGCCAGGAGCGGCGGCGTGCGGGTGTTCTCCCTGAACCCGGCCGACCGCATCGACACCACGCTGAGCGCCGAGCTCGACCACGCCGTGACGCGCACCGGCGGACAGGCATACGGCCTCCGCGGCGAGACGACCGTGGCAGACATCATCGACGAGGTGCAGAAGCAGGACGCCACGGCCCTGCAGGGCATGGCGCAGGTCGTGCTCGTCGACACCCCGAACGCGCTGATCGCGATGCTGCTCGTCGCGATCCTCGGCTTCCTCGTGCTGTTGTGGAGGGTGCGCCTATGATCTTCCAGCCTGTTCTCCACCCGGTCCTGCTGCTCGTGCTGTTCGTGCCGGTGGTGGTGATCGTCGTCCTGTCGATCGTGCGGGGCCCCGCACGGGCCCTCTGGGCCACCCGCCTCGTGCTGGCCCTCGCCTGCCTGCTCCTGCTGCTGCGTCCCGGCATCCCCGGTGGTTCTTCGCAGACCCTCGCCACCGACACGGACATCGTGCTCGTGGTCGACACGACCGCGAGCATCGTCGCCGAGGACTGGGACGGCGATCGCCCCCGCCTCGACGGGGTGCGGGAGGACATCGCGCAGATCGTGGCCGCGTATCCCGGCGCACGCTTCGCCCTCATCACCTTCGACGCCGCCGCGCAGCTGCGGCTGCCGTTGACGACGGACACCACCGCGCTGGCCTCCGCTCTCGCGGTCACCACCCCCGAGATCACGGCCTACTCGCGCGGCACATCGATCGGCATCGCCAGCCGGCTGCTGGAGCAGACCCTCCGCGCCGCCGCGGAGAACGGCGAGAGCCGGTCACGCATGGTGTTCTACTTCGGAGACGGCGAACAGACCGCGTCCTCGCAGCCCGAGACCTTCGCCCGCAGCGCGGAGCTCGTCGACGCCGGCCTGGTGCTCGGCTACGGCACCGCGGCGGGCGGCCCGATGCGCCTCACCACGCTGTATGCCGGCGCACCCCCCGAATACATCGAGTATCAGGGTCAGCCCGCGCTCTCCACGATCGATGAGGCGAACCTGGGCCGGATCGCCGAACAGCTCGGGGTCGAGTACCGGCAACGCGGCGCCGAGACCGAGCTCGTCCTGCCCGCTGCGCCGTCGAGCACCCGCGACTACTCGGCCTCGGGGGAGGTGGGCAACGTCACGGAGCTCTATGGGATCGTGGCCGTCGTGGTGCTCGGGCTGCTGGGCTTCGAGCTCGCCCGTGCCACCATGCTCATCGTCCGCACGCGCCTGATGGCCGGCCCGCGCCGACCGGAGACCGGGGCGGCACGATGAGCGCGCCCGCCCGCGAAGAGCGCACGGTCGACGAGCGCACGGTGCGGCAGCGTGTGCGCTTCTGGCTGCTGATCGCCCTGATCCCGATCGCCCTCGCCGGCGCGGTGCTGTCCGGGAAGCTGCTCAGCATGTACTTCTTCGCGCACCAGACGATCAGCGCGCACGCTGCCGGGGACCACGCCGGATCATCGACATGGGCGCGCGGGCTCGAGCCCGGGAACGCCTTCGAGCCGTACAAGGCGCCGTTCGACGTGGGCGTCGGGCTCGCCGCCGGCGGAGAGCTGGAGCAGGCGCGGTCGAAGTTCGAGGAGGCGCTGCCGCTCGCGACGGGCCTGGAGGTGTGCGGCGTGCGGGTGAACCTCGCGATCGTGATCGAGATGACCGGCGATCAGCTGCGCACCGCGGGAGATGAGGCGGCCGCACAGCAGCACTACGCCGAGGCGATGGAGATCGTCGCAGCCAATCCCCCCGGTTGCCATCAGCCCGAGGCTGACGATGCTTCGAGCGACCCTGCGCGCAGCATGGGGGGCGAGATCGACCGGACCATCGAACGTCTGCGCGAGAAGATGCAGCCGCCGCCCTCCGACGGGCGAGACGGCGACGACAAGGAACAGCCCTCCGACACGGAGGGTCCTGCCCAGCCGGACTCCGGTGCGCTCGACGAGCTCGAACAACGCATGCAGCAGGGCGCGGAGGAGCGCGAGCAGCAGCAGCGCAGCGACGAGAACGGCTCCGGAGGCGGAACGGACAAGCCATGGTGAACGCTGACGACGCCTCTCCTGAGGAGACCGCCGGCCCGGCGGGGCTCCCCGCCGGCGCCCCGCCGGTGCCGTCCCTGCCGGTCGAAGCGGACGGCACGGCTCCTCCGGGGGGCACGGCCCGCTACGTGGCCGACTCCACCGGCGCCCCGCCGCTGCCGCCGCCCGGTGGCTACCGTGGCGCCAGACGACTGCGCGACTGGGTCGCGCCGCTGCGCGGCGACCGGAACGCGGCCGATGACGCGCGCCCGCCGCAGACCCTCTCGTGGGTCGCGCTGAGCGCGGCTGTCCTGCTCACCCTCATCATGCTCGTGCAGTTGGCGGTCGGGGCGACAGATGCGATCTACGGGGTGACGATGCTCGTCATCCAGCTCCTCGTGATCGCCACCATCGCCGCCGCCCTGGTCGGCCGCCGGCGCGCGTGGCCGGCGGTCACCGCGCTCCTGCTGGTGCTCACGCTGAACATCGGCACCGTGGGCGCGATGAGCGCCGTGCGCACGGCGGCGACCGGCGACTACGACGGCGTGAAGTCGGACGAGCAACGGCTCCGCGAGGCCTATCCGGGTATCCGGGGCGTCTCGCCGAGCACCATCCTGCACAACCCGTCGCTCGAGCAGGTGCGTGCCGACGCCGATGCGGTGCTCGCCGCGATCCGCGAGCGGCTGACCGCCGAGTACGGCTACGCGTGGGTGCAGGCCGAGCCGGAGAACGTGCGCCCGCTCCGCAACGGCTACGGCGGGGAGTCGATGGCGGTGGCGTTCCGCTCCGGAAGCTGGATGACGACAGAGCCGATCCCCGACATCGAGCAGCGCTATCGCGTGATGGAGACCATCAACGACGTCATCGCGGGCTACGACTACCTGCGGATGCAGTCGCTCAACGACCCCGGCACGGGATTCGACCCGCAGGTGCTCGCGTCGCTCTACGGCAGCGCAGACCCCGCGACGCAGTCGGTGTGGGAGTGGGCGACCGCGACCTACGACTGGACGTCTCGTCTGTACGTGGACGTGCACGACCTCACCCACGACGCAGACGGGACCTTCCGCGGTGCGCGCGAGGCCGCGAACGCCCGCACCGGCGCACCGCTGGAGGGGGTCGAGCTCATCGTGATCTCCGACGAGCTGCTCCGTGAGGGCGACCGCGCCGAGTTCCAGGACCGGATCGACGAGTATCCGCCGACGTTCTGACGTTCCGCCGCAGGTCCCGGCCGCCGGTCTCGGCCGCCGCCCTTCCCCAACTCAGGCAGACTTTCCGCCCCGCCCCGCAACCGCGCCGTTTCGGCCCGGTTGGGCGCAGAACCGCCTGAGTTAGGGTGGGCACGTCCGGGCGAGTGGCGCGCGAGCGCCCGCCGCGGTGCCGCGTCCGCGCCGCCGCAGCCCGGGAGACACAGCGAAGGAGAGCCTGATGACGAGCCGATCCCAGCGCGATGTCGTGGTGCACGTATCGGATGCCCCCGCCGACCTCGCCCGCGCGCTCTCGACCGCGACGACGCTGCACGATGGCCTGCCCGACGCGACGGTGCGGGTGATCGTGAACGGCGCGGCGCTCACCGGGGTGCCGGAGCTGCGTGCGTCCACCCTCCCAGAAGGCGTCGCGGTGCAGGCGTGCGCGCTCGGAATGCGGCGCCACGGCATCGACCAGGCCGATCTCCCCGCCGGCGTCGAGGTGGTCCCGTCGGCCGCCGTGGCCATTGCCGAGGCACAGTTCGACGGGGCGGCCTACCTGCGCATCTGAGTGCGCCCGCGCATCGGCGTGCGTGCGCATCGACATCCCGGACGCTGCGTCGCCGCACACGCGGCGTCCGCGCGCGACGGCCGATTCACACGGTCGGCGTGAACCGGATCGGGTAGCGGATCGGACCGGTGTTGCCGGACACCGGCAGCCATTCCCCCGGACCGTCTGCAGTGGCATCCGGCATCCGGCGAGCCAGCAGCGGCAACGCGACAGACATGTCGGTGCGCGCCACGAAGTGACCGAGGCAGTGATGCACCCCGCCGCCGAAACCGGAGTGCAGCGGCCGATCGTCGTCGGTGATGTCGATCGTCACGCGCTCGCCCATCGCACGGGAATCGGTGCCGATCGCGTGCGAGAGCACCTGCACGATGCCTCCGCGGGGCACGTGCAGGCCGTTGAGATCGACGTCGGTGATCGCCTCGCGGGTGACCCAGGTGACCGTCGGGTTCACGCGCATGACCTCCTCCACCGCACGGGCGCCGAGCTCAGGGCGCTCGCCGAGCAGACGCCACTGGTCGGGGTGTGCGAGGAAGGTCTGCAGCGCCAGCCCCAGCTGGTTGCGGGTCGTCTCCATCCCGGCGAAAGCGAGGAACACCAGCGCGACGCTCAGCTCTCTCCTGCTGAGCGCATCGCCGTCGGCGTGCGCCTGCACGAGCGTGGTGACGAGGTCGTCCTGCGGGTGCGCCTGACGGGCGGCGATGACCTCCTCGATGTATCCGGTCAGCCCCGTGAGGGCGGCTTCGATGCGCGGCAGGTCCTGGCGCACATTGATGCCGAAGGGCTTTCCCAGGTCGTCGGCCCAGTGCGCGACCTGCGGCCATTCCTCGTCGGGGAGCCCGAGCAGCAGGCACAGGATGCGGGAGGCGTAGGGCTCGGCGAACTCCGAGACGAACTCGACCCTGCCGCGTGCGGCGAATCCGTCGATCAGCTCGTTCGCGAGCGCCTGAAAGCGCGGGCGCATGGCCTCGATGGTCTTGTTGCGGAACGCCGGACCCAGCAGGCGCCGCAGACGCAGATGGTCGTCGCCCTCGATGCTCAGCAGGGTCTCCTGCCACCACTCCCGCCAGGGCCCGTCATGGATACCGTTCTGATCCGGCCATTTCGCATTGCCCTGCTGGAAGCGGCGATCCTTGAGGATCGCCGTCCCCTCCTCGTAGCGCAGGATCGCCCAGCCGTAGGGCGTCTCGGCATACCAGCTGCGCTCCCGAGCCTCATGCACGGCATCCGATGTCACATCGAACGCGGGGTCGGCGAGGTCGAGAAAGGGGGCAGCGCTGCTCATGCCCGGATTCTAGTTCTCCCCCCTCCCCCGTTCTCTCCCCCCATCGTCGTCACCGGATCCATCCCGTTCGCGCCGAATCCACCCCGTTGGCGCGCCGGTACGGCATGGGCTCGGCACCCGGAGGTCGGATTCAGCCAAGACGGCGGACGGGGCAAGTCCGGCCGAAACGATTCGTAACCAGATTTCCTCTGCGCGTCCGCGATCGGTTGGATCAGACGAGTGATCTCCCTCGACCATGTCACCAAGCGCTACGGCGACTTCGCCGCCGTCGACGACGTCTCCCTGGAGATCCCCACCGGCGAGGTCTACGGCATCGTGGGTCAGAGCGGCGCCGGCAAGAGCACGCTCGCCCGCATCGTCAACCTCCTGGAACGCCCGGACGCCGGCACCGTCACGGTCGACGGCACCGAGCTGACCGCCCTCGCCGACACCGAGCTGCGCACCGCGCGCCGCCGCATCGGCATGGTGTTCCAGCGCTTCAACCTGCTCGGCAGCCGCACTGTCCGCGGCAACGTCGAGCTCGCCCTCGAACTCGACGGCACCGACCGCGGCGAGCGCCGCGCGCGCGCCCAGGAGATGCTCGATCTGGTGGGTCTGGGCGACCGCGGCGACGCGGGCGTGCACGAGCTCTCCGGCGGCCAGCAGCAGCGCGTGGGCATTGCCCGCGCCCTCGCCGCGCGCCCCACCGTGCTGCTCTCCGACGAGGCGACCAGCGCCCTCGACCCCGAGACCACCGCCGCCATCCTCGACCTCTACCGCCGCATCAACACCGAGCTGGGACTGACGGTTCTCCTGATCACGCACGAGATGGACGTCGTCAAGTCGATCTGCGACTCCGCCGCGCTCCTCGAGAACGGGCGCGTGGTGGAGAGCGGCCGCCTGGTCGACATCATTCAGACGCCCGGCTCGCGGCTCACCGCACAGCTCTTCCCGATCGGGCCGATCCCCGACACCGTGCCCGCCGACGCGACCGTGATCGACATCACCTTCGCCGGCGGCGCGGCCGACCGGCCCGTGATCGCCCAGCTCGCGCGCGACCACGGCGTCGATGTGTCGATCCTCGGCGCGCTGGTGGAACGGATCGGCGGGACACAGGCCGGACGCACCCGGCTCGAGGTCCCGGCAGCGGCGGCGGCCGCCGTGACAGCAGACCTGCGCAGCAAGGGCCTGCTCGTCGAGGTCCGCAAGGGGGTCGGAGCATGAACGAAGCACTCTTCCAGACGCTGCTGGTCGCCACCGGCCAGACCCTCTACATGGTCGGCGTCGCCCTGATCTTCACCGTGCTGATCGGCCTGCCGCTGGGCGTCGTGCTCGTCGGCACCGAGCCCGGCCGCTTCCTCGACCGCCCGTTCGGCTCCCGCACCGCAGGCATCGTGATCAACCGGGTGCTCGACATCATCGTCAACTTCGGCCGCAGCGTGCCCTTCATCATCCTGATGGTGGCGATCATCCCGTTCACCCGCTGGGTGGTGGGGACGTTCATCGGCCCGACCGCATCGATCGTTCCGCTCACCGTGGTGGCCATCCCCTTCTTCGCCCGCATGGTCGAGATCGCGATCAAGGAGGTCGATCCGGGCCTGCTCGAGGTCGCTTCGTCGCTCGGCGCCAGCCGCTGGCAGCTGGTGACCAAGGTGCTGCTGCCCGAGGCGGCGGCGCCCATGCTGCTCGGCCTGTCCACGACGGTCACCTCGATCATCAACTTCTCGGCGATGGTCGGCACCGTCGGCGGCGGCGGGCTCGGCGACGTGGCCATCCGTTACGGCTACCACCAGTACTCCACGATCCATATCGTGACCGTCGTCATCATCATCTTCGCGATCGTGATGGCCCTCCAGGGACTGGCCTCGTGGGGCGCACGACGCCTCGCCCGCCGCGGGTCGTCCCGACGTACGCCCGCGCGCAGCACCGCCTGACGCCGGACCCGCACCACCCAGACACAGCACAGCACCACCGAGAGGAACACCCCATGACCCGCGCCTCCCGCGCCGCCCTGCTCACCGCCACCGCGGCCATCGCAGCCCTCACCCTGACCGGCTGCACAAGCAGCGACGCCCCCGCCCCCGCCGCCAGCACCGAAGCGGGCGCAGAGACCCTGGGCACCATCAAGGTGGGCGCCCTGCAGACGCCGGCCGGCGACATCCTGAACCACATCGCCATCGCCGCTGCCGAAGAGGGGCTGACGGTCGAGTTCGTGCCGTTCACCGACTACAACACCCCGAACACAGCGCTCGCCGACGGGTCTATCGACGCGAACCTGTTCCAGAACACCACGTTCCTGGAGAACTTCAACGCCAATACCGGCAGCGACCTCATCAGCATCGGCGAGGTGTACCTGCCGAGCGCGGCGTTCTACTCGAACAAGATCACGAGCCTCGACGACCTCGCCGACGGCGCGAGCGTCGCCGTCCCGAACGACCCGACCAACGAGGGACGTGCGCTGAAGATGCTCGCCGCAGCCGGCATCATCGAGGTCGCCGACGACGTCGCCGACCTCAGCGGCATCACCAAGAACCCCAAGAACCTGCAGTTCAAGGAGATCGAGAACGCGACCCTGCCGCAGGCGCTTCCCGACGTGGACACCGCCTTCGTGACGATCGCTTTCGCCCTGCCTGCGGGACTCACCTCCGAGCAGGCCATCCTCATCGAGGGGGAGGACAGCGAGTACTACAACATCCTCGCCACGCGCCCCGACCTCGAGAACGACCCCCGCATCGTGGCGCTGTTCGAGCTGCTGACCGACGACGCGGCCGCCGGGTTCATGAACGACACCTGGGGCGGCCTGGTCGTGCCGGCCACGCGCTGACCCACCGCTCGGAAAGAGGGCGGGCGGGCATCGGCTCCGCCCGCCCTCCTTCCCTACTCAGGCACAATCCGCGCAGATGCCGCAGAACCGCCCGTTTCGGGCTGCACCGGCGGCTTCTGCCTGAGTAGGGAAAGCGCCGGGCGGCGGGGGCCGGCATCCGTTCTCACTAGACTGGAAATCATGTCGAAGGTCCTTCAGTCACTGCCCGTCGGCGAGCGCGTCGGCATCGCCTTCTCCGGGGGTCTGGACACCTCCGTCGCCGTCGCGTGGATGCGCGACAAGGGGGCGATCCCCTTCACCTACACCGGCGACCTCGGCCAGTACGACGAGGACGACATCGCGTCGATCCCGGGCCGAGCCCTGCAGTACGGCGCCGAGAAGTCGCGCCTCATCGACTGCAAGCCGCTCATGGTCGAGGAGGGACTGGTCGCCCTGGCGTGCGGCGCGTTCCACATCCGCAGCGGCGGACGCACCTACTTCAACACCACCCCGATCGGCCGGGCGGTCACCGGCACGCTGCTCGTGCGCGCGATGAAGGAGGACGGCGTCGACATCTGGGGCGACGGCTCCACCTACAAGGGCAACGACATCGAGCGCTTCTACCGCTACGGGCTGCTCGCCAACCCGGCCCTGCGCATCTACAAGCCGTGGCTCGACGCCGACTTCGTCACCGAGCTCGGCGGGCGCCAGGAGATGAGCGAGTGGCTCATCGCGCACGGCTTCCCCTACCGCGACAGCGCCGAGAAGGCCTACTCGACCGATGCGAACATCTGGGGCGCGACGCACGAGGCCAAGACTCTCGAGCACCTCGACGTCTCGCTCGAGGTCGTCGAGCCGATCATGGGCGTGCGGTTCTGGGACCCCTCGGTCGAGATCGCCACCGAGGACGTCACCGTCACGTTCGAGGCCGGACGGCCGGTCGCCATCAACGGCGTCGAGTTCTCCGACCCGGTCGCCCTCGTGCAGGAGGCCAACGCCATCGGCGGCCGCCACGGCCTCGGCATGAGCGACCAGATCGAGAACCGGATCATCGAGGCCAAGTCCCGCGGCATCTATGAGGCCCCCGGCATGGCGCTGCTGTTCATCGCCTACGAGCGCCTGGTCAACGGCATCCTCAACGAGGACACCCTGGCCACCTACCACGAGCAGGGCCGTCGCCTCGGACGCCTCATGTACGAGGGCCGCTGGCTCGAGCCGCAGTCGTTCATGCTGCGCGAGTCGATCCAGCGCTGGGTCGGGTCCGCGATCTCCGGCTCGGTGACCCTGCGCCTGCGTCGCGGCGAGGATTACACGATCCTCGACACCACGAGCCCCAACCTGTCGTATGCGGCGGAGAAGCTGTCGATGGAGCGCGTGGGGGACGCCGCTTTCGGCCCCACCGACCGGATCGGGCAGCTCACCATGCGCAACCTCGACATCGCCGACTCCCGTGCACGTCTCGAGCAGTACGCCGGCCTCGGCCTCATCGGCGGCGCGACGGCAGACCTCGTCGGCTCCCTCGAACAGGGCGATGCGACCGAGATCACCGAGCACGTCGAGCCCTACGATCGGGCGCGCGAAGAGCTCGCTGAGGCCGTCGACGCTGCGGGAGAGTCCGCGTCGTTCGACTTCGGCGCCGACTGACCGGAAGCACCCCCGCACCACGTCGCCGGGGTTCTGAGGCTCCAGGGGCCCAGAACCCCGGCGATGTCGCGTCTCCGGCCCGCGCGGCGCGGCCCGGAACATGACGTAACACGATGCGGGTGTTGCGACGATCCGTCGTAACCTGCTGACATGATCCTGACGTGTTGTTGTCGCTGAGCGTCTGAGCGCTTCTTCCGTCGACCCAACCCGCTGGCGCCCCTCCGCGGCGTCTCTCCCGTCAGGACACTCTCACCATGCGCTATGCGCTGCACGTCGCCGACCTCGTCGGCAAGACCCCGCTGGTCCGGCTCGGTCCGGTCGCCCGCGACGTCCCCGCCACGGTGCTCGTCAAGCTGGAGTACTTCAATCCCGGCGGATCGGCGAAGGACCGCATCGCGGCGTCCATCGTCGACGCCGCGGAGCGCGAGGGTCGCCTCCGCCCCGGCGGCACGATCGTGGAGGCCACCAGCGGAAACACCGGCGTGGGTCTCGCCCTGGTCGCCATCCAGCGCGGCTACCGGATGGTCTTCGTCGTGCCGGACAAGTTCGACGGCCCCAAGGTCGCCACCCTGCGCGCCCTCGGCGCAGAGGTCGTCATCACGCCGACCGCCGTGGAACCGGACGATCCGCGCTCGTATTATGAGGTCGCCGCGCGCCTCACCCGGGAGATCCCCGGTGCGTTCAACCCGAACCAGTTCGCGAACCAGAACGGTCCCCGCGCGCACCACGCCACCACCGGACCAGAGATCTGGGCGGATACCGACGGACGCGTGACCCACTTCGTCGCCGGCATCGGCACCGGCGGCACGATCAGCGGAACCGGACGATTCCTCAAGGAGCGCAGCGGCGGACGCGTGCAGGTGATCGGGGCGGACCCTGCGGGGTCGATCTATTCCGGCGGTCCGATCCATCCCTACCTCGTGGAGGGTGTCGGGGAGGACTTCCTCCCCGAGACGTTCGACCAGACGATCGTCGATGCGTATGAGCGCATCGACGACGCAGAGGCTTTCGCGATCACGCGCCGCCTCGCGCGGGAGGAGGGTCTGCTCGTTGGCGGATCGAGCGGCATGGCCGTCGCCGCCGCGCTGCGCCGCGCCGCGCACGCGACGGAGGACGACGTGTTCGTCGTCCTCCTGCCAGACCACGGGCGCGGATACCTCGACAAGATCCACGACGACACCTGGATGTCTGAGCACGGCTTCGACATCCAGACACCGACCGCAGACAGCACCCCCTCGGGCCGAAAGGACGCACCCGCATGAGCACTCTTCCCTCTCTCTCCGGCATCTCCAGCCTCGCGATCCACGCGGGCCAGGCGGCGGATGCCGAGACCGGCGCCGTCATCCCGCCCATCCACCTGTCGACGACGTTCGCGCAGGACGGCATCGGCAATCTCCGCGCCGGCTACGAGTACGGCCGCAGCGGAAACCCGACCCGCACCGCCCTGCAGGATCAGCTGGCCGCGCTCGAGGGCGGCGCCCACGCGTTCTCCTTCTCCTCCGGCCTGGCCGCCGAAGACGCGCTGCTGCGCGCGGTGCTCCGCCCCGGCGACGACGTCCTGCTCGGCAACGACGTGTACGGCGGCACCTTCCGCCTCATCTCCCGTGTGCTCGGCGCGTGGGGAGTGCGTGTGCGCCTCGTCGACATGAGCGATCTGGCCGCCGTGCGCGCGGAGGTCGACGCCGCAGCGCCGCGCATCCTGTGGGTCGAGACCCCGTCGAACCCGCTGCTTCGGGTGAGCGATATCCGCGAGCTCGCCGCCATCGGTCACGCCGCCGGTGCGCTGGTGGTGGTGGACAACACCTTCGCCACCCCGGCCCTGCAACGCCCGCTCTCCCTCGGCGCCGATGTCGTGGTGCACTCGACCACGAAGTACCTCGGGGGTCACTCTGATGTCGTGGGCGGCGCGGTCGTGCTCGACGACGACGCGCTGGCCGAGGAGATCGGCTTTCTGCAGTATGCCGTCGGCGCGGTGTCCTCCCCCTTCGACGCGTGGCTCACCAGCCGCGGCATCAAGACGCTCCCGGTGCGGATGCAGCGCCACGGTGAGAACGCGCAGGCTGTCGCGGAGTTCCTGGCGGCACAGCCGGGGGTCGCGCAGGTCTACTACCCTGGGCTCCCCACGCACCCGGGTCACGAGCTCGCGGCGTCGCAGATGTCCGGCTTCGGCGGCATCGTCTCCGTCGCGCTCGAGAGCGGCGAGGCCGCACGACGATTCGCGGAGTCGACGCGGGTCTTCCAGCTCGCCGAATCGCTGGGCGGCGTGGAGTCGCTGGTGAACTACCCCGACGCGATGACGCACGCCTCCGTGCGGGGAACGGACGCGGCCGTCCCTGTCGAGGTGGTACGACTGTCCGTCGGCCTGGAAGACGTGGACGACCTGCTCGCCGACCTTGCCCAGGCCCTCGAACGGGTCTGATCGACCCCCTCCGGCGTCGGTCGCCGACGACCGGGGCGCGCCCCTCGTCCGCGGCGGCGAGAATGTCCGGGAGAATTGAGTCATACGTGACCGTTCGACGGAGGGAAGACGATGGCAACCGTGCTCGGGCACCCAGAGGCGCGGGTGGACGCGTTCGAGTACCGTGGGGCGACGCTCATCCGCGAGCAGTTCGGCACGGGGCCGCGGGCCTACGTGCTGATCCACGGGATCGGGATGGGCCGGAGCGTCTTCATCGATCTCGTCGCGCACCTGCCGGGGCGCGTGATCGCCGTCGACCTGCCGGGCTTCGGTGAGGCCCCGGAGCCGGAGCGCACGCTCACGATGGAGCGGCACGCGGATCTGGTCGCCGCGGCGCTGCGCACCGACGGAGTGTCTGACGCCGTCGTGATCGGGCATTCGATGGGGAGTCAGGTCGCGGTCGAGATCGCGGCACGGCACCCCGATCTGGTGGCCGGTCTGGTGCTCGCAGCGCCGACCGTCGACGACCACGCGCGTAAGCCGCTGAGCCAGCTCGCCCGGCTCGCCCTCGACCTCATCGGCGAGAGCCCGCGCGTGATGATCCGCGGCGGACGGGAGTACCTGCGCAGCGGACCGCACCTGATCCGGAAGATCCGCGCGACGATCGTGCACCGCCCCGAGGAGGCGCTCGCCCGGGTGCAGTGCCCGGTTCTCGTGCTGCGCGGGGAACACGACCCGGTCTCCCCCGTGACGTGGTGCGACGAGGCGATCGCGCGGCTCCCGCGCGGAGCGGATCAGGGCGTGCTCACGGAGATCCCCGGCCACGGGCACGGCACGCTCATCGGTGACGCTGCTCCGGCCGCCGAGCGGATCCGCGCCTTCGCCCAGACGCTCTGACTGGCTGACCGGCTGACCGGCTGACCGTCGACCCGGGCTCAGGCAATACGCCGCGCAGCCGGCACCGGACGCCGGAAGGCCGGCTTCCGGCGCCCTGCTGCCTGAGTTGGGGACGGCTGTCCGCCGATCCGGTCGCCCAGCGCGGCGACGACGGCGGCGATATCGGCGCGCACGGCGTCGCCGCGGGCGAAGATGTCCTCGGCGATCGGCCGGATCGTCACATACCCCCGTCGTGCGGCGGCGATGTCACGAGCCCTGTCGGTCTTCTGCTTGGGCCACCCCTCGTGGAACTCGCGGCTGTCGCACTCGATGATCAGCCACCCTTCCACGAGGAAGTCCACCCGGCCGACGTCGGGAATGACGACCTGCGTCTCGTAGCGCAGCCCGAGCGAGCGCAGCAGAAGGCGGACGAAGGTCTCCGGGCCGGACTCCGCCGAACCGTCGACGAGGGGGATCAACACCCGGCATCGCCGCGGAGTGGCACGGAGGGCGGCGTGCAGCTCGGTCACCGTCATGAGCCGGTGGAACAGCACACTGTCGAGGGTCGCGATCGCGGCTCGCGGGGGTTGGCACGCGGCCGCCCGCCGCACCGCGTCTGCGAGGGAGACCGCGTGCGCGGGGCCGTGCGTGTCGCTTTCGTCACCCCAGTGCATGATGAGGCCATCACTCGCCCGATCGCGGAACCGTGACATGCTCCGCGGCATGTGCACGTGCACCGCGGTCGGGTCGATCACGAAGACCCCCAGCAGGCTCAGCAGCGACGTGCACGTGAGCTTGCCGCCCGCGCGCACCGCCACGGCGACCGCGGGGTCGATGGCCGGCCCCGCGTACCAGCCGCGTCGCAACCGGATGAGGCGCCCGGTGGCGACGGCACGGCGGATTCGCGCTTTCGTGAGACCGCTCCCGACCAGCTCTGCGGTTGGGAAGGCCTGCGGTCGGTAGACCAGGGACGCTCTGTCGTGCGCGCTCATGCCGCAAGGATCGTCGACCGCGACCCGGCGAGAGCACCCGCCGCCGGCAGCCGTGGACGCCTCCTCAGGCCGCGCTTGTGTGGACAACCGTCTGGCACACACCGAACTCAGGCAGAAACAGCCCCGGCATGCCGGAAACGGCGGATCCGGGGGCGGACGCGGGGGAATGCCTGAGTTGGGTCAGCCGCCGGCGCCCGGCGGCGTCTCGCGCGCCGAGGCGAGCTCGTCGACGACGAGCGAGCCGTGCTCGATACGTCCGTTGCGGTAGGCCTGCCGGCCCACCATATGCGCAGAGAGCGGAGCGGTGGCCAGCTGCATGAGCGCGACCGGCAGCACCATCACCACGCCGAGCAGGATGCCGACCACCGACCGCTGCGACAGGGCGATGGCGGCGAGGATCAGCAGCACGCCGAGCACCTGCGGCTTGGTCGCCGCGTGCAGTCGGGTGGGCACATCGCGGAAGCGGAGCAGGCCGATCGCCGCGGTGAGGCACAGCAGCGCCCCCGCCAGGATCAGCAGCAGCACGACGACCTCGACGATCGGCCCCGGCACCTCGATGTGGAACAGGTTCAGCACCGGCAGGTCGGCCCCGGCAGGGTCGGCCGTCACGGCATCGCTGAAGACGGGGAAGGCGTTCATGAGCTCGGGGTGTCCCTCCGTGCGACGAAGCGCGCGACCGAGATCGAGCCGAAGACCCCGACCGCGGCGACGATGAGCAGCACCGGCAGCGTGCGCGTGTGCTGATTGATCGCCATCTCCGCCCCCAGCACGCACATGACCTCGGTGAGCAGCACATCGGAGGCGACGGCGCGGTCGAGGATGGAGGGCCCGCGCACGATCCGCACCACGGTCAGGATCGCGGCGATCGCGAACACGGCGAAGATCACGCCCAGGAGGATGTTCATCGCCCACCTCCTTCCACGGCGGTCGCGCGCTGGGCCCGCTCGTCGGCCCGCAGCGCGCGGAACTGCTGCGGCGATCCGACCGCACGAACGATGCGACGCTCCCACCGCAGGATGCCGGCGCGCTGCTTCTCGACGTCGTCCATGTTCTTCACGCCGATCACGTGCAGGTAGAGGATGCGCCGGTCGCGGTCGGCTTCGAGCACCACGGACCCGGGGATCAGCGATGCGGTGACCGCGACGTGGGTCATCACGAGGTCGTCGGCGTAGCGCAGCGGGACGGCGATGATGGCGGTGCCGGCGTTCTGCCCGAACCGCAGCACCTGCCACGCCACCGACACGGCGCCCCAGACCACGGCGCCGAGGAACTGCACGGCGAACACGCCGATGGAGAAGAGGTTGAGCCGCCCGGACAGCTCGATGGTCGGCAGGCGGAAGACCCGCGTCACGAAGAACGCCACCAGGATGCCGGTCACCACCGAGAGCACGGTGAACTGCTGCCACAGCAGCATCCACAGCAGCGTCAGCCACAGCAGGAACGGCAGCTGGTGCCGGAAATCGGTGGCGAAGGCCCGCCAGCTCTCCTGCGGGCTCATGAGCCGTCCTCCTCGACCTGCACGAGGGTCACGGGTTCGAGGAGCCCCTGGCCGATCCGGTCGCACAGGGCGTAGATGGGCCCGGCGAAGATGGTCAGCACCAGGGTGACCCCGACCATGCCGGCGGTGGTGAAGGTCATCACGCGCGGGATGCGACGGCTCTCCTGCTGCTCATCGTCGGAGCCGGCCCGCGAGAGACGCGTGATGGTCTCCGATGCGTCGTCGTCCTCGCGCCAGAACGCCAGGTTCCACGCGCGCATGAGCGCATAGAGGGTGAGCAGCGAGGTGACGATGCCGCCGCCGATCAGCACGAGCATGATCGGGGTGCCGACCTCCGCGGCGGCGGCGAACAGCGCGAACTTGCCGATGAAGCCCGAGAACGGCGGGATCCCTCCCAGGTTGAACGCCGGAAGGAGGTAGAGCACCGCCAGCACCGGGGCGGCAGCCATCAGCCCCTTGATCTGGAACAGCGACGTGCTTCCGGCACGGCGTTCGATGAGCCCCACCGCGAGGAACAGCGTGGTCTGCACGACGATGTGGTGCACGATGTAGTACACCGTCGCCCCCATCGCCGCCGGGGTGGCGATGGCGAGGCCGAAGATCATGTAGCCGACATGGCTGACCAGCGTGAACGACAGGATCCTCTTCAGCTCGGCTTGCGCGACGGCGCCGAGCACGCCGACCACGAGCGTGGCGAGCGCGATGATCAGCAGGAGCATGTCGATGCTGTTGTCGGGGAACAGCTGCGTCTCGGTGCGGATCAGCGCGTAGACGCCGACTTTGGTCAGCAGGCCCGCGAAGACGGCGGTGACCGGCGCGGGGGCGGTCGGGTAGGAGTCTGGCAGCCAGAACGACACCGGGAAGATCGCGGCCTTGATGCCGAACGCGATCACCAGCATCAGGTGCAGGACGAGCTGGACCTCCTGCGGCAGCTCTCCCATCCGCTCGCCGATCTGCGCCATGTTGACGGTGCCGAGGGCGCCGTAGATCAGGGCGATCGCGGCGAGGAAGATGATCGACGACACGAGAGAGACGACGATGTAGACCACGCCGGTGCGGATGCGCGACTCTGTGCTGCCGAGCGTGATGAGCACATAGGACGCGACGAGCAGGATCTCGAAGCCCACATAGAGGTTGAACAGGTCTCCCGCGATGAAGGCGTTGAAGATGCCGGCGGCGAGGATCAGGTACGAGGGGTTGAAGATCGAGATCGGCGTGTCGTCGAGGCCGTCTGCGGCGCCCTGTCCGATCGAGTACAGGAGCACCGCCACCAGCACGATGCTCGAGACGAGCACGAGCAGCGCGGCGAACCGGTCGACGTAGAGCAGGATGCCGAAGGGCATCGGCCAACCGCCGACGGACACCGCGAGCGGCGTGCTGCCGTCGACCACCACGAGGAGCACGGTCGCGATCACGGCGACCAGCACGAGGGTGATGATCGACACCGCGGCCTGCAGCTTGGCGCGGCGGCCGAAGATGAGCGAGACCGCCGCGCCCAGCAGCGGCAGGGTGACGATCAGCGGCACGAGGGAGGCGTAGGTCATCTGCGCTCCCCCTCTCCGTCGGTGTCTGTGTCATCGGACGCGGGGGCCGCCCCCGGCCCCGATGGTTCGGTGTCGGCGGCGCGCGCCCGGTCGCCCGCGAGCCATTCCCGCGCGGCGGCCGTGGGCAGGTTCATGGGCGCGTCGTCGATGATGCCGAGGATGTCCTGCCCGTGCAGCACGCGGATCGGCAGGGTCTCCTCGACGAAGTCGGTGGTGGCGTCGTCGTCGGACTCGTCGCCGGAGTCCTCCATCGTCTCGTCCTCTTCGTCGGTGCGCTCGCGCAGGGCGATGTCGGCGTCGTCGTCCTCGACGGTGTCGGCGTCTCCGAGCTGCCAGGAGCGGTAGATGAGGGCGAGGAGGAACGCCGAGACGGCGAAGGTGATGACGATCGCGGTGAGGGTGAGCGCCTGGGGCAGCGGATCGGTCATGGCCTGCTCGTCTGCGTCGCCGAAGAACGGCGCGATCCCCGGCACGCCCATCACGATCATCAGCAGCAGATTCGTGGCGTTGCCGAGCAGCAGGAAGCCGATCAGCACGCGCGTGAGGCTGCGCTCCATGATCGCGTAGACGCCCGCCGCGAACAGCACGGCCATCACGATGACGAGGGTGAGCGAGATGTCCATCAGACGTTGACCCCCGATCGCTGGGCCGGGGTCATGCGGCGGCGGTCGTTGGCCAGCTGACGGTCGACCTCGGCGCCGAGGCTGCGGAGGACATCGAGCACCAGGCCGATGACGACCAGATAGACACCGATGTCGAAGATCGTCGAGCTGACGAACTCGATGTGCCCGAGACCCCAGACCTCCGCCTCCCAGACCGTGCTGGTGAGCGGGGCCTGCCCGAACAGCAATGGCACGACGGCTGTGCCCACCGCGAGCACCATGCCGACGCCGAGGAGGCGCCCGGCATCGGCGGGCGCTGCGGCGCCGAGCTCCCACCGCCCGCCGGCGATGTAGCGCATGACCAGTGCCATCCCGGCGACCAGGCCCCCGGCGAACCCGCCGCCGGGGAGGTTGTGCCCGGCGAAGAGCAGATAGATCGAGACGACGATCACGGTGTGGAACAGGATGCGGACGATCACCTCGAGCAGGATCGAGCGTTCGGCCTGGTCCATCCGCTGCCCGCCGACGAGCCACGCCCGCGGGGCGCTGCTGTTCTCGGCGGTCTGGAAGCGCACGCCGTCGTCGGTCTCGACGAGCGGACGCAGCCGGCCGCGGCGCCGCTTGGCGGCGGGCAGCGAACGCGCGCTGGAGAGCATATCGGCGCGATGCGTCACGAACACCAGCGACGCCACGCCCGTCGCCGCGAGCACGAGCACGGACAGCTCGCCCATGGTGTCCCAGCCGCGCAGGTCGACGAGGGCGACGTTGACGACGTTCTTGCCGTGGCCGAGGGTGTAGGCGAGGTCGGGGAAGGCCAGCGAGATGGGCTCGGCCACCCTGGCCTGGGTCGCCACGATCGCGACGACGGCCATCGTCGCCCCGACGGCGATCGCGAGGAAGGCACGCGGCAGACGCCCGACGGACGCGTTGTGCTGACCGAGCCGCGATGGCAGGCGCCGCAGCACGAGCGCGAAGGTCACCAGCGTGACGGTCTCGATGAGGATCTGCGTGAGCGCGAGGTCGGGAGCACCGCTCGTGGCGAACAGCGTGACCATGCCCAGTCCCGTCACCGAGACGAGCACGACACCGGTGTAGCGCTTGCGCGAGAGCACGGCGAGAATGCCGGCGACGATCATGATGGGACCGGCGGCGATCTGCGCAGGGGTGTGCCAGAGCGAAAGCTCCAGGCGCTGCTGGGGCGTGCCGAGCAGCGCGGTGAGCTCTGCGGCGACCAGCACGAGGAAGATCGTTCCGACGTACACCGGGAGCGAGCCGCGCTGGGTCACCGACGTCACCAGCACCGAGATCCGGTCGACGCCGCGCATCAGCAGCGAGTACACGTCGGAGGCGGTGAACGGCAGCAGACGTGGCTTGAGGTCCCAGCCGCTGCGGCGGGTCAGCAGGAACAGGCCGATGCCGAGCAGGATCGCCCCGATGGAGATGAACAGCGCCGGCTCGAAGCCGTGCCACAGCGCAAGGTGCCCCGTCTCGCCCGGCTCACCGCTGAGGCCGATCGGCGCGACGGTTGCGGCGTAGCCCTGCAGCGCGGTGTCGACCAGGGGCGCGGCAAGGCCCAGGCCGAGCGAGAGCGCGCCGAGCACGATGGGGGCGCCGAGGAAGCCCACCGGCGGATCCGGCCACTCGGTGTCCGGCAGGATCTGGCCGTTGCCGTCGCGCTTGCGCCAGAACGCGCCCCACAGGAACCGCGATCCGTATGCGGCGGTGAGGACGGCTCCGAGGATCACGCCGATGAGCGAGACCAGGCCCCACACCGAGCCCTCTGCGGCAGCCTCCAGGAGCGCGCCGAGCGTGGCCTCCTTCGCCACGAATCCCAGGGTGGGCGCGACGCCCATCATCGAACCCACCGCGATGAACGATGCCACGGCCATCGACGGCGCCTGACGCCCGACACCGGAGAGCTCGGTGATGTCACGCGTGGAGAGCTGACGGTCGATGACACCGACCACGAGGAACAGGGCTGCTTTGAAGAGCGCGTGCGAGATGACCAGCGCGAGTCCGGCGAGCGCCGCCGCGGGGGTGCCGATGCCGAGCACGACGACGAAGAAGCCGAGCTGGCTGACCGTGCCGAACGCGAGGATGCGCTTGAGGTCGGTCTCCCGGAGAGCCTGGAAGCCGCCGAGCAGCATCGTGAAGATCCCGAGCGGGATGACCACCGGATGCCAGGTCGCCGAGAGGGCGAACACCGGAGCCAGACGGGCAATGAGGTAGATCCCGGCCTTGACCATGGCCGCGGCGTGCAGGTACGCGCTCACCGGGGTGGGCGCTGCCATCGCGCCCGGCAGCCAGAAGTGGAACGGGAAGATCGCCGACTTGCTCAGCGCGCCCACGAGGATCATCACCAGCGCGGCGTCGACGATGGGCCCGGTGGGCGCAGCGGCGAGGATGCCGGAGATGCTCGTGGTGCCGGTGTCGACGCACAGCAGAACGACGCCGACGAACATCACCAGGCCGCCGAGCGTCGTCACGATCAGGGCCTGCAGTGCGGCGCGCCGGCTGGACTGGCGCGCGTGGTAGTGCCCGATCAGGAGGTACGACAGCGCGCTGGTGGTCTCCCAGAACATCACCAGGAGCACGAAGTCGTCGGTGAGGACGAGGCCGTACATCGCACCGGCGAAGGCGAGGAGGACGGGGGCGAAGACCATGAGCCCGTGGGCGTGGCCGCGGAAATACCAGCGGCAGTACAGCAGCACGAGCGCCCCGACGCCGGTGACGATGAGCGTCATCACCCAGCTGAGCGTGTCCATCCGCATCGAAAGGTTGACGCCGAGCTGCGGGATCCACGCCACCGACTCGTACGGGACAGCGGCGGGGTCGGCCCCCGCGGCGAGGACCTTCGGCGTCAGCACCAGGGCGTGAACGAATGCCGCCAGCGGAATGAGCGCGGCGACCGTGAAGGCGCGCTCCCCGATCCACCGGATCAGGAGCGGCAGAAGCAGGGCTCCCAGAGCGAACACAAGGAGGAGCGTCAGCATGTGGGCTCCTTCAGCTCGTCGGCCGCGTTACGGGCGCAGGCGGGCGGTTCAGAACCATTTTATGGGGTCAATGTGACCGGATGGTTTCAGTGACGGAGATTTTCCGGTGCGGAGGCGGTCGTCGACCCCGCCCGGAAGGCGCATTCCAGGCGCACCGTCGACGGCGCCTCGCCGCGCAGCATCCGTGCCACGGCCTCCCCCGCCGCGCGCCCCTTCTCCACCGCCGGCTGCACAGCCGTGGTCAGCTCACGACCGCCCAATCCGTCCACGGCGATCCCGTCGAAACCGGCGACGCTGAGCTCATCGGGAACCCGGATGCCGAGCTCCTCCGCGGCGCGGACGACACCGGCCGCCAGCAGATCGCTCTGGGCGAGGATCGCGCTCGGGCGCGTCGCGGGGTCTGCGAGCATCGCACGCCCGGCGAGAGCGCCCTCGTCGATCGAGCTGTTCTCGGAGATGTAGACCGGCGCGTCGGGAAACACCGCGCGGACCCCGGCGAGCCGTTCGCGGGTCACAGCGAGCCGGATCCGGTCGAGTTGCTCCGCGGCTGCCCAGCCGCGGGTGCCGTCGCGCCCCCGCGGCAGGGACAGCACAGCGACCCGCTCGTGCCCGAGGGCCTGGAGGTGCTCGGCGATGCGCGCGGAGGCCGCGCGGTCGTCAAGCTCGATCCGCGATATTCCCTCACAGGCATATGCCTCGACAGAGACCACGGGCAGCCCGCGCTCCTGCGCCTGGCGCACGAGCTCTGGACTGCTGCCCGCCAGCAGCACCACCGCGTCGACCGGGGCGGTGGCCAGCGTGGGGCCGTCACCGACCGCATCGCAGCGCAGCAGCAGCACCCCGGATCCGATCGACGCGAGAGCGTCGGTGATCCCGTCCATCGTGGCGATGTTGACCGGGTCGAGGAAGGCCCGCCGCAGCGGCCCCTCCATGATCACGGCGATGATGCCGCTGCTCCCCCGTCGCAGCGACGCTGCTCGCGGGTCTGGTCCGGTGTAGCCCAGCTCTGCGGCGGCGTCGAGTACCCGGCGGCGGGTGTCCTCGGACACCTTCGCCTTGCCGCTGAACACGACAGAGGCCGTCGACGCCGCGACGCCCGCGCGCCGGGCGACATCGGAGATGGTGGCGCGCGCCGGCTTGCGCTGGCGCGCCCCTGGCTCTGCGGCGCTGCGGCTCATGCTTCGAGGATAGCTCTCCCTCCATTGCCGTCTTTCGCGTGTTTCCTGACATCGAAACGATTCGGTAAGCTCTTCCGGTGAACACCGCACTGACCCACTCGCAGTACATCCGCTGGCGCACCGCGGTCTTCGCGATCTTCCTGCTCAGCGGGATGTCGGTGGCGACGTGGGCATCGCGCATCCCCGACATCCGCTCGGCGCTCGACATCGATCGGTCCCAGGTCGGCCTGCTGCTGCTCGGCTGCGGTGTCGCTGCCATCGTGGGACTCTCCGCCGGACCAGCCATGCTGGCGCGCTTCGGCGCCCGGCGCAGCATGCTCGTCGCGATCCTGACCTTCGGCACCGGCATCCTGCTGCTGGGCCTGGGCACCAACGTGATCGGCTCGATGGCGGTCGTGCTCATCGCCCTGCTGCTGTTCGGACTCGGCAACGGCGCCGTCGACGTGATGATGAACGTCGAGGCGGCCGCGATCGAGCAGCACGCGGGGAAGACGATCCTGCCGCTGTTCCACGCCTTCTTCAGCCTGGGAACGGTGCTCGGCGCGTCGCTCGGCGCCCTTGCCGCACGCTTCGGCATCGACGTCGCCGGCCACACCCTCGTGATCGCGGCCCTCATCTATGTGGTCGGCATCACCAGCATCGCCAACGTGCCCCGCCGCGCCGAGACCCTCGACGAGGCCGCGGAACAGGACGGCCCCGGCTGGCGCGACCGCCTCGGCGTCGCGCTGTCGGCATGGCGTGAGCCGCGCACCTACGCGCTCGGCATCGTGATGCTCGGGATGTCTTTCGCCGAGGGCGGCGCCAACGACTGGCTCGCGCTCGCCACCGCAGAAGACCACGGCGGCGGTCCGGCGGTCGGCGCGAGCGTGCTGGTGGTGTTCTCCATCGCGATGACGCTCGTGCGAGTGTTCGGCGGTCCGCTCGTGGACCGGTTCGGCCGCGTCGCGGTGCTGCGCGTGCTCGCCGTCGCCGCGACCGGCGGCATCCTGCTGTTCATCCTCGCCCCGTCCCTGCCGTTCGTCTTCCTCGGCGCCGCGCTGTGGGGCATCGGCGCGTCGCTCGGCTTCCCGCTCGGCATGTCGGCCGCCTCGGACGACCCGGCTCGCGCCGCGGCCCGCGTGAGCGCGGCGGCCACGATCGGCTACGTGGCCCTTCTCGCCGGCCCCCCGGTGCTCGGGGTCATCAGCGACCACATCGGCCTGCTCAACACGCTCTACATCCTCGTCGTGCTCGTGGCGCTCTCCGGCCTCGCCTCCGGGGCCGCCCGGCCGCTGCGCGACGACGAGAAGGAGCATCCGTCGGCCGAGCGCGCGTGACGGCCGCGGCGGGGGATTAGGCTCGACGGGTGCGCCTCGTCATCGCCCGCTGCTGCGTGGACTACACCGGCCGTCTCAACGCCCATCTGCCGATGGCCACGCGCCTGCTCGTGCACAAGGGCGACGGCAGCCTGCTGGTGCACTCCGACGGCGGCAGCTACAAGCCGCTCAACTGGATGAGCCCGCCGTGCCGGCTCGACGCCGAGACGCCCCGCGAGGATGAGACGGAGGCCGGCGTCACCGAGGTGTGGCGCGTGGTGCACCAGAAGACCGGCGACGCCCTGCGGGTGCAGATCTTCGAGATCCTGCACGACAGCAACCACGATCTGGGAATCGATCCCGGTCTGCAGAAGGACGGCGTCGAAGCCGACCTGCAGCGTCTCCTCGCCGAACAGGTCGACCTCATCGCGGACGGCGCGACGCTGGTGCGCCGCGAGTACCCGACCGCGATCGGGCCTGTCGACCTCCTGGTCCGCGATGCCGACGGGGTCGCCATCGCCGTCGAGGTCAAGCGGCGCGGCGACATCGACGGCGTCGAGCAGCTCACCCGCTACCTCGAGCTGCTCGGCCGCGACCCGCGTCTGGCCCCCGTGCAGGGAGTGTTCGCCGCGCAGGAGATCAAGCCGCAGGCGCGCGTGCTCGCCACCGATCGCGGAATCCGCTGCCTCGTGCTCGACTACGCCGCGATGAAGGGCATCGACTCGGGAGTGCCCACGCTGTTCTGACCCCGCCGCGATCACCGTCCCGGCCGGTCGACGATCGAGATCGGCAGCACCGCGCGATGCTGCTCTGCATCCACCTCGACGGAGGCGATCTCCACCCGCACCCCGAACGATGCGGCCAGCCGCTCCGGCGTGACCACATCGCGGGCCGCGCCGAAGACGGGACGGGCACCCGGTGCCAGCAGCAACGCGGCGTCCGCGACCCGCAGCGCATGGGTGGGGTAATGGGTGTTCATCACGATCGCCAGCCCCTCCTCCCGGACCAGTCGTTCCAGGAGGTCGAGCACGACCAGCTGGTTGCGGAAGTCCAGACCGGTCTCCGGCTCGTCCAGCACCAGCACCCGCGGCTCGCCCACGAGGGCGCGCGCGATCAGCACCATCTGGAACTGGCCGCCGCTCATCTGACCGCACGGCACATCACGCAGGTGCGCGATGTCGATGCGCTCCATCACCGCCGAAGCCCGGTCGGCATCCGCAGCGGACGGCTGCGCGAACGTGCCCATCCGCGACGCACGGCCGATCGTCACCATGTCCAGGCCGGTGATCTCCAGCGACGCGGCGTTGCGCGCCTGCGGCACGAAGGCGAACGTCTGCCACCGCGTGCGGTCGCTCATCGCGGCGATGTCGACACCGTCGAAGGTCGTGCGTCCCGCCCGCCAGCGCAGCAGCCCCAGCATGCACCGCAGCATCGTCGTCTTGCCCACCCCGTTGGGGCCGAGCACCGCCAGCAGCCGCCCCGCGGGCAGCTCGAACGAGAGGTCGTCGACCACCGCCGCCCGCCGCCCGTACCCGAAGGTGGCCTTCTCCACACGCAGCGTCATGCGGCAGAACCTCCGGTCCGGCGCAGCAGGACGATGAAAATCGGCCACCGACGAACGCGGTGATCACCGAGATCGGGATCTCCGATGCGGTCAGCGTCCGGGCGATGACGTCGATCACGACGAGGAAGATCGCCCCCAATCCGATGCTCATCGGGATGACGACACGGTTGTTGCTGCCGACGAGCATCCGTGCGATGTGCGGAACCAGCAGGCCGACCCAGCCGACCTGACCGCACATCGACACGGCGGACGCCGTGATCAGCGTGGCCGCGATGATAACAGCGATCCGGATCACCCGCACGTTCGAGCCCGTCGCCCGCGCCTCGTCCTCCCCCAGGGCGAGGATGTTCAGGCGCCACCGCAGCGCGAAGATGACCCCCACGCCGATCAGGATCGTCGGCGCGCCCCGGGCGATGGTTCCCATGTCGGCGGCCGCCAGCGAGCCCATCAGCCAATACGTGATCTGCGGCAGCTTGTCGTTCGGGTCTGCGACGAGCTTGAGCAGCGACAGCACAGCGCTGGCGATCGCCGACACCACGACACCGGCGAGCACGAGCATGACGATGCTGCTGCGGCCGCGGTGCCGCGAGATGGCCAGGGTGAGCCCCACCGCCGCGATGCCGAAGACGAGGGACAGCCCCTGCACGGCGATCAGCGGAAGGCTCCAGAGCATCGCGATGACCGCCCCCACCGACGCCCCGGACGTGACCCCGAGGGTGTCCGGGGTCGCGAGGGGGTTGGAGAACAGGCTCTGGAAGGCCGCGCCCGCCGTGGCGAGCCCCGCACCAACGACCACCGCCAACAGCGTGCGGGGCACGCGGAGGCCGAAGACCACCGCGTCCAGGCGAGGCGGGATCGGCTCCCCGCCCACGCGCGACGCGAGCGCCGCCGCCACCTCGTCGATGCCGAGCGGGTAGCGTCCGAGCAGGAGCGAGGCGACGAAGACGCCGCAGAGGAGCGCGAGGAGCGCCCCCACGGCTGTGCCGCGGAGACGCCCCTCGGTGACCAGGAGAGATCTCATCCAGCGAACGAGTTCGCGAAGATCCCGTCCAGCTGCGCATCGCTGAGCTCGTAGCCGTACGCGAGCCGGTAGTAGTCGCGCGTCATCGTCTTCAGCTCGTCAGCGGCATAGAGACCGGGGTAGATGGCTGCGCCGATCCAGTTGGCGATCAGGGGCGCATCCGGGTTCGGGGTGAACCAGCTCCACATGCCGAGCTGCGTCGAGTACACGTCGCCCCGCTGCACCGCACCCAGCGCGCTGAGGTCGAGGCCCTCTGCCTGCCCGGCGATGAGCTGCTCCGGCGTGAGCTGCGCCTGCCCGGCGCCGCCGATGAGGACGACATCCGGGTCCCAGGTGAGCACCTGCTCCGCGCCCACGGGGCTCAGCCCCTGCTCCGCGCCGACCGCGGCGTTGTCTGCGTTGGCGGTGGCGAGCCAGAACGAGCCGAAGAACGGCGCCTCACCGGCGACCATCAGCGTGGGCGCGGCATAGCGGAACACGATCATCGCGTTCTTGCGGTCGGCGTCGGCGATCGAGGCGTTCTTCGTCCGCGCCGAGGCGACCAGATCCTCGCCGTAGGCGATGAGCTCGTCCATCTTGCCGTCTTCGTCGAAGACATCCTCGAGCAGCCGCAGCCAGTCGGCGTAGACCGTGGCAGGATCGCCGCTGGTGACGAAGCCCACCGCCGGGATGCCCGCCGCCGCGAACTGCGCCGCGTGCTCGGTGTTGCTCGCGTTGTAGAGCACGACATCCGGCTCCAGGGTGAGCAGGGTCTCGACGTTGAGCTCGCCGTTGTCGAAGTAGCTGGTGTCGACGTCGAGGATCTCGGGAGCGATGTCGGCGGCCACGGTGTTCTCCAGGGCGCTGACCACGCCACCGGACATGCCGACCAGGTGCGGGGCCTCGCCACCGAAGTAGGCGAGGTAAGTGGAGGCGATGGGGATCTCGTCGACAGCCACGCGGGTGATGCTCGCCGGGATCGTGACCTCCTCGCCGGTGTGGTCGATGATCACGCGGGTGCCGGTGTCCGCGGCGCTGTCCGCTGTCGTGTCCGCCGTTGCCGCCGGGGTCTCCGGCGTCGTGTTCGCCGCGCATCCGCCCAGCAGCAGGGCGCTGGCCGCGACGAGGGCGACCAGCGGGAGGGCTCTGATTCTCATGTGATGTTTCGGTCTTTCTCTGGGATGAGTGCACCCGGTCCGGTGCACACGGGGTTCTGTCGATGCGGGGCCCGCGCGACGCGGACTCAGCCGATGAGCGTGAGCTGCAGGCGAGACGGCTCGTGCGCCGTCACCTCGTGGGGGACGTCACGGTCGGCGTAGATGGTCGCGCCGCGCGGCAGATCGACGTCGATGCCGTCGATCGTGAAGGTGACGTGGCCGTCGAGCACCGTAATGACCACCGGCGCCGGAGCCACGTGCGATGGCAGCACCGCTCCGGCGTCGAAGGCGAGGTGCCGCACGCGGAATCCCTCCCCGTCGTACGTCCGGTGAGGGCTCACGGCGCCGGGCGTGACGGGGTGCCGGTCCGCGAGCTCGCCGAGCCCCCCGGTGATGAGCGCATAGGCGACGGGGGCAGGATCTGGCATGGTGCTGTTCCTCTTCTCGATGGATCCCGGGCGCGACGGTCGCGACGGGAGCGGATGGGGGCCGGGTGTCAGCGCAGCGCGTACCGGGCGATCGCGGCCGGTCCGGCCAGGTCGAAACCGGTGGACGCGGACAGCGCAGGGTGGCGGAGTGCCACGTGGGCGTCGCGCCAGTACATCCCGATCGCGTGCCCCTCGAAAGCGGTGCTCGAACCGCTGATCAACGACAGCGCGTGCGTGGCGTCCGCGGCCTCCTGCACGGCCGCCGACAGGTGCGTTCTGGCCGCGGCCATCACCGGGGGCGTCACCGCCTCCGCTCTGGCGCACGCGTCGAGCAGGTCTGCGGCGTGCAGCAGGGTGCGCTCAGCGCCCTCCAGCCGGTGGACGGCGCGCACGAACGTCGCCGGAGCACTCGACGGCGGCGGGTCAGCGGGCGTCGCGAACGGCAGCGGCGGGCGGGCGGGCGGGTCGGTCAGCCGCCGCGCCACCGCGGCCGCGAGGGCCGATGCCGCCCCGATGCCGCACGCCGCCAGCCCGAAGCTGGTGCGCAGCGGCTTGGGCACCCGCAGCGCCAGCGTGTCGCCGCGGCCGTCGCGCTCGAGCTCTGATCCGGTCATCAGCTGCCCGCGGACCACCTCGACGTCATCCGCGACGAGGGTATGGCTGGCGGTGCCGCGCATCCCGATCGCATTCCACGTCTCCGCCACCGTGAAGCAGCTCATCGGCAGCACCAGGAAGACCCGGCCGAGATCGTCGTGCTGCGCGTCGACCGTGCACCATGTCGCGTGCGACGCATTCGACGCGTTGGGCCACCGACCGGAGAGCAGCAGGCGCGTGCCATCGACACGGACCCGCGCGTCGAGCCCGCCGTACACGCCGCAGAACAGGATGCTCGGATCGTCGTCGGCGCTCGGATCCGCCGCCCACGGCGACCGGGGCACGCACTGCGCCGTGGCCGCATGCGAGTTCGACACCACCCCGTTCCACGCGGCAGCGGGGTGATAGGGCGCGAGAGCCAGCGCCATCCGCACCACCGCGACCACGCCACCGCCGAACCCTCCCACGCGCCGGTCGGCGGTGAGGCGGAAGCAGCCGAGCCCGCTGAGCAGCGCCACGACCCGGTCCGAGACGACGCCGGCGCGGTCTGCGGGCAGTGCGTCGGCGCGGAGCTCGTCGGCGTGCGCGTGGATGCCGGCGACCACATCGTCCAGCCAGCGCTCGCCGAGCGCGGCGGAGACCCCGATCTGCGGCGCGGCGGCCGGGATCGCGCGTGCCTGGTTCATGGTGACGGGTGCTCTTTCCATCCGATGCCGACAAAGTTAGGCCAGGCTTACCTGACACGTAATAGTCTGTGTCACGCGTGCGGCTGTGTCGGTTGCCGTGGCAACAAGGACGGAGATTCGCGGATGTCGATCACGATGCTCCCGCTCGTATCGCCGAGCCGGGACTCCCGGCCGGGATGGCGCGACGGGGAGCTGTTCCACGGCCTCGACGAACACGACTTCTCGTGCGTGCGCTCGTGCCTGGGCGCACAGGTGCTCACCCTCGGCCGCGGCAGCCGGGTGCTCTCCAGCGCCGAGAGCGACGGCCGCATCGGCGTGCTGCTGGCCGGCGTCGCCCTGGACAACACCGAGACCATCGAGGGAGCCAGCTCGATCACCGACGTCATCGCCGCGGGGGGCCTGTTCGGCGACGGCTGGGACTCCGAGCACAGCGCATCGCGCGTGGTGGTGGCGGCGACGGAGGTCCGGGTCGTGTTCCTCCACTCCGAGCGGCTGGTCGGCGGATACTCGCGATGCGCCGTGCGCCCGCGCGTGGTCGACAACTTCCTGCGTGCAGTCCTCGCCAAGAACACCCGGCTGCGCGAGCACCTCGAGCTCGTCTCGCAGCGCTCCCTGCGGGAGCGCGTGCTGGCGTATCTGCGATCGCACGAGGGGGCGTCGGCGGGCGCGGTGTTCGAGATCCCGCTCTCGCGCGCGCAGCTGGCGGAGTACCTGCACGCTGATCGCGCGGCCCTCTCGCGCGAGCTCTCCCGGATGAGCGCAGAGGGCATCCTGGTGTTCCACCGCAACCGCTTCCGCCTCGCCCCTGCCTAACTCAGGCAGAGTCTGCGCACGGCGCCCGAAAGCCGCGCGGGAAAGCGTTCGCGCGGGTTTTTGCCTGAGTTGGGGATAGCGGCGCGGGGCGCGCCTAGGCTGAGGAGATGTCCGCCTACACCTGCGTCCTCTGGGATGTCGACGGCACGATCGCCGACGCATCCGCCGGCATCCTCCCCCGCCTCGCCGAGGTTCTGGAGTCCTTCGGAGTGCCGCGGCCCCCTGTCGAGGAGCTCACCCACTGGATCGGGCCCCCGCTCGGAGAGTCGTTCCGCGATCGCGCCGGCCTCGGCCCGGAGGGGGCCGTCGAGGCGGTGCGCCGCTATCGGGCGCTCTCCTCGCGCTCGGACTACGCCGAATCCGTCCGGCTGTATCCCGGCGTTCCCGAGCTGATCCGCGAACTGCACGCCCGGGGCGTCCCGCAGGCGACCGCGAGCTCCAAGCCGCGCGACCAGGTGCAGGCCATCCTGGACCACTTCGACCTCACCCGCTACTTCACCGTCGTGGAGGGAGCGTCATCGGATCCCGACGTACTGGACACGAAGAGCACCGTGCTGGGCCGTGCGCTCTCCCGGCTGGAGGCAGAGGGAATCGACCTGTCCCGGCCGGTGCTGATCGGAGACCGCCATCACGACGTCGAGGGCGGGGCGGAGTACGGCGTTCCGGTGATCTTCGCCGCGTGGGGCTTCGGCGAGCCCGCCGAAGCGAAGGGAACGGTCGCCACCGTGACCGACACCGCCGAGCTGCGCAGCCTGCTCCTCGGCTGACCGACGCGGGCATGCCGCCCGAAAAGCATGAAGCCCCGGCGCTGGCCGGGGCTTCATTGTTGGTGGCTCAAAGAGGACGAATGTTCTCCGCCTGCAACCCCTTGGGACCCTGAGCGACGTCGAACTCGACGCGCTGGTTCTCCTCGAGGCTGCGGTAGCCGTTGGACTGGATGGCGGAGTAGTGCGCGAAGACGTCTGCACCACCCTCATCGGGGGAGATGAAGCCGAAGCCCTTCTCCGCGTTGAACCACTTGACGATGCCCTGGGTGCTCATGAATTGCCGTTCTTCTGGGGGGATTTCATCGATGATGAACGCATCGATGGTGCCCACGCTAACCGAATGAGTCCCCGGATCACGCATTCTCGTGCCGCGAAGGGGCAAAAGTTGCATGAATGTTCTTTCGCGAGCCCCCTGGCGAACGGAAAAACACCGCAGCCTCCGACGCGGGGGGCACGGCGGAGGCTGCGATGGACGGGATGCGTCGGAAACAGGTTACATCCTTGTCCCCCACATGGGGGACAAAACGCGCACCAAGATCCGCAAACTTCCAACCCGCAGAACATAGACAACCCATAGGTCACCCATAGTCTTTGCGGGGCGTCCTCGGCGTGACCGCTCAGACCGACCGTCGAAACTCGGGTTATCCCATCCGCCGAGCGCCGCTCGCAGAGACACGGAGGACCCCATGCCCGCCGGATTCCCCGACCCCGTCCACACACCCAGCGGCCCCGCGTACGAGGGCCGCCTGCTCGACCGCCCAGACGAGGAGGTCGTCGACCAGGGGGTCGGCTTCGATCTGCGCACCCTCCTGAACCGGCGGTCGATGCTGGGACTCTTCGGCATCGGAGCGGGGACCGTGGCCCTCGCCGCATGCGCACCGGCCGTGACCGCTGCCCCCGCGGCGAGCCCCTCCTCCTCCGCAACGCCGTCGTCGAGCGTGAGCCCGTCCGCGGCTCCCGCAGCGACCGCGGAGCTGCCCGCCGGAGAGATCCCGGACGAGACGGCAGGCCCCTACCCCGGGGACGGATCCAACGGGCCGGACGTCCTCGAGGAATCCGGCATCGTCCGCGCCGACATCCGTTCCAGCATCGGGCAGAATGCCCCCGTCGCGGGCATCGCGCTGACCTTCGCGCTGTCGCTCACCGACATGTCGGGCGGAGACCGTCCGTACCAGGGGGTCGCCGTGTACGCCTGGCACTGCGACGCCGCGGGGCGCTACTCGATGTACTCGAGCGGCGTGGAAGGAGAGACCTGGCTCCGCGGCGTGCAGATCGCCGATGCCGACGGCCGGGTGAGCTTCACCTCCATCGTGCCCGGCTGCTACACAGGCCGCTGGCCGCACATCCACTTCGAGGTCTATCCCGACCTGGCAGCGACGTCGGACGCCGCCAACGCGATCGCCACGTCGCAGCTCGCCCTACCCGAATATATGCTCGGCGACGTATATTCCGACCCCGCCTATGCCGGATCGGCCCAGAACCTCGCCGGCGTCACTCTCGACAGCGACAACGTCTTCGGCGAGGACGGCGGCGTGCTGCAGCTCGCGACCGTCACCGGCGACGCATCGTCGGGATTCACCGCGACGCTCGCGGTGCGGATCGACCCGACGACCGAGCCGGCCGGGGGCGGGATGCCGGGCGGGAACGGGCCGAACGGCGGCGACGCACCGGGGCGCTGACCCCGCCGTGAGCCGGGCCGGGCGAGATCGATCCGCGCGCCCGGCTCACTCGGCGTCGTCGGCCAGATCCGCGTCCGTCACGACGTTCCCGGTCTGGTGGGGGCGGATCCAGGGATCCGTGTCGTAGCCCTGCCGACGCGCCTCGGCGAGGTACTCCGCCTCGATATCCTCCGGCACCCGGTAATCGCGGGCCAGGAGCCACAGGAACTTGTGGTCCGGCGTGCCGACGAGCGCGTAGCGGTAGTCCTCATCGATTCGCAGCACCCAGTAGTCGGCGCGCGTGCCTGGCACCCAGCGCAGCACCGCCGGGAGGAAGCTCACCCGGAGCCGGCCGGCGTGGTCCTCGTCCGGCACCGCCTGGCCCAGCGCCTGCACGGGCTTGCCGTCCTCGTCGATGCACCGGTTGTCGACGGTCACCGTGCCGTCATCCCGCAGCGAGTACTCCGCGGTGACGTCGCGCGCGCCGTCGTCTTCGAATCGCATGGGCAGCCGTCCGATCTCGAACCACCGCCCCAGATACCGCTTCAGATCCAGATCGTCCACCGAGGTCACGTCGTCATCCGTCATACCCCGATCCTCCGTCAGGTCCGGCGCCGGCGGAACCCCCGCGGCGACACGCTCAGAAGACGTGCAGGAACCGCCTACGCCGTCGCCGAGATCGCATCGCGCAGCGCGTCGACGATCGTCGACTGCCACTGCAGCACGTCGTGGCCGGAACGATACTCGCGGTAGTCGATGAGCGCTCCCTGAGCGCGCAGCAGCGCCGCCGCCGGCCGCGCCCGCTCGACCACGATCGTCTCGACCGCGCCGGCCTCGATCAGCACCGGCGCGCCGGAGGTCGCAGCGGAGCGCTCCTCGAACCATCCGGCGTCCCGCCGCCAGGGCGTGAGCGGGGCAGGCCACCAGAACGACGGCGACTGTGCGACGGCAGCGCGGACAAGACCCGGATGCCGGGTCGCGCACGTCGCGGCGAAGAGGCCGCCGAAGCTCTGCCCCGCGATGATCCATGCCGTATCGGGAACCACGCCGGACGCCGCGTCGCGGACGGCGGCGAGAAGCGCGGCGGAGTCCGCATCGCCGGTGTAGTCGAGCTCCCGCTGCACAGGGCCGCCGGATTCGAGGAAGAGCACGTGCACGTCAGGGAACTCCCCCCGCTCACGCCGGGCGGCGATCTCCGCCGTCACCGGGAACGCACTGCGCCAGACCTCGCCGTCCACCAGCAGGATCACCGGGGAGCCGTCGTCTGCGGCCGGGGTCTTCCAGTGGTGCAGCGCCAGCAGCTCGCCGTTGCCGGGGCTGGGCACGGCGGGCAGCTCGGTCGTCTCCCGCGGCGCGCTCCGCCAGAGCGCTGTCTGCGGCGCCCGCGGGCCGCGCGCGACGGCGTGCGCGGGGATCTCGCGTCCACCCGTCGCCATGCTCGCCTTGCTCGGCATCCGTTCTGCGGCGAAGACATCCGTCTCCGCAAAGCGCGACACAGCCGCGATGACGCGGATGTCCACGCGACCGTGCAGCACCGGCGGCACCGGCTGGGGGAGCACGACGAACAGGTAGCCGGCCTGCCAGTCGTCCGGCATGCGCAGGGTGAGCGCGTGCACCTCGCTGCCGGAGATGCGCTCCAGTCTGGTGTCCTCGATGTCGAGCGGGTCGCTGACGTGGTTCAGCTGGACGACGACACCGTGCGGCGCAGCGCCGATCCAGATGAAGGTGACGCGCATCCAGCCCTCGTCGTCTGCCTCGATCAGCGGGGTGCCGATGCTGCGCACCCGATCACGGAAGCGCTCGACGATGCCGGCGCGCTCCTCCGGCGCGGCATCGTCCAGCGCGGCGCGCACGGCCTCCACGGCCTCGGATCGTGCGCGCGGCAGGGGCCAGGAACGCATCGTGTGGGGCGGCGTGGACCGCGCACGACGCTCAGCGACGGCTGCCTCAGGACTCCGCACGATCGGCCTCTCTCTCCGGCGGTGACGACCCGGCGGGGCAGGGTGCCGCGCACGGGCGCGTGATCGCCCTGCTCAGGGTACCCTTACCACCGGCGCGCCCGAGGAGCCGAGGGTCCGGCCGTGCGCGGCCGGCCAGCCTAGGGCCAGCGCAGGTCGAGGGTGTCCTCGACCCGAGCCCGCTCCGCTGCGACGTCGAAGTCGGCCGCCGGCCAGTGCGGGCAGATGCCCTGCAGGGTGTCGATCACGATCCGCTGCACGGCAACGCGGGCATACCACTTGGCATTGGCCGGCACCACGTACCACGGGGCATCCGGGGAGTTCGTCCGGTCGATCGCGGTCTGGAACGCGGCCATGTACTCCGGCCACAGCACCCGCTCGTCGACATCGCCGCTGTTGTACTTCCAGTGCTTCGCCGGCTCGTCCAGGCGCGAGAGCAGCCGCTCCGCCTGCTCCTGCGGGGACACGTGCAGCATGATCTTCACGATCCGGGTGCCCTCGTCGACCAGGCGGCGCTCGAAGTCGTTGATCGCGCCGTAGCGCCGCTCGATCTCCTCCGGCGGCGCGAACGAGCGCACCCGCTGGATCAGCACATCCTCATAGTGGGACCGGTCGAACAGCCCGATCACGCCGGGGCCGGGCGTGCGCGGCTCGACACGCCAGAGGAAGTCGTGCGCACGCTCCTCGGCGGTGGGCGCCTTGAAGGCGCTCAGCTGGAGCCCATAGGGTTCGAGCTGGGCGAAGACGTGGTTGACGATGCCGCCCTTGCCCGCGGCGTCCATCGCCTGCAGCACGACCAGGACGCGATCCTTGGCGCCGAGCCTGCTCTGCGCGAAGAGCTTCTCCTGCAGCTCGCGCAGGTCCTGCGCGCGCAGCTGCAGCTCAGCGAGCCCCTTCTTCTTCCCGCCGGATGTGCCGGGAGTGGCGTCCGGGTCGACGTCGCGCAACGCGAAGCCCGGCGAGACCCGCAGCAGTTCGGCGACATCGGCATCCCAGAACGACGAGGACATGGAGCTCCTTCCGATCCGACGCAGCGCCGCTCAGCGCTGCTGGTCGGACAGCTTATCGAGGGCCTGGGCGATCCGCGCCACCACGTCGGCGGCGACCGCCGCGTCGGCATCATCGATCTCGTCGATGGTCGCGACGAGCGCGGCGTGGTGTCCCCCGACGGCGATCCCGACCTGCTCGAGCGCGGCGGGGGTCGGCTTCAGGTGGTGTGCTCTCCGGTCCGTGGGGTGCCGCACGCGCTCGACATACCCTTTGCTCGCGAGCCGGTCGACGACGTTGGTCACGTTGGCGCTGGACGTCCCCAGCATCGGGATGAGATCTTTCGGGCTGATGTCGCGCCCGTCGCGCGCCGCCTGCACGAGGTACCGCAGCGCACGCAGGTCGAGGCTGGAGAGACCAGAGGCGCGCAGCGCGCGGATCTCATGCACCCGTTCGGCGCGGGCCAGGCGCAGGAGCGCCGTACTCAGCGCCCGGCCTCCCGCTGTCGCCGGAGGATCGGCGTAGAGGTGCTCTTCCTCGTTCCGGATGATCGTCTTCGGCATGGTCCGTCCCCCTGGTGCTCGCCTCATCGCCCTGCGCGGTCACGCGACGGCGACGACCGCGGCCATCGCGTCGACGAGAGCCGGGAATCGTCCGACCCCGGCGCCCTTCGAGTCGAGGGAGGTGAACCCGTCGCCGTCCCGCTCGATGCTCCCGAGGAAGACTCCCCGACCGCTGCCGACCCAGAACCCCGGTTCGACCTCGGCCCAGGTGACGGCATCCGTCGATGCTGCGGCGTTCTCGCCGGCGATCATCGTCATGTTCGCGACTCCATCCTAGAGGCGTGGTCTTCGTCGAGTGCGCCGTCTGTTCCCTGCGCGTATCGCCGCATGGCGACACGACAGGGGCGGCCCGCGACGGCGTCTGCGGGCCGCCCCTGTGCGGTGAGCGGTGCGCTCACTCGGTCTTGCTGCGGCGTCCCGTGATGAGGCCGTAGATCAGCAGAACGACGACCGATCCGCCGATCGCCAACGCCCAGCTCTCGATGGAGAAGAACTTCTCCATCGACGCGTTGAAGATCAGGCCGCCGAGCCAGCCGCCGACCATGGCGCCGATGACGCCCAGGACGAGGGTGGCGATCCAGCCTCCGCCCTGCTTGCCGGGCAGGATCGCCTTCGCGATCGCTCCGGCGATGAGTCCCAGAAGCAGGAATCCGATGAAGCCCATGATGTCGTCCTTGTCTGTCGTGTATCCCGATGTCGCATCCTCGAACCGCGGCAGCGGCGGATGCTATTCGCCCAGCACGTCCTTCGCGGCGTCCTTGACCTTCTCGCCCGCCTTCTTGGCGTCGGCCTTGACCTGGGTCGCCTTGCCCTCCGCGACCTTCTCGTCATCGCCGGTGATCTTGCCGACCATCTCCTCGGCCTTGCCCTTCAGCTTGTCCATGCCGGCAGACATCTTGTCCTCAACGCTCATGACTTCCATCCTTCATGTGGGAGTAACTGAATTATTCATCGTGTAACTAATTCAGTGTGTGATCTACTTTCTAACAGCGATCATCTCGCGGATCAAGCGCTCTCAGGAGATGCTCAGCGTCCGTCACGGCGGGCGGGATGAGGCAGGCTTGTGGCGTGAGCGTGTGGGTGTGGTCCGCGAAGATCGGTGTGCTGTTCGGGCTCGTGGTCTTCGCCGCGGTGTTCGTCCCGGCGGTCGTGGTGCAGTACCGACGCTACGGCGGCCTCAGCTTCCGCCGGCTTCTCGGCACCGCCGCGGTCAGCGTCTACATCGCCGCCCTCGCGAGCTACACCTGGCTCCCGCTGCCGGACGAGAGCAGCGCGGCCTGGTGTGCGCAGTACGGCGTCGACGGCATGCAGCTGCGTCCGTTCGCCTTCGTCGACGACATCCGGACGGAGGTCGCGGACGTCGGAGCCCGGGCAGCGCTGACGTCGAGCGCGGTGCTTCAGGTCGTCTTCAACGTCGTCCTGTTCCTGCCCTGGGGCGTGCTCGTGCGCGGCTACCTGCAGCGATCGATCGGGATCGCGACGCTGAGCGGCGCGCTCGCCTCGCTCCTGATCGAGGCGACGCAGGCGACCGGGCTGTGGTTCGTCTACCCGTGTGCATACCGGTTGGCCGACGTCGACGACCTCATGGCGAACACGCTCGGCGCGTTCCTCGGCGCGCTGATCGCCCCGGCGCTGCTGTTCTGGATGCCGCGGCGCGAGGCCCTGAGCTCGCGCCGCCTCACCCCGCGCCCGATCACCGCGTGGCGCCGCCTGCTGTCGATGCTCATCACCTGGTCTGCGGTGACCATCACGTCCGGCGTGGTGAGCGTGAGCATCCGTTTCGCGATTCTCTCGTTCGGCGGCGAGATCGACACGACGCTGCTCGAACGGGTCGACCTCGGGATATATGCCGCAACCGTGATATTCCTCATCTACGTACCTGCGGTGCGCGGGGACGGCTCGTTCGGCCAGCGCATCGTCTGGCTGGCGCCGCGCTGGCCGGGTGGCGATGGCAGCCTCTGGCGCGGGACGCTCGTCCGGCGGGTGCTGCGTGCGAGCGTCGTGGCCGTGCCGATGGTGCTCGACGCGGCCTTCCCCGAGTCCGTCGCCGGCGTGCTCCTGGCGATCGTGTTCCTGGGCTCGATCGTCACCGTCCCTTTCACCGTCACCAGACGCGCCCTCTCCGGCTGGATCAGCGGCGCCGTGATGGTGGATGTGCGCAGCGAGACGCCACCGTCCCCCGACACCGCAGCAGGCGCCTGACACCGGGGCAGGCCGTTTCCGCCGGAAACAGCCTGCTGCGGTGTCTTTTGCCTGTTCTGGCGCGGCTCATCTTTCGGAGAGCACCAGCACCCTGTCGATGCGCCAGATCGTGACCAGCAGGCCCGCCAGCGCCAAGATGCCCGCTGCCACCGCAACAGGAACGAACCCGAAGACCCCCGCGGCCACCATGCCCAGGCCGCCGGCGATCACCATGAGGATCGCTGTGACGGTGGTGAAGAAGGTGAAGTCGGTCCCCGCGCTCTCCGGCCGGGTGAGATCCATCGAGATCGTATAGACGATCGCGAAGGCCGCGCAGAACGCGGCGTTGGCGAGGGCCACGACACCCAGCACCACCCCGGGGGAGGTCTGCCCGAGCGCGATCGGCAGCACCCCGAACGTCGCCACGACCTGCAGCACACCGAGCCAGATCAGTGCGCGCCGGCGGCCGATGCGCGAGACCAGATACCCGGCGCCGATCCCCGCGGCGATGCCGACGCCGCTGCCGCCGATCACCACGACCACCCCGATCTGCCCGGCGTCCCACCCCGCCGCCACCAGGATCGGCCGAACCAGGTTGTATGCCACGGTGAACCCGACCGTGTAGGCCGGAATCAGCAGCAGGCACCACCAGCGCACCGCCGGACGTGCGAAGAACGCCAGCGCAGACCCGAGGGTGACTCGCGGCGCCGGCAGCGCCGCCGTGGTCTCCCGCTCTCGCCAGGCGAGGATGAGCGGGAGCGGAAGGAGGCTGAACACCGCCAGCACGAGCGCGGCGACCTGCCAGCCGGCGAACTGGTAGATCACCAGTACCAGCCCGCCGCCGACGACCTGGGCCACCGCGGAGCCGGCCGACTGGAAGCCGTTGCCGATGCCGCGCTCCGCCGGGCGCAGCAGGCGCACCGCGGCGGCATCCGCGGCGATGTCGTGGGTCGCCGCAAGCAGGAACAGCAGCGCGAACATCCCCAGCAGCGCACCGAAGTCATCAGCCGGATCGAAGAGCGCCAGCGTCGCGATGCCGAGCCCCAGACCGGTCTGCGTCACCAGCAGCCAGCCACGGTAGTGTCCGAGGCGCGACGAGCCGAAGCGATCGACCAGCGGCGCCCAGAGGAACTTCACCGTGAGGATGATCGCAATCCCGGCCGCAGTGCCGATCGCTGCGAGAGGCACCCCCTGGGCCTGGGCGATCGTGAGGAACGCGTAGGTGAAGAACCCGAGACTGAGGTTCTGCGTGCCGTACAGGGCCGCGATGAGGGCGAGTCGGCTGCGGCGCCCAGCGGATTCCGGCGATGGCGCCTCTTCCGAGGCCGATTCTGCGGTGTCGGTCGTTGTCATCTCAGTGCTCCTCGACGAGATCCGGTGATGCGGTAAGGGGATCGGCGAGCGTGTCGGGCCCCTGCGCCGCCACGAGCTCGCGGTAGCGGGCGCAGTCGCGCAGCAGCTCGTCGTGCGTGCCGGTGCCCGCGATCTCCCCGCGATCGACGACGACGATGCGATCCGCATGCTGGACCGTGCTCAGCCGATGCGCAATGACGATCACGGTGCGCGCGGCGGCGAGCGTCGACAGAGCGGCCTGGATCCGGTCTTCGGTGCCGGGGTCGACCGCGGCGACCGCCTCGTCGAGGATGAGCACCGGGGAGTCCTTCAACAGGGCGCGGGCGATCGAGAGGCGCTGCCGCTGACCGCCGGAGAGGTCGGACCCGCCGTCCGCGAGCACGGTGTCGAGTCCATTCGGCAAGGCGGCCACGACGTCGTCGCACTGCGCTGCGCGCAGAGCCGCCGCGATCTGCTCGTCCGTGGCATCCGGCCGCCCGAGCACGAGATTCGCCCGCACCGTGTCGTCGAAGAGGTAGACGTCCTGGAAGACCGTGGTCACCGCCGCCGTCACACCGGAGCTGCCCAGCGCGCGCACGTCGGCTCCGCCGATCACGACCGCTCCGGCATCGACGTCCCACAGCCGCGCGATCACGCTCGCGATGGTGGACTTGCCCGACCCCGACGCACCGACGAGGGCGGTGACACGCTGCTCCTCCGCACGCAGCGATACTCCGCGCAGCGTCTCCTCGTCGCCGTAGCCGAACGACACGTCTCGCAGCTCGACCGCACACCCCTGCGGCCGTGCGGGGACGGCCGGCTCCGGCAGCTCCGGAGCGTCCCAGACCTCCCCGATGCGCGCGGCGATCTGCTGCTGGCTGCGCCGGTATCCGGCGAGCGCGGTCAGCTCCTGAATGGGCTGGTACAGAGAGAGCGACAGGAGGAGGAACGCCAGGAGGCTCGCCGGGCCGACCGAGCCTGCGGCGAACAAGGCCGCGCCGACCGCGATCAGGAGCACCTGCCCCGACTCCACGGCGATCGAGCCGAGGGTCGTCGCGGGAGTCGCCTTGACCGACATCGCGATGCTCGCCCCAGCCAGCCGCTCCACGGCGTCGTCGTAGCGCTGGGCGACCGACGATTCCGGGTTTCCCCGGAGCACGGCGGCACCGCGCGCCTGCTCGAGCATCACGGCGGTCGCATCGTGACGGGCCGCGTGCAGATCGGCGAACACGCGGTGATAGATCCGATCGCTCCACACCGTGAGCGCCCAGAAGACGGGGATGCCGGCAAGCGCGGCGAGCGCGAGTCTGGCGTCGATGATCGACAGCACGATGATCGCGCACACCGGCTGCACGAGCGCCGCGAACACCTGCTGCGGGATGTTCTGGAAGTCGACCATCGGGATATCGCTCGTGACCACGGTTCCCACCCGCCCGCGATCGACCCGCTGGAAGAACCCCAGCGGCACACGGCGCAGCCGGTCCAGGACCGACAGCTGCAGATCCGCCTTGGACCGCGCTGCCAGCTGCCACACGAGACCGTTCGCCCACACGGACGCCCCGAGCCTGGCGATCAGCGCGAGGACGAGGGCGCCGGTGATCGCCCAGACCAGCTCCGCGTCCAGCCCGGTCCTGCCCGGGAGCGCCCCGACGGCGGCGAGGATCGCGACCAGCACGGCGATCACGGGGGCGCCGCGCAGCAGGGACTCCCCGACCAGGCGCACGAACCCGCGGCGGACGAGCGGTCGCCAGCTGTGCCCGTACAGGGTGCGCCACTGCCGGAGGAAGCCCATGGACCCCACACCGGTGCGCACGATGGCCTCGGGCCCCTCCCCGCCTCCCTGGGCGCTGGGCCCGTCCGTGCTCCGCTGCGCCGCGCCGGTCGGGTCCGGCTGCCGCTGCGCATCCTGGCCGGCACCGGGCTCGCCCGCCGCCTCCAGGCGCCACCCGTCGGATCGGAGGTACGCCTGCCACAGCTCGCGGTAGGGGCGATGCCGGTCGAGCAGATCGGCGTGGGTGCCCTGCGCCGTGATCCTGCCCTCGTCGACGAAGGCGATCGCGTCGCACCCGGTGATCGTGGCCAGCCGGTGTGCGATCGCGATCACCGTGCGGCCTCGGGTGAGCGCGGCGATCGCGTCGAGGGTGCGGCGTTCGGTCGCAGCGTCGAGGGCCGCGGTCGCCTCGTCGAGCACGATGACGGGGGCGTCCTTCAGGAGCGCGCGGGCCACCGCGATGCGCTGCCGCTGACCGCCGGACAACTCGGTTCCCCCGGCGGTCAGCGACGTATGCCAGCCCTCGGGGAGGTGCTCCGCCACGTCAGCGAGCTGGGCATGCCGCGCGGCGCTCTCCACCTCGGCGTCGGAGGCCGAGGGACGCGCGATGCGGATGTTGTCCAGCAGGGAACCCGCGAAGACGTACTCGTCCTGCTGGATGAAGGCCACGGTCCGGGCGAGCACCGTTGCGGGGATGTCGCGCACATCCACCCCGCCGATCGTGACAGCGCCGCGGTCGACGTCGAAGAAGCGGGCGAGCAGCCGGGCGACGGTCGACTTGCCGGACCCGGTGCGGCCGACCAGCGCCAGGGAGGTGCCGGCGGGGATGCTCAGTCCGATGTCGTCGAGCACCACCTGGCCGTCGCGGTATCCGAAGCCCACACCGTCGAAGGCGATGTCGAAGCGATCGGGTGTGCGGGGCTCGGCCGGTTCGGTCAGCTCGTCCTCTGCGAGGATCTCCTGCACCGCGCTCGCAGAGAGCTGCACCCGGGCGATGATGGTGGCGAGGGTGCCGACCAGGCCGATCACGGGTGTCAGGTAGCCCAGCCCGAGCAGGAGGAACAGCACCATCGTCGGCAGGCCGACCGTGCCGTCGATGAGCCGGATCCCCGCGCCGGGGATGAGCAGGGCCACGGTGAACGCGGTCGCCACGCCCATCGCCGCGACGAGCCATCGCAGCGCACCGGATGTCGCGGCGTCCTGCAGCTGTGCGCCGCGGCGCACGGCCTCGCGCGCACGGTCGTCATCGGCATCGGCACGCACGTAACTGCGGATCAGCACGATCCCCTGCAGGTAGCCCATCACCGCGCGGTTGAGGACGAGGGCGTGCGCAGCGAGCTCACGGTTGTTGCGCTGCGCGAGCATCATGCCGACGGCGGAGATCGCCACGAGCAGCACCAGTGATACCAGGGCGATGAGGGCGAGACGGGCATCGACCACGAACAGGACGATCGTGGTCGCCACCGGCACCGATATCGCAGCGGCGCCATCGGGGATGCCGTGGGCGAGCGCCTCCTCGAGCTGTTCGACGTCATCGTGCAGCACCTTCTTCATCTCGCCGCTCGATCGCGCCTGCACGCGGCCCAGGGGGAGCCGCTGCAGTTTGTCGCCGAGGGCCAGGCGCAGGTCGCGAAGCGCGCGGTAGGCCGTGACGTGCCCGACGTGCACGGCGATGCCGTTCGCGGCCGCACGGACCACAAGGGCCACGGCGGTCCACAGCACGATCCCGGGGATCGCCGCCGGGTCGTCTTCGACGAAGAGGGCGACGGTGACGGCGTAGACCGCGATGTACGGCGCGAGCGAGCACGCGGCGCCGATCATCGAGGCGAAGGCTGCGGTGACAAGACCGGCGCGATGACCGCGGATGGCCGCCGACAGCGTGGCCGGCAGCCGGCGAGGAGGTTTGGTAAGGCTCACCTGAGTGAAAATAGCGATCGGTGCGCAATAAATCAATAGTCGTGTATTTATTTGCCGACGCCGTCGGGCCATGCGCGTCCGGCTCCTAGGATGAGGGGATGAGCGCCGCGCCGAAGGGGAAGCCGCGCGGCCGGGGCCGGCCGGCCCGTGACGCGGGACTCGCGCTGAACCGTGACCTGATCGCCAGAACAGCCTTGGACATCGCCGGAGCCGAGGGCTTTCCTGCACTCACCATGCACCGGCTGGCACGTGAGCTCGACGTCACCCCGCGCGCGCTCTACAACCACGTGCGCGACCGCCAGGACGTCGTCGACGCCGTCGCGGCCCTCATGATGCAGGAGCTCCCGGAGCCCACACTCGATCCCGCGGACTGGCAGACCTCGCTGCGCGACGCGTACCAGCGCGCACGGACGGCGTACCGCCGGTTTCCGCGCGCGCTGCTGATCCCCATGGACGAGACGGTGAGCGCCGGGGAGATCCCCCCGAAGCGCATCCTGCTCGCCGAGGACATGCTGCGCTTCTTCGTCGGCATCGGCCTGACGCTCGAGCAGGCCGTCGCCGTGCGCGGGGCCTTCCTCGTCGACGTGTTCGGCTTCGTCCTCACCATCGACTACCGGTACGACACCGCCGACCCCGTCACCCGCGCTGCGATCGCCCAGCCCGTTCCGGCGGCCTGGCTCGCTGCCAGACCAGACGTCTCCGCTCCGCTTTCGCTCGCCGCCGCCAGCGGCACCGCCCCCACGAACGACGAGATGTTCGACGCCTTCGTCGACCTCCGCGTCCGCGCTATCGAGACGCTCCTCCCTGCACCGCCCCGCGGGTGACCACCGCCCCGCGGGTGACCACCGCCCCGCAGGTGACCACCGCCCCGCAGCGCCAGAACAGGCGGGCAGCACCGGGGCAGGCTGTTTCTGCCGGAAACAGCCTGCCCCGGTGCCTTTTGCCTGTTCTGGCGCGGAAGGTGGCTTGCCATAACGGCAAGCGACCTTTATCGTTGCCGTCATGGCAAGCAACGTCGAATCGGAACGGCCCGGCGATGCCTCGCTCTCGGCGTCCGCCGCGCAGGACGCCCTCGCCACAGTGGGGGCCGACGGCGCCCGGCTCGCCGACCGGATCGTGACGCCCTGGTGGTATCACCTGACCCTGGGCGCTGTCACCGGCGCCCTCGTCGGCGCCCAGGCCCTGCCGGTGACGCTGTCGATGGCGCTCATCGTGGCGGCGATCGTCACGATCCCGGTGCTCATGTCGACTTACACCCGCCGCTACGGCGTGTGGGTCTCACGACCCATCGGCCGTGGCTCGCGCGCGCTGCTGTACGTGATCATCGCGGCCCTGATCGTGCCGATGGTCGCGGCCCTCGGCCTCCGGATCGTTGGCGCGAGCGCATGGTGGGCACTCGTGCCCGTCGGGGCGGCCTGCGCGGCCACGGTCGTGCTGGGACGCTGCTATGACGCCGTCCTGCGCAAGGAACTGCGCAGGGGCGCGGCGGTATGACCGCCGCACCGGCGTTCAACGAGGTCGTTCACGCGCCGATCCGGCTGCGTGTCTGCGGTCTGCTGCGCCATATGGTGGAGCTCGAGTTCGCCGTGATCCGCGACACCCTCGGCCTCACCGACGCCCATCTGTCGAAGAATCTCAAGGTTCTCGCCGACGCCGGGCTCGTGATGCTGCGCAAAGAGCGCTCCCCGTCGCGCGCCGACTCCCGACGCCTCACCTGGGTGGCCCTCACCCCCGCGGGCAACGCGGCTGTGGAGGGGCACCTTGCCGCGCTCGCGCAGATCGCCGGGGGCGAGCCTCTGAGCTGAGCCGCCCGCAGCGCCAGAACAGGCGGACAGCACCGGGGCAGGCTGTTTTCGGCAGAAACAGCCTGCCCCGGTGCCTTTTGCCTGTTTTGGGGCGGGATCAAACAGGATGACGTTGCCCGGCCCCGGCCCGGCGGAAGCGCGGGTGCAGCAGCACGAACGCGGCGACGAGCCCCATGATCGCCATGCCTACGATGATCGGCAGCGGCGGCCACACCCCGTAGAGCAGGGTGCTGGCCGTCGGCGCGACGACGAAGGTGAGGCCGTTGGTCGCGCCGATGAGACCGGCAAGACCGCCCTGCTCGTCGCGGCTCATGAGGAGCGTCGGCCCGGCGGTGTAACCCGGCATCGCGATGCCGAGCCCGAGACCGATCAGCAGGATCGCCACGAGCAGGGGCCACAGCCCGAGGTCCGGGACGAGCAGCGTGAAGCCCAGGAAGGCCGTGACCGTCCCGACCCGGAGCAGCGTGGCAGGCGACCACCCGCTGCGGGGCACGATCACCGCCTGGGCCACGACCATGCCGATGCCCGCGGCGAGCAGAGACCCCCCGGTCACGACACCGGTCATCTCGCTGCCCAGCCCCAGGCGGTCCTGCACGACGAAACCGATGAGGACCTGCATGAACCCCAGCGCGGTGAACATGCCGAAGCCGGCCAGCAGGAACGGCCAGACCCGGGTGTCCGTGGGACGCACCCGCGTCGGGTCGGCGATGAGCGTGTGCCGCGGCTCACGCCGCAGTCGCACGGCGACCAGCACGAGCGCCACCGCGAGCAGCACGGGCACGACGGCGATGGGGGCGAGCAGGCCGAATCCGGCCAGCGCTCCGCCCACCACCGCACCGCCCACCATCGCCACGCCCTGCACCGCTCCCACGCCGGCCATCCCGCGGGTGCGCGTCTGCTCATCGTGGGTGACATCGGCGATGTACGCCTGCGCGGTGGGCGCGATCGCCGAGATCGCCGCGCCGAACCCGACGCCGCGCAGCAGCACGAACAGCGCGAACAGCACGCCGCCGGAGAGCGCACCGCGCATGCCGGCGGCCGCGACGAGCGCGAACAGCGTCATGACCACGACCGCGATCCCCAGCGCCAGCGTCAGCACGCGCTTGCGCCCCCACGACTGCGACCGCCGCCCCCAGAACTGGCTGCTGAGGACGACCATGGCCGCCGCGACGCTGATCGTCACCCCGATCTGCCACGCGCCCAGGCCCACGTCGCGCGCGAGCGGGGCGATGATCGGGTTCAACGTCATCTGGCCGAGGTAGGCCAGAAAGACGGTCGCGAGCAGGAGCGGGATCTGCGGCCGCTCTCCGCGCGGTGATGCCACGGCGGCAGCGGCGGATCCGGTGGCGCTCACGCTCGTGCCCGCAGATCCGGCACGGTCCTCCGGTCGGTGACGGCGATCACGGCGCGACCACCGTGATCGTCCCGACCATCGGCGGATGCGGGGTGCAGTGGTAGCCGAACACCCCGGCCTCGTCGAAGGTGTAGCGGAACTCGCCCTCCGTGACGATGTCGCTCGCGAAAAGTCCATCGTCCGAGACGACATCGTGGGGCATGCCGGCGGAGGTCATGTCCCAGACCACGGTGTCGCCCGCCGCGATCTCGAGCTCGGCCGGCACGAACCTCAGTCCGTCGATGCTCACGACGTGCTCGGTGCCGGGTGATCCGCATCCGGCGAGAGCGAGGGCGAGGAGCGGTGCCACGAGCGCTGCGGCGAGAGGAGGGCGGTGGGACATGGGGGTTCCTTCCGGATGGTCGGTGTTCTTCAGCGGACGTATCGGATCGGCGCGGTCATGCCCGCGGCGAAGTGGTAGGCGTTGTGGCAGTGGATCATCCACCGGCCGGGGTTGTCCGCGTCGAAGTCGAGCACGGCGGTCTGGCCGGGGAGCACGACCTCGGTGTCGCGGCGCAGGCCGCCGTGACCGCGCGAGGCGAAGGTGTGGCCGTGCAGGTGCATCGGGTGCCACATGGCGGTGGCGTTGGTCATCTCGATGCGGATGCGCTCACCGACCCTGGGCCGCATCGCCGCGGCGCTCTCCCCGGCGATGCCCCAGACATAGGCGCCGGGCACCTGCATGAGCTCGAGCCGCCACACGTCGTCCGGCTCGCGCTCGTCGAGCATCGCCGCAGCGGCGGGCCGCAGGTCGGCGTCCGTCACGATGTGCCGGTCGAGCTCGGGGATGCGGGTCGCCGCGGCACCGCTCGGCGTCGCGCCGACGGCATCTGCGCTCGCGATCACGGCGAGCGCTGCCCCGCCCGTGCCCCCTTCCGCGCGGGCGACGAAGGGCCACGCACCGGAGGCCAGGTCGACCAGGAGATCGACGCGCTGCGCGGGGGCGATGAGCACCGCGTCCGCCGCGCAGGGCTCCGCGTCGAAGCCGTCTGTCGCGATCACGGTGACCCGATGACCGGCGAGGGCGACCCGGTAGGGCGTCTCTGCTGCCGCGTTCACCACCCGCAGGCGCACCAGCGACCCCGCCACGACCTCGATGCGCTCCGGATCCTCGGGGGGACGACCGTTGACCAGATGCACCGGATAGGAGATGTGCTGCACCGGCCCGCCCAGCAGCGCGGAGGAGCCCATCCCCTGCGACACGAGCGACGCCGCGACGCTCCCGGGATGGGCGGGCGCTGCGCTCTCCCCGCCGTGCCGGTGGCTGTGACCCTCGCCGGTGCCGCCGAGCGCGGCGAGCACCTCGGCCGGGGTCGTGACGTCGAGCAGCCAGTCGTCGAGCACCAGGACGACGTCGACGTCGGCGCCGCTGCGGTCGTCCGGGTCCTCGACGACGATGGCCCCGAACATGCTCCGGTCGGCCTGCAGGCCGGTGTGGGAGTGATACCAGTAGGTGCCGTGGTCGGGCAGCACGAAGTCATAGGCGAACGTGTCGCCGGAGGCGATCGGACGCTGGGTGTCCGGCGGCGCGCCGTCCATGTCGTTGCGGATGCGCAGGCCGTGCCAGTGCACGGAGGTCTCCTCGGGAAGGCGGTTCTCGACCTGCACCGTGAGGCGGTCGCCGCGCGACGCGCGCAGCACCGGACCGCACGCGGCGAGCGCGGCGTCCGCCGAGTACCCCCAGGTGCCGGTCATCCGGCCAGACGGGAACGGAACCAGCCCGCTCTCGGCGATCAGACGCTGGCGTACGACGGCGCCGCTGCGCGGCCGGCGCTCCTCGGCGGCGGCCACCTCCGGGTCCGTGGCGAGGATGTCGGAGGGTTCCCCCGAACCGCAGGCCGACACCGCGCCGATGCCCGCCAGACCGAGCGCGCCGATGCCGCCGGCGCGCAGCAGGCCGCGCCGGGAGATCGCTGCCGTCATCGGTCCGCTCCTGCCGTTCGCGCGCGCAGGGTGCGCAGCGGCACGACGACCGGCAGCCCCGATTCGCGGTCGTGGGTCACGGCGGCCTCGACGTCGAAGACCGCGCGCACGAGCTCCGGCGTCACGACGTCGGCCGGTGCGCCCGCGGCGAGCACGGCACCGTCGCGCATCGCGATGAGGTGGGTGGCATAGCGCACCGCCTGAGACAGATCGTGGATGACCGCCACGACGGTGCGCTCCCGCTCAGCGACCAGGGTGCGACACAGTTCCAGGACGTCGAGCTGGTGGGCCAGGTCGAGGAACGTCGTCGGCTCGTCGAGCAGGAGCACCGGGGTCTGCTGGGCGAGGACCATCGCGATCCACACCCGCTGTCTCTGGCCGCCGGACAGGCGGTCGACCGGGAGCGCAGACAGCTCGGTGACCTCGGTGATCGCCATCGCGTCCGCCACGGCCGCCTCGTCGAGCGCCGACCAGCGTTGCAGGAGGCGCTGGTGGGGGTAGCGTCCGCGGGCGACGAGCTCGGCCACCCGGATGCCGTCCGGCACCCGGGCGTGCTGAGCGAGCAGCCCGAGCCGCGCCGCGAGTTCGCGGGTGCTCAGCCCGCGGATGTCTGCGCCGTCGAGGATGACGCGCCCGGCACGCGGCGGGAGCTGGCGCGCGAGCGCCTTCAGCGCCGTCGACTTGCCGCACCCGTTGGGGCCGACGATCATCGTGACCGATCCGGTCGGGATCGTGAGGTCGAGGCCCCGTGCGACCGGGGCGCGACCGTATCCGAGTGTCACCGATTCGAGTGCGATCATCGCCGCGATGCCTCCCGGAGGATGAGCCAGAGCAGATAGGCGCCGCCCAGCACAGCGGTGACGACACCCGCCGGAACGGAGACGGGGAAGAGGTGCGCCGCGGTGATGTCGGAGACGGCCAGCAGCAGTGCGCCGGTTGCTGCGGCGCCGGTGAGGGTCGCGCCGGCGGACCCGGCCAGGATGCGCGCGAGCTGCGGAGCGACGAGCGCCACGAACGCGATGGGCCCGGTGATGCTCGTGACAACAGCGGTCAGCAGCACGCCGACGACGAGCAGCGCGATCCTGCCGCGCTCGACCGCCAGACCCGTCGTGCCGGCGATGACGTCGCCCAGCTCGAGCTGGTGCAGGGCGGGCGCGAGCATGCCGGCGGCGACGAGAAGCGCGATCACCCCCAGCGATACCGGGACGATCTGAGCCCACCGCACGTCGGCGAGCGTGCCCTGCCCCCAGATGCTCGCGGTGGTGGCCACCGACGTCGACATGCGCAGCAGCAGGATCGTGTTGACCGCGGTCAGCGCAGCGGAGACCGCGATGCCCACCACGACGAAACGCATGCCGGACAGTCCGCGGCGGTAGGCGAGCAGGTAGACGACGGCGGCCGCTCCCAGACCGCCCACGAGCGCCAGGCCGACGACGGCCAGCGGGTGCTCTCCCCACTGCAGCGCCACCAGGGCACCGGTGAAGGCTCCGGCGCCCAGGCCGATGACATCGGGGCTGCCGAGCGGGTTGCGGGTGAGCGATTGGAAGATCGCCCCCGAGACGCCGAGCGCGGCCCCGAAGACGAGTCCTGCCACGGCACGCGGCAGGCGCCATTCCAGCACGACCGTCGCCGAGAAGCCGGTATCGGCACCGCCGAGGATCGCCCAGACCTCGCCCAGCGGAACACCGTATGCGCCGAGCGCTGCGCCGAGGAGGAAGGTCGCCGCTCCCCCCAGAACGGCCACCAGGACCAGCAGGAGCACGCGTGTGTTGACCACGGCGGACAGACCGGTGATGCGCAGGGTGCGCCGCCACCGACCGAGCTCCACGTGCGCGGCGGAGACCGCCCCGCGGTTCGCTCCAAGGATCGCCGGCATCAGCGATCCTCCGGCTCTCGTCCGCCTCGCGCGAGGAGCGCGAGCACCGGTGCGCCGATCAGTGCCGTGACCAGGCCCGCCGGGGCCTCCCCCGGCGGGATCAGCACGCGGCCGATCATGTCGGCGATCAGCAGCAGCAGGGCTCCGGCGACCGCGCTGAAGCCGAGCGCCCAGCCGGTCCGCGGACCCACGAGCGCCCGCGCGACGTGCGGCACCATGAGCCCGACGAACAGGATGGGGCCGGCGAGCGCCGTGGCGCCTCCCGCGAGCAGCATGACGGCGATCGCCGCGCCCAGGCGGGTCAGGCCCACGGGCACGCCCAGGCCGCGGGCCGCCTCGTCCCCGAGGACGAGCTGGGCGAGCTGGCGGGCGATGAACACCACTACGACGCCTCCGGCGGCGATGACGACGGCGCCCTGCGTGATGGTGGTGAGGTCACGGCCGGCGACCGTGCCGGACATCCAGCCGCGGAGCACATTGAACCGCCCGGGGTCGAGCACGGCGAGCGCGGTGGAGATGCCCAGGAGCACCGCGGAGATCGCGACCCCGGCGAGCAGGATCGTGAACGGGGACCCCTTCCCCACCGTGAGGGACAGCGCGTAGACGAGCATCGAGACCAGGAGCGCACCGGCGAGGGCGAAGCCCACGTATCCCTCGAAACCCACCACACCGATCACGCCGACCGCGATGACGACGGCGAGTCCGGCGCCCGCATTGACCCCCAGGATCCCCGGATCGGCGAGCGGGTTGCCGAGGAGCGCCTGCATCACCGCACCCGCCACGCCCAGCGCGGCGCCGACCAGCAGCGCGGTGAGCGCCCGGGGCAGGCGCATCTCGAAGACGATCGTGGCGACCGCGTCGTGCCCGGCGCCATCGCCGCCCCGCAGCACATCGAGGATCTGCCCCGGCGGCGCGTCCCCCGCCCCGACGAACAGGCTCAGCACGGCCATCACTGCCGTCAGCAGCACCCCGCCGCTGAGCAGCGCCAGGCGTCCCCCCGGACCGCCCAGGCGCTCCGCCGACCGCGGCGGCCGGGCCCGTTCGCTCCGTGGCCCCGTGCCCATCTCCGCATCGATGCCCGGGGCGACGGCGCGCGACCCGGCCTCAGCCCGCATCGATCCGCCAGCGGAGCGACCCGCTGCGCTCCGCCCAGAACCCGGCGTAGGTCGGGCTCGTCCCGAGAAGGGTCTCATGATCGCCCACCGCCTCGACGGCGCCGTGCCCGTCGAGCACGACGATCTGATCGGCCTGCCGGATGGTCTGCAGCCGGTGCGCGATCACGATCAGGGTCTTCGAGCCGGTGAGCTCCGCCAGGCCGCGCTGGATGAGCGCCTCGCTCTCGATGTCGAGTGCTGCCGTCGCCTCATCGAGCAGCACGATCGGGGCGTCCTTGAGCAGGGCGCGCGCGATCGAGACGCGCTGGCGCTCGCCGCCGGACAGGGTGCCGCCGCTCTCGCCGATCGGGGTGTCGAATCCCTGCGGCAGCCGCTCGGCGATCTCGGTCACCCCGGCACGGCTGGCCGCATCGGCCACCGCATCGTCCCCGGCATCCGCTCGTCCGAGCCGGATGTTCTCGCGCAGCGTGTCCTCGAACAGGTAGACGTCCTGGAACACCACAGAGACGCGGGAGAGCACGCCGGCTGTGCCGATCTCGCGCACGTCCTTCCCGCCGATCCGGATCGCCCCGGCGTCGACGTCGAAGAACCGCGCGATGAGGCGGGCGAGCGTCGTCTTGCCGGACCCGGAGGGACCGACGATCGCCGTCATGGTGCCCGGCTCGACGCGGAACGACGCGCCGCGCACGACGGGCGCCCCGGGGACGTAGGAGAAGGCGACGTCATCGAACTCGACCGAGGCATCCGCCGGCTCCACCGGCGTTTCCGGCTCGGACAGCAGCGGCTCTGTGATCAGGCGGTCGATCTCGCGCAGCGTGCGCAGCGCCATGTCCAGGCCCTCGCCGAAGGGCAGCCCGTGCATCGCGAACCAGGTGGTGACGATCTGCAGCATGAGCAGCGCGATGAAGGTCGGCGCATCGAGGACGCCCGCCGTCACCCGCGCCACGGCGATCGCGATCACCGCGAACATCACCGCGTAGGTGAGGAAGCCGTAGACCGCCATCCCCCGGCCCCGCGCGGCCAGCGCGCGCTCCGCGGCCGTCCGCTGCTGCCCGATCACGCTGCGCACGGCCCGCTCTGCCAGCGAGTCCGGCCCCGCCGCCCGTACCGCCGGCTGCGCCGCGGCGAACTCCAGCACACGAGCGGCGCCCTCGTGGTTCATCTCGTCGACATGTCGTTCCAGACGCTGACCGCGCACCCGGGTGATCGTCCACACGGCAACGACCAGCACCACGCCCGCCAGCATCGCGGCGCCGACCACCGGGTCGACCAGGAGCACCGCAGCGCCCACCACGAGCGGGGCGACGACGGCCTGGAGAACGGCGCGCAGGATGGACTCCGGGGCGTTGGCCGCGAAGGTCACGCCGCGGGCGGTGAGGTGGCTGATCGCTCCGGCGCGCTCGGTATCGAACCAGCCGAGCGGCAGCCGCATGATGCGCTCGCCGATCACCTCGTGCATCCGCAGGATCAGGGTGGCCCCGGCGCGCTGACCGAGCACGGTCCCCGTCATCTCCAGCGCCACGGCAGCGGCCCCGAAGCCCGCCACCCACCACAGCACCGGCAGGGCATCGGCCGGCTCGCCGGAGAACAGCGCCCGCGAGAGCGGGATCAACGACAGCAGCAGCGCGGCGACGCACAGGGCGGCCGCGACCGCCACCACGAGGTACGCCCCCAGGCGCCGCCGGGCCGGGCCGTCGGCGAACCGGAACAGCAGTCGGATCATCGTGCCTCTCCTCGTTCTGCGGCCGGTCCTGCCGGGTCCGCCTCGGTCCGCTCCTGCACGACGGGTGCGTGCTCCCGGCCGTGCTGGTAGGCGTTCCACATCCGTGCGTAGAGCCCGGCTGTGCCCTGCAGCGCGTCATGCGTGCCCCGCTCGACGATGCGCCCGCCATCGAGCACGAGGATCTGATCCGCGCCGATGATCGTGTGCAGCCGGTGCGCGACCACCAGCAGGGTGCGCCCCCGCATCAGGGCGGCGAGCGCCTGCTGGATCGCGGCCTCGGAGTCCGGGTCGGCGAACGCGGTCGCCTCGTCGAGCACGAGCAGCGGCGCGTCCATGAGCACGGCGCGCGCGATCGACAGCCGCTGCCGTTCCCCGCCGGACAGCCGTGCCTCATCGCCAACGATCGTGTCGTACCCGTGCGGCAGGTGCAGGATCCGCTCGTGGATCTGCGCGGCGACCGCGGCATCCACCACCTCGCCGTCGTCGGCGTCCGGTCTGGCCAGGCGGATGTTGTCGCGCACGGACATGCGCATCAGATAGGGCTGCTGGAAGACGAACGCCACACTCCGGTAGAGCTGCTGCGCGGTGAGGTCGCTCGTGTCGGCGCCGCCCAGTCGGAGGGTGCCCTCATCCGGGTCGAGGAGGCGGGGCACCAGGGCTGCCAGCGTCGACTTGCCGGAGCCGGATGGTCCGACCAGGGCCGTCACCGTGCCCGGCTCCAGCGCCGCCGTGACATCCTGCAGGGCCTGCGGACCGTCGGCGTAGGCGAAACCGACGCGATCGATCTCGACGCGCTCCCCGGAGGGGAGCAGGGCGGGGTCGCCGGCGGGGGCGGCGGGAATGGCGAAGAAGTCCGCGATGCTCTGCGCTGCGCCCGTGGCCTCGCGCAGGAACTGCCGCATCTGAGCCAGCAGGTACAGCGGGCCGGCGATGTTGGCGGCCAGCAGCACCGAGGGCAGCAGCAGGATCGGATCAAGACCGGCGAAGACCACCAGCAGGGCGGTGCCGACCGCAGAGGCGACGATCGCGAACGCGGGCGCCGTGAACGCCATGATGAGGGCTGATCCGTAGACGGTCTGCTCCATCCACTCGCTGTAGCAGCGGTGGTGGCGGGCCGCGGCGTCCTGAAATCGGCGCGGCCCGCGCGCGGACGCCTCGAAGACCTTGATCGGCGCGATGCCTCGCACGAACTCGACGACGGCCGCGTTGAGGTCGGCGAGGGCGCCGTTGTACTGCTCGAAACGCTGGGTGAGGTCCTTCATCATCAGCGGCATGCTCGCGACAGCGCACACGAGCGGGATAAGCGCGATCAGGCCGATCCGCCAGTCGAGCGCGAACAGCACGACGAGGCTCGCGATCGGTCGCACGACGCCGTTGGCGGTGTCGGGCACGACGTGCGCGATGAGCTGGTGCACCTTGGACACGTCGTCCTGCACCACCTTCTTGATGCGGCCGGATCCCGCCCGCGAGAACCAGTCCAGACGCAGGCGCAGCGACTGGGTGATCTGGCGCTGGCGCAGGTGCTCGGCGAACCGCGCGTCCGCGATGTGGCTGATGCTGTACCCGGCTGTGCTCAGCGCCTGGGCCGCGATGATGCTCGCCATGAGCCAGCACAGGACCATGAACGCCCGCGCACCGTCGGTCTCGTCACCGCCCAGCGCCGGGGACAGCGTGCGGGCGAGCTCGATCGCCAGGAGCACCGGCGCGATGCCGGCGATCGCTCCGAGCGCGGAGAGCACACCGGCCACGATCACGCGCCCGCGCACGGGCGCCGCGAGCTGGAAGAAGGTCACCCGCTGCCCGGTGTCGCTCTGCGCGGGTGCGTGATCGGTCATGCGTCAGCCCCCGATGGCCGCGCGGAAGTCGGACCACCGCGCATCGGCGTCTGCCGCGGTGCCCGGCGCGCCGGATCCGGCGGCGAACCCGGCGAGGTCGCGCAGCACCCAGTAGGTGTAGAAGGCGCTGCCGCCGCTCCAGAGGTCGCCGTCGACGACCACGGAGTGCCCGGCCTGCACCGCACCGAGCGAGGCGTACAGCGGCAGACCGGTGATGCCCTCCAGGTTGTACTGCGCCGCCACGGCCACGGCGAGGACGTCTGCGTCGTGATCGGGCAGCTGCTCCGGGGAGAACGGCGTCCAGCCGCCGAACGCACTGCCCTCGGCCGGAACCTGGTCCTGAAGCGCCGGACCGCTGAACCCGGAGTCGGCGATCGCGGCGTGCAGCGAGTTCGCGGCGTCCATGTACAGGGGCATGTTGTCCTGCGCCCACGACATCAGCACGGACAGCGCCTGGGGCGCGTCACCCTGGGCCGCGGCGTTCTCGGCGGTGAGCGCGTCGAGAGCGGCCGCCACCTGCGCTGCCTGGTCGGCCCGATCGAAGTACTCGCCATAGGCCGCGATGATCTCCTGGCCGGGGGCGGTGTACAGCGCACCGATCGTGGGGGCGACCGAGGAGTAGTCCGGTGCGGCCATACTGAAGCCCTCGGCCGACGTGGCCACGATGAGGTCCGGTTCGAGGGCAGCGACCTCCTCCAGCTCGGGATAGAACGACGTGGTCGAGACGATCTCGATCCCCTCGCCCTCGAGGATCGCGCGGGGGATGGTGGTGCGCCAGGAGTCGAACACCACCTGGGGTGTGATGCCGATGCTCAGCAGGTTGAGCGCGGCGGGCTCGTCCAGCGCGACGACCATCTGCGGGTCGGCCGGAATCGTCGCCTCGCCGGTCTCGCTCGTGATCGTACGGGTCTCCCCCGCGGCGGCCGGAGCGGCGGTGTCGGTCTTCGGAGCGGCGGCGGCGCACCCCGAGATCAGCGCGGCGAGCGCGACGGATGCGCCGACGGCGGCAACGCGTCGGGAAGCGGATGCTGGCACAGGTGGTCCTCTCTCGGTGCGGACGACGCGAACGGGTTCGGTCCGCTGTCGGATTACTAGAACAGAGTTCTAGTCACGCCAAAGATATGCTGAGGCTTACCTAACCTGCAAGTCTGCGACCGCGGGGCCGGATCAGGGCAGGCGCGACTCGAGCCCGGCGATCAGCGCGTCGATCAGCATGCGGTAGTACTCCGCGTTCAGCGCGCGCCCCGCCCCGTCCGGGTCGTCGGACAGCGGCGCGATCACCTCGTCGATCATGCGCCCCATGCCGGCGCTCTCGCCCCGGAGCGCCTCGAACTCCCGCCGCATCGCCGCGTGATCGCGCGGGCCGTCCTCACCGCTCTCCAGGCGCTCGTCGCCCATCATCACCGTCATGACCGCGGAGTTCACCAGCATCGCGTAGACCATCGCGGGGCGATCGAACCCGGCCTCGGCCAGCTTGGAGACGCCGATGTCGAAGTGCGATCGCACCGCCGCGAAGGAGGGGCCGTGCATCATCAGCCACTTGGCCGAGCCGGGGAACTCGCGCAGCATCGGGTAGATGTCCAGCAGGAAGCCGCGGAAGACGTCCTGCCAGGGCTGGGCAGGATCCGGCGGGTCGAGGTGCCCGGCGAGACGCTCGATGACGCCGCGGATGATCTCCGGCCTGCCGCCGATGTGGTGGTAGATCACGGAGGGGGCAACATCGAGAGCCGCCGCCAGGTCGCGTACCGTCCAGGCGTGCAGCCCGCGACCACGCGTGAGCTCGACCGCCTGGTCGACGATCTTCGTCGGGGTCAGCCCGACACGGCGATCGGGACCCTTGGGGGCAGCGGCGGTTCCCATCCATTCAGGCTAATCGGGCCGGCGGCGCGACGGGCCCGCGCCAGCCTCCGGCGCGTCTCGCCGCGCGCCAAGAGGCCATCAAGCAACCCTCGTTGACAGTGGTCCCCCCAGCACCTAGCGTTGACACCATGGAGTCAACCCAGGTTGCTAATACCGCCGCAGACACGAGCGATCCGCGTGCCGGCCTGCGCGCGGTGGCCTCCCTGCGCGCCCTCACCGAACGCCTGGAGCTCGCGCAGGTGGAGGCAGGGCTGCGCGCCGGGATGACCTGGCAGGGCGTCGCCGACGCCCTCGGCGTCACCCGCCAGGCCGTGCACAAGAAGTACGCCAAGCGCATCGACCAGACCATCCCCGTCCCCCGGAGGAGCTCATGAGCCGCTTCGTCGACATGGCCGCCACCGGCCACAACCTCTCCCTGATCGCGATGGAGGAGGCATCGCGCTATGGCCAGCGCACCGCCGACATCGACCACATGCTGCTCGCCCTGACCGTGAGCGAGCAGACCGCCGGGCAGGTGCTGCGCGGCCTCGGCGTCACGCTCGACGCCGCCCGCGGAGCGCTCGAACGGCAGCACGCCGACCAGCTCGCATCCCTGGGCGTCGTCGCCGATCCGCCGCCGGGACCCATCGTCTTCCACGAGACCGGCGACTACACGTGGGGCGAACGCGCCCTCGCGATCATCCGCCGTGCCGGCAACAGCGGCGCAGACGCCGCCGCCGTCCTGAACGAGCTCCTGGACGAGCCCAGCGGGCTGATCGAGGAGCTGCTGCGCCGCTGCGGCACGACGACGCAGACCGTGCGCTCGCGCCTCGCCGAGGCGCAGCGCATTCCCGCACACCCGACGCCGGCCTCCCGCGACGCCCTGGAACGGCGCGGGACCGCTTTCGCGCCGGCACCCGCCGACCGGGTATGGGCGCTGCTGAGCGACCCCGCGCGGATGCCGGAGTGGAACGCCGCGCTCGGCACGATCATCGACCCGCCCGCCGAACCCGCGCCCGGTGCCGCATGGTTCGGCACGGCGCGGGAGCACCGTCCGGACGGCAAACCGCTGGCCGTGCGCGCCGATCAGCGGCGCCGACGCATCGAGCTCTTCCGATGCGATGAGCCGCGCACGATCACGTGGCGGCTGTCGCTGCCCGATTGCCCGCGTGCGAACAAGCAGCGCATCTCGGTCGAGCTCGAACCGGCCTCCGGGGGGACCCAGCTCGTGGTCTCGGTCGCCTGGGAGCGCCACCCCGCTCGTCGCCGGATACCGGTCCTGGCCTTCCTCCTGCGGCCGCTGCAGCGGTTCGCCCTGTGGATGCAGACCACGCAGCTCGGCATCGGGATCGGCCGGGTCTTCCGCGAGACCGCCTCCCGGCCGGGAGCGGCCTGACAGAGCACCCGGCGGACGGGCGTCCGCCTACTCCGCCGGCTCTTCCGGAGCGCCGGAGCCCGGCCGGGGGCCGCCCTCGCCGGGCGCTCCCCCGAAACCCGCATCACCGCCGGGCGCGCCTCCGAAACCGCCGGGCATGCCGCCCATCCCGCTCATGCCGCCCTCTCCGGCGACGGCGCTGCCGAGCGTCTGCCCATCGGCGACCACCGCGTAGGTCTCCCCGGCACGGACATCCGGTGAGGAGAGAATGAGGCTGCTGGCGCTCTTGGCCACGGTGACATCCGCGATCACATCGCCCGCTTCGTCGATGACCGAGACCGATTGTCCTGCCGCGAGCTGGGCGCTCACGAGCACCCATCCCTGCGCGTCCGCGCTCGGTGTCTGCTCCATGCTCCCGGGGCCGAGCGCCACGAGCGTTCCCCCGGTGACCGAGAGCTCGCCGTTGGCGTCCAGCGATCCGTTGCCGCCCATCGTGGGGCCGTTCACCACGATGGTGCCGCCACTGATCGTCAGGGTGCCGTTGGAGTCCAGCCCGTCGCCCTCCGCGTCGACACGGACATTCCCGCCGCTGATCTCGAGTCGTTCACCGGTGTCGCCGAATCCCTCTCGCCCCTGGGCGGCAGTCGTCCCGGTCAGCAGCGCCTGCAGTTCGGCGTTCCCCGATGCATTGAGGCCGTCATCCGTCGCGGTGACGTCGACCGTGCCGCCGCCGATACCGATGTTCGCCGCCTCGATGCCCTCGGTCGAGGCCACGACCGTGACCGCGGTCACCGGGCCGTCCGGAGCCTCCCCGATCGAGACCACGGCCTCGCCCTTCAGGCCGTCGTCGACGACGGACACCGTGACGCGTCCTCCGGCGACCACCACATCGGTGAAGGCCTGGAGCCCGTCATCGCCGGCGGTGACGTCGACCGTGCCGTCCGCGATGAGGATGTAGCCGCGCGTGGCGTCGATGTCGGCGGCTCCATCGTCACCGTCGCTCTTCAGCCCGTCACCGCCCGCCGAGACCCGGACCTCGCCGCCCTCGACGACGAGGGCGTCTTTGCCGCGGAGGCCGTCATCGGCCGCCGTGACGTCGAGGGAGCCCCCCAGGATGACCAGGTCGTCCTTCGACGTGATGCCGTCGTTGCCGTTTCCGGTGACGGTCAGGGAGCCGCTGCCGCTGATGGTGAGATCCTCTGCCGAGAAGATCGCTGCGTTCGCCTCGGCGTCTGCGGCGTACTCTGCGGTGTCGGCGACGCTGTTGACGCTGCCCGGAGCAAGGTGGATCGCCGCATCGTCTGCCGTCTGGATGTCGATGGCCGCGCCGGCGTCATTGGCGATGTCGACGCCGTCGAGGATGATCGTCACCAGTGCGTCGTCCGGCGCAGCCACCACGACCTGGCCACTCAGCTCTCCGCTGAGCCGGTACACGCCGGCGGCGGTGATCGTCACGGTCGAGCCGCTGACGGTGACACCGTCCCCGCCGCCGGTGGCCGTGTCGCCGGCGAGCACGACGTCGACCGCATCCGCCTCGTCCCACTCGTCGGTGTTGACCGTGGTGTAGTCGGCGTTCTCCGCCATGACGGCCTCGGGCGCGAGATCGCCCGCGGCCGCGGTCAGGGTGGCTGCCGGGGCCTGCGTGGCGGCGGCACCGAACGCCGACGCCACCGGTTCTGCCGAGCACCCCGCGAGCAGGACGCCGGTGGCCAGGACTGCGGTGGTGAGGATCAGGGCGGGACGTTTCATGATGTTCTCCGTGCTTCGGCGGTGGTGCGGACATGATCGGTGTTGCGCGGGCGCGGGACGCCAACGTCTGCCGACGCGAGGGGGCCGCTGAGGCTGCGCGCCCATTTGTTGCGCGGCAGGTCGGGGCGCAGGGCAGCCGTGCCGGTGCCGAACTTGCTGATGCCGCTCGGCCGATGCCCCGTGCGCCAGAGCGCCCTGTCCAGGCAGCTCGCACCTCCAGGCGACTTCGACTCGACGATCACGTGGTCGCGGAGCCGGGTGCGGCGGTCTGCGGCGTCCGCCCATTCCACATCGACGTCGACCGTGGCGCGGCTGCCGTCCGGCAGCAGGAGCGTGGCCCGGCGATAACGACTCACCAGTGAAGCCCGCAGCCGGTCGACGATCGCGGGGTCATGCCCCTGGTCGCCGAGGATCCCGGCAGCGAACGCACGGCCCGCTGCCGTCAGTCGCGCCCGGTCGGCCGGATCCCAGGCGATCCGCTGCTTGATCGTACTGCCGCGCCCGTTCTTGGTCTTCACCTCGAGGAAGCAGCCGCCGGTGTCGAGATAGCTGCGGGTGCGCAGCTTGAATCGGCGACGGCGGCGCTGGGCGGTCAGCCGATAGGCCAGATGGTCTGCGGTGTCGAAGTAGACCGAGTCATAGCGGAACTCCCGCACGCCGTCGATCTCCAGGACACCGGTGCGCTGGTCGATGCCGCGCAGGATCGCCCGCGCGTCGTGCGCGGGAATCAGATACTTCCGGTCGACCCGCGTCATCAGTGCTGCCGCCCCCACCAGCTCGTCCAACGACACCGCCCGCAGACCCGCGAGCGGAAGCAGCGTGGTCATGACAGGGACTCCGCCCTGGCCTCGTCACGCAGCACCGCACGCGCAGCATCCGCGCGGGCGATGCGGGGCGGCGCGGCGTCCCGCGAACCGGTGCCGCTATGCCCCGGCACGGCGGCATGCCCGACCGGGGCGGGGATCCGGTACCGGACGTCGACGAGCGTGCTGTCGTTCACGAGGTCCAGACTCTGCACGGTCAGCGCGGTGACGGTTCCGCCCAGGCGCTGCCCGAGCTCGGCGCGCAGCTCCTGCTCATCGGCGATGGCACGGTCGAGGCGGACCACCTGCTGGCGGCTCCGTGCGAGCAGCGCCGGGTGGTCGGCGAACCACATCACCGCCACCACGAGGACGATCAGTGCCGCCGGAAGCGCGACGCTGGTCGTCGCCAGACCCGCGATGAGCCCCATCGCGAGCGCGGCGAAGTAGTAGGCCACCTCGCGCTGCGAGATCTCCGTCGACCGCAGCCGGATGATGCTGAGCACCCCGAACAGCCCGAGCCCCAGACCCACTCCGACCTCTGCCGTGCCGAGCACCGTCGCCACCGCCAGGACCCCGACATTCACGCCGAGGAAGGCGACCACCAGATCACGCCGCCGGTGGCGCCGGTAGTACACGCCGAGGACGAGGATCAGAGCCGCCGCGAGATCGACGGCGGCGAGGATGATGCTGGCAGTGGTCATGGGAACTCCTTCTGTCCGGGAGAGACGCGCTCTCCCACCCCTTCAGCCTTCCCGCCGGCCCCGTCCGGTGCGTCGCCCTGGCGCAGGCATTGCCCGTACAGCGAACGCGGTACGCCGGATGCCGCGTCGGGGCGATCCGGTCGCGCAAGCACTCGACCAGAATGAACACATGGCAGCCACCGAGACCCCGCCGCGCGGTGTGTCAGACGCACGCTGGCGCCTGCCCGCCTGGGCGGGCGATCTGCTGGGCGGCCTGGTGGTGATCATCACCTCACTGGTGCCGGGCCCGCGGCCTCCGATGCCGCACGATCCCATCGGCATGCTCGTCCCGGCGCTGACCGTCGCGGCGCTCGTCATGATCCCGCTGCGTCGGCGCTGGCCGATTCCGGCCCTGGGAGCCAGCGTGGTGCTCTACGGCATCACCGTCGTCGCGAGCACGCCGGCGACCGGCATCGGGATCGTCGCGGTGATCGCCGCGTACAGCACGGGGGCACGCACGTCACGCCTGGCGACGCTCGCCGCCGGAGGGGCAGCGACCGCCGTCGTCGCCACACTCAGCCTCACCGTCGCCGACTTCGGCGTGATCGACCCGCGGGTGTTCCAGATCGCCGCCGGGATCGCCGTGGCTGCGGCTCTCGGCGACAGCTCCCGCTCCCACCGGGAGTTCCTGCGGGTCGCGACCGAGCGGGCGGAACGCGCGGAACGCACCCGCGAGGCCGAGGCTCAGCGCCGGGTCGCCGAGGAACGCCTGCGCATCGCACAGGACCTTCACGACACCGTGGCGCACCAGATCTCGGTGATCAGCCTGAGCGCCGGGGTCGCCTCTCATGCCCTCGAAGGCCGTCCGGACAAGGCCAGGACGGCGCTGGGCACCATCCGCACCGCCTCACGCGAGGTGCTGGCCGAGATCGGCGACCTGCTGCGCTACCTGCGCGCCGACGCGGAGCCCGCACCGCCCCAGCCGGGGCTCGACGACCTCGACGCTCTCGTCGCGCGGGTCTCCGACGCCGGGCTGCGCGTCGACCTGCAGCGCGCGGGAGCACTGGATCGCGTACCGGCGCCGCTCGGCCGCGCCGTCTACCGCATCGCGCAGGAGGGCCTGACCAATGCGCACAAGCACGGCTCCGGTCGGCGGGCCGTCGTGCGCATCGTCGCGGAGGACACCGCGGTGACCGTGACGGTCATCAATCCGATCTCCAACAGGACCCGCAACCAGCCGGAGCCGCCCAGCGGCGGGCTCGGGCTGACCGGCATCCGCGAACGCGTCGCAGCAGTGCGCGGATCGGTGACGGCGGGAATCTCGGACGGGGCCTTCACCCTCGCCGCCCGACTGCCGCTGCGACGGGAGGACCGCACATGATCCGGGTGCTGGTGGTCGACGACCAGGCGCTCATTCGCCAGGCCGTCACAGACATCCTGAGCGACCACGACGACATCGACGTCGTAGGGGAGGCCGTCGACGGGGCAGCAGCGGTCGAGCAGGCGCGCATCCTGCGTCCGGACGTGGTGCTCATGGACATCCGGATGCCGTTGGTCGATGGCATCGAGGCGACCGCGCGCATCTGCGCTGAGCCGGAGAACGCCGACACCCGGGTGCTGATCCTCACGACCTTCGAGGAGGACGAGTACGTCCTCGCCGCACTGCGTGCCGGTGCGGGCGGCTTCCTCGGCAAGGGCGCGGAGCCCGAGGAGATCGCCCGCGCCGTGCAGGCTGTGCACGCGGGCGACGCGCTGCTGTCGCCCGCGGCGACCCGGAGCCTCATCACGCGATACGTCGCCGGCCCCGGCGCAGCACCGAGCGCCGCCGCGCGGCCCGAGCTCGACACCCTGACGGAGCGGGAGCGCGAGGTGCTCCTGCTGGTCGCCCGGGGGCGGTCGAATCAGGAGATCGCCGCAGAGCTGTTCATCTCACCGCACACCGCGAAGACGCACGTCAACCGCATCATGGCCAAGGTCGCTGCCCACGACCGCGCACAGCTCGTGATCCTCGCCTATGAGAGCGGCCTGCTGGTTCCCGGCGCCTAGTGTCGCGGGTCGTTAGTTCCTAAATGTTTGGTGATTCGGGAGAACTGGCTACGGAGAGTTCTCCGGCTCCGGCATTGACGCTCTGGGATGGTGATCCAGACGACGCGAATACCGTGGTTTCGCGCTCAAATTACACATTTTTCACCGCGTACCTGAGTGGTGTCTCATACGCGTCGGCGCGCGTGTAGCACGAAGAGAATCCATCTCGCCGCACGTCGACACGTGCCTATGATCCAGTCGGCTCGTTCTCCGGATTATAGGCGGAGAAGCCGTTGACAATGCGGAATCGAGGCCCGACCTCTCGCTGGACTGTGCGCACGAGATCAAGGCCTTCTTGATACCAAGCGCGGCCGACTTCGATATCGGGCCAACGAATCTCTGAGATCGGATTAAGCACTGTCTCCCAGACTTCATTCCATTCTCGGAGACGGTGTCGAGTATCGGGAGAGAGCTCGAGGCCGGTAAGAAGCATGCGGCCGGACCACCATTCCGGCCAGAGCTTCACGACAACGACGGGTCCTTCCTCCGCTGTTCCCATGCGAGACACACTACAGACGCGGGAGGACGAGGCAGGCATGACGCCGGCGATGTCCAGCTGCCGGGCGGGGGAAGCTCCAACGACCAGAGAATGCGGAGCACCGTATCAAGTGTCGGATTCGGTGATGCTGTTCCGGGTAAGCGCGATCGAGCTGCCGCAGGAACGCGAGGAACTCGTGCCAGCGATGCTTGGGCTTGACCGCGCCGCTAACGTGTCCGGTCCCGGTCTCCGCCGCCGCAAACAATGTCGTCCTGCCGTTCCCTGCCGTTCCCTGCCGTGCCGCTTGTCGTCATGGGTGCGTTTCTCCGCGTCGCCGATCCGCACATTCGCCACACCCTCCGCCGCGACCAGCACGATCCGACCCTCAGTGCCGGCCGTCTTCTCCGAGCCCGTCTGATCGCGTTTCGGCGCGTTGCTCATCGTGATCTCTCATCCCGTCTCGCACGCCCTTGCGCACGGCGAGATAGACGAGGTACGCCATGACGGCGAGCATGAGCGCTGTCAGAGCCAGTGATGTCAGCGGATCCATCGACTTTCCTCCCTCAATGCGCTTTCCACCCTAACGAGCGTCCCCAGCCGGCGGGCATCACCCTGCTTTCACCGGGCGGGGAGACCGGCCGAGACAGCGGCCGGGACGGATGCCGCGGTGACGGGGGCGCTGCCCGCGCCGTTGACGAGGGGGATCACGTCGCGCGCCACGCGCTCGAGCTCCTCCCGCACCGGGGAGGCCTGCAGCAGCAGGGTGTCGACGCCCGCGTCCTGGAAGGCGAGAATGCGCTCTGCCACCTGTTCCGGCGTGCCGACCAGGTTCGGACGCAGCCCGCGATTGGACACCGAGTAGTCCCGGAGATCCGGAGCATGCTCCAGCTGCGACTTGGAGATGAAATCCCGGTAGGACTCATATGCCGGCCCCTCGGCGACATCCGTGATGCGATCCAGCTCGGCCAGGGCCTCTGCCTCGGTGTCGCGCACGATGATGTACGCGGCCATGCCGACGTGCCGCAGCGGCAAGAGCCCGGCCTCGGCCCGGCGCCCGCGCATCTCATCGATCTTGGTGCGCAGCTCCTCGACAGTGCCCCCGTGGGTGACGTAGGCGTCGGCGAACCGCGTGATCGACGCCTTGCCCGCTGGCGACTCGCCACCGGCGTACACGACAGGCTGACGCGCGGGCTTCGGCTGCAGGTACGCGTCCTCGATGCGGTAGTGGTCCCCGGCGAACCCGAACCCGTCGCGCTCCCAGAGGCCCCGCAGGACGGCCACGAACTCCTCGGTGCGCGCGTAGCGATCATCGTGCGCACTGAAGATGCCGCCGTACTGGGCCGCCTCCTGCGCCCACCACGCCGAGACGACGTTGAGGCTGAACCGTCCGCCGCTCAGGGCGTCGAGCGTGGCGACCTGCTTGGCCGTGATGGCCGGCAGATGGAAGCCCGGACGCACCGCCGTCATGATCTCCAGGCGCTCGGTGCCGGCGGCGAGCACCGTGGCCACCGTCCAGGCCTCCAGGCTCGGCGCATCGATGCCCTTGATGTCGTTGAGGTTCAGCTCCGGCACGAGCGTGAGGTCGAAGCCGTGGCTCTCCGCGAACCGGGCCAGCTCCAGGGTGTAACCGACGTCGACCGGTACACCCTCATCGGCGACGTTGCGCAGCCAGCCCCCGAAGATGGGCGTCCAGTAGCCGAACCTCATGCCGCCTCCCGCGATTCCCCGCCGGCCACGCCGCTCTGCTCCCCCAGCAGGTCGCCCAGGTATCGGGCGATGCGGCGGGGGCCGGAGACGGGCGCCGAAGCGTCGACCTCCGGGTTGTAGTTGGTGTTGGTGTTGATGTCGTACGTCACCGTGCGTCCATCGTCGGTCTCGATGAACTCGATGCCCGCGATCTCGACGCCGGCCGCCGCCAGCAGCGCCTCGTAGCGGCGGATCAACGGGTGCTCCGCGGTGATCTCCGCGCGCAGCGAGAACAGCTCGGCCGGGCCGTCCAGCACGCAGGCGTCGCCGGCCTCGGCGGGATCCGGGATCGCGCACGCCTCGGCGGGGCACAGCTCGAAACTGCCCCCCGAGGTGTCGACACGCACCGCGTAGAGGAAGCGCCCGCCGGCGAACTCGGCGCGCGTGATGAACGGCTCGCTGCCCACCAGAAGCTCCTGCACGAGGGTGATGCCGTCGACCGGTTCCTCGAACGCGGGCCCTGTCACGTAGTCGGCGAACGCCCCGTGATCGTCGAACCGCCGCACCCCCAGGCCCTTGCCGCCCTGGTTGTGCTTGACGATGAACGGCGCGGGGAACGCCCGTGCTGCCTCGATCAACCCGGCCGGGCCCGGCACGGCGACCGTTCTGGGCACATCGAAACCGTGAGACCGCAGCAGCGCGTGCTGCGCCGCCTTGCTCACCTCGAGCTCCAGGACCGCGCTGCCGTTGACGACCCGGCGCCCATGCGACTCCAGCCAGCGCAGCAGCGCGCGCCCGTGCTCCTTGGCCCGGTCGTTGCCGCGGGTGTGCGCCGAGGCGCTCAGCCGCGACCAGTAGACGCCGTCGGCCGGCACCGCGTCGAGGTCGATGATGCCGGCCGCATCCGCGGTGACCAGCACCTCCTCGACCGGCACCCCCTCCGCAGCGAAGGCCGCCCGCAGCGGCGGGAACCAATCCGGGTTCTCATGGACGACGTACACCCGTGGCGATGACGCACTCACGACGCGGCCCCCACGGTCTCCGGCCGCTGCGCGCCGATCGCCCACACATAGGGCACCGGGGTGCCGTTGATCGCCCAGTCGCCCACGATGCGCTCCTTGAAGATCACCGGGTTGTGCGAGGAGACGGTGCGCGCATTGCGCCAGAACCGGTCGAGCTTCTTCGCCTCCGACGCCGCGGAGGCGCTGAGCGCGTTGAACAGCTTGCTGGTGGCCTCCAGCGCGATATCGACGAGCACGATCTGCCCCTGCGCGGAGTCCAGCTCCGCCCGCTGATTCGCCCGTTCCTCGGCATCCGGGTCGTCCCGGAAGTGCGCCAGGTAGGCGTCCTGCGCGGATCCGGCGGCGCGCACGGCGATCGCACGAGCGGCGAACGCCTGCGCTGTGGCGACCCCGACGGTCTGCTGCACCAGCGGATCGTCCCCCCAGCGGGCCGCAGAGCCGTGGCTGAAGACCCGGTTGCGCAGCCGGGCGTGCTCGGCCACCTCACGCGCCGCGGCATCGACGATGCCGGCGAGCGTGGCCAGATGGACGAGCTGATAGAACGCGGTCTGATAGCGGAAGCGGTCGGCGAACACGGTGATGTTCTCCGGCTCGACGCGGGCACCCGCGAGCAGGGTGGTCCCGGAACCCGTCGTGCGCTGACCGAAGCCGTCCCAGTCGTCGCTGATCGTCACGCCATCCTGCCGCGCGTCGACGATCGCGATCACCGGCACGCCGTCCTCCGCGCGCGCGGCATAGACGTCGAGCCACTCGGCGAAGATGCTGCCGGTGCTGTAGTACTTCGCTCCGGTGACCACCAGACCGCCGGTGTCCGGGTCGGCGGAGACACGGGTGCCCACATCGCCCACCAGCACGTCTCCGACCTCCGTCCAGGCGTTGCCGACGATGTCCCCCGCCACGAACCGCGCGAACCACGCCGACTGATCGCTCGTGACGTGCTGGTTCAGGCGGTCCTCGACGAAGGCGAAGTGACCGCGCAGCGCCTGCGGGATGTTGGAGTCCGCCGCGGCGAGCTCGGCGAGCAGCTCGATGAGCTGCGGCAGCGAGGCCCCGGCGCCGCCGAACGCCCGCGGAACCCGCACGGCGCCGAACCCTGCCCTCTTGAGCAGCTCGATCTCCTCCCGCGGCAGCCTGCGCTCCCGTTCCCGCTCGACCGCCCCGGCCGCGATGCGCGCGAAGATCGGGCGGAAACGCGCCGCGAGCTCGTCGTCGTCTGCACCGAGCGACACGTCATCGCGACGACTCTCCAGAACCTGGGTCATGTGCTTTCCGTCCTCTCGCAGCCCGGCCCTCTCGCAGCACCGGCATCGGCTCTCCGCACGCTAGCGCCTGACCGCGCCCCGCTCACGGGTGAGCGCCTGTGTGACGTCATGATCCGGCCCACAGCGCAACACGCGGCAATACCGGGTAACACGCGCTGCCGATGGTTGACAGCACCCCCAGCCGCTCCGAATAGTGCCGTCAGGAGCCAGACCCGTCCGAGCCGCCGCGGCGAGGGGGATACCTGTCCCGGCCGGCCACGGTCCCCATCCGCTGCCCGCCATCCATCGCCCGCCAACCGCCAGCCCTCAGGGAGTGACCACCATGTCCGAGCCATCCACCATCCGCGAACCACTGACGTTCGCGTACTGGGTGCCCAACGTCTCCGGCGGCCTCGTTGTCTCGACCATCGAGCAGCGCACCGGCTGGGACTATGACTACAACGTCCGCCTCGCGCAGACCGCCGAGCGCGTCGGATTCGAGTACGCGCTGAGCCAGGTGCGCTACCTGTCCAGTTACGGCGCAGCGCAACAGCACGAGTCCACGTCCACGAGCCTCGCGCTGCTCCTGGCGACCGAACGGCTGAAGGTCATCGCCGCCGTGCATCCCGGGCTGTGGGAGCCGGCGGTACTGGCCAAGTTCATCCTCACCGCCGACCAGTTCTCGCACGGACGAGCCGCGATCAACGTCGTCTCCGGGTGGTTCAAGGACGAGTACACCAAGCTGGGCCTCCCCTGGCTCGAGCACGATGAGCGCTATCGCCGCGCCGCGGAGTTCATCGAGGTCGTTCGCCGGCTGTGGACCGAGGAGAACGTGCAGTTCCACGGCGACTTCTACCGCGTCAACGACTTCACCCTGCGTCCCGGCCCCTACCCGGTGCCGGGACGATCGCATCCCGAGATCTTCCAGGGCGGCAACTCCACCGCCGCCCGCTTCAACGGCGGCGCCCACGCCGACTGGTACTTCTCCAACGGCAAGGACTTCGACGGTTTCACCGAGCAGTACGACGAGGTCACCCGGGTCGCCGCGGAACACGGCCGAACGGTGCGCTTCGGGCTCAACGCCTTCGCGATCGTCCGTGACAGCGAGGCGGAGGCGCGTGAGCAGCTGCGCGAGATCATCGCCCAGGCCGACGCCGAGTCGGTCGAGGGCTTCCGCCGTTCCGTGCAGCAGGCGGGGGCATCCACCCACGACCGGAAGGGGATGTGGGCCGACTCCGCGTTCGAGGACCTCGTGCAGTACAACGACGGCTTCCGCACCCAGCTGTTCGGCCCCCCGGAGCAGGTCGCGCGCCGCATCGTGGAGTACAAGAAGCGCGGCGTGAACCTGTTCCTCCTCGGCTTCCTCCACTTCCAGGAGGAGCTGGAGGCTTTCGGCGAGCAGGTCATCCCGATCGTCCGCGAGCTGGAGGCCGAGCTGGAAGCCGAGCTGGACCGCACCGGCGCCGCCGCTCTGCCGCGCTGACCTCCGCGCAGCGCAGGGCCGGTCGCCAGACCCCGCACCCCGCCCTCGCCCGGGCGACCGAGACCCCCGACATCTGAGGAGACCCCATGTCCACCCCCGTCCCCACCCTCACCCACGCGCCGGACCGCCTGCTCGACCGCTGGACCGACGCACCCCGACCCCGCACCGCAGACGACTGGCTGGCGCGAGCCCAGGAGGTCGCGGACATCCTGGCCGCCGACGCCGTCGAACGCGACCGTGCCGGGGCCTCGCCGCGCGCCGAGGTGCAGCTGCTCAAGAACGCCGGTCTGGTGACCGTGCTCGGCCCCGCCGCGCACGGCGGGGCCGAGCTGCCCTGGTACGTGGTGAACCGGATCGTGCGGATCATCTCGCGCGCCGATGGCTCGATCGGGCAGCTGCTCGGCTACCACTACCTCTGGGCCTGGGCGGTGCGCCTGGTGGGAACAGAGGCGCAGATCGCCGCCGTCGAGGAGCTCTACACCACGGGGGCGCTGTTCTTCGGCGGTGCGGTGAACCCGCGCGACAGCGATCTGGTGATCACCGAGGACGACGACGAGCTCGTGTTCACCGGCCGCAAGTCGTTCTCGACCGGGGCGGGTGTGGCCGACCTCGTGGTGCTCGAGGGCGTGCTGGCCGGCACGGACACCCACGTGTTCGCGATCGTGCCGGCCGATCAACCAGGCCTCGTGTTCGGCGGCGACTGGGACAGCCTCGGCCAGCGTCTGACCGAGTCCGGTTCGGTGGAGATCCGTGATGTCCGGGTGGACTGGTCCGCCGCAGCCGGCTTCGTCGACCGCGTGTATCAGCCGCTCGTCTACAACACCCTCAACGTGCCCGCCCTGCAGGCGGTGTTCAACAACATCTATCTGGGCATCGCGCAGGGCGCTCTTCAGGCTGCCGCCGCGTACACGCGCGAGCACACCCGCGCGTGGCCCTATGGCGGCGAGGGCAAGCAGCGCGGCTCTGAGGAGTTCTACGTGCTCGAGGGATACGGCGACCTCAGCTCACGGGTGTGGGCGGACGAGGCGCTGATCGATATCGTCGACCAGGAGATCAGCGCGGTCCTGCATGCCCCGCGCGCAGAGCTCACCGAGCGCCGTCGCGGCGAGATCGCGGTGCGCGTCGCCGCCGCCAAGCTGCGCATCATCGAGGACGGCCTCGATGTGGCGACGAAGATCTTCGACCTCACCGGCGCGAGGGCCAGCGCCAACCGCGTGGGTCTGGACATCTACTGGCGTAATCTGCGCACGCACAGCCTGCACGACCCGATCGCCTACAAGCGGCACGAGGTGGGCCGCTTCGCGCTGCTCGGCGAGGTGCCGCAGCCCAGCTGGTACAGCTGAGGCGCGCACCGGCGCGGGACAGCCCCTTCCCCTCACGGCAGAACAGCCGGAGAGGGGGAAGGGGCGAGTTGGCCGCCAGCGGGTCGGGCGGGTACCCTCGGTGCGGGAGCCCTGTTCTGATCCCCGGCACGATGCCGGAGGACCGGGGCTCGTCCTGCGGATGGGGAAGTGAGGTGAGTGTCCGATGACCGGAGATAGTCATAGGCCGGGCACCGCGCCAACTTCCTCTCCCGCTCGTAGCTCTCGCTGAGCGGCAGGTGAGGTTCGCGCGGTTTCCGGCGCGAGTCCTCCCCTGTCGGCATAAAGGGCGCCCCGTGGATCGCGGCGGCACGGCATCGTCGTGCCCGCCAGAGGCCCACGCGTGCCCGATGCGAGAAAGAGAGTCCTGCGATGACGAACGAGCAGGCACAGGCACCGACCGCCGTGATCGACACCATCACGCAGTCCCTGAACGACCGAGACCTCACCCGGCTGGCCGCAGCCGCCGGCAAGCTGACCACGTGGCAGTTGGTCGGCGTGATCGAAAGGCTGAACCAGCGCCAGCGCGCGGTCGTCTACCGGCTCCTGCCCAAGCAGCAGGCCCTCGATGTGTTCGAGGCCCTGGATCCGTCGATCCAGGGGGAGCTGGTGGAGGCGCTGAAGGACAGCGAGGTGGCGACGCTGTTCGCCGACCTCCATCCGGATGACCGCGTCTGGCTGATGGACGAGCTGCCGGCGCTCGTCGCGCGCCGCCTCATGCAGGGTCTGCCGGAGCGGGAGCGGCAGCTGACCGCCGAGGTGCTCGGCTACCCGCAGAGGTCCATCGGACGACGCATGAGCCCGGAGGTGATCTCGACCCACCCGGAGCTCACGGTCGGCGAGACGCTGACGCGCCTGCGGCCGCGGGTGCACGACGCCGAGACCGTCTATACGCTGCCCGTGCTGGATCACGAGCGTCGCGTGGTGGGCGTGGTGACCCTGCGCGACCTGCTCGGCGCCGACGATCCCACCCGCGTCGAGGCCGTCATGAACGACGCGCACACCGCGCTCGCAACAGAGGACGCCGAGGTCGCCGCCCGGCGCTGCGCCGACCTGGGCGTGCTGGCGCTGCCTGTTGTGGACAGCGAGTCGCGGCTCGTCGGCATCTTCACGATCGATGACGCGGTGCGCATCCTCGAGCGCGAGGAGAGCGAGGACGCGGCCCGGCAGGGTGGCTCCGAGCCGCTGAACCGCCCGTATCTGTCCACGCCGGTGCTGAGCATCGTGCGCTCCCGGGTGGTCTGGCTGCTGGTGCTCGCGATCGGGGCGACGCTGACCGTCAAGGTGCTGTCGGTGTTCGAGGCGACTCTCGAGCAGATGACGGTGCTCGCGCTGTTCGTTCCGCTGCTGATCGGCACCGGCGGCAACACCGGCAACCAGGCCGCCACGACCGTCACCCGCGCTCTCGCGCTCGGGGATGTGCGGCCCCGCGACGTGATGAAGGTCTTCACCAGGGAGCTGCGCACCGGCACCCTGCTCGGCCTGCTGCTGGGCGGGATCGGCTTCGCGATCACCAGCGTGGTCTATGAGCCGAGCGTCGGACTGGTGATCGGGCTGACCCTGGTGGCGGTATGCACCGTCGCGGCCACGATCGGCGGGATCATGCCCCTGGTCGCGCGGGCGATCCGCGTCGACCCCGCGGTGTTCTCCAACCCGTTCATCACCACCTTCGTCGACGCCACGGGCCTGATCATCTACTTCCTGATCGCCCGGGCGGTGCTCGGCCTGTAGGCGCGGCCCGGACGGGGCCGCGTCCGGTCTGAACAGGGCCGGGGCCGCTGCGGATTCGATCCCGCAGCGGCCCCGGCTTTGGTTCAGATTCGTTGCTTCTTCTTACGAAATCGACCGAAGTCGGGTCCAACTCCTCTATCGTGGAACGGTCAGAGAGAGGTGTGACGATGCGGACGACGAATTCTCCGAGTCCCGGAGAGCTGTTCCGACTGGTGCGGACCGGCGATGCGTCGTCCCGTGCCGACCTCGCCCGCCTCACCGGGATGAGCGCGTCGACGGTCGGGATGCGCGTGGACGAGCTGATCGCTCACGGCTACGTCGAAGAGGCCGGCCAGGGCGCATCGCAGGGCGGCCGCCGGCCGCGCCGCCTCGTGGTGCGCACCGGCGATACCGTCGTCGCGGCCGCCGATCTGGGCGAACGGCACGTCACCATCGTGCTGATGAACCGACGCGGCGAAGTCCTCGCCGACCTCATCCGGCCGCTGTCGCTGCTCGACGGGCCGGAGCCGACCCTGGCCGAGACGTGGCGCAGCGCCCAGGAGCTCGCCGAGACCCTGCCGGTCCCGGTGCGCATCGAGGGCATCGCGATGAGCCTGCCCGGCCCGGTCGACTCCCGCGACGGCCGCCTCCTGGCCCCGATGCGCATGCCGGGCTGGAACGGCGTGATCGTGGCCGACCTGCTGCGCGAGATCACCGGCCTGCCCTGCCACGTCGACAACGACGCCAACGCCCTCGCCCTGAGCGAGCGCACGGCGCGGAACCGATCGGTCGACGACCTCGTCTTCGTCAAGGCCGGGAGCGGGATCGGCTGCGGCATCATCGCGGGTGGCGTGCTGTACCGCGGATTTCGGGGCGTGGCCGGAGACATCAGCCACGTCGCGATCGCCGGAGCTCCGCCGGTCATCTGCTCCTGCGGCCGCGCGGGGTGCCTGGACGTGGTCTCCAGCGGATCGGCGATCGTCGACGCCCTGCGGGAGACCGGCGTCGAGGTGAACCACCTCGAGGACGTGCTGGCCCTCGCGGCCGACGCGCACCCGCGGGCCACCAGCCTGCTGCGCGAGGCGGGTCAGCGCACCGGAGACGTGCTGGCGACCATCGTGAACTTCTTCAATCCGCAGGTGCTGGCCCTGGGCGGCCAGCTCGCCACGGCGGAGGCGTTCGTCGCCGGTGTCCGGCAGGCGATCTACACACTGTGCCTGCCGATGTCGACCGACCTCCTGGAGATCAGCGTCGCCGCGGGCGGGCCGCTCGGCGGCGCGCGGGGGATGGGCGACGCGCTGCTGGCCGAGCTGCTGGGACCGGAGCGCGTGGATGCGCAGATCACCCCAACTAACTCCGATAAACAATAAACTAAGCGGTGTTTATCAAATTCACTAGTTAGTTTCTTCTTCTTTGACCTAAGCTGGGTCGCGTGATCGACCGCCCCCTTCCCCGTATCGCGATCGCCGGCATGGCGATCGAGTCCAGCACCTTCTCTCCCCACCGCGCCGGAGCGCGCGACTTCCAGCGCGTCGAAGGCGACGCACTGGTCCAGCGCTACGCCGCGCTGCGTGAGGGCCCGCTCGCGGACGCCGCGCACTGGCTCCCCGTCTACTACGCCCGATCGATCCCCGGCGGTGCCGTGCTGCGCGAGGTCTACGACGAGATCAAGACCCGCATCCTCGACGGCCTGCGCGACCTCGTCGCGCAGGCGCCGCTGGACGGGCTCTTCTTCGACATCCACGGCGCCATGAGCGTCGACGGCATGGACGACGCCGAGGGCGATCTGATCACCGCGATCCGCGAGGTGATCGGCACGAACACCGTCGTCTCGGCGTCGATGGACCTGCATGGCAACGTCTCAGACGCCCTCGTCTCGCAGGTCGACCTGATCACCTGCTACCGCCTCGCGCCCCACGAGGACACCTGGGAGACGCGCGACAGAGCGATCCGAAACCTGGTCGACGCCCTCCAGCGCGGCGTCACCCCGCGCCGGGCGCACGTGACCGTGCCGATCCTCCTGCCCGGCGAGAAGACCTCGACGCGCGTCGAGCCGGCCAAGAGCCTGTACGCCCGCATCGACGAGGTCGAGCAGCGCCCCGGCGTGACCGACGCGGCGATCTGGATCGGCTATGCCTGGGCGGATGAACCGCGCTGCCACGGCGTCGTCGTCGTCACCGGCGAGGACGACGCCGCGATCACCGCGGCCGCGGAGGAACTGGGGCGCGCCTTCTGGGACGCCCGGGACGACTTCGCGTTCGTCGGACCGCCCGCGACCCTCGCCGAGGGCGTGGACGCCGGACTCGCAGCAACCGAGATCCCCTATCTCATCAGCGATTCCGGGGACAATCCCGGCGCCGGCGGCACCGGGGACGTCACCTGGACGCTCGCACAGCTGCTCCAGGATCCGCGCCTCACGGCCGAGGGCGCCCCCACCGTCCTGGTCGGCTCGATCTTCGATCAGGAGGCGATCGCACGCCTGCGCGCTCACGAGGTCGGCGAGACCGTGACCATCACCGCCGGGGCGCGCGTCGATGACGGGCCGCACGGCCCCGTCACCATCACCGGCGTGCTTCACAGCCGCCATACCGGCGATGTGGACGCCGGGGAGATCGTCGTGATCCGCGTGGGGGGCCTGCATGCCATCGTGACGGAGTATCGCAAGGCCTACCACGACGTCGCGGACTTCACGGCGATCGGCCTGGATCCGCATACCGCCCAGATCGTCGTGACGAAGATCGGCTACCTGGAGCCGACGCTCTACGATCTCCAGCGCGGTTGGACGCTCGCGCTGACCCCCGGCGGCGTGGATCAGGAGCTCGAGCGCCTCGGCCACCAGCGCATCCAGCGCCCGATGTTCCCGTTCGATCGCTTCGACACGGATCCTGACCTGGGCGCCCGCCTGTTCGGCTGACTCTCTTCGTCAGTTCGTTCGTTATTAGATTAAGTTAGTTACAAAGCCGTAATAACTTTGCGTTATTAATTGCACTTACTTCGTGCACCATGAAGTACGACATCGAGATTGCAGCAACCTGCTCTCGCGCGATGGACAAACAAGGAGGTTTTATGCGCACTTCAGCGACGCGACGCCTGATCGCACCACTGAGCCTGATGGCCGCTGCCGCTCTCGTCGTGACCGGATGCACCGCATCCGACACGACGCCGGCGGGTGGATCGGAGGGCTCCGTCCCCGACTCCGTCAGCTATGCCCTGCCCGCCGGCACCGGACCCAACTGGATCCTGCCGATCTCGAGCCCCGACACGATGGCCACGCACAACAGCGCCATCAAGGCCACCATGTGGCCGCGTCTGTTCGAGTACAACGGCACCAGCGGCGCGATGGAGTGGGACCAGAAGGCATCCGCTGCGAAGGAGTACACCTTCAGCGACGACCACCTCTCGGTCACCATCACCCTGGCCGATCTGACCTGGTCCGACGGCGTTCCGGTATCCGCGCGCGACGTGGAGTTCTGGTACAACCTGGTGCGCTTCAACGCCGAGAAGACCGGCGGCTACTCCGCCGGCCGTATCCCGGACAACATCACGGCGTTCGAGATCGTCGACGACAAGACCTTCACCCTCACCTTCGATCAGGTCTACAACGAGGAGTTCCTCCTCGCCAACCAGCTCAGCCTGGTCTACCCCATGCCGCAGCACGCGTGGGACAAGACCAGTACCGACGGCGAGATCGGTGACTTCGACCGCGACGCCGCCACGGCCGTCGAGGTCTTCGACTACCTGTTCTCCGAGGCGAAGGACATGAAGACCTACGCCACGAACGAGCTGTGGCAGACCGTCTCCGGCCCCTACCAGGTCAAGAGCTGGTCGGACTCCGGCGAGGTCCAGTTGGTCGCCAACGAGAACTACACCGGCGAGGACACCCCCTCGATCACCACCGTGACGTTCCTGCCCTTCACCTCCGCCGACGCCGAGATGAACGCCGTCCGCGCCGGCGAGGTGGACTACGGATACATCACCAGCGCACAGCTCACCAGCGAGCAGCAGTTCGTCGACCTCGGCTACCGGGTCGAGCCCTGGGCCGGCTGGTCGATCACCTACATGCCCTACAACTTCGCCAACCCGGAGAAGGGCGCCTTCTACCAGCAGCTGTACGTGCGTCAGGCCCTGCAGCACGCGATCGACCAGGAGACCATCTCCGAGGTCGTCTGGCACGGCGCCGCCACCCCGGACTACGGCCCCGTGCCGCAGACCCAGGACTCCGCGTTCCTCTCGGACGTGCAGAAGAACAACCCCTACCCGTTCGACCTGAAGAAGTCCGAGGAGCTGTTCAGCAGCCACGGCTGGACCAAGAACGCCGACGGCATCTTCGAGTGCACCGACCCCGGCACGGGCGACGCGCAGTGCGGCGAGGGGATCGCGGCAGGCCACACCGCCGAGATCGTCGTGACGACGCAGAACGGCTCGCAGGAGACCGACAACATGATGGCGGAGATCCAGTCGTCGCTGGCCAAGGCCGGCGTGAAGATGACGATCGACGCCAAGCCGCTGGACTCGGTGCTCACCGAGGCCCAGTCCTGCAAGGCAGAGGGGTCGACCTCCTGCACGTGGGAGCTCACCTTCTTCGGCACGGCCGGCTCGTGGTACTTCCCGGCCTACCCGACCGGTGAGCGCGTCTTCGCGAAGGAGACGAAGTGGAACGCCGGGCAGTACGACAACCCCGAGGCCGAGGCGCTCATCAACCAGATGACCGCGTCGACCGACACCGAGGTCGCACAGAAGTACTCCGAGCTGCTGGCGGTCGACCTGCCCGTGATGTGGATGCCGAACCCGGTCTACCAGGTCTCGGTCATCAAGGACGGCCTCGACGTGGCGCACCAGGACCCGGGTGCGTCGTTCTTCCCGCAGCGCTGGTCCTGGACCGACTGAGCGCGGTCACCGACGAGTAAGGCAAGACATGGTGCAAGCAGCGCGGAGCACGAAGCCGGCGATCGGCAATCGCTTCGGAATATGGCGATTCCTGGCCAGACGCCTCCTTCAGGGCGTCGTGGTCATCCTGATCGTGACCCTCATCGTCTTCGCGCTGCTTCACCTGGCCATGCCGGAGGGCCCCGCTCTCGGGATCCTGGGCATGCAGGCCACACAGGAGCAGATCGACGCATTCAACGCCGAACACGGCTATGACCTGCCGCTGTGGCAGCAGTACCTCGTCTTCCTCTCGCAGCTCGCCGTCGGCGACCTGGGCGATTCGTTCAAGCTGAACCGCCCGGTCGCCGACGCGATCGGCCAGCGTCTGCCGAAGACGATGGTGCTCGCCCTCATCTCGATGCTCGTCGCGCTGGTCATCGCGATCCCGATGGGCATCTACCAGGCGGTGCGTCGCGGCAAGATCGGCGACTACGTCCTGACCACGTGGAACTTCGTCATCTACTCGACGCCGTCGTTCTTCCTCGGCCTGATCCTGGTGATCGTCTTCGCCCAGTGGCTGCGCTGGGTGCCCGCCCTGGCCCCCCAGGGCGACACGGTCGGACAGGTCCTCGCCAACCCCGCGGGACTCGTCCTGCCGGTGGCCACGGCGGCGCTCGGCATCATCGCCACCATCTCGCGCTACATGCGCTCTGCCACGATCGACAATCTCAGCGAGGACTACGTGCGCACCGCGCGCGCGAAGGGCACGCCGATGGCGGTCGTCGTGCGCCGCCACGTGGTGCGCAACTCCCTCACCCCCGTCATCGCGATGCTCGGGTACTACCTGCCCGTGATGTTCGGCGGCATGATCGTCGTCGAGTCGCTCTTCAACTACCCCGGCATGGGGCTGCTCTTCTGGACCAGCGCCCAGACCGGCGACTACCCGGTTCTGCTCGGCTGCGTGATGGTCATCGCGATCGCCACCGTCGTCGGCTCGCTCCTGGCCGACCTCGCCCAGGCCCTGCTCAACCCGCGCACCCGAGGAGAGCTGTCATGACGACCGCCACTGTTTCCGCGGCCGGCGCGTCGGCGACGCCCCTGCGCCGCGGCCTGCGCCGCTTCCGCCAGAACCGGCTCGCGATGTTCGGGCTCGCGATCCTGGTCCTGTTCATCGTCTTCTGCTTCCTCGGACCCCTCGTGCATCCGACCGACCAGGTGCACACCGACCTGAAGAACGCGATGCTGCCTCCCGGCTCTCCCGGGCATCCGCTTGGCACAGACGATGTCGGCTACGACGTGCTGGGCCGGCTCATGATCGGCGGGCAGGTCTCGATCCTGATCGGCCTCGCTGCGGGCGTGCTCGCCACCGTGATCGGCACCCTGTGGGGCGCGCTCTCCGGCTATATCGGCGGACCCGTCGACGCGATCATGATGCGCATCGTCGACGCGGGCATCGCGATCCCGGCGACCTTCCTGCTGCTGATCCTCTCGGCGATCATGCAGCCCAGCGTCCCGCTGATGATCCTCGTGATCGGTCTGGTCTCCTGGCTGGTTCCGGCTCGCCTGGTGCGCGCAGAGTCGATCTCGCTGAAGTCGCGCGAGTACGTCCTCGCGCTCCGTGCGATGGGCGGGACCCATTCCCGCGCCGTGCTTCGCCACATCGTGCCCAACACGGTCGGCACGATCGTCGTCAACGCCACCTTCCAGGTGGCCGACGCGATCCTCCTCGTCGCATATGTCTCGTTCCTGGGCATGGGCCTGCAGAAGCCGGCCACCGACTGGGGCGCCATGCTCACCGGCGGGATGCAGTACACGTACTCCGGCGGCTGGTGGCTGATCTTCCCCGCCGGCCTGTGCATCGTGCTCATCGTCGTCGCCTTCAACGCGATCGGCGACGGCCTGCGCGACTTCTTCGACGTGAAGGGACGCGACCGATGAACGCGGCCACCCCCCTGCTGTCCGTACGCGACCTCTCGGTCACCTTCCGCACCGACGACGGCCCCGTCGAGGCCGTCACCGGCATCGACCTGGAGATCCGCTCCGGCGAGGTGCTGGCGCTGGTCGGCGAGTCCGGGTCGGGGAAGTCCGTCACCGCGATGGCGATCCTCGGGCTGCTGCCCTCCACCGCGACGGTGTCCGGCTCGATCGCGCTGGCCGGCCGCGAGCTGACAGCGCTCAGCGAGGCGGAGCTGAACAGCGTGCGCGGCCGCGAGATCTCCATGGTGTTCCAGGAGCCGATGACCGCGCTGAACCCCGCGATGCGGATCGGCGACCAGATCGCCGAGGCGCTGCTCAACCACGGCGCCAGCACCCGCTCCGAAGCGCACCAGCGCGCCGTCGAGCTGCTGCGCCGCGTGGGGATCCCCGAGCCGGAGCGCCGGGCGTCCGGCTTCCCCCACGAGATGAGCGGCGGACAGCGCCAGCGCGTGGTCATCGCGATCGCCCTGGCCTGCGAACCGCAGCTCATCATCGCCGACGAGCCGACCACCGCCCTGGACGTGACGGTACAGGCCGAGATCCTCGACCTCATCCGCGACCTCGCCGCCGAGCGCGGCACGGCTTTCCTCCTCGTCACCCACAACATGGGCGTCGTGGCCGACGTGGCCGACCGTGTCGCGGTGATGTACCGCGGCGACATGGTCGAGGTCGGCACCACCCAGCGCGTGCTGCAGCAGCCAGAGGCCGCGTACACCGAGCGCCTTCTCGCCGCGGTGCCACGCCTGCCGGAGGTCGCAGCGCTTCCCGCGGCGACCACCCCCGACGCGACCCCGGATCCCGGCCGGGTCGCCGCCGCCGTGCTGTCGCTGCGCGAGGCGAGCGTGACCTACCGCAAGGCCGGCAAGAGCTTCACCGCGCTCGATGCGGTGAGCATCGAGATCGCTCCCGGCGAGATCCTCGGCCTCGTCGGGGAGTCGGGGTCCGGCAAGTCCACGCTCGGGCGCGTCGCGCTCGGGCTCGCGCCGATGTCGGGCGGCGAACTGCGGCTCTTCGGCGAGCGCCTGGGGCGCGGCGGCCTGCGCGGACGCGCGGAACGGCGGCTGCGCGGACGCGTCGGAGCGATCTTCCAGGACCCCGGGTCGAGCCTGGACCCGCGCACGACGATCGGTGAGGCGATCGCCGAGCCCCTGATCGTGCAGCGCGCCGCCCGTCCGCTCGCGCGACGGGAGCGCGCCGCGCGCGTCGCAGAGCTGCTCGAGGCGGTCGAGCTGCCTGCGGCCTATGCGCGCCGCTACCCGCACGAGCTCTCCGGAGGCCAGCGCCAGCGCATCGGCCTCGCCCGGGCGATCGCCCTCGAACCGGAGCTCATCATCGCCGACGAGCCGACCAGCGCCCTGGACGTCTCGGTGCAGGCAGCGGTGCTCGAGGTGCTGCGCGCCCTGCAGGAGCGGATGAACTTCGCCTGCCTGTTCATCAGCCACGACCTGGCCGTCGTGCACGAGTTCTCCGATCGCGTCGCGGTGATGCGCGCGGGCCGCATCGTCGAGCTCGGCAGCACGGACGACGTCCTGCTGCGGCCGACGCACCCCTATTCACAGCAGCTGCTCGCCTCGGTCCCGGTGCCGGATCCAGTGCAGCAGGCCGAACGCCGACGGCTGCGCCTGCAGGTCGGGAGCCCCGCATGAACCGTGACATCGCCCTGGAGCTCATCGCGCAGGGCCCGGCCGACGTGCGCGTGGCCACCGGGATCGGCGCTCGGCGCGTCGAGCTGTGCCAGGCGCTCGCGCTGGGCGGTCTGACACCGTCGATCGCGACCGTCGAGCACGCTGTCGCCGCGGCCGGCGGTGCCGTCGAGGTGCACGCCCTGATCCGGGTTCGACCGGGCGGTTTCCGCTACACGGCTGACGAGGTGGCTGTCATGGCCGACGACGTGCGCGCCACCGTGGCGGCGGGCGCGGCGGGCGTCGTGGTCGGCTGCCTCGATGAGGCCGGAGCGTTCGACCGCGACCAGATGCGCCGCCTGCGCGACGCCACGGGGGACGCCGGCTTCGCCGTGCACCGCGCGATCGACGTCGCGGCCGATCCGCTCGCCGCGCTCGACGCGCTGATCGAGCTGGACGCCGACCGTGTGCTCACCTCCGGTGGCGCCACGACGGCTCTCGCCGGGCGGGAGGTGATCGCCGCGCTCGTCGCGCGCGCCGACGACCGGATCGACATCATGGCCGGCGGCGGCGTCTCGGCCGCGGCGGTTCCGGAGATCCTGGCCACCGGCGCCGGCAGCATCCATTTCTCCGCGAAGCGCACCGTGACAGACCGCAGCGGGGTGAGTCTGGGGTCCGCCGAGGCGGACGGCGTCGGTTCCTACGAGGTCGCAGACCCGGCCGCCGCCGCGCTGATCGCCGCGGCGGTACGCGCGTGCGCATCGAGCACCGGCGGTGCCGCTCGATGACGCAGCGCACCGTGCTCGGTCTCGATGTCGGGGGCTCGAGCGTCAAATTCCGACTGTCCCCTGCCGATGCCAGTTCCGGCCTGCCCGACGCTCTGGCGCAGGGCAGTGCGCCGACGCCGGGCGACGATCCGGTCGCCGGGCTCGCCGCGATCGCGGCCGGCGCCGCGGCCGGCACCGACCTGGCAGCCGTCACCGTCGCCGTGGCCGGGACCGTCGACGAGGCATCCGGCATCGTGCTGCGCGCGGCGAACCTCCCCGCCCTCGACGGTTGTGCGCTCGGGCCGGGGCTCGCCCACCGGCTGGGCGTTCCCGTCTCGGTCGTCAACGACGGCCGAGCCGCTGCCGTCGCGGAGGCCCGCTGGGGTGCCGGCGTGGGACAGCGCGATGTGTTCACGCTGGCTCTCGGCACGGGCATCGCCGGATCGCACATCGTCGACGGCGCCGTCGAGAGCGGCGCCCACGGCATCGCCGGCGAGCTCGGGCACATCGTGGTCGACCCCGGCGGGGCGCCGTGCGCGTGCGGGCGCCGCGGGTGCCTGGAGACGATCGTGGGCGCACCAGCGCTGCGCGCCGCCTGGCACCGGGCCGGCGGCGCGGGGTCCCCGAAGGATCTTCTCGCCGCTTACGAGGCCGGCGATCCGGCGGCGGCGGGGGTCGTCGAACGTGCAGCGCAAGCGCTGGCCGAGGCGATCCTCACCCTGCTCGCGCTGGTCGATCCCGGCGCCATCGTGATCGGCGGCGGGCTCGCGAGCGCGCCGCACCGGCTGGTCGAGCGCGCAGCCGCCCTCGTCGGCGAGCGCGCGACATTCCACCGCGTCCCGCCGGTGATCCCCGCTCAGCTCGGCCGCTGGGCCGGGGCCGTGGGGAGCGCCGCCGAGGCGCGGGAGCTCCTGCACGCGCCGTCATCGCGGTGACCGGGGCCGGCGTGGCGAGCGCCGGTTCCCCCTCCGCGGCCGAGATCCGTTCGTAACACTTACGAAACCATCCGTACCGTATCGTTGTGCCATGTCCTCCGAAGCCGAGAAGCACGGGCGCCCCACCGACGAAGATCTCACCCGTCGGATCCTGGAGAGCGCCGCGGAGCTGCTCGGCGAACGGGGCTACGCCGCGCTGAGCGTCGAGCGCGTGGCCAAGACGGTGGGGTGCGGCAAGACCGCGATCTACCGCCGCTACCCCGACAAGGCCGCCCTCGTCGCCGCCGTGCTGCGCTCCCAGGTGCACGTGGGCACGACTCCGGACAACGGCGACGTGCGCGCCGACCTCCTCGAGCACGCCCGGCAGAACCAGCGCAACCAGGAGCTCTCACCCGAGCAGAGCCACGGACTGCGCGCGATGTTCGAGCCCGACGTCTTCCCCACCCTGTGGGAATCCTTCTTCCGGCACCGCCGTGCGCAGGGCATCGAGATCATCGATCGCGCCATCAGCCGCGGTGAACTCCCCGAGGACGTCCACCATGACATCCTCCTCGACACGATCGCCGGGCTCACCCTGTACCGGCAGTCCGTCAAGCGCATACACATCGATCAGCGCCACTACGTCGACATCATCGACGCTCTCGTCAGCTCCCCGCCTCGTCGTCTCCCCGACATCCAGTGAACAGGCCTGCCATGCGCACCGACTCTCCTCCCGTCACCCAGTCCATGCCCCGCGTCAGCGCCCGCGCCGTCGTCGGCTTCCTCGTGTTCTGCGAGCTCGCCAGCGGTTTCGTCCAGGGCTTCTACACCCCGCTCCTGGGCGAGATCGCCCGCCACCTCGAGGTGAGCGCCGCCGACATCACCTGGTTCCTCACCGTGCAGACGCTCGCGGCCGCGGTCTGCGTGCCCCTGCTGTCCAAGCTGGGCGACATCTTCGGCCACCGCCGGATGCTGCGCATCGCCGTCGTCGCCGTCCTGATCGGCACCCTGATCACGGCGTTCCTGCCGAGCTACCCCGTGGTGCTCGCCGCGCGCGTCCTGGTCGGCCCGCTCGCGGTCTGGCTGCCGCTCGAGGTCGCCCTCGTGCACAATCGCATCAAGGGCGAGACCGCCCGCACATCGATCGGCCTGCTCGTGTCCTGCCTCACGGGCGGCGCGATCCTCGGCACGATCTCCGCCGGCGTGTTCTCCGCTGTGCTGCCCAGCCTCACCCTGACCCTGCTCGTGCCGGTGCTGTTCGTGCTGGTCAGCACCTACGCGGTGTTCTTCAAGGTGCCGGAGTCGAACTCGCGCGCCGAGACGCGCATCGACATCCTGGGCTTCGTGGGGATCGCCCTGGCGATGGTCACGCTGCTGTTCGGCCTCCGCCTGGCGTCCGCGCAGGGCTTCGGGTCTGCCGCGACGATCGGCACCCTCGCCGCCGCTGTGGTGATCTTCGCCCTGTGGGTGCTGTGGGAGCTGCGCACCGCAGCCCCGGCCATCGACGTGCGCCTCATCGTCTCCCCCCGGCTGGGCCCGGTGTACCTGACCGCTTTCCTCTTCGGCATGGTCATGTTCGGAGGGCAGGCGCCGCTGACGACGTTCCTGACGACCGATCCCGCCGAGAGCGGCTACGGCTTCGCTGCGACGGCGGGCATCGCCGCCGCGGTGACGGCGGTCGTCACCATCCTCGCCACCATCGGCGCGGCGACGTTCGCCCCGATCGCCCGCCGGATCGGCATCCGCGCCGTGCTCGTCGCCGGGGCCGCCCTCGCCGCCGGCGGATACCTGATCCAGATCGTCTTCCACGACGAGCTGTGGCAGATCTTCCTCGTCGCAGCGATCACGGGCATCGGCATGGGCTTCCTGCTCGGCGCGCTGCCCGCGCTCGTCGCCGAGCTCGCGCCGAGCGATGCGACCGGCATCGCAACCGGCGTCTACAATTCCCTGCGTACGCTCGGCGGCTCCGCGGCGGGTGCCGTGTTCGCCGTCGTGCTCGCCGGGTTCACGGTCGCCGGAACGCTGAACCCGTCCGTCGGCGGTTACATCACGATCTGGGGCATCTCCGCCGGCGCCTTCTTGATCGCCTCGTTCGCACTTGCATTCATGCGTATGCCGGAAACCCTCCCCACGAAAGGCTGAACCATGACCATTCCCGATTTCACCGCCGATGCCGCGACGATCCTGCCGGATCTCGTCGCGCTCCGTCGCGCTCTGCACGCCGACCCGGAACTGGGGCTCGATCTGCCCCGCACCCAGCAGAAAGTGCTCGCCGCGCTCGACGGCCTTCCCCTCGAGATCACCACCGGCACCCGCACCACGTCGGTGGTCGCGGTGCTGCGCGGCGCCCTGCCCGGACCCGTGGTCCTGCTGCGCGGGGACATGGATGCGCTGCCGATCGACGAGGCGACCGGTCTCGACTACGCATCGACCAACGGTGCCATGCATGCGTGCGGCCATGACCTGCACACCGCTGGCCTCGTCGGAGCCGCCCGGCTGCTCTCCGCCAGACGGGACGAGCTGCACGGATCGGTGATCTTCATGTTCCAGCCCGGCGAAGAGGGCTTCGGCGGAGCCAAGATCATGCTCGAGGAGGGACTGCTGGACGCGGCGGGAGAGCGCCCGGTCGCGGCGTACGCCATCCACGTCGCGCCCGGCCCGTACGGTGTGTTCGCCACCCGCCCCGGCGCGGTCGCCGCCGCATCGAGCCAGCTGCACGCCACCGTGCACGGGCGGGGCGGTCACGGCTCGCAGCCGCAGCAGACCCTGGACCCGGTTCCCGCCGCGGCCGAGATCGTGCTCGCGCTGCAGAGCTTCGTGACGCGCAGCTTCGATGCGTTCGATCCGGTGGTGCTCTCGGTGACGCGCCTGTCGACCGGCGACGGAGCGGTCAACGTGATCCCGGAGTCGGTCGAGATCGCCGCGACCGTGCGCAACATGTCGGCGGCATCTCTCGCCGTCATGGCGGAGGGACTGCCGCGCGTTGTCGAGGGCGTGGCCGCAGCCCACGGCCTCACCGCCGATGTCGTGTTCGAGACAGCGTACCCCGTGACCGTGAACGATGCTGCCGAGACCGAGGAGACCGTCGCATCGCTGCGTGACGCCTTCGGTGAGCAGCGGGTGATGATCATGCCGACCCCGCTGATGGGATCGGAGGACTTCGCCTTCGTGCTCGAGGAGGTGCCCGGCACGTTCCTGGCGCTGATGACCTCGCCGCCCGACGCCGACCTGGCCACGGCCGAGTGGAACCACTCGCCGCGCGTGATCTTCGACGATGCCGTGCTGGGAGACCAGGCCGCCGCTCTCGCGACGGCGGCGTTCGCACGCACAGCGCGCTGAGACGAGCAGGTCGCGGGGACGCCCGTCCCCGCGACCGCGAGTCCCGGCGCCGCACCGGGCGGCGGGACTCGCGGCGACCTCAGGCGACGCGCTCGTGAACGCTGATGAGCTCGATCTCCGACAGCGCTGCCGGGCTGGTTCCCAGCGCGTGGCACACGCGAAGGATGGTGTCGAGGGTGGGGTTGGCGTCATGACCGGCCGGGGTCCGGCCACGCTCCAGCGCGCCGTACGTCGGCACGGATACGCCCGCCCGCAACGCCACCTGCTCCTGGGTGAGGCAGAGCTCCTCCCGCATGCGGATCAGCTTCCTGCCCAGCCGAAGACCGGCGTCGTGTCGGCGCTCATTGTGCTGTTCTTCCGTGAGCATTGCGATGTCCTCTCCGCGATCGTGTCCCGTATGTGCGTTGGAATGCCGGCCGTCCGGAGGCGGCACACCCGACGACGGATCGCCGAGCGTGCGCTGCCCGCGATGGACTGCGCCGGCCACCGCGCCGCAGAGGGATCAGCCTCTGCTCGTCAGCGTGCCGCAGCACGGTGAGCTTACGCGGAGCGGAAGCCCCATCCGTTCGTCGTGACATGACACTTTCCTCCCAATTCCAGGCCCTGACTGTCAACAGCGCCGATCAGGTCTAGCCCCAGGGCGGCTCTTGGCGACACGCCGGTCGGCGATTTCGGCGTGGTGCGCCGTCGTGCTATTCCCGCGAGGCTCTCGCCCGGCACCACCGCCGGACGTTCGGCGGGCCGGAAAAACCCCGAGAAACCGCCGGTCTCGGGGCAGATCGCGTGATCCGAGGCGCGTCGTCCGGAGGGCCAACGGCGGCGCCCGGAGGGCCGGGACGGCGGTCCACGACGACCGCCGGGGGCGCCGCGAGCACCGATTACTTGATTCTTAAGTGAACAATTCGTGTCGACCTCTTGAGCTTCCCGGGAACGGAGCTGAGACTGTATGCGGCGGAATGCGACACGCAGTCCGTAGGCTCTCGCCGGAGAGTCCCTTCACCGGAAGGGAAAGACCATGGCAATCGGGCAGGTTCAGATCTCACTCGCAGCCACGGAAGAGCGGCCTGCCGCACGTCCAGCGGAGGACGGCAACGCGAACGCCGAGGAGTTCCGCGCATTCGTGCGCGACTACGCACCCATGATGCGCGCCTACGCTCGGAGGCTGCTCTCGGATCCGGCATCGATCGACCAGGTCGTGCAGGAGACCTTCATCGTCGCGTGGGAGAGCCTGCCGAGTCTTGAGCGCAGCATGCCGACGACGCACCGCCTGATGCAGGTGCTGAGCCAGAAGGCGATCGACTGCATCCCGGCGGAGGGCACCCCCGCTCCGCCGGAGAACACACGTCCCCGTCCGGAGCAGGAGACCTCGGCGTCGCCCGACGACCCCTGGCACAGCGTGGATGCGCTGCGCAGCGCCGTCCAGCAGCTGCCGAAAATCCAGCGCGAGTGCTGGACGCTGTGCGAGATGGGCGGATATCCGTGCGAAGAGATCGCGGCGGGACTCGGCCTGCCGCTCGCCGCGGTGCGGCGGGTCCTCGCCGAGGCGCGCACGGGCATCATCCTGCGGATGTCCGGGATGGCCTGACCCGCCACGGCCGCCGCGACGACGACACCGTGCCACCGACGACGATGTGCATGACAGACGAAAGAGATACCCACTAACCTATGGATGACCTCAACCTCTGGCTGGCCGACCGCGGCGACGAGCTGTGGACCTGGATCGTGCTGCCGCTCGTGGTGCTGCTCGGGCTGTACTTCACGGTGCGCTCCGGCGTCGTGCAGTTCCGTCTCATTCCGGAGATGTTCCGGACGCTCACCGACAAGACGCCGCGCACCGAGGACGGCCGGCCCCAGTCGGTGTCGGCCTTCCAGGCCTTCACGATCTCGGCCGCGTCCCGCGTCGGGGTCGGGAACATCGCCGGGGTGGGCACCGCGATCGCCATCGGCGGCCCTGGCGCGGTGTTCTGGATGTGGCTCATGGCCTTCGTCGGCGGGGCATCGTCGTTCATCGAGTCCTCCCTCGCGCAGCTCTACAAGACCAGGGACAGGGACGGATTCCGGGGCGGACCGGCGTACTACATGCAGCGGGGACTCCGGGCACGGTGGATGGGCGTGCTCTTCGCCATCATCCTGATCGTCTGCTTCCCGGTGGCATTCAGCTCGCTGCAGGCCAACACCATCCAGGCGACGATCTCTGGCAGCTTCGGCGACGACGCCGCCGACTGGCTCCCCCTCGTGATCGGCGTCGTGCTCGCCGTGCTCACCGCGCTGGTGGTCTTCGGCGGGATCCGCCGCATCGCCTCGGTCACCCAGGCCCTCGTCCCGCTGATGGCGCTGGGCTATCTGCTTCTGGGCCTCGTGATCGTGGCCATCCACATCGACCGCCTGCCCGAGGTCTTCGCGACGATCTTCACCCAGGCCTTCGGTCCCAACGAGGTCGTCGGCGCCGCCCTGGGCTACATCATCCTCACCGGCGTGAAGCGCGGGATGTTCTCCAATGAGGCCGGTCTCGGTTCGGCGCCGAACGCGGGGGCGAGCGCAGCGGTCACGCATCCGGTCAAGCAGGGTCTGGTACAGACCCTGGGGGTCTACTTCGACACGTTCCTGGTCTGCTCGATCACCGCGTTCATCATCCTGGTCTCCGTACCGGATCTCGCCGGCGCAGAGCCGGGCATCGGCCTCACCCAGGGTGCGGTCGTCGGGGCGCTCGGCGAGTGGTCGAACGTGCTGCTGAGCATCATCATCTTCCTGCTCGCCTTCAGCTCGATCCTGGGCAACTACTACTACGGCGAGGCGAACATCGAGTTCATCACGCGCGCTCCTGCCGCACTGCTCGGCTACCGAATCCTCGCCGTTGTCGCCGTGCTGGTCGGAACGATGGTCACGGCAGACGTGGTCTGGAGCTTCGCCGACGGTGCGATGGGACTGATGGCCATCGTCAACCTCATTGCGATCGCCCTGCTCTCGGGCGTCGCCTTCCGGCTGCTCAAGGACTACACCCAGCAGCGCCGGGAAGGCCGGGACCCGGTGTTCACCCGGGATCGCCTGCCGGACGTGCACGGCATCGAGGTGTGGGAGACCGAGCTCGACGTCACCGGCCCCATCCGGCTCCCGAAGCAGCCCCGCGGACGGGCGCGCGCGCCGAAGGCATAGCGCGCGGCGCGCACCGGGCCGGTGAGCGCCCGGGTGCACGGCCCCCTGCCATTCCCTGGGACGTCGACGGGGGCAATGCAGACCGTGGCAGCGAAGCGGTTCGGCACCGCACGACATCGTCGGGCCCGAGGACGTCAGATCGCCCCGCGGGGGGTCCCGGGCATCAGGGCTGAGCGATCGCCGCGGAAGTCCAGTGCATCCAGCGCGGCATGCACGGTGCGGTGGGTGAGCTGCCGGTCGATCGGCGGAAGGCCGGGCAGGATCACGCGCATGATGAGCGGGCCGGTGAGCAGATCGGCGATCCACCCGGGATCGGCCATCGCCGAGATCTCCCCGCGGGTCAGCGCGCGGTCCAGGATCACCCTCGTGTATGCCCGCCGGGGAGCGAGGTAGTGCAGGAAGAACGGTGCGCCGAGCGCGGGATCGGCCTCGACCTCCGCCAGCCAGCCGGCGAGACCCCGGGTCACGACCGCATCCGTGAAGAGCCGCTCCTGACGAAGCTGCACGTCGAGAAAGTCCCCGACGAGCGTGCCGGTGTCCACGTCCTCGTCCAAGCCGTGCCGAGCGGACAACAGATGCGGCACGACCTCGGCGAGACCGGAGAAGCGCCGGTAGAACGCCGGCTTGTTCGTTCCCGCGCGTTCGACGACCGCATCGACGGTGACCTTCGCGTAGCCTCGTTCGCCGACGAGCTCAGCGACGGCCCGCAGGATCGCCTGATCGATCGACTCTTTACGAGGTCGGCCCGCACTCACCATAATGTAACCAACCGTAACGTAATTGTCGGGAACGGCAGAGCGAGAGGGGGGACCACCGTGTACAAGCGGATCGTCCGGGCAAAGGTCCGCGACACCTTCGACAGGATCAACCAGGGGGACTACATGACGATGGTCGCGGGTCTCGCCCCGGCCTTCGAGTACCGGTTCCACGGCCGGCATGCCTTGGGCGGCGTGCGCACCAGCCGCGCGACGATGCGGCTGTGGTGGGAGCGCGTGATGCGGTTGCTGCCCGGCGCTCAGTTCGAGATCCTCGACGTGCTGGTCGACGGCGGGCCGTGGCGCACGCGCGTCGCCGTCCGCTCGCGGGTGTCCGGCGACCTCCCCGGCGGCAGCCGCTACGAGAACACCGTGTTCCAGTTCATGACGCTCCGCTGGGGACGCATCACCTCCGTCGAGACCGTCGAGGACCTGCAGGTCCTCGAACGCGCTCTGGACGCCGTGGCCCGCAGCGGTATCGACGAAGCGCACGCCGCTCCCCTCGTGGACTGAGCCTCCCGTCGGGGGCGCGTGCGACCGCGGCGACGATGCCGGTGCTGCACACGCCACCGTCTGCCGTGCGCAGCACCGGCCCCGTCACGCCACGGCGGTGCCGTCCAGCTCGACCATCTGGCCCGGCACCGCCAGGCGCATCACGCCGAGCATCGTGGTCGCGGGCGCGACGCCGGCAGCCGCCAGTCGGGCGGCGAGGATGCCGTAGTGCGGAAACAACGCGTCGATATCCGTGGTGTAGACGTTCACCCGCACCAGATCCGCCAGCGTCATCCCCGCTTCCCCGAGAACTCTCTCCAGGTTCGCCACCGCGAGCGTCAGCTGCCCGGCCATGTCTCCGTCGTGCTCTGGACGTCCGGCTGCGTTCATCGCCGTCTGTCCGGAGATGTAGAGCGTGCGGGTCTCCCCTGAAACCAGCTCGCCCTGGTTGAACCCCCTCTCCACCGACCAGGTGACCGGGTTCACTGCGGTTCTCTCTCGGGCCATGTTCGCCTCCCTTTCTCTGCACACGCGACACTCCGCGGCTCGGCAGCCGCCGATTCTGACGTCGCCCTTCCACACTTCCGTTGAATCACGACATCCTGTGTCAGGTTTTTTCGGTGAAGATGGGCAGGTGCGTGCGGATCGCCTGGTCTCCCTCATCCTGCTCCTGCGTCAGCGCGGTCGTCTGACGGCCGAGACTCTCGCGCGCGAGCTCGAAGTCTCGACCCGCACGGTGCTGCGCGACATCGAGGCCCTCTCCGCGGCCGGCGTGCCGGTCTACGCCGAGCGCGGCAGGCACGGCGGATTCGCCCTGTTGCCGGGGTTGCGCACCGAGCTCACCGGGCTCACTCCCGACGAAGCGCTCGCGGTTCTCGCCGCCGGCTCCGGGCGAGGGGAGCAGATCTTGGGCCTCGGGTCGGCGCTCGCCTCCGCGATGCGCAAGGTGACGGACACCTTGCCCGAGAACAATCAGGCCTCCGCGCGGGATGCAGCGCAGCGGTTCCTCATCGAACCGGAAAGCGACCTGCTCTCGCGCAGAAGAGACAACGAGCGCATTCCCGAACCCGTGCTGTCCGCGGTGCGTGGTGCGGTGCTCGCCGGACGCCGCCTGCGCATCCGCTACACCGGCCTCGGCCGCGAACCGAGGTGGCGCACCGTCGATCCGCTCGGTCTGGTGACCGTGCGCGACACGGGGTATCTCCTGGCCACGGCCGGGGGTGCCGACCGCACCTACCGGCTGTCACGCATTCAGGAGGCCGAGCAGCTCGCCGAGCCGGCGGCACGACCGGCTCACGTCGATCTCGACCGGATCTGGCGGGAGCGGAGCGTCCGCTTCCGCGCGGGGGGTGATCAGCTCACCGCGACGCTCCGCGTCAACCCGGCCCGCCGTGAGGAGCTCGCCGACACGGCTCTGGCCATCCGATCCGAGACGGCGGACGCGGAGGGATGGCTGCTGCTCGAGGCCACCTTCCAGGACCTCCGGCACGCCGTCTGGGCGCTCTGGCAACTGGACACCGACGCAGACGCGCAGGCACCCGCCGCCCTGCGCGCCGCTCTGCGCGACCGCGCCGCCACGGTGCTCCGCCGCTATGCGGATGCCCCCTGAGCTCACCGGGACGCCGGGGGCCGAGAAACACAGCCGCGGTGGCGGCGCGCACCACCCCTGCCTGCGTCAGACCGTCTCGCGGGGCGGCTCCGCCGTGGGGACGGTGACCGTGCACCGCGGGCACCGTCCCCTCTCGGCTCTGCTGCCGGGATCGGTCAGCTGTACGCCTGCGTCCGCTGCTCGACGACGAGGTGGACCAGCGCGAACATCCCCTGTCCCGGAGCGGCGAGCGCCTCGTCCAGTGCGGCAGGGATCTCGGCGTCCCGCGTCACGCGGATGCCGACTCCCCCGGAGGCGCTGGCCATCCCCGCGAAGTCGGGGTTGACCAGCTGGGTTCCCGAGATCCGTCCGGGGTGGTGGCGCTCCTGATGACTTCGAATGGTCCCGTACTCCTGGTTGTCCATGACGATGATCACCGGGGTCGCACCGTACTGACGAGCGGTCGCAAGCTCTTGCCCGTTCATCAGGAACTCGCCGTCGCCCGCGACCGTGACCACCTGCCGGCCGGGGTGCCGCAGCGACGCCGTCACCGCGCCGGGGATCGAGTACCCCATGGATCCGTTCCCGGCGCTGACCATGGCCGGGTAGTGCCGGGTCGGGAAGTAGCGGTGCACCCAGTTGGTGTGCTCGCCGGCGCCGAAGGTGACGATCGCGTCGGGCTCGAGGCGCGGCACGAGGTTGGCCATGAGCGTGTCCATCGACGCGATGCCCGCCCCGGGCTCCCGCGGCGGGAGGGCGCTGAACTGCTCCTGCTCCGCACGCATGCGCGCGGTCCACCGCGCCCACCGGGATCTCGGCTCGATCCCGAGCCCCCGCAGGTCGCGCACGAACGCGGCCGGCTTCGCGAGGATGTGATGCGACACCGCACCGGAGCGGCCGCGGAGCTCGGGGTCCATCGAGACCAGGATGTTCTCGCGCGCCCACCCTTGACGCGCGATGTACCCATTGGTGACGACGTCGCCGGGAAGAGTGCCGACGAAAAGCAGCAGGTCGGTCTCCTCGAACAGGTCGAAGGTGGGCTTGGGGCGTCCGTACCCGATCGGCCCGACGTAGGAGGGTGAGTCGAACCCGACGATCCCCTCTGTCCGCCACTCACTGGCCGCGGCGATCCCGCGCTCTTCGAGCCAGGCGGTCAGATTCCGGCTGGCCGCCGTTGTCCAGTCGTTGCCCCCCGTGACGAACAGGGGCTTCTCCGACCGGTTCAGCGCGTCGACCAGCGTCGCGGCGTCGCCCGCGGATATCCCTCCGGACGCGACGGGGATCCGCGGGTGCCGCACGGCGGGGACCTCTTCGCGGATGATGTCCTCGGGGAGCCCGACCACCACCGGGCCGGGACGCCCCGATGTGGCGACGAAGATCGCCTCGGCGACCGTCGCGGCAGCACGGTCGGCAGAGTCCAGGACCAGTACGCGCTTGACCCCCGAGTCGAACCAGGATCGTATGTCGAACTCCTGGAACGCCTCCCGGTCGCGATGCGCCATCGGGATGAGACCGACGAACAGGATGAGCGGGGTGGAGTCCTGCCAAGCGGCGTGCACACCCACCAGCGCGTTCGCCGCGCCAGGGCCGCGCGTGACCATCGCGACGCCGGGCAGCTGCCCGAGCTTGCCCTCGGCTTCGGCCATGTAGGCCGCACCGCCCTCGTGCCGGCACACCACCGTGTCGATCGTCGAATCGTGGAGGCCGTCGAGAACCTCCAGGTAGCTCTCACCGGGCACCACGTAGACGCGCGGGATCCCGTGGTCTTCCAGGGTGCGGACGATCGCGTGCCCTGCCGTCTCCTGCGCGACACCGGTCACCGCTGCGCCCCGCTCACGCAGGAGCTGATCACCGGCACGGCCGCGTCCACAGCGGCGACGATGCGCGCGCGGAGAGCGTCGGTCGCACGGTGGTCGACCACGTCGGCGTTCTCCGCGAACACGCCCACCGGGAGGGAAACAGCCCGGAAGAAGGCGAACAGCGGGCGCAGCTGATGGTCGACGGCGAGCGAATGCGTCATGTTGCCGCCGATGGCCGTGAGGAGGACGGGGGTTCCCTCCAGCGCATCCTGGCCGACGAGGTCGAAGAAGTGCTTGAACATCCCGGTGTACGTGGCGCGGTAGAGCGGGGTCGTGACGACGAGCACGTCGCTCGCTTCGACATCGTCGATCGCCGCGGCCGCCCGCGGCCCGAGCTCGCTGCGCCGGAGCGCACCACCCAGCTCCGGGGCGATCTCGCTGAGGAGGATCCGGCGCGGTGCGAGAACGAATCGGCGCCCCAGTTCTTCGACGACGGCATCGAGGAGCGCGGTGGTACGGGAGGGCTCATGCGGGCTGGCGGAGAGCGCCACCAGGTTGAGCGCTGTCATGGGCGGTTCCTCCTCAATCACAGTCGGCGGTCGGCGAGCGCCGGAAAAGCACGCCGGTAGGCGTGCAGGTCGGCCAGGTCGATGTCGACGGCAAGCACCTCGTCACCGGAGCCGGCCTGTGCCAGCACCTCGCCCCGTGGCGAGACGATCTGGCTGTGACCGCCCAGCGTCACGCCGCCGTGGGTGCCACCGGTGTTGCACTGCACCACGAAGGCCTGATTCTCGATCGCGCGGGCGCGGCCGAGGACCTGCCAGTGCTCGCGGCGCGCAGCCGGCCACGCGGCGGGAATCGTGAAGAGCGTGGCACCGGCGCTCGTGAGTTCCCGGAAGAGCTCCGGGAAGCGCAGGTCGTAACAGGTGGCGAGCCCGAGCACGACCGGGCCACCGGGACGGTCGAGGGTCGCGGTCGTCACCTCGGTGCCGGCGTCGATGAGTGTGGGCTCGCCCTCCCCGAAACCGAAGGGATGGATCTTGCGGTACTCCGCGACGCGCGTGCCGGCCGGCCCCAGCACGACAGCCGTGTTCCACAGGCCGCGGCCGCCAGCCCGGTGGGGTGGGCCGCCATCGCCGTCCTCCGCGCGCTCGATGATCGAGCCGATGTGCACCACCGCGCCGGCCGTGCGCGCGGCATCGGCGAGGGCCGTGATGGTCGGCCCTCTCAGGGTCTCGGCGCGCTCCCGCCACGCGGAGAAGAAGAAGTACCCTGGCGCCCAGAGCTCTGGCAGGACGATGAGGTCGGCGCCGCGCTGATCGGCGACGAGTTCCGTGACGCGGTGCAGGCGGTCGGTGACCGATTCATCGTCGTCGTACGCGACCTGTATCGCGCGGACGTTGACGGAAGTGCGATGGTTCGCGGGGGTCATGGGGATCGTTCCGTTTCGACGGGGCGGAAGGCGAGGCTGATCACGTCACTCGGCGAGGGATCGGTCGCTGATGGCGTGCCACGCACGGTTGTGGTAGACGAGCGGACGCCCGTCACGGTTCTGCTCGTGGGTTCCCTGGGCACCGGATTCCAGCGCGTGGACGATGACGATCGTCGACGCCCCGACGGTGACCTGGTGGATGATGCGCCCGCGGATCCACGACTTGGCGGTGTGGAACAGCGGCTCGCCGGAGGGCAGCCGTGTCCATTGGCCGGTGTCGGCGAAGCGGTCGACGCCGCTGGTGGCGCCCAGCTTGGCCAAGTGCAGCTGATCGGCGCCGAGCAGGTGCACCACGACCGTCTCGCTGTTGCGGATCACGGGCGTGGCCGACGACAGCGCCGACAGCGAGAACATCAGCAGGGCGGGATCGGCGCTGAGCGAGCTCACCGATGTGGCCGTCATCGCCACCGGCCGTGTGCCGTCGTCGGCGGTGAGGAGAGCGACCCCCGCCGGGTAGTTGCGGAAGAGGTCTTTGAAGATCTCCGGGCTGAGTCCGTCTGCGACCTCGACGGTCGACAGGGAGAGGGTCTCTTCGGTCGCGTACTGAGTCATTTCGATGTCCTGGGGGCTGGGGTCGAGCCGGCGGGCCCGGCACGGCGAAGGTCGGCACGGTCGTCCGGCGCCGCCCATCGGGGCGGCGGCGGAACGGGATCCGGGCGGTGCGACCGGTGGGGGTGCCGGTCACACCGCCGCGGGGCGTCCGCTGGTCATGCGGACGGGAGAGCGGCCAGCTTCTCGTGGATCAGCGGCAGCACCCTCTCGCCGAATACACGGATGTCCGGCACGTAGTCGACGAAGGTCATGAGCACGCCCGCGACGCCGGTGTCGCGCTGCAGGGTCGCGATCTGCTCTGCGACGTTCTCGTAGGATCCGTGGATCACCGGGAAGCTCATGAAGGTGAGGTTCCCTTCTTCCGCCGGCGCGGTGAGCCCGTTGACGAAGTGCGCGCTGGTCCCTCCGGTCTGCGGGTCGAGAGACGCACTGCCGGCGACGTTGCGCAGCGCCTCGACGTCCTGGCCGGCGACGATGCTCTGCGTTTTCGCGAGCGCCTCCTCGTCCGTCTCGGCGGCGATGATGGTGAACAGCGCGTAGGTGCCGACGGTGCGGCCGACCTTCTCCGCCTCTTCGAGCATGGGCCGGGTGATCGTCGGCAGCAGTTCGCGGTCGCCGAAGACGAAGTTGTAGTCGCCGTAGTGGGCCGTATAGACCTGGCCCTTCGTGGACTGGCCGGCCGTGACGATCGGAAGCTCGCGCCCCGAGCTGGGGAAGCAGGTGGCGTCGTCGATGTCGAAGAACTCGCCGGCGAACGTCACACGACCGTCACGCCAGAGCCCCCGCATGATCTGCACATACTCGGCCGCATAGTCGTAGCGACGCTCATAGTATTCGTCGCCAGGCCAGAGGCCCATCGGGTCGTACTCCGGCCGGTTCCATCCCGTGACGAGGTTGACGCCCCCGCGACCCTGGGCGATCTCATCGAAGGTCGCGAGCTGGCGGGCGGCGATCACCGGCGGGATGCCGAGGATCGGGACGGTGGCGAAGACATCGATCTTGCTGGTCTCGGCGGCGATGCCGGTGGCGAGGATGATCGAATCGAGGCATCCGTCCCAGTAGCCGGTGGTGCCTCCGAAACCGCGGTACTTGATCATGGAGAGCACGAAGTCCAGGCCGATGCTCTCGACCTCCTTCGCGATGGCGAGGCAGTGCTCATAGGTGGGCTCGTACTGCGGCGCGTTCTCCGAGATGATGTACCCGTTTTGGCCGTTGGGGAGGAATACTCCGAGTTTCAGGCTCATTCTGTTCTCTCTTTCGGTGCAGTGACGCTCGACGCCGGTCAGGCCATCGAACCTCACGAATGTTCGGTGTTCGGTCAGGCGATCGCGGCCTCGTCGGCGCGCGGTGCCGACGCGGTGCGAACGGAGGAGGGGACCAGGGCAGACGGATAGCGGGACAGCGGCCGCAGGGCGGCGTACATTCCGCTCGCCACGATCACCGTGGCGATGGGGCCCCAGGTCGCACCCCAGGGGAAGGCGCTGGTGAGGAAGATGCCGATGGCGGTGGCCACCACCCACGCCACCAGGCCTGGCACATACACCCGCCGGTAGCGGTCATCGGCCAGGAGGCCGCTCTCGCCCGAGGAACGGGTCAGCAGGATATGGGTGAGCGCGATCGCCACCCACCCGCTGACCAGAACACCCTGCCAGGCCAGCGCGATGAGGAGGTACTGGATGACCGGGAGCAGCATCAGCGCGAAGATGATCGCGGAGGACAGCAGCACCCACACGAAAGCCGGCAGCCGCACCCGGAACAGCCGCTGACCGAACTCCTGGAGGTTCGCGGCGCCGATGTAATAGTTGGCGGTGTTGATGCGGGTCTGGAAGACCAGGATGATCAGCAGGCCGATCGGGCCCATGAGCGCGACAAGACCACCCGACAGCCCGGTCTCAGAGACCTCGAGCCCCGGGATCGTGAAGGTCAGGAAGATGCCGACGAGCGCGTTGACGCCGTAGGTGAGGATCCAGAAGGGCCAGGTGAAGGTGTACCGGGAGTGGAAGGAGATGTCCGCCCGCTTGCCGAGCGCTGCGTAGTCCATCACGTACATCATCAGGACCCAGACACCGAGGTACGCCGAGAATGTCGCCAGCCAGCCCGGGCCGCCCGCAGCGAGGGGCAGCGCGGGAACATCGTGGGTGAGCCAGTTGCCGGTGAACCCGTGTTGCACCCCGGCCCAGACGACCATCACGACGAGGCCGATCAGATAGAGCGGCAGCAGCCACCCGTTGAGCTTGTCGAGGAAACGACGCACGCCCCCGAGGACGAGCGGGGTGGAGTAGCCCACGACGACCAGGCTCCAGACCCACTTCTCGCCGCCGAACGCGGTCTGGAAGGCGTGCACGACGATCTCGCCCTCGAAGACGGCGTAGTAGATCGCCGTCAACGCGAGGATCACCGCGGCGATCACGGTGCCGGCGTTGCCGAGGATGGTGCGGGAGAACCGGGCCACGGTCGCGCGGTTGGTGATGGAATGCCGGGCGAGCACCCGGTTGATCAGGCTGTAGACGACGATCGTCAGCGCGAGCCCGATGAGGGCGTCCCTGGTGCCGAACGCGACGGCCATCGCCGCGCCGATATAGAGCATGAACATGGCGCTGGCGATGCCGTAGAACGCCATGAACAACGACCATCGGCCCATCTGGTCGTCGTCGGTATCTCGGGGTTCCATGGGCTTCTCCTTTGAAACGTGGAACAGGTGAGGGGAGGGGAACAGGTGACACGAATGCGGGTGGGGCCGAATGAGCGGCACCCCCTGTGGTGCGTCGCGCCGGCGCCGCCCTGGCGCCGGCGCGACGGGTCAGCGCAGCGGCAGGGCGACCGGTCGGATGGGGGCGCCGGTGGCACCCTTCAGCCGGATCGGCGCGGCCATGACGCAGAACTCGTTCACGTCATCGGCGGAGAGCTCCTCGAGGTTGAGCAGCTCGATCATCGGCACGCCCGCCTCGGCGAGGAAGTGACAGTGACCGGGGAGCCAGTTGTCCTCGTGCTGGCTCGGCCCGACCTCGACGCACTCCTGATCGGCGCCGATGACGCTGATCCCCTGTGCTGTGAGCCACCGCGCAGCATCGAGACCGAGTCCCGGAGGGTTACCGAGCGTTCGCGATCCGTCCGGCCAGAACGCCATCCGACCGGTGCGGACGAAGACGACGTCGCCTTCGCCGATGCTCAGGCCGGTGCGCGCGAGCTCCTGCTGAATATCGGCGACGGTGATCGCATAGGAGTCCTCGAGGCACGTCACCCCCTTGAGCTTGGCGATGTCGAGCATGACGGCGCGGGCGATGATCGGGGGGATGACATCCACGCCGCCCTTGGTCCAGTTCCGGCTGCCGAGGTTGTCCTGCACGCTGAAACCGTTGTAGATGCGGCCGTCGACACCGAAGTGGTTGAGGGCGTCGATGTGGGTCCCGGTGTGCGTGTAGAGGAAGACCACGTCGCCCGAGTAGCAGACGTGCCGGTTGACCTGCTCCCCCGCGCCGTTCAGGTTGTCGACGACGGTGCCGTCCGGGGTGTGGCTCATGAAGATCTGGTACGAGGGGTCACCCGCTGCCTGGAAGCTGGGCATGCCGACGAAGTAGTCGACGCTGAGGTCGTACGTCCGCGAGCCATCGACCCTGGCCAGGATCTCCGCGGGCGACGTGCGGGCGAGCAGGTTGAGCGCACCGAGCTCGTCGTCGGGACCGAACGGGCTCTCCCCGATCCGGATGTCCGCGCGCACGTCAGGCCTCCGCCCGGACGAAGTCCACGACGGCCCGGCTGCGGACGCGGGGGAGGAGCTGCTGCACGATCTCCTCGTGGAAGGGGTCGGTGGAGTAGGCCTCCAGGTCCTCCCAGGTCGCGAAGTCGGTGATGAGCACGCCGTCCCACGGGTCGCCGTTGTCGTTCGGCTCGCCGACGTGACCCCCGAGCTCCCAGCTGCGGATCATCGGAAGACGCTCAGAGAGCTGGGAGAGAAGGTCGAGGATGTTCTGCGTGTCGCGCGGCTCTGCCGCCTGCCACATAAAGACGTGCCTGATCATCGTTGATCCCATCTGTCGTCTGGGCCGCCGGGGCCGCTGGGGGTGCGTCTCATCGGAGAGCACCGGGTGTTGACACCATTCTGAAAGTGCGGCATTCATACGTCCAACACATGGTTGTGCTCACACTCATCACCGAGGATGATTGATGCATGGACCTGCAGCAGCTTCGCTATGTCGTCGCGGTCGCCGAAGAGGGCAATTTCACGCGCGCCGCTGCCCGCTGCTATGTCGCGCAGTCCGGGCTGAGCCATCAGATCAAGAGCCTGGAGGACGAGCTCGGGGTCGCCCTGTTCAACCGCACCAGTCGCCGCGTCGAGCTGTCGCCCGCCGGAGTGGCGTTCCTCGATCATGCGCGGGCGGCGCTGAAAGCCGTCGACCGCGCCGCTGCCGATGCGGCGGCGGCGGCCGGACTGATCCGGGGCCGCCTGAGCGTGGGCGTCATTCCCACGGTCACGGCCGTCGATGTGTCGGGGGCACTCAAGGCCTTCCGCCAAGCCCACCCGAACGTGCACATCGCCCTGCAGGTGGCGGGCAGCGATGAGCTCGAGCAAGCGATCGGCCGCGGCGACGTCGACGTCGCCCTGCTCGGCCTCCCGGAGAACCGCAAGCCGCGCGGGGTGACGTCCCACCACCTGGGTTCGGACCGGCTCGTCGCCATCGTCAGCCAGGAGCACGCGCTCGCCCGCCATGCCGAGGTGACCCTGCACGACCTGGCTCAGGAGACGTTCGCCGATTTCCCCGCCGGCACACCGGCACGCGCCGAGAGCGATCTCGCGTTCGCCGCGGCCGGCATCCATCGGGAGGTGGCGTTCGAGTCCATGGCCACCGGGCTCACGATCGACCTGATCCGCCAGAACCTGGCCGTGGCCCTGCTTCCCTCGCGATACGCGCCGCACAACCCCTCGCTCGCCCGCATCCCGATCAGCGACGGGCCCTCGCGTTCGGAGTATCTCGCGTGGAGCACGTTCCACCCCAGCCCGGCGGCGGCAGCCTTCATCGACATCATTCTCGGGAAGGGAGCCCGCCGAGACGCGGACGCCTGACCGCGGAACCCGGCGGGACGCCCCGCAACCTCACCCCCGAAAGTCGACCGGGCTCGCGGCGACGAGGTCACGGGCCAGCTCGGCCGCAGGCCGGTGAGGCTCCTCCCGCAACCACCAGGAGATCACTCCGGCCATGCCGGCCGCGGTGTAACGCGCGGTCAGCTCCGGGTCGCCTTCCAGGTTGTCCCTGGCCCGCAGCGCACGCAACGCCGTGACAGCGAGGGCGTCTTCGAGAGCGCGGAGAAAGTCTCGGTCATGGGCGAGCAGCTCGCCGTACACGTCACGGCGATCCGCGATGAAGGTGATCATCTCCCGGAAGGCATTCTCATTGACGGCACGTTTCGAGTCGCCATCGCGCACCGCGGATCGCGCGAGCGATCCCGCCATCTCGATGACTTCGGCGAGCGCGATGATGGCGAGATCACTCATCCCGGAGAAGTGAGCGTAGAAGGAGGACCGGGTGACCCCGGCACGCCGCACCACCGCCGTCACCGTCACCCGCCCCCGGGGGCTCTCGTCGACGAGCGCCCGGTAGGCCTCCACGAGGAGGCGCCGCGTGCGCAGCACACGCGGGTCGTCGTTGCCCACTCGCCGCGCGCGCAGCTCGTCCTGCTTCTGAGCGTCGGCATCCGGGGAGTTCGCGTACACGACGCCGATCTTAGATCGGCATCATGCCAAACCGGGCCCGTGTCGTCGTCCGGATTCTCTCGGCCGCACGCAGCGGGTCCGGCCGAGAGGATCAGCGTCGGGAATCCGGGCCGGTCACGCGGGTGCGTAGCCGGGGCGCAGCGGCGGAGGAACCACGCCGGCGGGAATCGGGCAATCGTACGGGGTCTCGGCGATCACCGACGCGAACTCGGCTCGGGCGGCGGCGAGGAGCTCGGAGTCGGTGAACAGGTCTGTCGCCGTCGCCGCCATCGCGGTGGCCGCGTGGACCATGCCCTTGTGCGCGGCGGGGCTCTTACCCTGGGCGACGAACTGCCACGTGTGCGGCGGGGTCCCGACGGCGTGCGTGCCACCGATGATCTGCACGGTGGGCACCACCCAGCTGACGTCGCCCACGTCGGTGGACCCGGTCATCTGATGCCGGCGCTCCGGGTCGTTCAGCGGGCTCACCCCGTCGAAGAGCGCGGGTGCATCGTCCCCCACCCCCAGCTTGCGACGAGCAGCATCGACGGACTCCTGCGGAAGTGCCGCCTGCAGTGCACGCGCATGCACCTGATCCGCGTCATCGAAGGGAACGCCGCCGAGCTCCCGGACGTTCTGGTAGAGGGCGATCTCAAGAACGCGGTTGGGCAGCAGCTCGGCGCACGCCCCGTCGAAGACGACCTCCAGCTGGGTATCAGTCATGAGCGCCGCCCCCTCGGCGATACGCGTGACCCGGTCGAACAGCGTGCGCATCGTGGCCACGCGGGCAGAACGAACGATGTAGTAGAGCTCCGCGGTGGGCTGGACGACGTTCGCCGACGGACCTCCGGCGTCGGTGAAGGCGTAGTGGATGCGGTCGGTGTCCTCCATGTGCTCGCGGAGGAAGTTGACCCCGATGTTCATCAGCTCCGCAGCATCGAGCGCGCTGCGCCCATGCTGCGGGGCCGCACCGGCGTGCGAGGGGACGCCGCGGAAGCGGAAGTATGCCTGCGTGTAAGCGAGGCTCAGCCACTGCTCGGTCGACATGGCATCCATCGGATGCCATGTGATGGCGGCGTCGACATCCGCGAAGGCATCACCGATCACCATGAACGTCTTGCCGGCGGCACCTTCCTCGGCCGGGCAGCCGTAGTACCGCACGGTCCCCGCAACGCCGGTCGACTCGAGGTGGCGGGCCACGGCAACCGCGGCCAGCAGCGAACCAGCACCCAGCAGATTGTGGCCGCAGCCATGACCGGCGCTGGACGTGCTGCCAGGGTCTGGTGCTGGCGCGGCCGCCCCGGCCGCCTGACTGAGCCCGGCAAGCGCGTCGTACTCGCCGAGGAAGGCGATCACCGGACCGCCGGAGCCCCACTCGGCGGAGAACGCGGTGGGCACTCCGCCCACGTGCTCCGTGATGCGCGCGCCGAACTCCCGCGCGGCGGCGATCTGGCGCGCGACGGAACGGTGTTCCTCCCACCGCAGCTCCGGGTCATCCCAGATCTCGTCACTGAGACGAGTGAATCGCGGACTGAGCTCATCGACGAGCGGGGCCAGCTGCGCGACCGAACTCGCGTCTTCGACAGATGTCGTTGTCATCGTCCCTGCCTTTCTTTCCGTGCCGGCCTCATGCGGCCGGCTGGGGGTTGTCTTTCTCGGTTGTCGTCTTCGCGCCGCCGGGGAGGAAGAGCGCCAGCAAGATGGTCAGGATGACCGCGATCGCGATGCCGAACGGCGCGAGCACCGGGATGAGCGGGGTCAGGAGGAGGGTGACGGTGAGCGCCACGCCAACAGCGATGAGCAGGGTGCGCGGTTGCGGGTTGCTCGCCACCAGCTGCACGATCACAGCGCCCATGATCGCCGGGAGCACGAAGGTCTGGACGCTGGTGGTGATCTCCGGCGGGATCAGCGCGAGCAGGAGGCTGCCGAGGACTCCCACGAAGATCGCCAGGGAGAGCAGATGGGTCAGCGCCGCGCCGCAGATGGCGAGAGCCGCCGCGAGCTCACCGCGTTTCGTGCCCGGCCGGGCGTCGATGCTCGACTGCGCAACGATCGCCGCGGGGAGCAGCTTGTTCGAGATGTTGCCGATCATGAAGGCCTGGTACATGCTCGCCGGGCCCAGGATGGGAAAGTACGACAGCGGCTCGACGAACCAGATCACCCCGAAAGCCGCGGCGATCGCCAGCACGCCCGTCACGATCCATGACGGCGGAACGCCGAGCTGGAATGCGACGATTCCCGGCCCGGCGATCACGACGATCATGGCGCCGATCATCGTGATCCTCCCCCACCGCGAGGTCGTCTTGTCGAAAGCGGACCAGGCCGCTGTTGCGTCTTGCTCAGGAGCTGTGTGCGTGGTCATGAGTGTCCTCGTCTGAGTGGGGTCGCGGTCAGGCGATGCCTGCGCCGCTGACGACTATGCCGACGACGATGCCGACGATGAGCGCAAAACCGAGGCCCCACTCGCGGAGCCAGCTCTGGCCGGTCTTCTTCGCAACCCAGAGACAGATCAGCATCGTGAGAGCGCTCGCGGTCACCACCGTCGCGGCAGCGATGCCCCTCGTCAGCTGCTGGATCCCGAAGGTGGCGAACGCTCCGATGAGCGCCGCTGCGGGGATCACGGCCATCGCGGTGGCCGCTCGTCCGGTGGTCTTCGTGGCAAGCTTGCCTGTCCCCCTCTTGAGGAGAGGAGTGGCGATAAGAGTGACGATCATCCATCCGCTGCCCGCGATGCCGAGGCACAGCAGGACGGTGGCGAACACGGCCTGCGTGTAGCCCTCACCGCCGAGGGCGACACCGCGGGTATCGGCGACGATGCCGGCGCCGGCGACTTCGAACGCCGCCGATCCGATGAGACCGATGCGGGTGAGCGCGCCGGGTGTTCCGAACACGCTCAGCAGGGTGACCGCGACGAGGACGACCGCCAGCGACGGTCCGATCGAGACGACCGCACCTGCGCGGAACGAACGGCGTACGTCGTGAGGGCTCATGCCGACCGCAGGAGCGGCCTTGCGTACAGCCAGGTAGTAGATGACTGTCTGGGTGAGGATGAGGCCGAAGACGCCGACGACGGCTATCCACAGCACGGGGGAGTTGGCGACGGCGAGAATATCCGTCGAGTCCGAAACAATGGTGGCAGAAGGCAGATTCATGGGGACTCCAGAGGCGGAGATGGTCGCCACGCGGGAATGCGCAGCGAAGGTGCCTGCCCGCTCTGTCCTTGAGCCTGAGAGTGTCGCGCTTGTGACGCTTCTTCCCCTTCGGCGGGCCCCACGTCGGGCCGCTCTCCAGAGTTCCCCAGCCGCGGGTCCTGGTGCCTGAGAGATTGCGGGTACTTGCCCCTTCGGCGTCCGCTGCTGCGGAACTCTCCCCGACGGCTGTTCGACGACCGGTCGCCGCCGTGGAGCTCGGTGGCCGGTGCGAAGGGTGTTCGGTTGTGTTGCACACATTATGGACAGTGTCCGATTGCGTGTCTGTATCGATCCTGTAACAGCCGCGTTACCGATCGCCGCCCTGCGCCGGAATCTCTCAGACTCCGTGCCGAGACGAGCGGCCGCGCGTTCGACTCGGACGACGTCGTGCCCGTGCACCATCGGACGGCGACGTCACCAGGCGATACACAGAAACACTCCGCGGCCTCGAAGAGGCCTGAACGAGTGCATCGAGCCCACGGTGGCTCTCACCGTCGTCGCATGTCTCAGCCGGCGCATAAGCAATCGAAAGCTGCCGTTCTCGGCGCTCGCGCGGCCACAGCATCGATGTGCGGCGACGAGGCGTACCCGGCCATCGACCGCAAGGCGGCTGCGTTGTTCTCGCGACTCGCGCAGAACCGTCCGCTCTTCAGCGGAAACACGCGGTTGTCCCGCGCCCTGACGTTCGCCTTCCTGCACATCGGCGCGACGCGTCGCCGCCACGGACGACGAGGCCTGGGACCGTGTGCTCGCCGCTCCACGTCGCGGCGCCCCCTCCGCCCGGGGAGGGTCCACGCCGCTGCTCACCACCCGCCGGGGATTGCGGCGGCTCCCTTGACAGCGTCGGAGCTGCCTGCGTAGGCTCGCCGCGCAACCGAATACCGGGCCGCGCATCGTCTCGGGAGAACGCCGCATCGCCGGCTGCCGTAGGAGCAACCCCTCTCCGGAATCTCTCAGGCCCCCGTACCGAGACGATCAGGCCACTCTGAAAAGCGGTGCGTCGAGCACCCGCCGACGGGGCAAGCGCGAACCGCTCGCGTGAAATCTCTCAGGCCAATGACAGAGGGGGAGGAACTCACCCATATCCGCACGCCGTGCAGACCCAGGAGTTCCGCCATGTCACCCACCCCTGTTTCCACGATCGACTCTGTTTCCCCGATCGATCCCCTGACCGCGCCCCTCGCCCTCCTCGACCCGGCCGTCGCATCCGCGATCGACCGTGAGCTCGAACGTCAGCGCACCGGCCTGGAGATGATCGCGTCGGAGAACCACGCCCCCCTCGCGGTCATGCAGGCACAGGGCTCCGTCCTCACCAACAAGTACGCCGAGGGCTACCCCGGGCGCCGCTACTACGGCGGCTGCGAGTTCATCGACGAGGTCGAGACCCTGGCGATCGAGCGGGCAAAGGCCGTCTTCGGGTCGGCGTACGCGAACGTGCAACCGCACTCGGGCGCGCAGGCCAATGCGGCCGCCATGCATGCGCTCCTCACGGCGGGCGACACGATCCTCGGGCTGGACCTGGCGCACGGCGGGCACCTCACCCACGGGATGCGGCTCAACTTCAGCGGGCGTCTGTACCGCGTGGTGCCGTACCACCTGCGTGCAGACGACTTCCGTATCGACATCGACGAGGTGCGCGAGCTCGCCAGGGAGCACCGTCCCCAGCTCATCGTCGCCGGCTGGTCTGCGCACTCGCGCGTCATCGACGTGGCCGCGTTCCGCGAGATCGCCGACGAGGTGGGCGCGTTCCTGCTCGTCGACATGGCGCACTTCGCCGGACTCGTGGCGGCCGGGGTTCACCCCTCCCCCGTGCCGCACGCCCACGTGGTCACCACCACCACGCACAAGACCCTGGGTGGGCCGCGCGGCGGACTCATCCTGACCGACGATCCCGGCATCGCGAAGAAGATCAACTCCGCTGTCTTCCCGGGCCAGCAGGGCGGCCCCCTCGAGCACGTCATCGCGGCCAAGGCGGTTGCGCTCGGGGTCGCCGCGACAGACGACTTCCGCGAACGACAGGTCCGCACGGTCGACGGGGCCAGGGCGCTGGCCGCACGGCTCACCGAGCCCGACTGCGCAGCCGCCGGGATCTCGGTGGTCGGCGGGGGGACAGACGTGCACCTGGTGCTCGTCGATCTCCGCGCGTGCGTCCTCGACGGGCAGCAGGCCGAGGACAGGCTCGCCAGCGTCGGCATCACCGTCAACCGCAATGCGGTTCCGAACGACCCCCGGCCCCCGATGGTCACCAGTGGCCTGCGCATCGGCACGCCCGCCCTCGCGACGCGCGGATTCGGCGAAGCGGCCTTCCAGGAGGTCGCAGACGTCATCGCCCGCGCCCTCATCGCCGCGGACGGCGACGACCTCACCCCGCTGCGCGCCCGCGTCGACGCGCTTGCCGCGGCGCATCCGCTCTACCCCGGGCTCGCGCCGTTCTCGGCGACGAGCGCATGAACGTCGGTGTCTTCGACCTGTTCACCGTCGGCATCGGGCCGTCCAGTTCCCACACGGTGGGCCCGATGCGGGCTGCCGCCGACTTCATCGCACGCATCGACGCCCACGAGGCCGACACGATCGAGGTAGCCCTGTACGGCTCGCTCGCGGCGACCGGACGCGGACACGGCACGCTGACCGCGGTGCTGCTCGGCCTGGAGGGGTGGCGCCCCGAGACGGTGCTGCCCGCGCAGGTCGAGTCCCGCCGCGCGGCGTTCGAGAATCACGAGGGGCTGCTCCTGGGCGGAGTCCGCACGATCGCGTTCTCAGAGGACGACATTCGGCTCGATCCCTTCACCGAGCTGCCGGGGCACAGCAACGGCATGCGGTTGCGCGCCCTACGGGCGGACGGCACGGTTCTCGACGAGGCCGTCTACTACTCCACCGGCGGAGGATTCGTGACCCGCGAGGGCGACACCGCGCAGGCGGCCGCCACCGCAGCCCCGACCCCGTACCCGTTCGAGACAGCGGCCGAGCTGCTGGCGCACTGCGATCGCCTGGATGCTCCGATCTCGGAGGTCATGCTCCGCAACGAGACCGCAGCGCGCGACCCGGAGGACGTGCGTAGCGGCATCCTCCACCTCCGCGACGTCATGGTGGACTGCGTCGCACGCAGCGTCCGTCGTGACGGCGTGCTGCCCGGCGGCCTGCGCGTGCGCCGGCGCGCGCCGGAGTGGCACGCGCGACTCCTCGCACAGGACCCGGACGGCAGCGACCCGGCCCTCTGGCAGGAGTGGGTGAATCTGGTCGCGCTCGCCGTCAACGAGGAGAACGCCTCGGGGGGTCGCGTCGTCACGGCCCCGACGAACGGTGCTGCCGGCATCGTCCCCGCGGTGCTGCACTACGCCACGCGCTACACCCCGCAGGGCCAGCGGCTCGGCGCGGATGCGGTGACGGTTCCCTTCCTGCTCACCGCGGCGGCGGTCGGGGTGCTCTTCAAGGCGCGCGCGTCCATCTCCGGCGCAGAGGTCGGCTGTCAGGGCGAGGTCGGATCTGCCTCGTCCATGGCCGCGGCGGGGCTCGCCGAGGTGCTGGGCGGCACGCCCCGTCAGGTCGAGAACGCCGCCGAGATCGCGATGGAGCACAACCTCGGGCTCACGTGCGATCCCATCGGCGGCCTCGTTCAGATCCCCTGCATCGAGCGCAACGCGATCGCGGCGGCGAAGGCCGTGAACGCCGCAAAGATGGCGCTGTGGGGAGACGGCTCACACCGCGTCTCCCTGGACGATGTGATCGCGACGATGCGCGAGACCGGTCGCGATATGAGCAGCAAGTACAAGGAGACGGCGATGGGCGGCCTCGCCGTCAACGTCGTGGAGTGCTGAGGGATGCGGGTTCGGGCGGATCGAGCACCGACCATCCCTTTCCGGGCGGTGTCGCCCGGAAAGGGATCACTCATAGCCGTAGGCGTCGAGGGCGCGACGCAGCGTGTTGGGCGACCGGAACCCGGAATGCCGGCTGGCCTCGGACAGCGACATGCCGGGTGATCGCGCGATCATCATGGCGGCGGTTTCCGCGCGGCGCCGGCGAAGGGTCTCGGCGAGCGAGTACGGCTGCCCCGCGAAGGCTTTGAAGAGGGTGCTCTTGGAGACTCGCAGCTGGGTGGCGATCCCGTCTGGCCCCAAAGCCGGGTCCGTGTGCTGCTCGTCCACGATGCGCGCGACGGCCTCGACGATCGTGTCTGCGGGCACCACGAGCGACTTGATCAGAGCTCGGGCGATGCCGTTGAGCATGACCTTCACGGCAAACGTTATCGCCGGGTCGGAGACCGGTTCTGCCGCGATCGTAGCTTGAAGGGCGGAATAGGTCGCGGCGAAGATGGCCGACTCCGGGTAACCGACGCGCAGGGTGTCGGCGGAGAGCGTCAGCGGAGCGACTTCGTCCGCATCGAAGCTGAACGCCAGAGCTTCCACCGGCGTGGTTGCCGAGAGCCGAACCAACTCGTCGTCCGGGAAGAACACGACCACCGCCCCCTCGAGAGCGGCATAGCGATGCGCGGCCGCCGTGACAACCAGGTTGCCACGGGAAACGAAGACCACCACATAACGGTGCGCTCCCACATCCGCGCTCGGCCGCCAGAGCGCGGAGCCGCCCGGGCACGAGACGGAGAGGATCGCGAAACGATCGAAACGCATCACCCGGGCGACCGTGGCCGCCGGATCCAGAGATTCGAAAAACACCCCGCCCTCCCCATCATCCGGCGCAGTTCCTCCGGGCGCATTCGTCTTGGGTCGAAAACCAGCAGCCGTCGCTCATCGGCTGTGGGACGGGGTGGCCCCTCGAGCAGGGGCCCCATGTTGGGCATGACGGACACCATCATTCTCGAGATTCGGGGGCGAGAGCTCGCCCGGATTCCGGTTGGTGATCCCGCAACACGGCGCGCCGCGTTGCGGGATCACCTGACTCCTACCTTGCCCGCACCGCACCGGATGCGCACTCCGCGATGGCGTTGTCCCCCCCCGGCTGGTGGCGATGCGATCCGGATCGTCCAGCTACGGGGCTGAGCACAGATCAGCAACGATCGCACAGGGCGGATGAGCGCCGTGCGCGTGCGCTGGGCACGTGGGTAGTAGGTGCGATGCGTCAGCAACGCCGAGGATGCCAAGAACCACACGGCGCAACCCACGACTTATGTTATCGGATACCGCCCCTAAATGAATATCGGGATTCAATTTATCCAATTATAGCTGGCATCTGGTCGCTCCTCCAGATGGCAAACATCATTGCACATGATGAGCATCGCGGTTGGCTTGTCACTGGCCGTATAAGTTCCACTAAACGACCTGGATTTCTTGACCTGCCACGTGACAGTCACCGTCGTGCCGCTCGGAAGGACCTCATCCGAATTTCCCGTCGTCAGCCTGAAGAAGGCATTGGGATTGGGGCTTGTCGGACCACCCCATCCCCTGAGGCTCACAGCAGCAAGGCCCGCAGGTGACAATACTTCTACGGTGTCCGCGATGGCCGTGTAGTCCCCGTACGTCCGATCAGGGTCGCCTCCAGTGTCCAACCACCTACCCCTCGACTCGATCACAAAAGTTCTGAGATCCAGGGGTTGACTTCCTATGTAGGTGAAAGACGCTGTCATTCGCACCTTAATGTCCGGAAAGTCGGACGGGTCATAGAGGTACCCGACGGCGGTACCCGGCCCGAAGTCCTCTGTGATCGTCGGCTGGTCAACCGGTTCCGTCGAGATCCGCGCGTCCCGGAAGTCTGCCGCGTTAGCGCAGTATGGCTCCTCGTTTTCACCGCCTGTCGTCGCCGCTGCGAGCGGCGCGGTCACCGATGCCGCGATGACCGGCAACGACCATGCCGCCCCCTTGACAACTGTTCGACGTGTGACCGTGGATGGCTCTGGCGTTTTATTCTTCATGTCTCCCCCAACTCCGTGGTGCGCCGGAGCACGCAAACACTCCGGATCGATTTCTGGTCGCCCGAACGGAGCGACCTTGTCAGCGTTGCAAACTGCGGCGTTGCGCTATTGCCACGGACGGCTGAATACTCTCGTTGACGAAGAAGACTGACCGCGATGGCGCACCCGCGTCTCTGCGGGACCGCCTCACAGCCCCAGAAGCACGATGCTCGCGAGCGCCGTTCCGATTGCCACCAGGGTCGAGATCGCACCGAGAGCGAAGGGCCGCCAGCCCGTCGCGATGAGCTTGGCGATGTTCACTCCGAAGCCGAGACCCAGCATGGCGGCGGTCAGCAGCACGTTCGCTGCGAGGTCGGCCGCCTGCAAGACCTCGGGCGAGAGCGGCAGCACCGTCCGCACGACAACAGCCGCGAGGAAACCCGCCACGAACAGCGGGATCAACGGCGGGCGCTTCGCGTTCACATCACGGCCGGACCTTCTGCTCTCCGCAGCGCTCACCGACATGATCAACGGCGCCAGCAGCACCACGCGCCCGAGCTTGGCGACGACGGCGACCGTCAGCGCCGCCGCACCGATCATGCCGCCGGCGGCAGCGACCTGCGCGACCTCGTGAACGCTGGCGCCCACCCAGACGCCCGCCTGCAGGTCGGTCAGCCCGAGCAGCGGCGAGAGCACAGGCAGGGCCAGCATGGCGATGGTCCCGAAGATCGTCACGAGCGCGATGGCCTGGGCCGTGTCCTCCTCCGCCTTGCCCTCCGGGTCGACGATGCTGCTCATGGCCGCGACCGCCGACGCACCGCAGATCGAGAACCCGGTCGCGACGAGCATGCGCGTCACGCGCGGAACCTGCAGCAGACCCCCGATCCACACGGTGCCGAGGAAGGTCACGACCACGGTGATCAGCAGCACCGCGATCCCCGGCCCGCCGATCTGCATCAGGCTCGTCAGCGACAGCTTGAATCCGAGCAGGACGATCCCCAGCCGCAGGAACTTCTTCGACGTCCACGAGATGCTGCCCGCCGCCGAGGCCGGCACGACGCGGAGATTACCCAGGACCGCTCCCACGACGATCGCGATGAGCAGCGCAGACAGCACCGGCACCGCACTGGCGAACCAGAGGATACCCAGCGCAGAGACCAGCGTCACCACGGCGACGGGCGCGTGCGCACGGACAGCGGGGAGAATCATCGACGTCACGGGTCCAGCCTGCTGGCTTTCCGTGCGCTGCGGAACGCCCAAACCCCTCCGTGGGGCATAGGCTTCGTCTATGCCCCACGGCCCCGCATCCCCGGTAGGCCCCGCATCCCCGGAAGACCCCGCAACGCCGGAAAGCGGTTCGCCGGAGCTGGACGCACGGATCACCCTCGCGGTGCTGCGACAGCTGGTCGAGCTCGAGGCACAGGGATCGCTCGGGGCGGTGGCGCGGCACCTGCGACTGAGCCAGCCCACGGTGTCCGCCAACCTGGCGAAGCTCGAGGCGACCGTCGGCTTCCCCCTGCTCTCCCGCGGGGCCGGCGGCACGACCCTGACCCGAGAGGGGCGGGCCGTCGCCCAGTCGGCCGCCGGCGTCCTGGCGGCCAGCCGCACGCTCGCCCAGACGATCGCCGACGTCCCCCGGCAGCGCTCCGGACGGCTGCGCATCGCGGCAAGCCTCACGATCGCCGAACAGCTCGTCCCCCGCTGGTTGGCCGACCCCCGCATCTCGGGGTGGATCACCCCCGGCCAGGTGACGCTGTCGGTGGGGAACTCCGAAGAGGTCATGACCTGGATCTGCAGCGGCGCGGCCGATGTCGGCTTCGTCGAGGGGAACCGGATCAGGGCGGGACTGGCGCGCCTCTCCGTCGGCCGCGATGAACTGCTGGCGGTCGTCGGGCCACGGCACCCGTGGTTCGATGACACGCCGACGGTGACGCCGGCCGACCTCGTGCGGGCAGGACTGGTCGTGCGGGAGCGCGGCTCCGGCACCCTCGAGGTGATCGAGGACGCCCTGCGCGCAGCCGGCGTGACACTGCCCGCACGACTGCCCGCCTTCGGCTCCACCTCGGCGATTCTCACCGCCGTGCGCCACGGCGAAGCCGTCGCCGTGGTCTCCCGGCTCGCCGTGGACACCGACCTGGCACGGGGAACGCTCCGGGCCGTGGCCGTCTCGGGAGTCGGATTCACTCGCGCGCTCAACGCGGTCTGGCGCGATGACGTCCCGCAGCGTGCAGATGCCGCCGGCCTGGTGCGCAGCGTGCGATCGCACCGCGGCCTGCTGCCGCAGGATCGCGGCGGATCGAACGCGGACGATCCCGCAACGACACCCCCCGAGCCTGCAGCCTGAGCGCCCGGGGTCTGAGAACCCCGGCCGGAGGATCCCGGCGGGGGAGCTCCCGGGCGAGGAGGGCATCCCAGCCGGGCCGGGCCGGGCTGCCCTCCTCGCACGGGAGAGTCGTTCAGAGCCGGAACACGCCCCGCGGGATGGCATCGACGAGATCGCGCGCGATCGTGCCCGCTTCCTCCTCATCCAGGCGTCCGGTCACGACCAGCTCAGCGAGCCATCCGGCGTCCATCCGGCGGGAGACGTCGTGCCGCGCAGGGATCGACAGGAATGCCCGGGTGTCGTCGATGAAGCCGCTGGTCTTGTAGAAGCCCGCCGAATCGGTGACCCCCTCGCGGAAGCGCCGAATGCCGTCCGGGCTGTCCAGGAACCACCACGGCGCTCCGGCGAAGACGGAGGGATAGAACCCGGCCAGCGGCGCGATCTCCCGTGTGAACGCCGTCTCGTCGACGGTGAACAGCACGATGCGGAACGTCGGGTTGGTGCCGAAGTCGCCGAGCATCTCCCGCAGCGGCTCGGTGAACCGTGTCGACAGCGGCAGGTCGTGACCGGTGTCCGGACCGAAGCGCTGCGTCGTCGGACGGTGGTGTCCGCGCAGGACACCGGGATGCAGCTGCATCACCAGACCGTCCTCGCTCGCCATCCGGGCCATCTCCCACAGCATGTGTCGGCGATACGCCGTGGCCTCCGACGGAGTCGCCTCGCCCGCGAGGCCCGCCCGGTGGATGCGTTCGAGCTCTGCTGCACCGAGGCGCGTCGCCCAGGCGTCGAGAACGCCGCTGTCGGTGGCTGTCGCACCCAGCGCGCGGAAGTGGGTGCGACGGTCTTCCAACGCTCGGATCAGCCCCGCCGCCGTTCCGGTGTCGATGCCGCTCGCGGCGGTGAGCTCGTCCAGCGCGCTCCGCCAGGCGTCGGCCGCCGGGTCGAAGAAGCGATCGGGACGGAAAGTGGGCAGCACCCGCCCGGTGAAAGTGTCGTCTGCGCCGAGCATGGCATGCGCGCTCAGCGTGTCGGCAGGGTCGTCCGTGGTCGCGAGCACCTCGATTCCGAAGCGATCCATCAGCGCACGCGGGCGTGAGGCCGGGTCGGCGATCCAGCCGGCGATCGCGTCGAAGAGCTCATCGGCGTTGGCCGCGGACGGGTGCTCGTCGATCCCGAACACCGAGTGCAGGGTGTCCTCGAACCACGCGCGCACCGGGGTTCCGGCGAACAGGGTCCAGCCCGAGGCGAAGCGGCGCCAGATGTCCCGGGCGTCGGGCGCGTCGACGCCGCGACCGAGCTCGTCGAGCCCCAGTCCGTGCGCGTGGAGGAGTCGCAGGACGTAGTGGTCCGGGACGATCAGCAGGTCGGCCGGATCGGAGAACGCCGCGTCCTGCGCGAGCAGGCCGGCGTCGACGTGCCCGTGCGGAGAGAGGATGGGCGCCGCGCGCACGGCCTCATACAGGTCTCTGGCGATGCGGCGGGTTGCGGGGTCGGCCGGGAACAACCGGTCGGGGCTGAGGTGCAGAAGCACGGGGATTCCCTTCTTCACGCGGGTGCGCGGTCGACACGACGGATCTGACACCCAGAGGATCCATCGGTTGTGTCAATCGCTTGCCGCCCAAGATATCAGGCAAAAACAGTCCTTGCGGACCTATTTGGCAATCGGTTGACATCTGGTTATGCTACACGAAACGACCAGTCCCAGCGCAGCATTCGGAAAGGACGACCCCATGAAGATCGACAGGGCCGAAGTCATCGTGACGAGCCCCGACCGCAACTTCGTCACCCTCAGGCTCACCACGTCCGACGGCGTCGTCGGAATCGGTGACGCGACGCTGAACGGCCGGGAGCTCGCCGTCGTGGCGTACCTCGCCGACCATGTGGTCCCCCTCCTCATCGGTCGCGATCCGCAGCGCATCGAGGACACCTGGCAGTTCCTGTACCGGAGCGCCTACTGGCGCCGCGGACCCGTGACCATGGCGGCGATCGCCGCCGTGGACATGGCTCTCTGGGACATCAAGGGCAAGGTCGCCGGCATGCCGGTCTACCAGCTGCTCGGGGGAGCGTCGCGCACCGGCCTCCTGGCCTACGGCCACGCCTCCGGGAAGAGCACGGCGGAGCTGTTCGACTCGGTGCGGTCGCACCAGGAGCAGGGCTACCGGGCCATCCGCATCCAGACCGGCGTTCCCGGACTGGAGTCGATCTACGGGATCGCGTCGAACGCGACCTTCGCGGCGAACAGCGGGGTGCGCTACGACCACGAGCCGGCGCAGCGGGGTGCGCTCCCCAACGAGGAGGACTGGGACACCCGCAGCTACCTCCGCCACGTGCCCACGGTCTTCGAGGCCGTCCGCAACGAGTTCGGGCCCGAGCTGCCGCTCCTCCACGACAGCCACCATCGGCTGACGCCGATCCAGGCGGCCAGCCTCGGCAAATCCCTGGAGCCCTACGACCTGTTCTGGCTGGAGGATGTCACGCCCGCCGAGAACCAGGAGGCCCTTCGCCTGGTGCGGATGCACACGACCACACCGCTGGCCATCGGGGAGATCTTCAACACGGTCTGGGACTACCAGCAGATCATCCGAGAGCAGCTGATCGACTACGTCCGCAGCGCGGTGACCCACACCGGCGGGATCACCCATCTGAAGAAGGTGCTCGACTACGCTGCCCAGTACCAGATCAAGTCCGGCATGCACGGGCCCACCGACATCTCCCCCGTCGGGATGGCAGCGGCCATGCACCTCGGGCTCGCCATCCATAACTTCGGCATCCAGGAGTACATGAAACACGGCAGCAAGACGGACAGCGTCTTCCAGCAGTCGTTCACGTGGGCGAACGGCTACCTGCACCCGGGCGACGCGCCGGGCCTCGGCGTCGAGCTCGACGTCGACGAGGCCGGACGCTACCCGTACCAGACGGCATATCTCCCCTACAACCGGCTGGCCGACGGCACCGTTCATGACTGGTGACCTTCGCGTCGTCGTGATGGGGCCGAGCGGCGCCGGCAAGACCGCTGTCGCGACGCGACTGGCGACAGCGGTCGATGCGACCTTCGTGGACGCCGACGACCTGCACCCGCCGGCCAATCGCCGCAAGATGTCCGACGGCGTCCCGCTCGACGACGACGACCGCTGGCCCTGGCTCTCGGCCGTGGGGGGCACGCTCGCCACGAACAACAGGATCATCGTGGCCTGCTCCGCGCTCAAGCGGGCATACCGCGACGTCCTGCGCCGGGCGGCCCCCGACGTGCGCATCGTCGCGCTCGAGGCTCCGCCGGAGCTTCTCGCCCGCAGGGTCGAGCATCGCGATGACCACTTCTTCCCGTCTTCCCTGATCGCATCGCAGCTGCAGGCCTATGAGTCCCCCGGCCCGGACGAGGCAGCTCTTCACGTCGACGCATCCGACGACCTGGACACGATCGTCGAGCGGATCTCCCGGGAGTTCTGTCCGAACCCCGAGACAGCACAAGGCCCGGTCGCCTGACACCGCGACAGAACCTCCCGGCGGATCGATCCGCCGGGAGGTTCTTGGTCTCTCATCTCCGCTGCTCGCGTCCGAGTCGTCCGGCCGCCTCTCCCCCGGGCGAGCCGGTCACGCCACGACGGGGTCGGCGCCGGTGATGAGGCCGGACTGCTCGTAGAGCGACCTGATGTGCGTCAGCGCCTTCAGCCCGGCCTCCGCACCCAGCCAGAAGGGCTCGGTGTCCGTCAGCCGCGCATAGAAGTCGTGGATCAGCTTGCGGTGGGAGGTGCCCCAGTAGGCGCGCTCTCCGGTCGCCGTCTCGTCATCCACGACGACGACCTTCCGCCCGTCGCTGTATCGGACCTCCAGACCGTCGCGCATCGACAGCGTCGCCTTCTCGGTGACGATGTCGACGGTGACCGGCAGGTTGTCCGGACCGCACAGCGTGGCATAGAACACCGACGCCGCCCCACCCCGGTGCCGGAGCACGAAATCGGCCGTGTCCTCCACCTCGATCCAGGGCGCCAGGGAACGACGGCTCGCCGCCCCCTCCACGGACTCGACCTCGCCGACGAGCCACTCGACGAGGTCGAGGGTGTGGATGGCCTGATTCATCATCAGGCCCCCACCGGATCCGGCCCAGGTCCCTCGCCACGGCCGGTCGCGGTAATAGGCCGGGGAACGGTGCCAGCACACGGTCGCCGACGCGCCGAGCACCGCTCCCAGCTCGCCGGAGCGCAGCATCTCCTTGCACGCCTGGGCTGAGGCGTTGTAGCGGTTCTGGAAGCACAGTCCGAACCGGGCGCCGCTCTCCTCGACCTCCCGCAGCAGGGATCGCCCCTCCGCCACGGTCCGCGCCAGCGGCTTCTCGAGGATCAGCGCGGAGCCGGAGCGCAGCACCTCCCGCGCGAGAGCGTGATGGGTGTCATGCGGGGTCGCCAGGTGCACGACGTCGGGCGCCAGCGCACGCAGGGCCGCCGCCAGGTCGGCGAAGCCCGGGGCCTGTGCCTGCTCCGACGCCGCGGACAGGCGCCCGGGATCCACATCGCACACGCCCACCAGCCGAGCATCGGGGTGCTCCTGGATCGCGGCGATGTGGACGCCGGCGATGTCGCCGCACCCGACGACGAGCGATCGGATCACCGGGTGCTCTCGTTCTGACGCGGCGCCCGCCGCGCCTTCCGCGCTTCGTGCTGCGCCGCCGGGGAGATGAGGTCGATCTGCGGATGGTCCTTCTGATCGGTCGGCGGAATGACGTCGGAGGTCTCGACGAACCAGCGCAGCAGGGCCTCGCGCAGTTCGGCGCGGATGCTGTCCGTCTCGGGGCTCCCGGCGAGGTTGTGCAGCTCCTGCGGGTCCTCCCGGCGGTTGTAGAGCTCGTCCGGCTCCTCGAACCGGTAGATGTAGGTCCAGTCCGCAGAGCGCACAGACACCGCTCGGCCCACCGTTTCCGGTCGTTCCTGCTGCAGTCTCGTCTTGAGCTCGTACGGGAAGGTCAATGAGCCGCCGGCGCGCGACATCTCATCGCGGCGGAACCCGCCCTCCGAGAAGGCGTAGGCCCGGTGCGTCGTGCTCTCACCCTCGATCAGGGGCAGCAGGCTGCGGCCGAACTGCGGGAAGTCCACCTCCTCGCCCGCGAGACCGAGGATGGTCGGGAGGATGTCGACCATCTCCACGAGGGAGTCCACCACCTGACCCTGGGGCAGGCCCCCACCCCCGATGATGAGGGGGTTGCGCAGCAGGACGTCATCGAGGCCGGACGGCCATTTCTCGATCAGACCGTAGTCGCCCAGGTACTCGCCGTGGTCGGTGAAGAAGCAGACCACCGTGTCGTCGGACTGGCCGCTCGCATCGAGCGCGTCCAGAACGCGGCCGAACTGGCTGTCGACCCGGGAGATCATGCCGTACTGAGTGGCGACGATCTCGCGCCACATGTCGTCGCTCACGTCCTCGATGCCGTACATCTCGCGCATACCGGGCATGAACTGCGGTTCGTGCCCGGTCTTGTGCGCCCGCGGGAGCGGCATCCGGGACCTGTCGTGCATCGAGAACCAAGGCTCTTCGACGGTGAACGGGCAATGCGGGAAGATCAGCGGCAGGAACAGCACCCAGGGCTCCTCCGGCGGCGCCTCGAGCCACATCTCGGCCGACTGGATGGCGGCCTCGTCGTAGTCCAGGGCCTCCTCTGCCGGCCGCTCGCCCCGATAGAACAGCCGGTCGAAGGTCCGCTCCGGTTCGGCGTCGCTGACCTCGGACTTCCAGATTCCGCGGGCGCCGGACAACGGCTCGATGATCGTGCCGTACTCGTCTACGGACAGCTCGGTGGCTCCGTCCTGGAAGAGGTGCCCGCGCGGAGCCAGCCACGTCACGTGATAGCCCGCGTCCTTGAGGGACTTGAACAGGTTCGGCCAGCCCGGTTCGAGCATGCGATTGAGGGTCCTGTTGCCCAGCGTGTGCGGATACAGCCCGCTGAACATCGACACGCGGCTGGGGGTGCAGACCGAGTGCTGCGCGAACGCATCCGTGAACATGGTCGCCTCGGCAGCGAAACGATCGATCCGCGGCGTGCTCGCCAGCTCGTTACCGAAGGCGCCAACGGCGTCGGCACGCAGCTCGTCCGGCATGAAGAGGATGAAGTTGGGTTTCTTCCGTGCGTTCATAGTGCTCCCGCCAATCGCGTTCGTCTGTTGTCTGTCTGTTGTGCGGGTCCGTGCCCGGGGGCACGGACCCGGGCTGCTACCGGGGCGTCCGCGCCGGGGCGCGGAGCTCCTCGGACATCTCGGTGATCAGCGCCGCGAGCACCGCATCGTCGGCGACCCGCTCGTCGAGCATCCTCAGCGCCCCCCGGGCGTCGCCCCCCGTCACGGCCGGGGCCTGAGCGGATCCGATGCCTTCGCGCAGATTCGCCACCCAGGCGGCGATCGGGCGTGCCGCTCCCTCGAGGTGATCCCTGTTGCCCCGGCTGGACAGGAGCACCGGAACGATCCGGGCACGCAGCTTGGCGGTGACGTCGGTGTCGATCTGCGAGAGCCGGTGCTCGATGCGGGCGTTCAGGAAGCGCCGCGTGAGCTGCTCCCGGTACTCCGGGAGGTTGAGCCCCTCCGCGCTCTGGCTGGCGACGGCCGCGTCCCAGAACTGCTCGACCCATCCACGGCAGGTTTCATCACGCATCGCCTCGGCGACGGTCGAGGCTCCGCGCAGGAGGCCGGTGCACGCGAGCAGCGTGTGCGCCCCGTTCAGCATCCAGAGCTTGCGCCTCTCATACGGGACGACGTCGGCCACGAACTCGGCGCCACGCTGCTCCCACTGCGGGCGGCCACCGGGGAACTCGCCAGCGAGCACCCAGCTGGAGAACGGCTCCGTCGCGACCGGCGCTTCGTCGCGGTAGCCGGTGAGACGCTCTGCCTCCGCCGCGAGCGCCGGGGTGGTGCGCGGGGTGATCCGATCGACCGATGTCGAGACGAAGGAGACGCTGGAGCCGATCCACTCCGCAAGCCCCGGGAAGGCGACCTGCGCGGCCTCGCTGAGCCCGCGGGCCAGAACCGTGCCGTTGGCGGGCAGATTGTCGCAGGGCACGACCGTGATCGGGCCGGCGTCGGCGCGGCGGCGCAGTTCCAGGGCCAGGAGCAGACGCCCCAGAACGGTCCGCGGTGCCGGGGATGCGTCGAACGGTCTTCCGGCCGATGCCGCGAGGGCCGCCAGGTCGTCGCGCAGCTCGTCATCGTGCGGGTCGAGCTGCCCGCTCTGCGTGAGCCGGTACCCGCTCTCGGTGATCGTCAGGGTGATGACCGCGACATCGGGAGAGGTCGCGAGACGCGCCAGGGCAGCCACGTCGTCACCGTCGAGCGCCTCGCCGATCGCGGGAACGACCTGGGCGCGATCTCCGTCGTCGTCCCGCTCGACGAGCGTGTAGAGACCGTCCTGGCGCTGCAACGATGCCACCAGTCCGCGCGAACGCACCGAGAAGGCCGCGATCCCCCAGTCGGGGTCCGCCGCCGTGTACCAGGCCTGGTGCGCACGGTGGAAGGCTCCGAGGCCGATGTGCAGCACCCGTGCCGGGCGGCGCGTGAGTCCAGCAGAATTCATGCGCAATCGCTTGCCAGATAGAGCGACCGCATTCATCAAGAACAAGCCCTTCCCTGCGCAGGGCGGGCGATGTGCACCCACCGGCCTGACGGCCAGGCATCACGCGAAAGTACCCTCAGAGGCCCCGCCTGGCGGCAGTGTTTCAGGGAAGTTCCCCGGGGAGGGGCGGTGACGCGGTCGCGGCGCAGAGATCGTTCAGTAGGGCTCACGCCTCCATTCAACTGCTTCACCGGTGTAGTGTCAACCGGTTGCCAATCCGCTCAGTCCTTCGCGGGCCCTGTCGACCCCCGCACCACCAGTTCGGTGGGGATCTGGCCAGAGGTCGCCGTGTCCGCTGCCGGCGCTGCACCATCGTGCGGGGCGATGGAATCCAGGAGCCGGAGCACCGCGCGGCGCCCCACCTCGAGCAGGGAGGTGCGGATGGTCGTCAACGGCGGTGACGTGAAGTCGGAGCCGAAGATGTCGTCGAAGCCGACCACGCTCAGCTCGTCGGGAACCACGATGCCGGCCGCTTGGGCCGCGCGCATCAGACCGACGGCGATGAGATCGTTGTACGCCAGGACGGCCGTGACACCGGCGGCGCGGACGCGCGGCAAGGCCTCCTCGCCGCCCGAGAGCGTCGGCGACTCGGACGGGATCTCCACGACCCGCATGCCGAGCGCGACCGCCTGCTCGAACACCAGCCGCCACCGCGTCGCATTCATCCACGAGGTCTGCGGTCCGGAGATGAATCCGACCGACCGATGCCCGAGCCCGCTGAGGTGCTCGAGGGCCTCGCTGATTCCGAGCGCCATCTCGGGAACGATCCCCGGCACTCCCTCGACCTCGCGATTCACCAGGACGAGCGGTGCACGATCGGCCAGGTTCCGGATCGCCGCGTCGTCGAGACGGGTCGAAGACAGGATCAGTCCGTCGACCGAGGGGCCGATGCGGTCGGCGGCCTCGGCCTCCCGCTCGCCGGACTCCTGCGACTCGGCGAGGATCAGCACGTATCCCCGCTCGGCGGCCGCGGACTCCGCTCCTCGGGCGACCGAGAAGAACATCGGGTTCGTGATGTCGGCGACGAGAAGGCCGAGCATGTTCGTCCGCCCCGTCGGCAGCGCGCGCGCCATCGGATTGATGCGGTAGTTCAGCTGCCGGGCGGCCTCCTGGATCTTCGCCTCGGTCTTCTCGTTGATCCGCCCCGGCTTGTTCAACGCCCGCGAGACCGTCGAGGGGTTCACCCCCGCCAGTTTGGCGATGTCGTAAATCGTCGCAGCGGATCGTCCCCGCGTCGGCCTCGTCCCCTCGCCGGGGGCGTCCCCCTGCTCCTCGCCGTCCACGAGCACTCCATTCATCCTTCGGTGAGGTGATTCTAGCCGTCGGGTCGCGGCCGCCCCGGCCCGCAGGTCAGGCGGCCCAGTCCCGCGATTCCGCCTTCAGTGCGCGGCGCGCGGCGCGGCGTTCTGCCTGAAGATCGGGGTCCGGCACCGGAGAGGCGAGCAGCAGCGACTGCGTGTAGGGGTGCTGCGGGTGGTCGGTGACCTGCTCGGCGTCGCCCTGCTCGACGATGGAGCCCCGATACATCACGGCGACCCGATGACTGATGTGACGGACGACGTCCAGGTCGTGCGAGATGAACAGATACGCCACGCCCGTGTCCTGCTGGATCTGGAGCAGGAGGTCGAGCACCCTGGCCTGCGTGGTGAGGTCGAGCGCGCTCACCGGCTCGTCGCACACGATGAGCTTCGGAGACAGCGTCAGCGCGCGGGCGATCGCGACACGCTGTCGCTGGCCACCGCTGAACTCCCGCGGCAATCGCGTCGAGGCATCGGCCGGCAGGCCGACCTGAGCGAGAGCGGACTCCACCCGGGAGCGTGCTGCACCCGCATCGACTCCCTGCACCTTGAGCGGCTCCGACAGGATGTCCCCGACCCGGAGCGACGGGTTCAGCGACGTGTAGGGGTCTTGGAAGACCACCTGCAGGTCCGTGCTCAGCCGGCGTCTGGTGCGCCGGTCGGCCTGGCTGATGTCCGCGCCGTCGAACATGACCGTCCCGCCGGTCACCGGCGCCAGGCCGAGCAGCGCCCTGCCCAGCGTCGTCTTGCCCGACCCGGACTCGCCGACGAGACCGAGCGTCTCCCCGGCGGCGATCGATATCGACACCCCGTTGAGGGCCCGGAAGCCGGCGGCACGCCGCGATCGGCCCGGATACTCCACCACGAGGTCCTGGGTGGTGAGGAGGTCGCGCTCGTCGCGCGTCGTCTCGGTGTCAGTGATCATCGGAGGTGCCTTCTCCTGAAGCGTGGTCGATGCGCAGCGGGGTGAGCCGCGGCTTTCCCTGGAGCATGGAGTTCAGGAGCGAACGGGTGTACGGCTCCTGCGGGTCCCGCAGGACCTCGCGCACGCTTCCCTTCTCCACGACGCGTCCGTCCTGCATGACGGCCACATGGTCGCAGAGGTCCGACACGACACCGAAGTTGTGCGTGACGACCACGACGCCGATGCCGAGCCGCGCGATGAGGTCGCGGAGCAGGTCGAGCACCTCGGCCTGCACCGTCACGTCCAGCGCCGTCGTCGGCTCATCGGCGATGATCAGGTCGGGGTCGCAGCTGACCGCACCGGCGATGAGCACACGCTGTGCCATACCGCCCGAGATCTCATGCGGGTATGCCTCGAAGGTACGCTCCGGGTTGGCGATGCCGACGGTCGTGAGCAGCTCCAGGGCACGTGCCCTGGCCTCCGCCTTCGACAGCCCGGCGACCCTCTGCATCGGCCGCACGAGCTGATACCCGATCGTGAAGTTCGGGTCGAGGTTGCTCATCGGCTCCTGCGGGATGTACGCGATGCGCGAACCCCGGACGGCGTCGATCGCCCTCCGGCCGGCGGGCGCCGCGTCCGGCACGAGCGTCGTGCCCTCGAACGTCACGGCCCCCTGGGTGACGAGCGCCTCGGCGGGCAGCAGCCCCAGGATCGCGAACGCGGTCTGCGTCTTTCCCGAGCCCGATTCTCCGATCACACCGAGCACCTCGCCCCGGCCGACGTCGAACGACACGCCACGCACCACGGGCTTGATCCCGCCGGATTCGTCGGGATACCCGACCTCCAGCCCCGACACCCTGAGCAGGCGATCCGCGCCGCCCTCGTCGAGCCGGGGCACCACGTGCTCCTGTGCCAGGGCGGCGCGCTCGCGGCGGCCGAGCCGGAAGCTGGGCCGGTCCTCGAGCGCGTCGCGCAGGGCGTTGCCGAGCACGACCAGGGAGCCGACCGTCAGCGCGATCGCCGCACCCGGCCAGAGCACCAGCAGCGGGGCGGCGTAGATGTTCAAGAAGCCTTCGCTGAGCATCCGTCCCCAGGTCGGGGTGACCGGGTCGCCCAGCCCCAGGAAGTCCAGACCGGCCTGGATCGAGATGGCCAGGCCGGAGACGATCGCCGCCTGGATGATCACCGGGGCCCGCACCACGAAGAGGATGTGCCGGGCGATGATGCTCAGGTCTCCGACGCCGGAGACACGGGCGGCGTCGACGTACAGTTCGTTTCGCACCGTCAGCACGGCCGACCTCGTGAGCCGGAAGAAGCCCGGCGCGAGCATCAGCCCGAACACGGTCATCGAGATCCACACCGACGGTCCGAGCGCGGCGCGCACGGCGAGGAGCACGATGATGCTGGGGAGCGCGATGATGACGTTGGTCAGCCAGCCGGCCGTGGAGTCGAAAGGCCCGCCGTAGTAGCCGGCGATGAGGCCGGCCGGCAGCCCGACCACGATGGCGACCGTCGCCGCGAGCAACGCTGCCAGCAGCGTGGTCCGGGTGCCCACGAGCAGTCTGCTCAGGATGTCGCGCCCCGCGCTGTCGGTGCCCAGCCAGTGCGCGGGGTCGGGCGCCGCGAAGGCATTGGCCAGGTCGGAGAGGTTCGGGTCATAGGGGGCGACCATGCTCCCGAACACCCCGGCGGCGATCACCACCGTGAGAACCGCGATCGCTGCTGCGCCGAAGGGGTTCCGCAGCAGCCTGCGGACGACCCCGGAGGTGCGGATCTGTCTCGGTTTCACCACGATCAGTGACGTCCGTCCTACGCCCTCGGTCATCGGTCAGCCTCCGTCCGGTTCCGCGCTGATGCGGACACCACTACCTCGTGGATGATGCTTCTCATGATCTCCGCGCCTTCGGGTTGGCCCATCCGACCGTGAGGTCGACGAGCAGGTTGACCACCACGACGACGACGACGACGTACACGATCACCGCCATCAGCACCGGCATGTCTCCGAGCGTCGTCGACGACACCGCCAGGGATCCGATGCCGGGCAGGGAGAAGATCCGCTCGATGATCACCGCGCCGCCGAGCATGCCGATGAATCGCAGCGAGAGGACCGTCAGCCCGGCCGGCGCCGCGGCGCGGAGCACGTGACGGAACAGGATCTCCCGGCCGGGGAGCCCTCTGCTCCGCAGGGTCCGGACGTAGTCCATCCCCAGCTGACCGATCACCGCGGAGCGCACCTGCTGTGCGGTGGAGGCCAGGGTGCCGAAGGTCAGGGCGGCGACGGGCAGGATCAACGACACCATCCACCCGCCGACGCTCTGACCGATCGGAACATAGCCCGTCGCGGGGAAGATCGACAGCTGCACCGCGAGCGTGGTCACGAGGACCACGGCGACCAGGAACTCCGGGATCGCCTCGCCCGCGATGGACAGCGTCTGCATGGCACGGTCCAGCCAGCCCCGCCGGATCGCCGCGATCACGCCCAGGAGCGTCGCCAGCACCGCCGCGAGGACGATGGTGATCAGCACGAGCGAGAGCGTCGTCGGCATCCTCGTCTGGATGACCGTCGTGACCGGCTGATGCGTGAACCAGGAGGTGCCCATGTCGCCGCGGAGCGCGCCGAGAGCCCAGCCGATGTAGCGCTGGACCAACGGCTCGTCCAGCCCCAGCTCCGCTTCCTTCGCCGCGACCTGCTCGGCCGTCGCGTCCTCGCCCAGAATGTTCCTGGCGACGCTGCTGGCAGAGAAGTAGAGCAGGAAGAACGTCGCTGCCGAGACCGTGATCAGGACGAGCACGCCCGACCCCAGGCGTCTCAGGACTAACGTCAGCATGAGAACCCCGCTGTTCTTTGGATGATGCGCATCAGTCGCTCCGGTTCCTGCCGTCGAGCCGGGCCGCTCAGCCCGAGGTCTTCGGCGCGTAGGAGTAGATCGAGGGAACGCCCTGGGCGACCTGCGGCTCGACCGTCGTCTCGGGATCGGTGAAGTACAGGTTGAACGGACGGTAGAACGGCAGGAACCACGCCTGGTCGACCAGATACCGGTTGAGGCTCTGCGCGGCTTCGGCGCCGTCGTCCTCCGCGTGCTGGATCTTCTCCAGGAGCGCGTCGACCTCCGGGTCCGTCACCCGGAACGGGTTATAGGTGGCCTCCGGTGCGATGAGCTGTCCCACCGCCGTCCACGTGTCGCCCTGGAAGAGGTTGTACCAGGCGAGGGGGAACTTCCCGCTCGTCATGTCTGCGACGTAGCTGCTGAACGGAGCGCCGACCCAGTCGACGGTGATGCCCACGTTCTTGAGATCCTGCTCGATCGCGGCGAGCATCGCCGGGTCCATGCTGTCCAGGGCCGGGACCTGGAGGGTGAATCCGTCGCCGTAACCGGCCTCCTTCAGCAGGGCGATGGCCCGATCCGGGTCGAAGGGATAGGCGTCGTCGAGCTCCGCGACATACGCGGAGGTCTGCGTGCCGAAGACCTGGCTGGTGACCTCGCCGGCACCGAGCTGCACGGTCTGCAGCATGGCGTCCTTGTTGATCGCGTAGTTCAGCGCCTGACGGACGCGGACGTCACCCAGGGCCGCGGCCATCGTGCCGTTCCGGTCGAAGAGGTTGATCCCGCTCCAGTTGACCGGGTACTGATACTCGGTCATGCCGGCGTCGCGCGCCTGGTTGGCGTTCTTGGCGGTGAGCAGGACACCGTTCACCTGCCCGGAGACGAGCGCGTTGACCTGGGCGGTCGCGTCGAGCAGCGGCTTGATGATGATCCGGTCGTACACCTGCAGGCTCGGGTCGCGATATCCCTCGCGCGCGACGAAGGTGTACTGCGATCCGGGGATCGTGCTGGCGACGTCGAGCGTGTAGGGACCGGTGCCGTCCGGTGCGCTCGCGAAGCCCGCGTCGAAGGTCGCCGGGTTGCCGATGAACCCTGCCGCGTTGCCGAGATACTGCAGCAGCGAGGGGTTCGGCGCGGAGAGGCGAAGCTCCACGGTGTCGTCGTCGACCACCTCGACGGATTCGACGGCCGCAAGCGTCGACGACTGCGGCCCGTTGCTGTCGCGGAAACGATCGATGTTGGCCTTGACCGCTGCCGCGTCGAGCGGCGAACCGTCGTCGAAGACGACATCGTCTCGCAGGTCGAGGGTGAGCACGGTGTTGTCGTCGTTGTACGACCACTCGGTGGCGAGCATCGGCACGAGCGTGCCGTCCGGTTCACGCCGCAGCAGGGAGTCGTACACGGGCTGCAGGTACTGCAGCGGAGGGCCGATGTGCGCGAGCGCCGGATCGAAATTGGCGGTCTCGACCGAGTTGCCCAGCGTGAGCGTGCCGCCGGGGCGGGTGCTCTCGGTCGGTTCCCCGGCATCGGCGGCGCAGCCGCCCAGCGCGAGCGCGAGCGCAACCGCAGCGGCTGCTCCAGCGCGGGTTCGGATCTTGGACATCCTTCTTCTCCCTTGGTGAGGACTACATTGGCCTTCGGGTTTCGCATCCCCGCACACGCGGGGTGTGCGGGGACGCCGGTGGTGAAGCTGGTCAGCGGTGGACATCAGGGATTCGCGGCGCTCCGGGTCCGCGGACGGTCGGGATCAGCGAGAGCGGGTGACGGCTTCCACATCCTTGTAGTCGCCGTTCAGAACCCGGCTCACCTCCACCGGCCCCCCGATCGTCGCGGAGATGTAGACCGCCCGGACGGTGGCGAGCGCCCAGAGGGCGTCCTCGACCGTGACGCCGGGGTCGGTGGCGTTGCGCAGGGCGTCGACGATGTTGCGGTACTGGCGGGTGTGGCCGGGGATCAGGCCGGGCTCGATGTCGCGGCGGACGTCGGGGAACTCGCTCGCCGCGAGGTCGCCCTCGTCCCGGGAAAGCCCGAACGGCGCCACCGGGCCTGTCCACGCGTCCGCGGCGTGGAAGTACTCGATCGACTCCTCGTCGAGGACCACCGACCCACGATCGCCGTGGATCTGCGTCCGGGAGTTGACGCTCGGATAGGCCGCCGTGGTGGCGAGCAGCGTGGCGAGCGCGCCGGACTCGAACTGGATGATGGCGGCGGCGGTGTCCTCGACCTCGACATCGTCGTGCGCGAGGAGCGCGGTCATCGCGGAGACGCTCTTCGGGCGCCCCATGAACCACAGCAGGAGGTCGAGACTGTGCACGCCCTGGTTCATCAGGGCGCCGCCCCCGTCGAGACGCCAGGTTCCGCGCCAGTCGCCGGAGTCGTAGTAGCCCTGACTCCGCCACCAGGCGCAGATCGTCACCGCCGAGGTCAGCCGGCCGAGCCTGCCCCGGACGATCGCGTCCTTGATGGCCACCGAAGCCGGATCGAACCGGTGCTGGCTGATCACGGATGCCATCACCCCGTTGCTCCGGGCGATCTCGGCGAGCTCGAGCAGGGCGCTGCCCTGCTCCTCGCTTACATCGAGCGGCTTCTCGACGACGACGTGCTTGCCGTTGCGGAGTGCCGTCGAGGCGACCTCGACATGCGTCCCGCTCGGCGTGCACACCGCCACGAGGTCGATCTCCTCGCCGGCAGCGTCCAGAGCCTCAGAGACCGAGGCGTACAGCTGCGGGCGAGGCCGGCCGGCATCCGCGATGCGCTGGGCCAGCTGCGTCCGGGCGGTCGCGTCGGTGTCGACGAGGCCGACGATGACCATGTCGTCCTGGTTTCCGATCACCGTGGCATGCACCGCGCCGATCACGCCGCATCCCACCAGGGCTACTCGTACAGGTGCGTTCATCGTGTCTGAACTCCGATCTCGTTGAGGATCTTGCCGAAAGCTCTGGCGGCGTCGCCGAAGGGTCGCGGTCCGGAGAATCCGCCGAGCTCGTGGGCTTCGGCGAGATGCGGCTCGAGAGATGCGAAACCCGCGTATCCGCGGTCGACGAGCGCCTGCACGGTCTCCGCGATCTGGCCGACACCGGCACCGGCCGGGACGACGGTGCCGTCGGGCCGTGCGTCCTTCACCTGCAGATACGCGATATATGGCGCGAGCGCGGCGAATCCCTCGTCATGCGGGCGCTGAACACCGACCTGCACGAAGTTCGCCGAGTCCCACGCGAGGCGGAACGCATCGGAGCCGACAGACTCGACCAGGTCGAGAATGCGATCCGGCACGTCGCCGTAGATGCCCTTCTCGTTCTCGTGCACGAGAACGATCCCCCGCGCGGCGGCGTCCGACGCGAAACGGGAGAGGGCACCGAGCACGCGCTCACGGTAGACGGTCTCCGTGCTGCCGTCCGGGCGGTAGAACGAGAAGATGCGTACATAGCGCGCACCCAGGGTCTGTGCGACGCCCAGCACTCTCGCCAGCCTCCTGGCCTCCTCCTCCGGATCCTCCGGAGCCGGCACCTTGCCGATCGGCGAGGCGACGGCCGAGACGGACAGCCCCGCCGAGGAGATGATCCGGTAGACCGCCATGAGGGCCTCATCCGACCACTCGACGACGTTCTGGCGCCATGCGCTTCGCACCTCGACGTGGTTGATGTCCAGCGCCTTGAGCACGGCCATCTGGATCCACGGGTCCGGGTCGATCTCGTCGCCGAATCCGGATATCGACAGTGATCCCGTCATGGTCGCAGCTCCTCCGTTGGTTGCGTGATTGTCAGAATAGGGGCTTCGCGCGGATAATGCAATCGGTTGCCAAAAACTTCTTGTCCTCCCGATTCCTTGCCGGAACCGCAGCGGTCGGGCGGCTACGCGCCCCCGCCGCGGCGGGAGAGCACGCCCGCTTCGACCCGCGTGACGAAATCCAGGTTGGCGCGGGTGCGCTCCTCCAACGGCTGCTCCGTCGAGAAGTCCTCGACCGTCAGCCAGCCGTCATACCCGACGGAGTACAGGGCCTCGAGGTACGAGCGCAGCCGCGCCTGACCGCTCCACAGCGGCACCCACTCGCAGTGCAGGACAGCAGCACCGTCCTCATCCGGCTCCCCCTCGAACCACCGGCCGTTCTTCACGTGCGCGTGAGCGAGGTACGCGCCCAGGATCTCGAGAGCGGCGCCGAAGTCCTCGTAACCCTCCACCACGGCGTTGCCCATGTCGTGGATGACGCCGATCGTGGCCGGGTCCAGCCCCTCGACAAGGCGACGTGCCGCAGAGGCGGACGCCGTGATGCTGCCCTGATGCATCTCCACGACAGCCATCACGCCGAAGTGCTGCGCCCGCCGGCTGACCCACTCCAGCCGCCGGCGCGTGGCATCGAAGGCCTCGGCATAGGTTCCCGGAACGTACGCCGGCGCATTGATGCGCACCCGGCCGGCGCCGAGCGCTGCCGCGCCAGCCAGGACGCGGTCGATGTCGGCATCCGCAGCGCTCACGGCGTCGAGGTAGCTCGCCGCGGCAGAGACCCGGAGGCCCTTCGCCGCGACGATCGCGGCGATCCTGGCCGCCTCGGTCTCGATGCCGGTCACGGGCAGCTGGGCGCGATTGCCCGTCCAGAACCCCGGCCCGTCCTCCGAGGCTGGCGCGACATCGACGATCCCGAACTCGATACCGTCCCAGCCCTGCTCTGCAAGGTTGTCGATCGCCTCTTCCGGCGACCAGGTCGGTGTGGATGCAGTGAACACGGAGAGCTTCATGGGGATCCTTCCTGAGGGGCCGGGAACGCGGGGCCGGCCCAGCCGGCTGCCGTCGTCCGGGCCAGGGTAACCCCTGGAAACGAGGCATGGCAAGCGATTGACAGCGTCGCCTGCCCCGCGCGTCGGAACGCGGAGCCGATGCGCGAAACGCTGTGGCTCTCGGGAAATCAGAACGCCGCTCCGCAGGAATATGGCAATCGGTTGCTTATCTGTCTCTCCCGGCGTAGCGTAAGGCTCAGGAAGCTCTCGGCCTGCCGGCCGGTACGAAAGTGGGAATGAGTCATGAGGTTTTCGGTCTTCACCGCGTCACTACCCACGTGGACGCCAGAGGAAGCAGTCCAGCGACTCGCCGGACAGGGATGGGACGGCATCGAGTGGGGCATCATCGACGTGCCGCCGCTCCAGGGCGACACACCGACCTTCTGGGCCGGCAATCTCGCCCACCTGCCCTCGACCGGCATCGAGTCGCAGGTGGACCGCATCGCCGCGATGACGCGCGATGCGGGGCTGGAGATCTCCGCACTCGGGGCCTACGCCGACGCCAGCTCTGAGAACATCCAGAAGATCGACCGGCTCTTCGGGATCGCCGCCGCGCTGGGCGTGCGGAAGATGCGCGTCAACTCTCCGATGCTGGCGACGGGCGAGTCCTATCCGCAGCTGATGACGGAGACGCGCAAGAACTTCGCCGAGATCGCGAAGCTGGCAGAGCGGCACGGCGTCAAGGCGCTCGTGGAGACCCACCACCGGCTGCTGACCGCGTCGACCTCGTCCACCCTGCGGCTGATCGAGGGTCTCGATCCGGAGCACGTCGGCGTCATTCACGACCTCGGCAACACGGTCATCGAGGGGCAGGAGGACTACGTGGCCGCGTTCCAGATGCTCGGAGACTATCTGGCGCACGTGCACGTCAAGAACGCGGTCTGGAAGGCCCTCCCCGAGAAGGACGCTCTGGGCGCCACGGTCTACGAGCATGACTGGGCGACGCTGCGAGACGGTCAGGCCAGCGTCTTCGACTACTTCGCCGCCCTGCGGATCGTGGGCTACGACGGCTGGGTCACGGTCGAGGACTTCTCGGAGGAGCTTCCGCTCGAGGAGCGGACCGCCGACAACCTCGCCTACCTCAAGGCCGTCCAGGCCCAGGTGGCCGCCGCCCCCGTCGACAAGCTCCGAACCGACGATCTGGTTCCCGTGATGAACACCTTCCTGAAGCGCTGAGCCACCGAGCAGCAGGCTGCGCGAAGCCCCGCGCGGAGAGGCACACCCTCTCTGCGCGGGGCTTCGCGCTGCCCGATCCCGGAGGACTCGCCGTCTGTCCGCTGGACGAGCTGCCCCGCTACGCGGCGGCGGGCGGGACGCGGTGGTGCCAGTCGGTGCGCTGCTGGTAGGCGTGGGCGGCGCGCAGCACCGTCTCATCGTCGCCGGGGCGACCGACGATCTGCAGCCCGATCGGCATGCCGTCCGACGTGAAACCACACGGCACAGAGATCGCCGGAGCACCCACGAGGTTCGCCATCCGGGTGAACCGGTTGCCCGCTCTGGCGGCATGCCCGGTGCCGTGCGTGTGCGGCGGACGCTCACCGAACGCGTGCGGCGGCGCGGCGGCCGTGGGGAGCACGAGCAGGCTCACCGCGGACATCTCGCGGCGCAGCTCCTCGCGGAACACTGCCCGCACCCGCATCGCCCGCAGGTAGTCCTTCGCCCTGACCGTGCTGGCCAGGGCCAGCCGCGATCGTGCGTTCTCGCCCAACCGCTCCGGATGGGCGAGATACAAATCCTCGTGAATCGAGTACGACTCCGCGAGGACGATCGTCGAGTGTGCGGTCTGGGCGTGTTCGAGGAGGGGGACGGTCACGTCACCACGCACCATCCCGGCATCGGCGA
>NZ_JBYRJA020000007.1:159627-194590 GCF_058349825.2 Microbacterium longlingense
GCGAAACCTCACCCCGCCGAACCACACCCGCAACACCCGCCAACGACAACTCACACAACGACACCCGCCCACCCCCTCGGCAATGACACATCGGAATCCGGTTCCACACCGGTCACATCGACCTCGGACATGCTGCTGATCGCCTCGCCGAGCGAGAGGATCAGCGGGACCATCCCGGCCTCCGCCGTTTGAGGCGGAAGCCGGAACAGTCGCCGGGTCTCTGCGGAGAGACCATCACTCATGGGCGCTCTCCCCCAGGATCTGGGCGATCTGCTTGTCGCTCTCATCCCACGCGGCGCTCACGGCGTCGCGGTCCATGAAGTCGAGGATGAAGCCGAGCTCCTGGGACTTCGCCACCACGTTCGCGTCGGCCATCGCCTTCTTCGTGGCCTCCGTGAGGCGCGCGACGACCGAGTCCGGGGTTCCGGCCGGGACGGAGAACACCCCGGTCGACGCCATCATCAGGTCATAGCCCTGCTCCGCGAACGTCGGGGCATCCGGCAGCAGATCGACCCGCTCCGGGGTCATCACACCGAGCACGGTCATCTGACCGCTCTTGACGTACTGCTGGATCTCGGGGACAGAGGCGAAGGCCACGTCGATGTGGCCGCCCAGGAGCGCGACGGCCGTGGGCCCGCCGCCGTCGAACTGCACATTGGCGAACTGGATGCCCTCCGACATCTCCAAGAGGACGCGGCCCATGTCGGCCGGACCACCCAGCGCCCCCGTCCCCACCGCGACGGTGGCCGGGTTCGCCTTCGCGCGGTCGACGAGCGCCTTCAGGTCGGCGATGCCGCTGTCCGCACTGGTGACCGCGACGATCGGCGTGGAGAAGTAGTTGGCGAACCCGATGAAGCTGTCCCGGTCGAAGGCAGCCTTGCGCTTCGGATCGAGATACGCGTTCGGCGTGGTGGGCAGCAGCGTGTAGCCGAAGGTGTAGCCGTCCGGCTTGGCCTGGCTCAGCTCGGTCAGACCCACCTGACTGCTGGCACCGGGCTTGTTGACGACCTCGATGCCGACCCCCAGCTCCGCTTCGAGCGCGGGGGCCAGCACCCGCGCTGACAGGTCGGTGAGACCGCCGGGCGCGAACGGGATGATCATCGTGATGGTCTTGCCGTCGACCGGGAACTCCGGCTCCTCTGCCGCCGGCGCCGCCCCCGAGGTCGTGGGCTGCGCGCATCCGGCGAGCCCGAGGGCGAGCACCGAGGCGACCGCGGCGGTCTGCGCGGCTCTGCGAAGTGATTTCTTCATGTTCTGCCTTCCGTTTTTCGTATCGGTACTGCGTTTTCGTTCTGCGCGAGGTTCTGTGCCGGATGCGATCTACTCGTCGACCGTGACCCGATGCTCGCTGCGCACGGTGTTGCTCACGAACGCGATGATCGCGATGGCGCTCATGCACAGCAGCACGATGGCGATCGGGCTGGAGAAGAACACCGCCGGGCTGCCCTGGGAGACCGAGAGCGCCTGACGGAGAGCCTTCTCCACCATCGGGGCGAGGATCAGCGTCAGGCACAGCGGCGCCAGGGGCACGTCGAGCCGCTTGAACCAGTAGCCGACGAACCCGAAGACGATCATCACGATCACGTCGAAGATGTTCGAGCGGAGCGCGTACGCCCCCACCAGCGCGAAGACGAGGATCAGGCCGTACAGCGCCGTGTAGGGCACCTTCAGGATCGCGACCCACGCCGGGATGAGCGGCAGGTTTAGCACGAGGAGGATCACGTTGCCGATGAAGAAGCTCGCGATCACCGCCCAGGCAAGGTCGCCGTGCTCGACGAAGAGCAGCGGCCCCGGGGTGAGACCGTTCTGCAGGAACGCGCCCATCAGGACGGCCAGCGTCGCCGACGCCGGGATTCCCAGGGTGAACAACGGGATGATCGACGAGTTCGCGTAAGCGTTGTTCGCCGTCTCCGGCCCGGCCACACCCTCGATCGCGCCCTGACCGAACATCCACGGCGTCTTCGAGACGCGCTTCTCCAGTCCGTAGGACATGAACGTCGGGACGGCGGCGCCGACCCCGGGCACGAGACCGAGCAGGAAGCCCACCCCCGTGCCGCGAGCGACCGACGGCCCCGTTCTGGCGATCGCCCGCCAGTCAGGACGCCCGGTCTTCCCGGGCTTCTGCATCATGCGCTCCGGTTCGCGGACGTTCAACAGGATCTCGCTGATGCCGAACAGTCCCATCAGCACCGGGATGAACTCGATGCCGCTCAGCAGGTCGGTGCTGCCGAAGGTGAACCGCGGCTCGCCCACGACCGGGTCGATGCCGACCGCGGCGATCAGCGCTCCGAGGATCGCGCTGATGAATGCGAGCTTCAGCGACTTCCCCGCCAGACCCACCACGAGCGTGAGGCCGAACAGCAGCAGCGCGAAGAACTCGGCCGGACCGAACCGCAGCGCGATCGAGCTCAGGGGGATCGCGAGGAAGACCAGCCCGAGGGTCGCGACGGTGCCGCCGATGAAGGAGCCCACCGCCGCGGACGCGAGCGCTGTCGCCGCCTTCCCCTTCCTCGCCATCTGATGCCCGTCCAGACACGTGACGGCCGACGCCACCTCCCCTGGCGTGTTGAGCAGCACCGAGGTGATGGTGCCGCCGTACTGGGCGCCGTAGTAGATGGCGCAGAGCATGATGATCGCCGCCACCGGGTTGAAGCCGGCCGCGATCGGGATCAGCATCGCCGTGGTCGCGGTGGGACCGATGCCGGGGAGCACGCCCACCAGGGTGCCCAGCAGGCAGCCGATCAGCGCGAACAGCAGGTTCTCCGGCCGGAGGGCCATCATGAGTCCATCGCCGAGCAGGCTCAATGAGTCGAGCATCTTTCACACCCCCAAGACACCGATGGGAAGGGACGCCGACAGCAGGTCGGCGAAGACGTAGAACGAGGCGACCGCGGTGACGACCGCGAGGATGATGCTCGGGATCACCTTCCGGCGTTCGACGTAGATCAACAGGTAGGCGAGCAGGGCGATGACGCTCAGCCGGTAGCCCAGCGGCTCGAAGACGAAGGGGAGCACGACGAGCGGAGCGGAGACGAGCAGCAGTTTCCGCCGCCCGCCGGGGCGCCCCGCGATGCCGGCCACCGGTTCCTCGCCCGCCTCCGCCTCAGCCTCAGCCCCGGCCTCCGCCCGGTCGTCTCGTCGATCGGTGAGGGCCGCTGATCCATCGACGTCGTCCTCATCCGTGCCGCCCGCCGGAGCGCGGCGGTTCTCCCAGGCGAGAGCCACGGCGAGCGCGCCGAGCACCGCACCGAGGATCACCGTGAAGAAGCCGGGACCGGGACCGATCGGCGTCCACACCACCAGTGATGCGGACTCGACGCACACCACGGCGGCGACGATCAGGAGGACCCCGGAGAAGACGAGGTTCGGGATACGGGTCGTCATGGCGACGCGGGGTTCTCCGCGAAGCGCACGATCACCCCGTCCTTGACCACCCGGACCGGCTTCACGAGCGCACCGGGGTCGAGCTCCGGGTCCCCGGCGATGAGCCGCAGATCCGCCCGCTTGCCCGGCAGGATCGTTCCGAACTCGTCGTGGCGGATGGCTGCCGCTGCGCGGCCGGTCACCGAGTGGATCGCTTCCGCTGCGGTCATCCCGATCTCCCGGATGAGGAAGACGAGCAGGTTGGGCAGGTCGTCGAACGGGGTGCGGGTCATCCCGGCATCCGTGCTCGCCACCAGCTGCACGCCCATCTCTCGGAACCGCCGGATGACGTCGATGCGCTCCTCGCGGATCGCGCGCTGGGCGAGCTGGCGTGGCGTGAGATGCGCCTCGATCGAGGAATCGGTGCGCCAGCGCCTGGCCATGCCCAGGCTGATCGGGATCCCCTTGGCGACGATCTCGTGCACGATGTCCTCTTCAAAGGTGATGCCGCCCTCCTCGTTGAAGAACTGGCAGTGTTCCAGGCGGTGGATGCCGGCGGCGATCGCGTTTCGGATCCCCGGCGTGCCGTGCACATGGGTGGTCACGGTGATGCCACCGCGCTCCGCCTCATCGATGACGATCGCGAACTCCTCGACGGAGTACTGCGCCCGCGCGGGGTTCGACGTCATCGTGACGCCGCCGCCGGTGCCGAAGAGCTTGATGTGATCCGCGCCGTTCTTGACCAGCGTCCTGGCTGCCTTGCGCAGCTCCCCGTCGGTGTCCGCCTCGATCGCGAACCAGTGGAAGTGCCCACCGGTGATGGTGATGCCGAGCCCCGTGGTGAGGATGCGAGCACCCTCGACGACCCCGGAGTCGATCGCGTCACGAACCGTGAGGGTGACGTACTCGCGGCCCCCGCAGTCGATGACCGTGGTGATGCCTGCGGACAGCGCCTGCTGCGCGTGGCCGAGCACGTGCAGGGCGAGCTCGTCCTCGCCGACGCCCATCGGGTCGAAGCGCGCCGGGCGCTGGGGCTCGGCGCACAGGTGGACGTGACTGTCGACGAAGCCGGGCATGATCGCCTGGCCCCGGACATCGATGACCTGTTCATCGGCGGCCGCCGGGGGCGCATCGCGCGCCGCCCCCGCCCACTCGATCAGGCCGTCCCGGTAGATCACCACCGAGTCGGAGACGGCCTCCGCTCCGGTTCCGTCGTACAGCCGTGCACCTTCCATGCGGACAGCACTCATGCGTCTTCGCACCTCTCTTCATCGTCATTGAATGTCAGAGTCTGGAGTCCATCCTCGTGAGGCCCCCCGGGGGAGTCCATTCGCCGAGGTCGGATCTTGGGTATGACATCCGGTATGAGCAGCGGTCGTCCCGGCCCGGCGGCGTGACGGAGTTGTTAGAGTCCGATCACGATGCGATGGCACCAGGTCGATGACGACCGGGCAGGGACGGCGAGGACGCATGACCGGTGAGCAGTGGCAGGAGCGGCCGCGGATCATCTGCGCGCTCCAGCCGGAGGCCGGCATCCGGCTGCATACCGTGAAGGCCCCGCACGGCTACGGGAAGACCATCGCGCTGCGCCAGCTCACCGCTGCGCTCGGCGGGCGGGCCAGCATGCTCACGCTCACCGAACGTCATGCGGACCCGGAGCACCTGCGCCACGACCTGACGGCGGCGCAGGCGGCGCTGACCGCAGGGGGACCGCGCGTCGTCGTCATCGACGAGTACGACGCGATCGCCGTCTTCCCCCCGGCGAACGAGGAGCTCGAACGATTCATCTTCGACCTGCCCGCCGATGTCTCGATCGTGCTCGCCACACGGGTCCGGCCGCGTTTCGCCCTCGGACTGTTCCGCGGTTCCCGTGCCCTCCGGGAGATCACCTACCGGGAGCTGGCGTTCGATCCGGCAGAGCTCGGATCCCTGGTGCGCCACGCCTGGCGCCTGCCGGCCACCGATCAGCAGCTCGACCGTCTGATGCGTCTCTCGGAGGGCTGGGTCACGGGAGCCGCCCTCCTCGCCGACGGCATCCAGCACAACACCCAGGACGAGGCTGAGCTGCTGTGGCCCGTGTTCGAGTACTTCACCGAGCTCGCCGGGCGGCACATGACCCCCGCGGCGCTGAGCTTCGCGATGCGCAACGCGATCCTCGACGAGCTGCACGCCGACGTCGTCTCCAGCGCCGAGGGCGAGGACGGACCGCTGACGACACTGCGCACCCTGGCGGAGGCATCGATGTTCACCGCGCCGATCGCCCCCGGGTCTGCGCGGTTCCGGTTCCACCCGCTGTTTCGCGCCTTCCTCACCGACCGGCTCGCCTACGCCCACACGCGCGAGGAGATCGCCGAGCTGCACACCCGGGCGGCGAGCGCTCTCGCGGATGCGGGAGAGACATCGGCGGCGCTGCTGCACCTGCTCAAGGCCGGGCAGTTCTGGCACGCCGCCGACCTGCTGACCCGGGTCGGAATCGGCCAGCTTGACATCACGGCCCTGTCGGCCATCGAAAGCGAGCTGAACAAGGCTCCCGGCCAGATCATGCAGGACCATCCGTGGTTGCTGGCCCTGCTGGGCCGCCTGCGTCGCCTCCGCCACGACTACGACGGTGCGATGGCCGCGCTCGTCGTCGCCGACGGCAACTTCGAGCAGCGCGGCGACGATGAGGCCCGCGCCTGGGTCTCCACCGAGATCAGCCAGGTCAACTACCGCGACGAGTACTACGACGGTGCCGCAGAGAAGGTCCGTCAGGATCTGGAGAGCCCGTCGCTGTCGACGTTGACCCACGCGAACCTCGCGGCGCATCTGTGCTGGATCCTGTGCGAGACCGGCCCCGTCGGCGAGGCCATGGAGGCCGGTCAGACGTCGCTCTCCACGGGGACGATGGTCGACGACGCCTATCTGCGCGGTCGGGTGCTGCTGCGAGCGCACCGCAACCTTGCACTGGCGTCGATCTACTCGGGAGACCTGGACCGCGCCGTCGCGCTGATCGAGCACGGGCGGATCTCCGACGGCGACGAGTTCGAGGCCGGGTGGAGCAACGTCATCTACGGCATCAGCCTTGCGCTGCGCGGGGAGCGGCAGCAGGCCGGTGCCGTCTTCACCCGGCTGGCTGAGACCGCCTCCCCGTACAACTCGACCCAGTTGCGCTGGGTGCACTGGTGGCTGGGCAACCTGCTCCGCGCCGACGGGCAGATCACCGATGCGCGCGCCCACTACCGCCAGGCCGGCTCGCTGGCGCTGATCGATGAGGTGCTCATGGATCCGACCGAGGCGGGCAGCCACGCCTTCGCCGCCGCCGCCGACCGCGTCGGCCACGCCGACCGTCGCTCGCAGTCCGCGCTCCGCCGGGCCGGAGCCGCGCTGGTGCGCGCGGTCACCGGGATGACGAGCGAACCAGCACCGTCCCTGGCCGAGCTCGCGAACGCCTCCGCCGCGCTGACCTCCAGCGGGCATCTGCTGCACGCCACGAGCATCAACGCGTACCGGTCGCGCGCGGAGATGCTCGTCGGGAACCCGAACGAGGGCAAGCGACTGCACGACGACGTGATCGGGTTCATGCTGCACAACCGCATCGAGGCGCTGCCCTGGGGCGTGCAACGCCAGACGCACGGGCAGCTGCTCTTCCCCGATCGGGAGCCCACCGACGGCGATCTGCTGCCCGAGGTCATCGAGTCGTGCGCCGATCCCGCCATCCGGGCCAGGCTGACGAGCGCGCACAGCGACGCGGTCATCACGTCCGAGATGCTCGGCGTGCTGCGGGAGCGCGGTCTCACCTGGCGCGAGGTGGACGTCTTCGTGGTCTACTACCTGCGCTCCGGCGACGCCCTCGGTGCGGGCACCTCGCTGCGCGACCGCACCGCCCGCGTGCTGAGCATCTCGGAGCACACGCTGAAGACCCACATCACCCGCATCCGAACAAAGCTCGATCTGCACGACAATCGCGCCGGATCGCCGGAAGGCGACATCCGCGCCGCGATGCTCCATCCGTCCTGACCACCGATCATCCGAGGAGGACTCCCGTGTCCCCATCCATCGACCAGCGCGCCGAAGAGCACGGTGTCGTCTTCGCCCCCGCAGCGCCCGGGTACCTGAATCAGTGCGCGCGCGTGGGCGACCTGTACTTCACCTCCGGACACACCAGTCTGCGCACGGGCACCGTGGGGGCATCCCTCACCGTCGAGGACGGCCGTGCCGCCGCCGTCGAGTCGATCCGGCGGCTCCTGGCATCCGTCCATGACGCCCACGGAACGCTCGACGGGCTGAAGGTCATCCGCCTGACCGGGTGCGTCAACGCGCACCCGGACTTCACCGAGCTCGGCGCGGTGATCAACGGGGCCTCTGACCTGATTCACACCGTGTTCGGCCCGGTCAACGGTCACCACGCGCGCAGTGCGCTCGGGTTCTCCTCCCTGCCCGGCGGCGCGGCCGTGGAGATCGACGCGGTGATCGCCATCGTCGACACCGCAGCACGCTGACCGGCCCTGCTCCGGCGATGTCGGACCATCCGAGCCACCGGTCCGATCTGAGCCAGAGCCCTCCCCCTCCGGCAACGCCTTTCCCGAACTCAGGCAGAATCGGCGGCGCTGGGCGCCACCCGCCGTTTCCGGCCGACGGCGCGGGCTCGTGCCTGAGTTAGGGAAGGGCGCCGGGTCAGCCGCGGGTAGTGCCGACCCGCGCGGCGTCACCCGCAGACGGGGGGAGGCGGAGCGCGTCAGACCGCGGCGGCGAATTCGGCTGCGGAGTGCGCCCCATAGGCACGGATCACGGCGGCACCATCGGCGCGGTACTCGATCAGCATGAAGCTGGCGTTGTCCATGCCGCGCCCGAAGTCGAACGCCGGGTCGATGATGCGCCCGGCGATGCCGACGGTCATGCCGTGCGTGACGACGAGCACATCGCCCTGGGGGTGCCGGCCGCGGATGTCATCAAGCGCCTCGACGACGCGTTGCCGGTATTCCGCACCGGTCTCGCCGCGCTCCAGCGCCGGGTAGTCACCGCGGAAGAGCCCGCCGACCACGGTGAACGGGTCGGCATCGGGGTCCACCAGATCGGCGAGAGCGCGAAAGACCTCCTCGTTGGGTCGCCCCTCCCAGATCCCGAAGTTGTACTCCTTCCAGCGGCGGTCGCGGATGATCGGATGAGCGCCCGCTGTGACGATCTCAGCGGTGTCCATCGCACGCTCGCTGGGGCTGGAGTAGACCGCATCCCACGACAGGGCGGCGAGCTCGGCCGCCAGCTTCTGAACACCGCCGATGCCGTCCTCGGTGAGGGGCGAGTCGCACCAGCCCTGCGCGACGCCGAGCTCGTTGAAGAGCGTCTTGCCGTGGCGGACCAGCCACACGCGCAGCACGGGGCGGTCATCGAGTTCAGTCGTCATGGTCTCCCTCTCAAACATTAACAATGATTAACTATTGGAGATGACCCGGTCGTTGTCAAGACGCCCTGCCCGCGGCTCGGCGGTCGCGACGCGGACATCCGAGCAGAATGGGACTATGCCCGAGAAGAAGCCTGGGAAGCGCGGCCCGTACAAGGTCGGCATCGAGCGGCGCAAGGCGATCATCGAACAGGCCGCCGCGACCTTCGCCGAGAACGGCTACTACGGCGGCACGATGCGCGATATCGCCGAGCGCGTCGGCGTCACGCCGGCGGCACTGGTGCGCTACTTCGCGAGCAAGGAAGAGCTGCTGTTCGCGGTGATGGACCATCATCTCGCGCAGTGGCGCGCGTACGTCGACCGGGTCGCAGGAGCGGACCGCGTGGGCCTCGCCTACATCCGCGCCGTGCCGCGGGTCGTGGAGTACTTCGAGCAGAACCCCGGGATCGCGCGGATGCATGCCGCCATGATCGGTGAGGGTTCGTCGCCGGGGCATCCGGCGTACGACTACATCGTGCAGAGCTTCCGGTCCACCCAGGACTCCTATGTGCGGCACATCACGGAGGCGGTCGAGGCGGGCGAGATCCCGCGGTTCTCTGCGGAGCAGATCGCGCTGGAGGCATCCCAGCTCGGGCTCATGCTGCACGGCACCCTCGCCCGCATCGCCGTGCAGGACTCCGTCGTCACCCAGATCCCCTACCCCTCCTCGAGCGAGGTGAGCCGGGCGTTCATCGAAGCGACGATCGCCCGCTGGAAGATCGCGCTCGCGCTCGGCGGGTAACGGCTCGGCAACAGCCGGATCGAATTGTTGACCTGACAAAACTTTTTGGGTACCTTCAACCGTTAATCAGGGTTCACTTTTCGCGTCCGCTCCCGCACCGGGTTCGTGAGGCGGCAGTGCGGCCTGTAGACGACGTCGTCACCCCCGGCGACGTCTTCCTCATCTCATGGAAGGAACCCGGATGCGCAAGCTCCTGCTCGCGTCTGTCGCCGCCCTCGCTCTGGTGCTGACCGGATGCTCGGGGAACGCCTCGCCCGGCAACACCGGCAACGACGCCGCCAAACCCACCGAGCTGCGGCTGGCCGCACTCGCCGCCAACAACAGCTTCGACCCCGCTCAGCTGCAGACCGGGAACGCCGTCGAGTACTGGCAGCCCGTCTACGACACCCTGCTGGTGCTCGACCCCGACGCGACGCTGCAGCCGAACCTGGCCACCGAGTGGACCTACAACGACGACCGCACCGAGCTGACGCTCGCGCTGCGCGATGACGTCACCTTCACCGACGGCGCACAGCTGGACGCCGAGGCCGTCAAGGCCAACCTGGAGCACTTCAAGGACGGCGCGGGCAGCAACGCCTCGATGCTCGCCGCCGTCGCCTCGGTCGATGCGGTGGACGCCACGCACGTGAAGATCACGCTGACACAGGCCGATCCCGGTCTGGTCAACTATCTGACGACCGTCGCCGGTGCTGTGGCCAGCCCTGCCTCGCTGACCGACCCCGCGGTCGCCACCACGCCGGTCGGCTCCGGCCCCTACGTGTACGACAGCGCGAAGTCGGTCGCCGGCGCCACCTACGTCTACACCCGCAACGAGGACTACTGGAACCCCGATGCGTTCCCATTCGACACCATCAAGATCACCGTGATGGAAGAGGTGACCGCGCGCCTGAACGCGCTGCGTTCCGGTGAGGTCGACGGCGCTCCCATCGATGCGAAGTCGGCCAGCGAGGCCGAGAAGTCCGGCCTCACCCTCAACGTGCACCGCCTCGACTGGCAGGGCCTGCTCATCGCAGACCGCACCGGCAGCAAGGTCTCCGAGCTCGCCGACCCGCGGGTGCGTCAGGCGCTGAACTACGCCTTCGACCGTGAGGGCATCGTGACGAAGCTGCTGCAGGAGCGGGGCATCGCCAGCACGCAGATCTTCAACGAGCAGAGCATCGCCTTCGAGGCGTCCCTCGACAAGGCCTACAGCTATGACCCCGACAAGGCCAGGACGCTGCTCGCCGAGGCGGGCTACCCGGACGGCTTCACGGTGAGCATGCCGCAGTCGGCCATGTTCGGCGGGCTCAATGACATCATCGAGCAGCAGCTCGCCGACATCGGCGTGACCGTCGAATGGGTCAAGGTCGTCGTCGACCAGTACATCCCCGCGGTGCAGTCCGGCGACTACGGCATGTTCATCATGCAGCTCAGCTCCGGCAACGAGTGGCGCGACGTGTACAAGTCGCTCACGCCGGATGGTCCGTGGAACCCGCTGCACACCGACGACCCCGAGGTGAGCCGCTTGATCTCCGAGGCGGCCGTCGCAGACGATGCGGCCTACGCGACCCTCCTCACAGAGCTCAACGCCTACGTGGTCGAGCAGGCCTGGTTCGTCCCGCTCGCCTTCGCAGACACCATCTACGCGACCAAGGGCGTCGACGTGAAGCCGCAGCCGCAGAACGTGGTCCCCTCGATCCGCAACTTCTCCTGACCGACTCCGGGCCGGGGCATCCGCTCCGGCCCTGGGCCGTCTTCGTTCAAAGGACTCCGCATGATCGGATTCATCGTCCGCCGGCTCGGCAGCGGCCTCGTGCTGATGATCGGCATCTCGTTCATCGCGTTCGCCCTGGTGCACGCCGGCGGTTCCAACGCCGCGCACAGCATCCTGGGCCAGGACGCCGACGCCGCGGCCATCGCTGCGAAGAAAGCCGAGCTGGGCCTGGACCAGCCGTTCCTGGTGCAGTACTGGAGCTGGCTCTCGCACGCTCTGCGCGGCGACTTCGGCAGCTCGTGGTTCAACTCCGAGCAGGTCATCGAGCTGCTCGGAGCGCGGCTGCCGGTGACCCTCTCCATCGTGACGCTGTCGATCCTGCTCACCGCGATCATCAGCGTCGTGCTCGGCATGACGGCCGCCCTGCGCGGTGGCTGGCTCGACCGGGTCATCCAGTTCGTCAGCGTCGCCGGCGTCGCCCTCCCCAACTTCTGGATCGCGATCGTGCTGGTGGTGATCTTCTCTGTCACGCTCGGCCTGCTGCCGGCGACCGGCTACGTGCCGATCTCGGAGTCCCCGTCCGGCTGGCTGGCCAGCGTCACACTGCCGGTGATCGCGCTGCTGTTCGCCGGCATCGCCTCCACCGCGCAGCAGATCCGCGGCGCCACCATCGACGTGCTCGAGCGCGACTTCGTCCGCACGCTGCGCTCACGCGGCATCTCCGAGCGCAGCGTCGTCCTGCAGCACGTGCTGCGCGCGGCCGCCGGCCCCGCGCTCACCGTGCTCTCACTGCAGTTCATCGGCACCATCGGCGGTGCCGTGGTCATCGAGAAGGTGTTCGCCCTCCCGGGCCTCGGACTGCTGGGCGTCAACGCCACGGTCAAGGGCGACTTGCCCGTCGTCATGGGCGTCCTCATCGTCACCGCCGTCATCGTCGTGCTGGTCAACCTCGTGATCGACATCATCGGCGGCTGGATCAACCCGAAGGCGAGGCTCGCATGAGTACCGCAATGCTCTCCACCCAGCTCGACAAGACCACCAAGCCGCTGCGTCGCACGGGCATCTTCTCGCGCATCCTGCGCCACCCGCTGGGCATCGCCTCGCTGATCGTGCTCGGCATCGTGGCGCTCGCAGCGGTCCTGGCGCCGATGATCGCGCCCAACCCGCCCGGCAGGGCAGCGCTCGACATGGTCAATGCGCCGATGTTCACCGGCAGCTACATCCTGGGCGGCGACAACGCGGGCCGGGACGTGTTCAGCCGGCTCATCTTCGGTGCGCAGCTGACGCTCATCGGCGCGCTCACCACCGTGGTCGTCTCCGTGCTGCTCGGCGTCACGCTCGGGCTCATCGGCGGGTATCGCCGCGGCACCTTCGACACGATCGCCGGCTGGGTCTGCGACCTGCTGCTCATCCTGCCCAGCAAGATCGTCCTGGTCGCGTTGTTCGCCGTGGTCGGCCCGAACACCATCATGACCATGACCGTGCTCGGTGTGATGGTCGCTCCGTCGTTCTACCGGCTGGTGCGCAACCTGGTGATCGCCGTGCGCAAGGAGCTGTACATCGACGCGGCCCAGGTATCCGGGCTCTCCGACGTGCGCATCATCGGACGACACGTGCTGTTCGCCGTGCGTGCACCGATCGTGGTGCACGCGGCGATGGTCGCCGGAATGGCGATCATTCTGCAGGCTGGACTGGAGTTCCTCGGGCTCGGCGACCCGCAGTCTCCGACCTGGGGCGGCATGCTGCAGGATGCCTTCACCGCGATCTACTCCGATCCGAAGCTGATGATCTGGCCCGGGCTCGCGATCGGCCTCACGGTCGGAGCACTGATCCTGCTCGGCAACGTGGTGCGCGACTCTTTCGGCGCCCCCGCCGCCGTCGCCGTGCAGAAGAGGGCGCAGGTTGCCGCAGACCACGACGAACCGTATGCGGCACCGGCCACCAGCATCTGCCACGTCGCCGGGCTGTCGGTGGGCTATGGCCTGGCTGACGGCGGCGTCACGGAGGTCGTGCACCAGGTCGGCTTCGACGTGCGCCGCGGCACCGTGCTGGGGCTGGTGGGAGAGTCCGGGTCTGGCAAGACCCAGACCTCGCTGGCGATCCTGGGGCTGCTGCCGCGCGGCGGTTCGGTGCTCTCGGGCCGCATCCTCTTCGACGGCGCGGATCTGCTCGCCGGCGACACGGGCGCTGCGGTGCGCGGTCGGCGGATCGCGTACATCCCGCAGGAGCCGATGAGCAACCTCGACCCGAACTTCACGATCGGTCACCAGTTGGTCGAGCCGCTCCGCGCCACCCAGAAGCTCTCGAAGACTGCGGCGAAGCAGAAGGCGATCGACCTGCTGGAACGCGTCGGGATCGTCGACGCCGACCGCGTCTTCCGCTCCTACCCGCATCAGATCTCCGGCGGCATGGCGCAGCGCGTGCTGATCGCCGGGGCCGTCTCCTGCGACCCCGAGCTCATCGTCGCCGATGAGCCGACCACAGCGCTCGACGTCACCGTGCAGGCTGAGATCCTCGATCTGCTCCGCGGCCTGCAGCAGGAGCGCGGAATGAGCATGATCCTGGTCACGCACGACTTCGGTGTCGTCGCGGATCTCTGCGACGACGTGGTCGTGATGCGCGACGGGACGATCATCGAGGCGGGCACCGCCGCCGACATCTTCGGTTCGCCGCGCGACGAGTACACCCGGATGCTGCTGGCGTCCACGCTCGATGGCACCCCGTCGCGCTCCACGCTGGACGCCGAGAAGGAGGGCGCAGCATGAGCGCCGAAGACACCCTGCTGAAGATCGCCGATGTGCGGGTGGCCTACCCGGGGCGCGGGTTCCGTGCGCCGGAGGTCGAGATCCTGCACGGTGTCTCCCTGTCGATCCCGGCGGGGAAGACGGTGGGTCTGGTCGGCGAATCCGGCTCCGGAAAGTCAACGCTGGGCCGGGCTGTGCTGGGGCTGGCGCCGGTGACCGGCGGGACGATCTCGTTCGACGGCCGCGAGATCCAGGGTCTGGGCAAGAAGGAGCGCCGCGGCCTCGCCGCAGACCTCCAGGTGGTGTTCCAGGATCCGTATTCCTCGCTGAACCCGGCGATGTCGATCGGTGAGATCCTGGCCGAGCCGCTGCGGGCCCGCGGTGTGCCGTCCAGCAAGGCGATCGCCCGCATCCACGATCTGCTGGAGGCCGTGGACATGCCCGCCGGCTCGGCGCTGCGTTCGCCGCGGGAGTTCTCCGGCGGGCAACGGCAGCGCATCGCGATCGCCCGCGCGATCGCTCTGGAGCCGAAGCTCATCGTGTGCGATGAGCCGACCAGCGCGCTGGACCTGTCCACCCAGGCGAAGGTGCTCGATCTGCTCGTCGAGCTGCAGGAGCGCACCGGCGTCTCGTACCTGTTCATCTCCCACAACCTGGCGGTCGTGCGGAGGATGTGCCACGAGGTCGCGGTGATGTACCGCGGCGAGATCGTGGAGCACGGCGAGGGCGACCAGGTGACCTCCGACCCGCAGCACCCGTACACCCGTTCCCTCCTGATGGCGGCGCCGGTGCCCGATCCTGCCCGGCAGGCGAACCGACGTGAGGAGCGTCGCCGGCTGCGCGATGAGGTCGCCGCCTGATGCTGCCGGATCAGCAGTCGCTGGAACTGGTCATCCGGGTGCTGATCGGCCTGGTGCTCGGAGCCGCGATCGGGTTGGAACGGCAGTGGCGCTCCCGGATGGCCGGGATGCGCACCAACACCCTGGTGTCCGGCGGCTCCGCACTGTTCGTCGTGCTCGGCGCGTACAGCTTCGACTCCGCCTCCGCCGACCCGACCCGGGTGGCCGCGCAGGTGGTCTCCGGCATCGGCTTCCTCGGCGCCGGCGTGATCATGCGCGAGGGGCTGAACGTGCGCGGGCTGAACACGGCGGCGACGCTGTGGTGTTCAGCCGCGGTGGGCTCGCTGGCCGGAGCCGGTCTGTACACGGTGGCGGCGCTGGGCGCTCTCGGCGTGATCGCCACGAACACGGTGCTCCGCCCGATCACGAAGGCCGTCCGCCGGCGGCGTGACCAGGCCGACGCCGGCAAGGGCGACAACTACAACTTCGAGGTCGTCGCCGGTGAGAAGAGCGAGCAGATCGTTCGCGGCCTGCTGATGCAGGCCATCGCGAACGCCGACATGACGCTGCGCTCGGTCAGCGCAGCCCGCTCGAAGGCGGAGACCGTCACACTGCGCGCCGAGCTGGGCGTGCCGCCGGGCGGCCGGGTCGATGTGCTGGAACGGATCGTGCAGCGCCTCAGTCTGGACCCCAAGGTGCGTTCCGCGCGCTGGTGGCATGAGGGTGACGACGAGGACGACCAATGAGAAGAGAGTGCGTGGACACGATCGGCATGATCGTCCGCTTGCGCACCGAGCGGGAACGGGGCGACGCGCCAGGCGTGGTGCCAGCGGAGCGCCCCTCGCGATGACCGGCGGCGGCCGGCCTGCGACCAGAGCGGTCCGGCCGGGGCCGCCGGGGAATCGGCTGACAGCCGAGACGCTTGGGCGGCCAGGGCAGCGAGGTGCCATCGGCGCTGACTGCCGCCACCGCGTCGAGTGAGGCGCGGGCAGACTCGCGTATCCCGGTCGGCGATGAGGCTTCAGACCGCCCGCACGGTCGGGAGGGTGCGCAACGCGAGAGCCTGGCTGCCCGCGAAGAGCGCGATGTCGACGGCGACGGCAAGAACCCCGACCACGGCGAGCATCGTTCCCGCCGCCACAACGCACACCGCGACCAGGAGCGCGGCGAGGATGTTCACGCCCATCACCATGCGCAGCGCGGTCTGGATGCGCAGCGTCATCAGCATCCAGAGCACGAGGCCAGCCCACAGGACGACCGTGACGCCCGCGGCTGCAATCAGCGGCCCAGGAAGCGCGACCACCTCGGCGATGGGTGCGGCAAAGAACGCGACCGCCGCACCCAGGAGGGTGCAGTAGATCGCGTCGAGGCGGAGGCTCCATCGACCGAGCGTGCGCCCGTTGATCCGTTTCATGCCGTCGCACCCTCTGCCCCGGTCCCCTCGGCCCCGGTCCCCTCTGCCCTGGCACTGTGACGCTGGCGTGCGGCCTCACCGCTCCTGCCGATCGCCTCCCCCACCCCACGCCACGCCAACCGCTGCTCCCGCGCCGCGCGCACCGCGTCAGCGAGCTCGCGTTCGGCGGTGTCGCGGCGCCCGGCGGCGAGCTTGACCGCCATGACGGGCGGGATCGGGACATCTTTGTCGCCGGATTTCGGATCGTCATCCTCGAACGCGTCCGCGAACTCTTCGGCGCGGGCCTTGATGTCTTCGATCGAGCGTGGAGCCATGATGTTCACCTCAGGTACCTGGGTCGTGCTGGACGCATCGCGCGCTGGCGATCACGCCGCGCCATTCGATGACGCCGTGCCGGTGGGCCCCGTCCAGGATGATCGGGTCCGATCCCCCGTCACAACGTCATTTGCCACAAGATAACGTGTCACGCGCAGCAACAGAAGACGTGCACGGGGGTCGTGTGGGGATCGACGCCGAGCGCTTCGGCGGCCTTCGTGCGCGTGATATCCCGGCGGCATGAGCGCTCTGCACACGCCGCACGACAGAATTTGGGGCAGGATCGACCCGAGGATCCTGTCCCAAATTCTGTATCGTGCGCCTCTTTCGGGCGAACGCTCTGTGCTGTGTTCAGAGGCATGCGTCCCGAATCCTCCGCCACAGCCTACGCAATCGAATCAGCGAGCACCGTAGAGCTCGTCGGAATCGGGAGCATGCCCGCACGCGGTGTTCGCTGCTTTGTAGTCCTCGTCCGAGAGATTGAGCGCGTTATATGGAGACCACGCTCCGGCGGATTCGAGGAATGCCGTTTCGCTGGGAACGTCCTCAACGGTCAGGCCCCGTTCTTTCAGGCACGGCACAAGGTCTTCCGTGAAGAACGCGTAGAGAAATCGTAGCTGGCTGTCGTTATACGGCTGCGTGTACTTGGGCGACACCGGGTACTTCACGTCGCACGTGTAGATCGCGATGTTGAGCGACCTGCCCTGTGCTTCACCGCTGACCTCGGGGTACGTCACCCCGTCGCCGTCAGGCGTCGGGGTCACGTCATACCCCTGTTCCTCCATGCACGACATGAGCGTTTCCTGCCACTCCTCGGGCCGGATGAGTCGCACAACCTCCACGGCGGGCGGGTCGTCGATCCCGTAGCCTTCTGCGAGCTCCTCACGTTCCTGCTGGAGATACAGCGAGATCTCATCGTCCCCCAACGAGCCGAGATCTTCATCACTCTCCGGCTTCTGCTGGTCGGAGCACGCGGTGGTGGCGAACAGGAGCGCCGCCACAACCACGACGCCAACACTGTGCAGCGTTAGCTTGCGCACCGCAGTCCCGCAGCCTTCACGTTCCCGCCCGCACCCGTGATCAAGGCCTTCCACACGGGGATGCTCGCCGGCCCGGACGAGTGGCGCGCCTGGTATGTCGTGTTGTTCCACGAAGCGCCCGCACCGATAGCGGGCCCGACCACCAGCGCACCTGCCGGTGCAATCGTGCCAACAATCTTGGCGATTCGATCTATACGCATTTTTCCTCCGGTCACTCACGGGGTCCAGAGTGATTACATCGCGCCGGACGTCTCAACCCCGTCTGAAAGCTAAGCTGACGCGTGGCGCGGGGTCAATTTTCTCTTGTGCACCGATGCATGAGCCTCGAGACTCCGCGCCTGAGTCGCGTTGCTACATTTGAGGCGCGCGTGTGCATGTGACCAGCGAGGGGGATGCATGAGTGATCAAACGACAGGAAAGCGGTGGTTGCGCCTTTTCACCGGTGGGGCGGCGCTCGTCGCCGTCGGAGCTACTGCCGCATGGGCGGCACTGACCGTGCTTCGACCCGCAGACGACCCCCTCGAGGCCTCGACGTACACGTACGTCGAAGTCACCCCCGGCGAGGTCAGCGCAGCCATCAGCTTGACCGCCGTAGCGCAATGGAAACCTCTGCCCGTCGCCGTGAATCAGGCGGTAGGCGTGGTGACAGAGATCCACGTCGCCCCCGGCGACGAAGTCCAGCCAGGCGCCATCCTCTACTCCGTCAACATGCGTCCGGTGTTCATCGCGGAAGGGGCCATCCCCATGTATCGCGACATCGGCGAAGGCATGGAGGGACTAGATGTCACGCAGCTGCAGACGCTGCTCACCGACCTCGGTTTCTCCACCGATGCGCCGGACGGGATAGCGGGCAGCAATACCGTACGATCCATCAAGGCGTGGCAGAAGTCGTCTGGGGTGGAAGAGACCGGTTTCGTCAGCGCCGGGGATGTCGTGTTCGTGCCGACACTTCCTACGCGCGTCGCGCTCGACCCCGACGTCATCGTACGCGGCGCTACGCTGACCGGCGGCGAGGAGATGCTGAGCGGATTACCAGCCGAGCCCGCGTTCTCGATCCCGGTCACCGAGAGCCAGGCCGCATCGCTGCAGACCGGCATCCGTGTCACCGTCACCTCCCCGGAAGGTGGCACGTGGTGGGGTGAGGTGACCGACCAGACGCGTGACGCCGACACATCGACGATCCGGTTGGGGTTGCACGGCGTGGACGGCGCGCCCGTGTGCGCCACTGAGTGCGCCCAGATACCGATCACCGGTGAGTCGACGCTTTCAGCCCGCGTGATCACCACCGAACCCGTCGAAGGCATGACAGTGCCCACCGCTGCTCTCGTCGTGTCCGCCGATGGAAGCACCTCCGTGGTCGACCGCACAGGCACACGACTGCCTGTGACCGTCGAGGCGTCCGCGAACGGTATGTCGGTGATCCGGGGCGTCGACGCTGAGACGAAGGTCCGCGTGCCCGCGAAGTGACCGAGCCCAGGATTGATGACGGAGATGATGCCCCCGTCCTCCTCGAAGCGCGTGACGTCTCCTTCGAATACCAAACCGGCCTCCGGCTCCTGAACAACTGGTCGGCACAGTTTCGGGCAGGCACGATGACGGCTATCACCGGCCCCTCCGGCCGCGGCAAGTCCACCTTGCTCTACGTGCTCGGTCTCATGCTGCATCCGACAGAAGGTGACGTGCTCATCGATGGCGTCCCCACCGGATCGCGCCGAGACTCAGACCGGTCGCACCTTCGCGCTCACCGATTCGGTTTCGTCTTCCAAGACGCCGCTCTCGACGCGACCCGTTCCGTCCTCGACAACGTGACCGAGACAGCCCTTTACCGGGGAATCGCGCGCAAGGACGTCACCGCTTCAGCCCTGCACCTGCTGGACCGTTTCGGAGTCGACGTCTCCCCACATCGAAAGCCCGGGCAGGTGTCCGGTGGGCAGGCCCAGCGCATCGCTCTCTGCCGCGCTCTTCTCAACGAACCAGCGATCCTTCTTGCCGACGAGCCGACCGGGAACCTGGACCCGGCGACCGCCGACATCGTCGTCGCCGCACTGCAGGAACATGCGAGAGCGGGCGCCGCAGTCATCGTGGTGACGCACTCGCCGGACGTGGCAGCAGCGAGCGACCGGGAGATCGAACTGTGAGCGTCGCCATCGTGCGCGAAGCCGTGGCATCGGCACGCGCACAGCCGGTCGCCTCCACCGTCACCGTCCTCATGATTGTCGGGATGATCCTGGCCGTGATGCTCACCACGGGCCGCACGGTCGGGGCCGAGCAGGCCGTCCTGGGATCCATCGATTCCGCCGGGACACGGTCGATCGTGTTTCGCGCCGACGCCGGCGCCGGTGTGACCAGCGAAGCGCTGGAGCGCGCACGAGGGATCGCCGGGATCGAATGGATAGGAGCGTTCGGAGCAGCCGTGGACGGCACGAACGCGGCGTTCAGCGATGGCACTCGGGTGCCCGTCCGAACGGGCTACGGCGACGATCTCACTTCGCTGGGGATAACCGGTGTTTCCGCGGCGCCCGGCGCCCTTGCCTGGGCGTCGTCGGACGCTCTCACGCAGCTCGGCATGGCGGAAGCGGCCGGCGGGATCACGCTCACCACTCACGAGACCGTCGGGGTCGGCGGGAGACTGTTCGTCCCCGATTTCCTCCACGAGCTCGAGCCGCTCGTCGTGGTTCCGCAGCAGGAGGGTGTGGTTGGGCCGGTGAGCGTGATCATCGTGATTGCTGAGCGGCCCGATCTCGTCACTCCGGTCAGTGAGGCGGTGCTTTCTGTCCTCGGAGCGGCGGATACGTCGAAGATCACCGTGGAAACGAGTGAAGAGCTCGCCACTCTCAGAGCCCTCGTACAGGGTCAACTGGGCTCGTTCTCGCGCGGTCTGGTGGTCGCGATCCTCGCTCTCATGGGTGTGCTCGTCGCCATGCTTCTCTATGGTCTCGTCATGATGCGACGCAAAGACTTCGGACGGCGCCGCGCCCTGGGCGCAAGCCGCGGCCTGGTTATCGCTCTGGTGCTGGTGCAGACGCTGACCTTGGCAGCGGTCGGTGTCGTCATCGGCGTCATCGCATCGCTAGGAGTTCTCCTTGTCAGCGCGGATCCTCTCCCCGGACTGAACTTCACTGCGGCGCTGTCGTTCCTCGTCTTGTTCACCTCCGCAGTCTCCGCTCTGATCCCTGCGGTCATCGCGAGTCGTCGCGAACCAATCCGAGAACTGCGCGTGCCGTGAGCGTCGAGGCGACGTTCCATCCGACAATGCGGCGAGAGAACACGTCGGCGACGAACGCGACATAGGTGAACCCGGACCACGTCGCGACATCGATCACGTCTGCGACCCAAAGCCTTCGCGGCGCGTCCGCGGTGAACGGCCGCTGCACGAGATCGCTCGGCTTCACGTTCGCCGGGTCGGGCGTCGTGGCGAAGACTCTCCTCGAGCGCGTCACGCCGCGGACCCCGGCCAGTCGCATGACCCGGCCGGTCTGGTCATGACCGATCGCCCCGCCTCGTCGGCGCCGCAACGCATTCATCTTCTGCACACCGAAGACGCCATAGTTCCCCGCATGCAGCCGGCGAATCTCCGGCATCAGCAGCTCGTCCCGCAACTTCCACAAGCGAAGCGTCACGGGGTCCCCACCGAGCTAGGCAGCGATGTGCGTGATCACGGCGCGATCGGTCGTGTGATCGGGGCGAACCTCACTCACCGTCCACAGCGCGGGCTGACGGAACCCGTCCGGAAACGACCCTGACACAACTCCATCCTCCAGAAGAAAAGGACGCAACAGAACTCAGGGCGCATCAGGGATTGGTGAAGGGTGAAGGTTGCGTCGACGTGATGGAACAAGCTCCTAGCGGTAGGTGCCGCTGGAGAACTGTTGTTCATGGCTCCGGCGCCCGCATGGGCTGACGTCGCACCCACACCGGGTGGGGCCCGTTCTTCGCTGGCGGCCGCCGTCGTTGAAGAAAACGGTGCGGCATCTGCTGACGTATCGCACGACTACGTCTGTACGGGGGCGAGTGTTTCAGTGGAGGTGATGTCTGCCGACGGAACCACCAGCTCATTGACGGAAGAAACAAAGGATGTGGCGTCGACGTTGCCTGCCAGCTCGCTTGATCTCAACGGAGGCGTCTACCGGAGACGTGTGGTTGTTTGGGACCCTCACGTTGCAAAAGCAGAACGGGATTGGCTTCCCGATTGATCGCAGCAGCGCTCTCCGTTGTATACACCGCGTTTCCCCTGTGACACCAACGGAGAGCGCTGCTACGACCCGAACGGGGAGGAAGCGGGACTCTAACTCTGCTGTTGCTGTGATCCGAAAGTGCTCCTAGCCCGCTCGATGCCTCGATACCCCAGGTGGAGGTTCGAGGCATCGATGCGCGTCGCCATGCCGCGTTCGACATCGATTGTGATTGTGCCGGCGAGGCTCTCGTCCGTGCGTCCGACGAGCTGAACGATGAGATCGGCCCCGGCTTGGTAAGCGTCGACCATGCGGTATGTGTCATGGCGACGCCCCCAAACTGGCAAAGACAAGGGGAAGACCAAGCGCACTGCAAAAGGCCCGCTCAGAACGCACTCTGGGCGATGTTGAAATGAGTGTCCATCGACGGTTGAGATGCGAGTTCTGTCGTCATATGACCACTGCTTTCCGGTCGCTGGCTCCACAAGTGAATATGACGAGCGCATGGGCTCAGCGTGTAGCTTGAACAGCTGTTCACTGTCACTTCCTACCTCGCGCCACAGCGCTTCACATTCGAACGTCTGAACGAGACGCCAGTCAGCCATGATGGCAACTGCCCTCATCAAGGTCGCATGCTCGGTCTCGGACATCGCGTCTCCCTCCCGTGGTGTTGTGCACGCTCAGCGTGGAGCCTACGAGGCTACCCTCGGGCAACTCTCCTCGTCGGGGTTCCCGCTTCGTCACCTCGAAGCGGTCGTCGCTAACGTTCTCCACAATCACCAAACCGCGGGGGGGTTTTCGATGCATTCAGGATTCGTCCGCGACAACCTCTGCTGTGAAACAGGTGGAGTTCTCCAGCCAACCCGCGCAATGAACTGATCCACCGCACAGCCGGCTGCGAACGAGTGTTCGTCGACCGCGGCGATCCAGCCGCGTCGCGGATCGGCCCCCGTGGCTCGCTTGCCTCGGCTACCTCCGACCGGGGAACACTCTCAAAGTGCGCCGGCTCGATCGCCTCGCCGGCAGTGAGAGCATCCTGATCGAGACGTTGCAGGACCTCGACGCCCGACAGGTGCCCACCGTCAGCCTCACGGAGCCCATGATCGACACCACGACGTCGATGGGACGAGCGCTCTAAGGCATCGTGGCCGTGTTCACGCAGCTCCACGTCGACACGATCCGAGAAAACACGCAGCGTGGCCTTGACTACGCCCGCAGCCAGGGCCACGTCGGCAGCCGCCCGAGGGTGATGACGCCGGAACGGATCGCGACCGCTGAGCGCATGCGCGACAAGAAACAGCCGCGAGCCCACCACCGATATGGGACACACGCCGTAGCCGCGGAAGACAAGCTCCTCCGCGGGGGCATTGATCAGCATGAACGGCACCACCGCCACGAGCGAGATGATGAGCAGAATCGCCGGTTCCATCTGCACGGATGACGCGGGGTCAAAGAAGATCGTCGCGAACGCAGAGGGTGCATCGCTCCCATAGAGCGCGAAAACCGCGCCCGCGACCACCGCCATGAACGGGACATTCAGCACGACGAGCCAGAGCAGACCCCACAACACGTCTCGCCCGATGTGACCCTTCTGAATGCCCAGCGCAGAGCGGAGAGAGATTCCCGTGTCTCTGTAGAACTTGCGCACGATCACCAGGCAAAGCACGTTCACGGGGAGAAGCCCCAGGGTCGCCCATGTCGTACTCGGCGGGAACGACTCGATCCCGGCGGTGACCCGGAGAACGAGCCACATCACGACCGTGACGATGAGGATCGAACCCAGGCGCACGGCGAGTAGAAACCACGCACGCCCAGCAAAGCGTTCCATTGGCGCAGCCTCAGTCATCGGTGTGTCCAGCAATATGAGGTGCGCGCATGAAGCGATTCATGCATGTTGAACCGCGCCGACCCAGGTCGCCGATTGGCAAGGCTGAGCACCGTTTCTCGCACTTCCAACGAGAACGACCCCTGACCTTGGGAACTAGATCCCAGGTCAGGGGCCATTTCATTTGCGTGCGCGAGGGGGGACTTGAACTGACCTCGACCCCCTTGCACCATGAATCTCGATTGAGCGTTCTGCCGAATAAAATCAACGATCTGGGGCCTGTTCGCTGTGGATAACTCCACCGCGATACCTCGACCTACAGGTTGCTTAGCACTTTTGTTGGCACTTTTCGCACGTCCTGCACCGACTCAACGGAGGACTTCATCGGCGATGATGCGTTGAACCAGACCTGGGAGCCAGTGGTACCGCGGTGAGAGGGGAATGGACTCCCTTAGAACGGCGCGCCCGGCCCCGTTTCGGCCTGTGCTTTCAACGATTCCGCGTGCGTGGAGTGCGTCGCGGAAAGTCTTGTCATCAGCGGTCGACGCGCAGATCAGATCGCTTGCGCGCTTCCGGCTCGTGAGGAAAGTGGGACGAGCGCAGCACCAAGTCCCAAGACTATGGGGAGCGCGATGGTCATGGCTATGAGTTGGACCCACGGAGGTGACATCTCGGTGCCGGTGATGGGAGATCCCCAGATCCCGTATCCGGGGATGAGCCCGACCAGGATTCCGAGGACGACCGCGAGAAGTGTCTGCAGGCCGGTCTGCAGTCCGGTGCTGGTTCGGACGAGTGCGGGGTCTGCTCCGAGAGTCGACAGTGTGTATTCGTTGCGACGGCTTTCGATGCGGCTGAGGCCGATCGCGGCCACCGCTGCGAAGCCGGCGGCGAGGAGTACGAGTCCGAGAGTGACCCATTGGAAGGTCTGGCCGTCGTCGGCGGGGTCGCGAATCACGGAGGTGAGCAGAGCGCCCGGGAACACAGCGGCTATTTCGGCGTTTGCCGCATCGATGGTTGCCGTGTCCGGTTCTGCGGTGAAGTCCATGACGATGAGCGCGTCGACGGGGTCGAGGCCGAGCCCACGTGCCGTGTCTGGGGTCATGAACAGTCCGTAAGCAAGCCGTTCCGGCGAGCTCAGCAGTGTGGCAGGGAAACTCTCCGTTCGGATGGTTTCGCCTTGCGATTGGGTGCCCGATGCGAATCGTTGCCAGGTGATCGTCGCCGTGCCGGTGTCATTGACCAGTTCTGGCCAGAACGCGATTGCCTCGCCGCGGGCGAGAGCTTCGCGCTGCCCGGCCGTCACTGGACTGCCAGCGAGCAGCGCCAAGTCATCGGCGTCTCCGATCAGTATGTTTGGTGCGCCCGGCCCTCGTCCGGTGACGTCCCAGACGTAGTTCCGGAAATCGCACCGCTGGTCGTGAGGGTCGACTACCCGGTTTGTTGCGGGGTCGCGGGGACATGCTTGGGCGGGGTCTCGTTTAGGGATGACGAGGGTCACTTCGGTGCCGGTGCTGAACGCCGTCCAGTCCTGCCAAGGGCGTTGAATCGTGCGGATCTTATCGACATCGAATCGTCCCTGAGCAACGGTCGTGAGCCGTTCCGCAAGTATGGCGGCCTCGTTCCGGTCCGGCGTTGATTCGCCGTCGTAGATGTTCGTGCTCCAGATCGGGATCGTCGCCTGACCTGCCGTGGCGGGCATGACTCTCGATGTCGTTGTCCGGGCCTGTTGGTACGCCTGGATCGACATCACAAATGTTGCGACCGCGACCGTCACCAAGATCACGGCCATAACGGACACCGAGCGGGACGAGTTTCGGGCGAGGTCGCGTGTAGCCATACGCAACGGGAGCGCGGTCGCTCGGGTGGCGTGCGCGAGGGCGCTGAGAGCGGGACCGAGGAGGAGCACCACCCCGACTGTTGCGACTATCGCGCCCACGATGATGACCGCGAACAAGACGAGTATCAGCGTGTTCTCGCTGGCGGAGATGTCCGTTAGGAAGCCCCAGTTGGTCGATGCGAGCCCGACGACGGCTGCGGCCGCGATCGCGCAGCCGCTGACGAGAATGGTGAGTCCTGCGCGGCGAGAGCGGGTCCGTTGCCGGATTGGCCGCGTAGCGCCGCGAAGGGCAGACATGACATCTACCCTGCTCGCTGCGATCGCTGGCATGAGAGCGGCTGCCCATCCGATCATTGCTGTCAAAAGCGCCGCGATCCCGAGCATCGACCAAGGCACGTGGAAGCCCGGGAGTACCGTTGCGTCTCCTGTATCGATGAGTCGGGTGTAGAGCCAGGCGATCGCGATGCCCAGCGTTGCGCCGATGACGCCGGCAACGAGGCCGAGCAAGATCCCGCCGAGTGTGACGATCTGCACGAGTGTTGCTCGCTCTGCTCCTGTGCTGCTCAGCAGGGCGAACGTGCGCTGCTGACGTCGCGCGCCGACGAGGAAAGCGGCTCCGGCGAGGATCGCGATCTCGAAGAGCCCGAACGCGACGATGAACGCGAGCACACCTCCCGTTCCCTGGCGGCCGTCATAGAGATAGTTGGCCTCAACCGGTGGGTCAGAAAGCACTTCCCTGGACCATGCGATCATGCCGGCCCGGTTGAGCTCTTCCACTTCCGCCCAGGAGAGTTGGCGATCGGGGAGGAAGTAGCGCGCTGCCCCTGACCCCGGAGTGGTACCGCGGGGTGCGTATACCGTGTTGATCGAGTCGGGCTGCATGGCGTCATCGACCACGCCGACGATTGTCAGCGAGATCGCCGGATCGCGTGAGACGAACTGTTCGCCCACACCTTTGCCCAGCCTCTCCAGAGTCGAGGATGTGACGACGACCTCGCCTGGCGAGGCCGGCGCTCTTCCCGTCTCGAGAGTGAAAGCACCTTCGAATACGGGATCCCACACCTCGCCCTCGACGTAAAGCACGGCACCGATGCCTGTCGCCGTCTCAACGATGAGCACATCCTTGTCCTCCACAGGGAGAACGCGCGTGCCCTTCGGTAGCACGTCCATGGGAGAAACGCGGGGATCGTGGGGATCGGAGTGCATCCGGTCGCCGGTGTCTGGATCGGTTTCCACCATCCAGGTCTCGGGGTCGGTCGGGTTCTGCGCGAGCGAAGGATCCGGGGGGCTCACGACTCGCAATTCCGCTTCGGTGTGCCCCAGGCGCATGGTCGTGGCTTCTCCGGCAGTCGGCGCTTGGCTCTCGGTCACGGTCAGGAACGCCACGACCGCAGCTAGGGGCACGACCATGAGCGATACGATGAGCAGGCTTTGGCGGGTGTCGCTCCACACTGCTCGTCGAGTGATTCGCGCTGCAAGAGCGAGTCGCCGCCATATCCCACGCATGGTCATGGCTGACCCGGGCGTGATGCTGCGTTCAGCGCCTCCATCGAGAGCGGCTCTGGGCGCGACTCGTCCACGATGCGCCCGTCCTTGAGGAACACGACGCGGTCCGCCCATGCCGCGTACCGTGCGTCATGGGTGACGAGAAGACCACCAGCACCATCGTCGATCTGTTGCCGAATCATCATGAGCACCGCTTCGCCGGAGTCCGAGTCGAGTGCGCCGGTAGGTTCGTCCGCGAGGATAAGCTCACGCGGTCCGACCGTCGCGCGCGCGATGGCGACGCGCTGTCGCTGACCGCCCGAGAGGTCATCGGGATAACGACCCTCCAGGCCCACGAGCCCTACGGCTTCGAGTGCTTCCGCTGCCGCCCGGCGGGCTACAGGGAGGGGCTGCCCGTCCAGTTCCAGGGGGAGGGCGACGTTCTCTGCCGCGGTGAGGGTGGGGACGAGGTTGAAGTCCTGGAACACGAATCCCAGCGCGCGGCGCCGGAGACGTGCCCGTGTTCGGCGAGTCATCGTCCCAATGTCCATGCCCTTGACCCGAACGCTGCCTGAGGTGGGTGGTTCCAACGTGCCGGTGATCGCTAGCAGCGTCGATTTTCCTGACCCTGACGCGCCCATGATGGCAACCATCTCGCCGGCCTCCACAGCGAGGCTCACCCCGCCCAGTGCTGCGACCTCGGCCGCCCCACTGCCATAGCTCTTGCGAATATCGTGGAGTTCAACAAGTGGGGCGCTCACTTCGATGTCTCCTTCGCCGCCGCGGTACGAGGACGCCCACGAGCCGGCAGGTCAGTTTCGAGGTCGAAGGCGACGAGTACGCCCTCTCGGGCCAGTCGGCTCATCTTCGCCTCGACCTGATCGAGCCATCTCACGCGTGCTTCAGCCGCGAAGATCAGCGAGTCGACGACGAGCTCCCATCCCAGCGACTGCCGGTCCGATGGTGGCGGAGATGCCCTCTTGGTTCGGTTGAGTTCCTGAAGCTGCGACACGGTTGCTCGCCGCTGTGTACCAATCACGCGACCCACGTCGACGCCGGGCAACGTGAGCGCTAGCGCGAGCTTGGCCGGCAGTTCGTTCCGGCTATCGCCCGGCCGTTCGACGATCGGGTCGTCGAACCAACGATGCACCTCGCTGCGGCCGGGTTCGGTGATCTCGAAGCGTCTCTGCTCCACGCCCTCGTCATCGAGAGCTGAGATCAAACCATCGCGCTCCAACCGCTCCAGGGTGCTATAGACCTGAGCGACGTTCACAGGCCACGTGCCACCCGTGCGCGTTTCGAACTCGCGCTTCAACTGGTAGCCGTAGCACGGCCCTCGACCCAGCACTGCCAACAGCCCATGCCTGACAGACATCGCATCCCACCTCGTAAATAGTAACGCGATAAGTATATAGACTCCGGCCTCAGCCAGGAGGTTCGGAATGATGCAGCGAGTTGGCTCTGCGATCGCCGGCCTCGGCAGTGAGCGCTCACTGAAACGTTGCGTCTCCCACAAGTTCGCGTCGATCCCCACGGAACTGTCCATCTGATGCGCCGGATCTTGATCGCCTCGAAACCTTAGAGATTCGAGAGGTCTCACCGCCGACCACCGAAGTGTCCACGACGCCCTGAGGTGTCCCGATACAAAACTGTCCACTATGTCCTGAACTGTCCACTATGTCCTGAGACATCACACTTCTCCTCCGAATGAACGTATACCACCGTGGTAGATACGTGGATTTCTATAGTAGAAACATCAGGTGGTGATCCTCATGCACGGCGGCGTGATCCTGTTCCGGGGAACCGGGGCCGATGCGCGCCGTTATGTCGAGGCCGACCGCTCTCGCGCTGATGACTACTACCTCGGCGCGGATGCGTCCGTGGCGGCGTTCACCGCGCTTGATGGCGACGGGAACGTGACCGCCACGCTCGGGCTCGACCCGGAGACGTACTCTGCCTGGGTGGACTGGACGAACCCGCTCACGGGCGAGTCGATGGGCAAGCCGCGCCTACCGGGTGAGGGGCGGCAGGGGTCGCCGCGGTTCGCGGAGATGGTCGTGAATGCCCCGAAGTCGCTGTCGATCGCCGCAGCTCTCCACCCCGAGGTGTCGGAAGCTCTTGACCGGGCGCAGCAGGATGCGGTGGCGGAGATTCATCGGTGGCTGGCCCAGCACTCCGTGACCCGTGTGGGGCCGCGCGGCAAGCAGGAGGTTGTGCCCGTCTCGCAGTTGCAGACGATGGCGGTGTCGCACCGCACGTCGCGGGCGGGTGATCCGCACCGGCATGTCCACTTTCAGATCGGTACCCGTGTGTGGGCGGCGGGGAAGTGGCGGGCGCTGGATACGGCGGCACTGTTTCGGCAGCAGGGCGCGATCCGCGCTCTCGGCACCGCCGTGATCGCCGCACACCCTGAGCTTGCGGAAGTGCTGGATCGGCACGGTTTGACCCTTGATCCCGTGTCGGGTGAGGTGGTCGAGCTCGAGCGATTCAACGGAGTGATGAGCAAACGCGGCGAGCAAGTGCGCAAGCACATGGAACGCTTCGAGGCCGAGTGGGAGGCCGCGCATCCCGGCGAGGCGATGGGGCCAGTAGTCTCCGCGCGTCTTGCGGCGAAAGCGTGGGCGCATGAGCGGCCCGCGAAGAAGCCCACGACCCTCCGCGAAGAACACGCCTGGGTGGCCGAGTTGCGGGAAGCCGGCTACGACCCGGGCACGTTGCGCCGGCCTGCGCGTCGTGCGCCGGCGGCGCTGGATGACCTCTCCGTGCAGACCGTCGCGAGCCGGGCGCTCGATCGTAGCGCGGCAGGGAGTTCGGCGTGGGCGCGGCATACGGTGCAGGAGCACGCGACCCGGATTATGACCGAGTACGGCGTGCAGGCATCACCCTCCGAGATACGCGCTTTCGTCCAGGTTGCAACATCGTTGGCGCTGGAGGATTGCTTCTCGATCCTCCCGCCCGGTGCACCAGCACCGGAGCATGTTGCACACCTCATGTCTCTCAGGGTGGTGCAGGCGGAGACGGAGCTGCGCAATCTCATCGCCGCACGCATCCCGCCGCAAGACCCGGAGCACCCGGACGTGCGCCGGGCCGCGCGCAGGCGCGGCCTGAATGCCGGGCAGGAGCGCGCCGCCGCCGCGGCCGCATCAACCGACCCGCTCGTGGTCGTAGAAGGTGCAGCAGGGAGCGGAAAGACGACGATGCTCGCCGTCGCAATCGAGGTCGCCGCACGACACGGGCGGGCGTCGCGGGTGGTCGCGCCGACGTTGCGCGCCGCGCAGGTCGCACACGACGAACTCGGCGTGCCCGCGACCAGTGTTGCGGCGCTCGTGCACGCGCACGGCTGGCGATGGAACAGCGACGGCGTATGGACCCGCCTCGCACCCGGCGACACCGACCCCGACACCGGACGCTCCTATCGCGGCCCGGCAGAGGGCGCGCGGCTGGCGTGGGGTGAGCGGGTGATCGTGGACGAGGCCGGGATGCTCGACCAAGACACCGCAATTGCCCTCCTGACCGTCTGCGATGAGGCGGGCGCAACGGTCGCGCTCGTCGGGGATCGCGCGCAGCTCGCCGCGGTGGGTCGCGGTGGGGTGCTCGATATGGCCGCGCAGCTCCGGGGGCGCACGTTCGATATGGCTGAGGTGCATCGCTTCACCGATCCCGCCTATGCCGAGGTCACGGTGCGGATGCGCGACGGGCGCGACCCCGGCGAGGTGTTCGACCGGCTCACCGCGCTCGGCCTCGTCCGCCTGCACGCGAGCGACGAGGACGTGCGCGAGCACATCGGCGGTCAGCGCCGGAAGGGTGAAGCGATCACCGTCACCTCGAACGACGAGGCGCGCGCCGTGAACGCACGTATTCGGGAGGAACGGGTGGCGCGTGGCGAGGTCGACGACCACCGCACCGGCACCGGCAGCGACGGCCTCCCCATCGGTGCCGGGGACGTGATCCAGATGCGCAAGAACAGCACCAGCATCGGTGTGGCGAACCGTCAGAACTGGATCGTGCAACGCGTCGAGCAAGACGGGGCATTGCGTGTGCGCGAGGCGGGGAGCGGGCGGAAGTGGCAGCGCACCGTCAGGCTCCCCGCTGAGTATGTGGCCGAGTACGCGCACCTGTCGTACGCGGCGACCGCCTACGGTGTGCAGGGCGCGACCGTCACGGGATCTCACACGATCCTCACTGATGCGACCAGCGCCGCAGGCGTGTACGTCGGCATGACTCGCGGCCGGGAACAGAACCTGTTGCACGTCGTCGCCGAGACTCAGGAGCAGGCGCGGGAGCAGTTCATCGCGGCGATGGAACGCGACCGCGCCGACCGCGGCCTCGCCGACGCGACCGAACGCGCAGCAGAGGCCGTGCGGGGGCTCGTGGACGAGGCGCCGGTGCGGCTCGTGCAGACCGAGCGGGCACGCCTCACCCAACTCATCGAACGAGCGGAGCAGGACGCGGCCCTGTTCGAGGACGCCACCGCCCGATTCACCGCACAGAAGCAGGCGCATCACGTCGAAGCCGAGGAGCACGCCGAGCTTATGACCCATGCGAAGGCGCTTGCCGAGCACACCCGGCACGCGGTCACTGCCGAAGTGGAGACGCGGGTTCGGACGGATGGGCAAGAACTCGTGAAGGCTCGCGCGCATCTTCACGCCGCTCGCGACGCCGCGCGGGCGGCGAGGTTCGGGCGCAGGCGCACCGCCGCCCGGAACATCAACGCCGCGGAAGAATCGGTCGAGAAGATCGAGCAGCACGTCACGCAGACATGGGGCACCGCGCCGTCTCTGTTGCGTTCCGTCTCCGAGTGGGCGCAGACGATCGCAACCGGACATGCCGACGCCCACCCCGAGGTGCAGGCGGCTGAACAGGCCCTCAGCGACACCGAGGCCGCGAAGCAGCAGACCGCCCAGCGGCAGGTCGTCGAGCGGGATCGCCTCACCATCGAGGTCTACGGGGCAGAGCAGGCACGGCAGATGCGAGGCACCTTCCGCATCCCCAACCCCACGGCCGACGCCGAACGCGCCAGAAAGCGGGCAGCCGAGGCGCGGCGCATCATCGCGGAGCTGGACGCGCGCCCCGTCGCTGAGGCCGCCGAATGGCTCACCCAGCGGCGAGAGCAGCAGCGGACCGAGCGCGAGGCGCTCCAAGCCCGTCAGGAAGCCCTCACGCGCCACAACGCCGGGCCGACCAGGACCGGCCCGGATCAGGGGCGAGGAAGACCAGGACTCAGCCTGTGACCAGAGCGGTCAGGCCGCGGCCGCCTGGGAATCGCTCAGCAGCCGAGAGGCTTTGGGCGGCCAGGGCAGCCAGTTGCCATCGGCGCTGACGGCGGCCACCGCATCGAGTGCGGCGCGGGCAGACTTGAGCAGTTCGGCTGGCACGTCTTCCGCGCGCGACTGTCCGCTTCGCTGGTCTCCACCGTCCAACGACCGCAGACGGTAGGTGACGGTCTGCCCCATGCCCTTCACAAGGCCGCGACCTCGGTCATAGCTCCATTTCGCGCGCCGTGGTTCGCTCACCTCCTCGCCGAAACCACCGCCGACGATCGCGAACACCTGCCACTCAAGTTCACCTGCGACATCGTCCCATCGCTCATCGCAAGCGTTGCAACCGCACGAGGGGTAGAACTCCCTGAAAAGCGTTCCGGCGTGCACCCGCAGCCCCGGATAGCTCGTCAGCACGACCACGAGCGGAGCACACGCATCGCCTCGCGGAGTGAGCCGCACGGCGCGCACGGTCTCCTCGGCGGTCGGCGCGTGCAGCAGGCCGGTCGTAACGTGGGGCCCTTCCTCGACATCGACGTCGTAGTTGGAGACGAGATAGTCGATGAGCGCCGCCGCGACAGCATGCAGCGGAGCGAAGCGCTCCGGGTGCTCATCTACCGAGTAGCTGTCCTCGGGCGGGGTTCCCCCGCGGCTCACCCAACGGTTGCCGTAGTCGATGACGTTGCCGTCATCGTCTCGGAATTCGACCGATTCGATCTGCGGTCTCGTGTACTCACTCATGTGGACTCCCGCCCCCGTTCCTCCTTTGCCCCGCGAGATGGGCAATGGCATCCCGTCGTTACGCTGACGCGCTGTAGCGCTGGCGTGCGGCCTCGCCGCTGGTGCCGATCGCTTCGCCGACCTCGCGCCACGACAACCGCTTCTCGCGCGCGGCACGCACGGCGTCTGCGAGTTCGCGTTCGGCGGTGTCGCGCCGCCAGGCGGCGAGCTTGACCGCCATCACGGGTGGGATCGGGGCGTCCTTATCGCCGGGCTTCGGTTCGTAGTTCTCGAACGCGTCTGCGAACTCGTCGGCGCGGGCCTTGATGTCTTCGATAGAGCGTGGAGCCATGGTGTTCACCTCAGATACTTGGGTCGGGCCGGACGCATCGCGTGCGCGATAGCGATCACACCGTGCCATTCGATGACACCGACTTCGACCAGGGTGCCGGTCTCGTCGGGGCCGATGAACATGGTCATCGCGTCGTCTTGCACGAAGTGCCGGACAGGGAAACGGAGCGCATGGAGCATCGCCGCATCCGAGACGCCGTGCCGGTGGGCACTGTCCAGGATGATCGGGTCTGATTCCATGTCACAAGTTTACTTGCCACAAGATAACTTGTCGAGCGTCCGACGTGAGTGTCGCCACACGCGGAGCGGGAGCGCCGCGCCGGGGGTGCCGATTCGGCACAGCCAGCGGAGTGTCAGGCTTCCCCATTGTCGGTCGTGGCGTCGGCGAAGAGGGCGAGGAACTTCTCGCGCGGGATCACGATGCGCCGCCCGAGCTTGACATGTGGGATGGTGCCCTCGTTGGTGCTCGTGGTGATCGTGCGGGGATCGACGCCGAGTGCTTCGGCGGCTTCTTTGCGGGTGATGACGAGGCTGTGCCGCTTGCGGAGGTCGTCCATGTCGAGGGTGCTCTGCCGCATCGTCACACCATCCGTTCGTGTCAGCACCGAGAAATGTGGTTCATCCCACCGCAGAGAATCGCACTTTCGCTGTCAAGCATTGCGTTGTAATTTTCTACTATGGAAACAGAGAGGGTGCGGGGCAACCCCGCAGGCATCACGAACACGCACGTCGCGCAGAACATCCGAGCCGCCCGGCAAGCGATCGGTATGGACTTGCGCACTATGTCCGACGGGCTGAAAGCCGCAGGGCGAAAGCTCTCCACCTCGGGCATCAGCAAGCTGGAGGCCGGGGATCGCCGCGTGGACGTGGACGACCTGACCGTGATCGCCTACCTGCTGCGCACCACCCCGGCCGCGCTCCTGACCCCACCGGATGAGCAGACGACGCTCACCGGGGTGCCGGAGGGGTATGAGCCGGAGGAGATTGATCGGTGGATGCGCGGGGAACTCGTGCTCACCGATGAGGGGTTGTTCAACTACTGGCAGCAGGAATGGGTGATCTGCACTGACCGCATCCATCACCTCGAAACCACCCTCGCGGGCATGACCGCCCCCAGCAGAGACGACCCCGAGAAGCCGAGCGCGCACCCCAAGACGATCGCCGCCTACCAGGAACGCCTAGAGGCAGCGCGGGCACGCGCGCGGGTGATCCAGGAGCGCGGCGTGCAGCTCGACCCGGAGGGGCGTGTGTTCAACGCCAAGGACTACATCGAGAACTATGCCGGCACGCACCGGCCCGGGCAGACCACGGCAAGGAGCACCCGGTCATGACGAAGAAGCCACAGTCCGCAGGGCAAGACGGCGGGGGTGAGAAGCAGCAGCGGCGCTCCCGTTCCCGGCAGCCCGGCTCGATCCAGTCCTATGACACCGACACCGGGAAGCGGTGGCGGTTCCAGATCTACGTCCTGAAAGACCCCGAGTACCCCGAGATGGGATCGCGCAGGCTCACCCGTTCCGGGTACACCAGCACCGACGAGGCGAACGACGCCTTGCAGGAGGCGTTGAAGCAGCGCAAGCAGAACGAGAAGTTCGGCAACAAGGTGCCGACCGTGGGCACCTATGCGGATGAGTGGGTGGCGGGACTCGAGCTCGCGACGTCCACGATCAAGGGATACAAGAAGATCATCCGCAACCACATCCGCCCCCGACTCGGCACGATCCGGCTCGACAAGCTCACCGCCACCCGTAT
>NZ_JBYRJA020000008.1:0-189873 GCF_058349825.2 Microbacterium longlingense
CGTTCAAGACCCCAAGTCAGTCAGGCGCAGAGTCAGGACGACCGCTGCGGGACTCCCACCACCATCATCACTGTCAGCCGCCGAGCACGCGGCTGAGGTAGGCGTTTCCGAAGCGGCGTTCCGGGTCGAGCCGGTCGCGCGCTGCGACGAAGTCCGCGAACCGGGGATAGCGTTCCGAGAGCGTCCCGGCGGTGAGTCCGTGCAGCTTGCCCCAGTGGGGGCGTCCTCCGTGTTCGAGGCAGATCCGTTCGACGTCGGCGAAGTACTCCTTCGGACTGTGACGCCAATAGCGGTGCACCGCGATGTACCCGGTGGCGCGGCCGTGCGCGGGAGACAGCCAGATGTCATCGGCGGCGGCGAAGCGCACCTCCACGGGGAACTCGATGCGCCAGCCGCGTCGCTCGATCAGCGCGCGCACCGCCCGGAACGCCGGCACGACGTTCTCGACAGGCAGCGCGTACTCCATCTCTCGGAACCGCACGGTGCGGCGCTGCGTGAGCACGCGGTGCGAGACGTCGGTGTACTCGCGGTCCCCGGTGAGCCGCACGGCGAGCCGGTTGAACGGCGGCGTGACGGCGGGCGCAAGCACGCTCGTGGCGCAGACTGCCCGGTAGATCCCGTTCGAGAGCAGGGTCTCGTCGACCCACCGACCCACCGGAGGCAGCGGGTCGCGCCGGGTGGACTCCGGCACCCTGGTCTGCCTCTTCGTGAGGGCGATCTCGGTGTGGGGGAACCAGAAGAACTCGAAGTGGTCCTGCGCTGCGGCGCGCTCGCCGAGCGTCGCGAGCACGTCGCCGAGCGGCGCGGGCTCGTCGACCGCGTGGATCCGGAACGCCGGCACGCACTGGAGGGTGACGTCGACGATGATGCCGAGCGCACCCAGCCCGATCGCCGCGGCTCCCCAGAGCTCGTCGTCGGCGTCGATGGCGCGGAACTCCCCGTCGGCGGTGATGATCGTCATCGCGACCATCTGAGCGGCGAGCCCGCGGAACCGCGCACCGGTGCCGTGCGTGCCGGTCGAGATCGCGCCCGAGATCGACTGGCGGTCGATGTCGCCCAGGTTCTCCATCGCGAGCCCGAAGGGCGCGAGCAGCCCGGGGATGCGGTGCAGACGCGTTCCGGCGAGGAGCGTCACCTGAGCGGTCGTCTCGTCGACGGCCACCAGGCCCTGCAGGTCGTCGAGTTCGAGGAGCACGCCCGGCGCCGCAGCGATGTCGGTGAAGCTGTGCCCTGCTCCGACGGCCTTGATCGTGAGCCCCTGCTGCGCTGCCGCCCGCACGGCGCGCTGGACGGCCTCGGCGCTGCGGGGTCGTTCGACGCGGGCGGGCCGGACCCGCACCGCTCCGGACCAGTTCTGCCAGGTGCCGCCGAGCCGGGTCATAGGAACGCCTTTCCCTCGCCGCGGTAGGTGGGAGCCGCCCCGAGCACCTCATCGCCGGAGACCAGGTGGACCTCGTTCAGGCGCTCGGCGAGCTCGCCGCTCTTGGCGTGGCGGAACCAGACCCGCTCGCCGATGCGCATCTCGCGGGCGGCAGAGCCCCGTAGCGGCGTCTGCACCTCGCCCGCGCCCTCGCGGGTCAGCATGCGCAGGCCCTCTGGCCACACCGCGCGCGGCAGGCGGGAGTCCGAGGCGGGCCCCGATGCGATCCATCCGCCCCCGAGCACCGTGACGGTGTCGTCGGTCGGGCGTCGCACGACGTCGAGCGCGAACGCCGCCGCCGGCGCCGGCTGGAAGCGGCGGTAGCCGTCGAAGAGGTGCCCGGCGAGCAGGCCGCTGCCCGCCGTGACCTCGGTGAGCGCCTCGTCCGCGCCGCTGAACTCGAGCGACCCTGTGCCGCCCCCGGTGATGAACGCGAGCGGCATCCGGTCGAGCACGCCGTCGGCGACCGCACGCCGGCGCGCGAGCAGCTCCTCGGCCGAGCGCTGCTGCACGCCGCGGACCACGATGTCTCCGGCTCCGGCGGCGTCGCCCTGACCGGCGATCTGCGCCTCATACATCTGCACGCCCACGACGCGGAAGCCCGGGCGGGCCGCGATGCGCTCGGCGAGAGCGACCACGTCCCCCGGCTGGAAGAGCGGCGAGCGCCGCACGCCGATGTGGCCGAGACCCGGCGCGCGCCAGGAGGCGTCGACGTCGATCGCGACGCGCAGTTCCGGTCGACGCGCGGGGGCCACGACGTCGTCGATGAGATCGAGCTGGGCCTCGTCGTCGACCATGAGGGTGATGCGGGCGGCGCGGTGCTCGTCTGCGGCGAGCGCCGCAAGGGACCGGCGATCCGTCGTCGGGTACGCGACGACGATGTCGTCATGATCGCCGGCGAGCCAGAGCGCTTCCGCCAGGGTGAACGCGAGGATGCCGCGGTAGCCCGGCAGGCGCAGCACGGCATCGATGACCTCGCGAATACGCACCGATTTGGTCGCCACGCGGATGGGCACGCCCCCGGCGCGGACAAGCATGTCGAGCGCGTTGTAACGGAGGGCGTCGAGATCGACCACCCCCACCGGCGCGGGCAGGTGCGCGGTGGCCGCGCTCAGCCGCGCCCACGGCGCGGGGGCTCTCCCGCCCTCGTCGGAATGGTGCGGCGGGCCACCGGGGTCCGCGGTGAGATCGATCACGGGCCCAGCCTATGCGCTCACTCGCATCGCCTGGCCGCGCGGCCGCGGCCGCTGCCCCGGCTAGGCTGGCGGCACGCTCCCGTAGCCCAAGGGCAGAGGCAGGCGGCTTAAACCCGCTTCAGTCTGGGTTCGAATCCCAGCGGGAGCACCATGATCGCACCGCACGAGCGCAGCCCGGCCCGGGAGCGCGCGGGCGGGCACACGCTGGAAGAATGGCGCCATGACCGAACTTCGCCCCGCACAGCCCACCGATGCCGAGGCGATGGCTGCGGTGCAGAACGCGATCCATCGTGCGGGACTCCGCGCCACCCCCGTCGACGTCGCTCTGAGCCGCGAGCGTTACCTCGACGAGGAGCACACGGTCGCCTGCACCGTCGCGGTGGAGGCGGGTCGCGTCGTCGGCTTCCAGTCCCTCAAGCGCGCGTGGCCGGGCAACCCGTACGACGTGGCCGAGGGGTGGGGGATCATCGGCACGCACATTCACCCGGACGCCGGCCGGAGCGGTCTGGGGCGCCGCCTCTTCGCCGTCTCCCTGGCCGCGGCGACGGAGGCGGGCCTGGAGCACATCGATGCCACCATCGGTGTCGGCAACGCGCCGGCACTGGCCTACTACGCCGCCATCGGCTTCACGCCGTACCGCACCGGCGACGGCGTCGTCCCGCATCGCTACGACCTGGAGAACGCCGCTTCCCTCGCCCCGCGTTCCGCCGATCACCACCGCGCGCCGGCCGGCGGAGTCGATCGCCCGGGCGGACGCCTCGGGGTCACCGGATGACCGGCGGCCCCGAGGCACCAGCTCACTTCTCGTCTGTGTCGTACCGGTAGAAGCCCTCGCCGGTGGCGACACCGAGCTTGCCCTTGTCGATGTACTCCTCCTTGAGCCAGGCAGCGATCTTCTGGTGATGCTCGTCACCGTTGCGGGCGATGTTGTAGGGCGTGGTCAGCCCCACGATGTCGAGGATCTGGAACGGGCCCTTCGGCGCTCCGGTGCCGATGCGCCACACCGCGTCGATGTCCTTCGGCTCCGCATAGCCGCCGAACGCGAGGTTCTCCGCCGCTTCCAGCAGCGGCACGAGCAGCGAGTTCAGCAGCCAGCCGGGCTTCTCCTTGTGGATCGGGATCGGCACCATGCCGATCGCCGAGGCGAACGCGACGAGCGTGTCGAACACCGCAGGGTCGGTGTCGGTGGTGCCCATGACCTCGGCGGTGTTGAACTTCCAGATCTGGTTGGCGAAGTGCAGGCCGATGAACTGTGCGGGGCGGCCGGTGAAGTCCTTCATCGCGCTCAGCGGCAGGGTCGACGAGTTGGACGCGAAGATCGTCTTCTCCGGGGCGACCTCGGCGAGCTTCTCGTAGGTCTCCTGCTTGAGGGCGAGCACCTCCGGGATCGCCTCGATCACCAGGTCGGCGTCCTGCACGGCTTCCGCGAGATCGGAGGAGTACCGGATCCGGCCCAGAGCCGCCGCTGCCCCGCCCTCGTCGGCTCCCGCCACACCGGCCTTGCGGTAGACGGCGGCGAGCTCCTCGAAGCGTGTCTTCGCCTTCGCGAGTGCCTCGTCGTTGATGTCGTAGGCGGTCACATCGAACCCGTGGACCGCGGTCTGGTACGCGATCTGCGACCCGAGCACACCGGTTCCCAGCACCGTCACCTTGGCGATGGCAGTCATAGCTGTTTCTCTCCTTCTCTGCTGTCTTCGGCTCTTCTGTCTCCGGGCCGGTCTCGTCCCGGACGTCCGTGGCTGGCCGCGCGCTGTCTCCGCGCTCGCTCCGGCGTCTGCGCCGCTGTTCCCGGCGCGCGATCGCCGTCCAGCAGCGCGAAGGTGCCCGTGACGATCTGGGCGACCTGGAGGCGCAGGTCGTCGAGCGTGTCAGCCCCCTGGTGGGCGCCGGTCGACAACCGCGCGATCGCGAGGTGCACCGCGGAGAAGATCGACGAGCTGGCGACGCGGATGCTCCCGTCGTCGACGGCCACGGTCTGGGGGTGCGCTGCCGCGGAGATGACCCGCGCGATCGACTCCTCGAGGCGTTCGACCAGCGCGAGGCCTTCGGCACGGTAGCGCTCTCCAGCCGGCCCGAACAACAGCTCGCGCTGGTAGGCCGCGCTGTTCTCACCGTGCGCACGGGCACGGAGCACCGTCGGCTCGATGAGCGCCAACGTCGCCGTCAGGGCTTCACCACCGCCCGCAGCATGCTTTTCCCCGTCGTCGAGCGCGGCACGGAACTCCTCGTTGTAGACCATGAGCAGCAGCTCGCTCTTCGACGCGGCGTAGCGGAACAGTGTTCCGGCGGCGACATCCGCGCGATCAGAGATCTCCTGGGTGGTGACCGCTCCGAAGCCTCGTTCGGCGAACAGCGCGGACGCGGCGCGGAAGATCCGCTCTCGCTTGTCGCGCATGTTGCGCTCGCGTCTGCTCGCTGCGGCGGCCGTGGGCATGACCCCAACCTTTCTGAGTTCGCTCAAAACTGAGTGTAGTCCGTAATACGCTGCAGGAACAGGGCACCACGGCCCCGTCCCCCGGTGCCCGCCGCTCACCGGGAACGACGAGCGCGAGAAGCGGCGCTGACGCTAGCGTGGTGAGGTGCTGTCGCTCCTGTCCTCGACCGGCCGTGTTCTCCTCGGACACTGGCCAGCGCTGGGCGCATGGTTCCTCGGCGGGACGCTCGCGCACTACGTGCTCGTGGAGATCGCGGCCGCCATCGGCGCGCACAACGCGACCGCCGGGGTCCTGATCCTCCCCCTCGCGGTTCTGGCGCGGCTGATCAGCCTGGTGGGGATGCTGCTGGTGATGCGGGACGGCCTGCGCACGCTGCAGGGCATCGCGCCCCTGCCCGCAGACCCGGCCGAGCGGCGCCGCACCTTCACCGCAGCGCTGCTGGCCGGCATCCTCCCCTTCTTCGCCGTCTACTGGGCGCAGGGGCTGCTCAGCGAGGACGTGCGGTCGTACGCCCTGCGCGCACTCGAACATGCGCAGGGCATCAGCGCCGTCGCCCTGCTGGACGGCCTGGACTACTCGGCGGACGGCCGCGTGCTCGATGTCTCCCTCACCCCGCTCACGGCCGGGGTCATCATCGTGGCGTTCACCGCCCGCTGGGCCTGGGGGCGCTGGTCGGCCCGGCTCCCCCGCACCGCCGCGCTCGCGGCGGTGTACGTCGAGGTGGTGTGGGTGTTCTTCTTCCTGCTGGTCGTGCAGAGCGTCACGAGCGACGTCAGCACGTGGATCGATCAGCGTGTCGCCATGACCTGGCTCGACGCCGCCCAGGCCTGGGTCGCAGAGCGTATCGCCGTGGTGAGCGTGCTCGGCGACGTGATCACGTGGACGCTCGGCCAGATCGGGCCGGTGCTGATCGCGCCGCTGGCATGGCTCACCATCGCGGGGGTGGTCTATGGTCAGGCGATCGCTGCCGAGGCGCCGCGAATGCCCGAACGCGTGCAGCAGCACCCGCTGGTGGCACGCCTGCGCACCCGCGCACCCCAGACGCCCCCGGTGTCCGCGCGCGTGCGCAAGCGGCTGCGCGACATCGGCACAGAACCCATCCAGCGGTTCCGGCCGATCGGGCGCGCGATCGCCCTGATGTGGCGTGCCGGCCCGCTGGTCATCGCCTCATACGCGCTGCTGTACGCACTCGTGATCGCCGCGGAGGCCTTTCTGCGCTTCTGGCTCACGCGCCTCGTGGGACCCCACGACTTCAACGACTTCTGGTACGTCTTCGGGCCGGTGATCCTGCTGGTCCCGCCGCTCGTCGTCGAGCCGGTGCGCCTGGCACTCATCGCCGCGGCCTATGACACCACCCTCGGGACACTGCGCGAGAACCCGTCGTCCGAGCAGAGCACCGATGCCGGCGTTCCGACGGCACCGGCCGGGCTCACGGAGCGATCGGGAACCTGAGGAAGCTGTCCCCGACCCCGACCGGCTGAAGGTCGAGCCAGAACGGCCCTGCGGCATCGTCGGGGATGACGAAGGGCAGCACCAGCTGATAGGGGTCCGCCCCCATCCCGGCACAGCTCTCCGGCTCATCGGCGTTGAACAGCACGCCGAGTTCGAGCCGCATCGTGTTCCACTGCCGCCCGGTGGCCTGCTCGATGAGACGGGGCTGGTCGCACGAGGCCTCTGGGCTGCCGGGCTCGACGGGAAGGAGCACCAGCAGCACGCGCGCGCCACGGGGCACATCCATGCCCGCCGTGTCGTCGACAAACCCCGCCGTCACCGGCCCCCAGCGCGCGTCGCCGCGCTCGATGCTCGCCCCCTCAGCGACCTCGACGGGGAACACCGGCCGCAACGATCCGAGGAAGGCCGTGCGCCACTCCCATGCGGCGATCCCTCCGAAGGTCAGCGGCAGCAGCACGGCGAGCGCCACGAGCGCTGTGCGCTGACGCACCCACCAGGAGGTCCGCTGCGCCATCAGTCCGCCCACCCGTTCTGGCGGAGCGCGACCTCTGCGCGCACGGGAAGCGCGTCCAGGTCGATCTCCAGTTCGATGACCCCGTCGGCATCCGGGGAGATCGTGGGCGCCAGGCGCAGCAGCGCCACGCCGTGGCGGCCGCCCTCCGGAAGCTCGAAAGCGAGGCTCCCGGACCGCGCCACCCCGACGTCGAGGGGGTGTCCCGCGAGAGAGGCCGTGCGTTCGGTGGGATGGAAGATCAGGCCGTCCACGGACAGCGTCACCTGATGCAGGGCCGCCCCCTCCTGCTCGACCACGGCCTCCGCCTCGAGGTCGACGACCACCCACGTTCCCGCCGCACGCCAGTCGCGCGCGCCGGAGACCGCGTCCGCGGCGGTCACGCCGAGCACGGTGACCGCGAGATTGCGTGCCTCGGCGCGATGGCCGATCTCCGCGACCGTCACGAAGCTCTCGTAGATCGCGTCGTCGGGCGGCGTGACCTGCTTCACACCCCACGCGCCGGCCACGAGCGCCACGGCGAGAAGCCACGGCAGCCCGGTCCGGAGCGCACCGCGCCGCTGGCCCCGCGCCGCACCGACGCTCCGGTCCACCGGGGTCACGGGATCACCCCGGCGGCTCCGATGTCGTCCACCCGCGCTGAGGCGTACGCACCGACCCGGATGTCGGTCCAGCTCGTGCCGCGCATGACGAAGCTCCCCTCCCGAGCCGTCGCGTCGGGAAGGGCGATGCGCACCTCCGCACCGCCCGCGACCGCTCCGGCCTCGACGGGCCACGCCAGGAGAACCCGCACCGGCACCCGCGGCGGCAAAGAGGGACTCACCGTGCCGTCGTCGACTCTGCTGATGATCGCCCTGCCGTCAACGGGCAGCCCCTCGACCACCACGTTCGCCAGTGCGCCGTCCGTGTCGGCCAGGCGGGCCGCGCTGAACGCATTCTCCACCGTCATGACGATGGCCAGGACCCGCTGCCCGTCGGCGGGAAAGACCGCACTGTCGGGGATGTCGTCGGCGATCACCACGCGTTCGACCGTCATGTCCAGCTGGGCGCCGACGAAGCTCTCGCCCGCCGAGACCTGCGCCGGTTCCGGCTCGGGAACCGGCTCGAGACCGCCGAACGCCGCCGTCGCGGCGAGGAGGACGGCGCCTCCGGCGCTGAGGAGCCAGGCGGTGGGCACGCGATCGACGAACGCCGCCCAGCGGGCAGGCCGCGCCTCCTCCGCGGCGGAGGCGGCATCGTCTTCTGCGGTCATCCCTCCGACGCTATCGTGCTCCCGCGACCCGGAGAAAGACGCCGAGCGCGAGCCGGCAGCGCTCCGGGCCCACCAGGCATGGCGGCAGCCCGCCGCTGGACCCCGGAACGCAGGATGGCTGCCGCCCGCAGCACCCGGCCCGGACACATCCCGGACCAGCACAGCGAGCAGCAGCCATCACCGCCACGATACGGAGCTGCCACGATACGGAGCCGCAGCGGCCCCGCTCGGCAGAGCTACTTCTTCGCGACGGGCGTCGAGCCCGTGACAACAGCGACCGGCTCCGTGACGACGCGCGGCCGTGCCGCGAACTCCTCGAACACATAGCGCGGGTGCTGCACGGTCTGCAGGCTCACCAGGTCGCGGCCCAGCCAGAGGTTGTTCCACCAGCCCCACAGCACACGCCACTTGCGCTCCCACGTCGGCATCGCCAGACCGTGGTAACCGCGGTGCGCGAGCCAGGCGATGAAGCCCTTGAGCGACAGCTTGCCCGACTGGAAGACGCCGTTGTAGAGCCCCAGGCCGGCCACCGCACCCAGGTTCTTGTGCACGTAGTCGCGGGGCTCCTCGCCGCGGAGCACCGCGACCAGGTTCTTCGCAAGAAGCTTGGCCTGGCGCACGGCGTGCTGGGCGTTGGGGACGCAGTAGCCGCCCACGCCGCCGCCGGAGAGGTCAGGAACCGCGGAGATGTCACCGGCCGCCCACGCGCCCTCGACGATCTCGTCCTCCGAGCCCACGCGCAGGTCGGCGCGGGTGAGGATGCGCCCGCGCTCCTCGACGGGCAGATCGCCGCCACGCACGACCGTGGGGTTGGCCATCACCCCGGCGGCCCACACGATCAGGTCGCTGGGGAGCTTCTCTCCGGTGGACAGCTCGACGACGCCGTCGACGGCTCCGACCACCTGCGTGTCGAGATGAACGTTGGCGCCGCGCTTGGCGAGATCCTTGAGCACCCACTCGCTGGTCTGGAGCGAGACCTCGGGCATGATGCGCCCCATCGCCTCGATCAGGTGGAAGTGAGTGTCGTCGAAGCTGATCTGCGGATACTTCGCCACCAGGGCCGACGCGAGCGAGCGCAGCTCCGCGAACACCTCGATGCCGGCGAAGCCGCCGCCGACCACGACGACCGTGAGCAGTCGATCGCGCTCCGGCCCGGGCGGGTAGGTGGCAGCGAGGTCGAAGTTCGACAGCAGCCGGTCGCGGATCGCGACGGCCTCCTCGATCGTCTTCAGGCCGATCGCGTTGTCGGCGATGCCCGGGATCGGGAAGGTACGCGACACCGCACCGGCCGTCACGACGATGTGGTCGTAAGCGAACTCGTAGGGGTCCCCGACCGGCGGCGTGATCGTCGCGACCTTGCGGGCGTGGTCGATGCCGGTCACCTTGCCGGTGATGATGTCGGTGCGCTTGAGGTGACGGCGATGCGAGACCACCGAATGACGCGCTTCGATCGACCCCGCCGCGACTTCCGGCAGGAAGGGCTGGTAGGTCATGTAGGGCAGCGGATCGACGAGGGTGACCTCGGCCTCACCCTTGCGGAGATACTTCTCGAGCTTCCATGCGGTGTAGAAGCCGGCGTATCCGCCACCGACGACAAGAATCCGGGGCGCTGCATTCGCAGGCGTGCGCGTAGGCAAAGGGGGTAACTCCTCAGTCAGCCGTGTGACGCGCGGTGTGTGTGCGCGCCGAGTGAATTCGCCGGGTCGCTGCGGTGACGCCTAGCCCCACAAGGATAGCAGGGAGGGTGACCGCGATCAGCGGAAGCGTGCCGAACAGCAGCGTCTCCTGGTCGGGCAGGAACGGCGAGCTCGCGGCGGTCGGCGGCTCTGCCGGAGGCAGCGGCGGAATGCTGGGCAGCTCCACCTCGGGCTCCGGCTGCGGCTCGCTGGCCGCACGGCGGTTGAGGCGCACCCATTCGGACAGCGCTTCGTAGGGCGTCTCGGTGACCGCTGGGACATCTGCCGTGACCGCAGCGTAGGCGTCGAGCAGGCCATGACCATAGAGCGGATCCGGCGCCGGGCCCGCGCCCGGAGCGGGCGCCGCCGTGCTCGTGATCCGATTGACGACGTTCGCCGCGTCCATGTCGGGGTAGGCGGAGCGGATCAGAGCCGCCACCCCCGCCACGATGGGGGCCGCGCCGCTCGTGCCGTTCCAGAGCATGAGGGTGCCGTCTGCGGAGACGCCCAGGAGTCTCTCGCTAGGCGCGGCGATGTCGATCGTGATGCCCTGCGTGGCTGCCGCCGCGCTGGCCACGCCGTTCTGGTCGACCCCGTTGACGACCAGGACACCGGGAATCGTTGCGGGCGCGCCGACCACGTTCGTTCCGCTGCCGCGGTTGCCCGCCGCGGCGATCACCACGACGTCGTGCTCGAAGGCGTAGAGGAAGGCGTCGTCCCAGAGCGGGTCCCAGTCGAACGTGTTGGTGGTGAAGGAGAGATTGATGATGTCGGCGCCGTGATCGACCGCCCAGACGATCGCGTCGGCGATCTGCTGCGGCAGCGGCACCGCGGCGCCCGCACGGATGTCTGCGGAGATCGCCAGGATCTCCGCCTCGGGTGCGACACCGATCATTCCGCTCCCGTCGGGGTTGCCGCGCGCGGCGACGAGGGACGCCACCCGCGAGCCGTGATCGGGGTCGAGCGTGCCGATCGGGGCGCGTCCGTCCTGCGCCCCGATGCCCGAGACATCTGTCCCGTCGGACACCATCGCGTCGAGGGTCGCATTGCGTCCCACCCCGGTGTCGATCACGGCGACCGTCACACCGGCGCCACGCGAGACCGCCCAGGCATCCTGGATGCGCGACCCCGCCAGCCAGTACTCCGACGCGCGCACCGGATCCACCGTGGGAGACGGGCTCGGCGACGGTGTCGTCGCGCCGACGAGGAGCAGCGATGCGCACCCCGCGAGCGTCAGGGAGGCGAGAGCACGAGACAGCCGGCGGCGGGGGCTCATCGCGCGGGACTCATCCGGCATCGCTCATCCGCGGTCCTGGGTGGTCTCTGCCGTCCCGCGCAGCGCCGCGCCGGGGTCGTCGCAGCGGCACAGCTCCGGCGACCACGCGCCGCGGCGGAGGGCTTCATCGCCGATCGGGTTGACCCCGGCCCCCGCGGCCAGCGCGTGGCCGGCCAGCGCATGCAGGCACTTCACCCGGGTGGGCATGCCGCCGGCCGAGACGCCGGCGATCTCGGGCACGTCGCCGAACAGCGCGCGGTCCTGCTGATAGGCGGCGTGAGCGTCACGGTAGGCCTGCGCGGTCTCCTCGTCGTCGAGGAGGGCGGCCAGCTCCGGCATCACCTGCGTCGCCTCGAGGGCCGACATCGCCGCGGTCGCAGCCGGATGGGTCAGGTAATAGAACGTGGGGAACGGGGTGCCGTCCGGAAGCCGGGGACGCGTGGCCACGACCGTGGGGTTGCCGCACGCGCAGCGCGCCGCGATACCCACCACGCCGCGGGCCGGGCGGCCGAGCTGGGCGGAGACGACGGCGATCTCGGCCGGCGTGGGCGGGTCGAAGGGAGGCGTGGTCACCCCTCCAGGGTATGCGTTCCTGGGCACAGACTCCGAGATTCCCCGTCGACGCACCGCTTCTGAGCGGAAGCCGGCGACGCATGCGGCGGGATCCGGCCCCGTCCCGTACCCGGAGGACCGACCTGCGCACCCGCGATCACGCCGGGCGGATCCGCTCTCCTGACGCATCGCACGCCCCGTCGCGTCGTCGGCGACGCATGCCGCCCGCCACGACGCTCAGCCCGCGACGGCGTTCTGCGCGAGCCCCGCAGCACTGACGGTGCGCAGGAGCTGCGACATCCAGTCCGACGGGCGCTCCTCGAGATCGGCGCTGACCGCCGGGCGCTCCTGGGGCGCCGCGGCGGGGTCGACGTCGTCATCGACGATGAACACCACCTCGCCGGGCTTGACGTAGTACAGCCGCTCCCTGGCCTGGGTGGTGATGTAGGCGGGGTCCGCCCACCGCTCACGCTCCCGCTCGAGCTCGTCGATGCGGTCCTGGGTCACCTGGATCGAGTGCTCGACGGCGGCGATCCGCTGCCGCTGCTCGACATACGTGCCGATCGTGGGGACCAGCACCCAGGCACCCAGGATGACGAGCGAGAGCATGATCACCGAGAAGGCCGACAGCCGGATGCCGCCGACCCACTCGCGCAGGTCCAGGCGCGCGGAAGGGGGAGCCTGACGTCCGGTCATGACTCCCCCTTCCGCGTGCTCCGCGCGCACCGAGCGGCGCGCCTCACGGAGATGTTACGCGGCTCAGCCCTCGAAGCGGCGGAACGCCGAGCGCCCGGCGTAGACCGCGGCCTCGCCGAGCTCCTCCTCGATGCGCAGCAGCTGGTTGTACTTGGCCACGCGCTCGCTGCGTGCCGGGGCACCCGCCTTGATCTGGCCGGCGTTGGTCGCCACGGCGAGATCGGCGATGGTGGTGTCCTCCGTCTCGCCGGAACGGTGCGAGAGCATGGTGGTGTACCCCGCACGGTGAGCGAGATCGATCGCGTCGAGCGTCTCCGACAGCGTGCCGATCTGGTTGACCTTCACCAGGAGCGAGTTGCCGACGCCGCGCTCGATGCCCTGGAGCAGACGGACCGGGTTGGTGACGAACAGGTCGTCACCCACCAGCTGCACCTTCTCGCCGAGGACCTCGGTGAGCGCCTTCCAGGCGTCCCAGTCGTCCTCCGCGAGGGCGTCCTCGATCGTGACGATCGGATAGTCGTTGACCAGGCTCACGTAGTAGTCGGTGAGGGCAGCGGCGTCCCAGTCCTTGTTCTCCAGGCGGTAGACGCCGTCGGAGAAGAACTCGGTCGCTGCGACGTCCAGGCCCAGGGCGATGTCCGTGCCCGGGGTGAAACCGGCCTTCTCGATGGCCTTGACGAGGAAGTCCAACCCCTCGCGGTTGCTGGGCAGGTCGGGGGCAAAGCCGCCCTCGTCGCCGAGGCCGGTGGCGAAGCCCGCGGCCTTCAGCTCGCCCTTGAGCACGTGGTAGGTCTCGGCGCCCCAGCGCAGCGCCTCGGTGAAGGTCGGCGCGCCGATGGGGGCCAGGAAGAACTCCTGCATGTCGATGCCGTTGTCGGCGTGCTCACCGCCGTTGATGACGTTGAAGAGCGGCACAGGCAGCACGCGCGCGTTGGGCCCGCCCAGGTAGCGGAACAGGGGAAGGTCTGCGCTGTCGGCGGCGGCCTTCGCGACCGCGAGGCTGACGCCCAGCGTGGCGTTGGCGCCCACGCGGCTCTTGTTCTCGGTGCCGTCGACCTCGATGAGGATGCCGTCGACGATGCGCTGCTCACTCGCCTCGATGCCCTCGATCGCCGGGCCGAGCTCGTCGACCACGGCCTCGACGGCCTGCAGGACGCCCTTGCCGCCGTAGCGGCTCTTGTCGCCGTCGCGCAGCTCATAGGCCTCGAAAGCCCCGGTGGATGCGCCGGAGGGAACGGCAGCGCGCTGGACGATCCCGTCGTCGAGGAGCACCTCCACCTCGACGGTCGGATTACCGCGGGAATCCAGGATCTCGCGTGCGTTTACGGCCTCGATCAGTGCCACGTCGTACTCCTCGCAGGACAGGGAAGGGTGGGTCGATGCGCGCTCAGTCTAGCTGCGCGGGGTGTCGCGTCCCGGGGTTGTTGCGCTCCTCGTCTGCACGAATGCGCGGTGCCCGCGCGCTCAGCGGCGCGGGGCGAGTCCGGGCTGGCGGCGGAACTGCCCGGTCACGGCCAGCACGACGATGACGATGGCGGCCACGATCCAGGCGGCGACCCCGAGAATGCCCACCAGGGCGGGATCGTAGCCCGTCCCGGCCAGGAACAGCAGTGCCGCGACACCGCCCACCGCGTTGATCGCACCGTGCGCGAAGACCGCCGGCCACACCGAGCCGGAGCGCAGGCGCAGCCAGCCGAGCAGGACGCCCCAGGCCACGCACCCCGCTGTCATCAGCAGCACACCCGTGAGATCTGTGCGACCGAAGTTGTAGCCGAGCAGGATCACCGGGCTGTGCCAGAGACCCCAGATCGCGCCCGAGATCAGCAGCGCCGGCCCGGTGCCGATCCGGCGCAGCGCCGGGACCAGGAAACCACGCCATCCCAGTTCTTCGCCGAACGCGAGCGCGGCGTTGATCGTCGCGGCCGCGATCGGTGCGGAGAGCAGCTGGACCGCGACCAGCACGCCGACGGGCGGCAGCTCGGTCCCCGCCGGAACGCTCGCAGCGAGCACCTCGGCGTACCCGGAGAAGCCGGTCAGATCGAGGGTGATCCACCCCAGCGCCGCGGCGAGCGCGACGATGACGACGGAGAGCACGATCGGGCCGAACAGCCCCAGCACGCTCAGACCGATCACCCGCCGCGCCGGCCGCAGCGGCCAGACCCCCAGGAATCGCAGTCTCTCCCCCGCGCGCACGGGGCGGATCGTGAGCATCACCACGATCGCGGCGATCGCCGGGGTCAGCATCATCATCGGGAGCACCGCCGGCGCAAGCGGAGAGGCGAGTCCGTCGCCCAGCCACAGCGGCAGCGCAACGAGCCAGGCCAGGCCGCACGCCAGCACGACGAAGGTGATGATGGCCGGCCACGCCCGCTCGAAAGCAGGCAGCGGGCTCGAGAACAGGCTGTTCTCACCACCACCTGCCTGTCCTGGTGTCTTTTGCCTGTTGTCGTGCATGGTCTAGACCTCCGGTTGGGTTCGATAAGCCTCCAGAACGGATGCGGCCTCGGCGGCGCCGTCGACCGTGACGACGAACACCCGTCCGTCCCGGCGGGTCACCTGCACCGCATCGCCCCGACGCATCACCACGCCGCGCCGGCCGTCCAGCCCGATCCGCCAGCCCCAGCCGCCGAACTCGGCGAACGGGTCGATGCGCGCCACCTCGACCCGCGCGATGTCGGCCACCGGGATGCGGGTGTTCGGCCAACCGGCCAACGAGCGCACCTGGAGACCGCGCGCGTCGACGCGCACACGGAACACCAGCGTGGTCCCCACGAGCACGATCAGCAGCGCACACGTACCGACCATGATCCAGCGCGCCGTCGGATCGGAGCCGAGGGCGAGCGTCACGACGGTCATCACCACCAGCAGCGCGAGGCTGGCCCCGAGGACGATCCGGCCACCGCGCGCCAGGGTGACCGTGCCGAACCAGGCGGCCCGCTCGCCGGGCGCGAGGGTCACGGCATCCGCGGCAACCGAGCGCGGCGGTGCGGCCTCGACCCCCGGCTGGAGGAACCAGCCCAGCACGCCGACGGCGATCATCAGACCGATCCCGCCGATCGCCCAGAGCCCGATGTCCGGCGCGTCCGCGGCGTCGGCGAGCCCCCGCTGCACACCGGTGGTAACCACGCTCAGCAGAGCCATGAGGACCCCGAGACCCAGGTTCGCGGCTCCCAGGAAACGGGCGGTCGCCGACCAGCGCGCGCCGCCCTCCCCCGCCTCGTACAGGGCGCCGCCGCGGTGGAACTCCGCCGGAACGCGGTGCACGAACAGTGTCATCCCCACCAGCAGCAGGATGAGCCCCGCGCCGATCATCGGCATGACCAGGGCGCTCCAGCGCGGCCCGAACCCGTCCACGCCGTCCGTCCCCCAGTGGATCGCGATCGGATCCGGCAGCTCCGGCAGCCACAGCAGCACCGCCAGCATGGACAGCGCGATGAGGCCCAGCGGCACGATCACTCCCACCCAACGGAACGCGGCTCGCGCCCGGCGGATGTCCTGGGCTGTTGCCTCGACGGTCATGGGCGTCCTCCTCGTGGTTCCGACTCCTGGATGAGCGCGGCGAGCGCGGCGGGCGCGAGCCCGAGCGCGTCCGCGCGGTCGATGAGATCACGGATGTCATCGCGAAGCTCCACGAGGCGCCCGGCAGCTGCACCGACCACTGCTCCGCGTCCGCGCCGCAGATCGACGAGACCTTCATCGCGCAGCTGCTGATAGGCGCGCAGCACGGTGTGCACGTTGATCCCGAGCGCGTCGCCCACCTCGCGTGCGGCGGGCAGCCGGTCGCCCGCGACGACCCGTCCGGAGAGGATGCCGGCGCGCACCGATGCGGCGACCTGCTCGAAGAGCGGCCGCGTGCTCTCGCTGTCGATCCGGACGAGCATGCCCCCCCTCCTTTCGCCGGCGTGCGGCTCCGCGATCGCGTCACACCTTTGCCATAATTCTATCTCAAGTAGAACTATTGTGGCCGTCCTCACATCGGCTCGGCCCTGCGCCCTTCCCCCGGCAGACTGTGCGGATGCGCATCACACCGCGCCGACTCGCGATCGGCATGAGCCTGTGGATCCCCAACCTCTTCTCCGGCGTCCGGGTGCGCCGGATCTCCGACGACTGGACGGTCGCCGAGGTCGATCTGCACGTGAACCTGTTCACGCGGAACTACGTCGGCGTCGCGTTCGGCGGAGCGATGCTGTCGATGACCGATCCGTACTTCTTCATGCTCGTGATGCACCAGCTCGGCAGCGACTATGTGGTGTGGGACACCCGCGCGGAGGCGGAGTTCGTCCGGCCAGGCCGCGGGGTGCTCCGGGCGCGCTTCGAGGTTTCCCCTGAGCGCGTCGCCGAGCTGCGCGAACGCGCGAAGGGCGGCGCCAAGGTGCTCGAGTGGTTCGAGACCGAGATCGTCGACCGCGACGGCGCCGTGGTGGCGCGCGTGCGGCGCGAGGTGTACGTGCGCGAGAAGCGTCGCGTCACCGCGGCGCAGCAGAGCTGATCCGCATCACCGTTCGTCCGATCCGCCCCGCCCCATGCCGCCGCCCCCCGACGCGGGCTGCCGAACTCAGGCACTTTTCCGCCCCAAACCCCGAAAACACCGCTGGCCGGCGCCAACCCGCAGATTTTCCTGAGTTCGGCGCCGAGCTCAGCCCAGGGGACGCACCGCGCTCGGCGCTTCGCCGGCGCGCACGGTCGCGAAACCGGCGTAGCCGTCCGCCTGGGCGCGCTCCAGCAGGGCCTTGAGGTTCTTGGTGCGACGCTCCAGGCGCACCCGGCCGCCCCCGGCGATGATCGCCGCCTTGTGCGCGAGCAGTTCTGCGACCGGCACATCAGCGTCGTGCACCAGCACCACCGCCGCGGCGGCATCCTCGTCGCGGTCCGCGACGAGATCGACGATCCGCTCGAACCCGATCGAGAACCCGACCGCCGGAACCTGCTGGCCCAGGAAACGGCCGATCATGCCGTCGTAGCGGCCGCCGCCCCCGAGGGAGTAGCCGACCGACGGGTGGGCCAGCTCGAAGATGGTGCCGGTGTAGTAGCCCATGCCGCGCACCAGGAACGGGTCGAAGCGGAGCGGCACCGGGTCGATCCCGGCCGCCGGCGGGCGGGCCGCCGCCACGGCCACGCCGATGCCCTCGAGGTGCTCGACGATCTCGGCTGGCGCGCCGTCCGGCAGGCCCCGCAGGATCTGCTGCCGCCCGTATGGCACGTAGTCGGCTGTCTGCGGCCGACGCAGGAACGCCTCGAACGCATCGACAGCGGACGCTGTCACGCCGCGCTCGCGCAGCTCCGCGGCCACGCCGTCCGGCCCGATCTTGTCGAGCTTGTCGATCGTGATGAGCACCCCGGGGCGCTCTTCCGGCGAGAAGCCGAACGAGCCGAGCATCCAGTCGAGGGCGCGACGGTCGTTGATCCGCACCATCCCGCCCTCCAGCCCGAGTGCGTCGATCGTGTCGAGCGACGCGGCGATCAGCTCGGCCTCCGCGCGGGCGGAGTCGTCGCCGATGATGTCGATGTCGCACTGCACGAACTGGCGGTAGCGCCCCTTCTGGGGGCGCTCGGCACGCCAGACCGGGCCGATCTGGATCGCACGGAAGACGGCGGGCAGCTGGCCTCGGTTGCTGGCGTAGAAACGGGCCAGCGGCACCGTGAGGTCGTAGCGCAGACCGAGGTCGGACAGCGCAGCGGGGTCGTCGGCGGCGGCGCGGACGCCGTCGGCGTCCAGGCCGCGGCGCAGGATCGCGAAGGACAGCTTCTCGTTGTCGCCGCCGATGCCGGCGTGCAGCCGGTCGTACTCCTCCAGAACCGGCGTCTCGATCTCGTCGAAGCCGTGCGCGCGGTAGCGCTCCCGGATGACGGAGAGCACGCTCTCGCGACGCGCCTTGTCTGCGGGGAGGAAGTCGCGCATCCCGCGCGGAGGGTTCACCGTTGCCACGCCCCCATCCTTTCAGGTCGTGCGGGTCTTTCCGGTCGCGCCGGGGCCATTGCGCAGCCCACGCGGCCGCGCGTACGGCTCAGGCCGGCGGAGCCTTCTTCGGCGCGCAGAGGCCGTCGCTCGCCGGATCGCCCTCGTGCGCGCGCACCGCGGACTCGAGCGCGCGCAGCCGTTCGCGCAGGGCACGTTCGGCATCCCATCCTTCTGCGCTGGCACGCCGGACGAGCGCGAGGAGCGCGTCACCCAGCTCCTCTTCGCTCGCCACGGCCGCGTCGGACGCCGCCGGGAGCACGCCCGGCACCGGCTCGGCCCGACCGGCGAGCTTCTGCGCGAGCGCGAGCGCCGGCATGCTCCGCGGCACACCGTCGAGCACGCTGCGACGCTCCCGCTTCTCCGCGGCCTTCGCGGCGTTCCAGTGCACGAGCACCTCGGCGGGCGTGGCCGCGACGGCATCTCCGAAGACGTGCGGATGGCGATGCCGCATCTTGGCGGCGAGCGCTCCGGCCACCTCATCGACGTCGAAGGGGTCTTCCGCGTCGTCCGCCGCGACCGCGGCGTGGAAGAGCACCTGCCACAGCACATCGCCGAGTTCCTCTCTCATCTCGGCCCGGTCGCCCCGTTCGATCGCATCGACCAGCTCATGCGATTCCTCGATGAGGTACGGCACGAGCTCGCGGTGCGTCATCTGCTGCGACCAGGGACAGTCCGCGCGCACCGCGCGCATCACGTCCGCGGCGTCTCGAAGCCCCGCTCCGGGGCCGTCCTCTCCGGCATGCACGTTCATCCCATCCCTTCCGCGTTCTGCGTCGCGGGTTCTCCCTCGTGGGTCTGCCTCCATGATCGCGCCATGTCGACCAGAAAGATCATCCCGCGCCCGCCGGACGACCGGAAAAATTCCTGTGAAGGAGCGCGCCGCCCCGCGATGGTCGGGTCGTGATGCGGAGAATCCGCGGTCTCCGCGGGGCCGCACCGGTCAGGGACACGCCGGTCGTGCCGCTAAAGTGAGACCACGCCTGCCGCTGAGTCGCCAGCGGCGCTGTGGGCCCGCCGGACTTTGCCCCCTGCCAGAAAGCATGCGTGTGACCGAATCGACTCCGTTCTCTCCCGAGTTCCACCCCCTCGCGCCCGAGGTCCAGCCCGTCTTCGAGGCGGTGCAGCGCCGGAGCCCCCACGAACCGGAGTTCCACCAGGCCGTCCACGAGGTCCTCGACTCGATCGCCCCGGTGCTCAACCAGCACCCGGAGTTCATCGAGCAGGGCGTGCTGGAGCGCATCGTCGAGCCGGAGCGGCAGGTGATGTTCCGCGTGGCCTGGGTCGATGACGCCGGCCGCCAGCAGGTCAACCGCGGCTATCGCATCCAGTTCTCCTCCGTGCTCGGCCCCTACAAGGGCGGCCTGCGCTTCCACCCCTCGGTGAACCTCTCGATCATCAAGTTCCTCGGGTTCGAGCAGATCTTCAAGAACGCCCTCACCGGCCAGGGCATCGGCGGCGCCAAGGGCGGCAGCGACTTCGACCCGCACGGTCGCAGCGACGCCGAGGTACGGCGTTTCTGCCAGTCGTTCATGACGGAGCTCTACCGGCACATCGGCGAGCAGACCGATGTCCCGGCGGGCGACATCGGCGTGGGCGGGCGCGAGATCGGCTACCTGTTCGGCATGTACCGGCGGATCACCAACCGTTTCGAGGCCGGCATCCTCACCGGCAAGGGCATCGGCTGGGGCGGTGCCCAGGTGCGCACTGAGGCCACCGGCTACGGAGCGGTGTTCTTCGTGCAGGAGATGCTCGCCGTGCACAGCGAGTCGCTCGAAGGTCGCCGTGTTGCGGTGTCCGGGTCCGGCAACGTCGCGATCTACGCGATCGAGAAGGCCGCTCAGCTGGGTGCACGACCGGTGACCGCCTCGGACTCCGGCGGCTACGTCGTCGACGACGCCGGCATCGACCTGGCCCTGCTGCGCCAGATCAAGGAGGTCGAGCGCGGCCGGATCTCCGAGTACGCCGCTCGCCGCCCGAGCGCCCGCTACGTCGCCGGAGGCAACGTGTGGGAGGTTCCGGTCGACATCGCCGTGCCCGCGGCGACGCAGAACGAGCTCAACGAAACCTCTGCCCGCATGCTGATCGCCAACGGCGTGCGTGCCGTCGCCGAGGGCGCCAACATGCCCTGCACCCCCGAGGCCGTCGCCGCTTTCCAGGCCGCCGGCGTGCTGTTCGCCCCCGGCAAGGCGGCCAACGCGGGTGGCGTGGCGACGTCCGCTCTGGAGATGAGCCAGAACGCCGCCCGGCAGCACTGGGGATTCGCCGACAGCGAGCAGCGCCTGCGCGAGATCATGGCCGACGTGCACGACGCGTCGTTCCGCGCCGCGGAGCGTTTCGGCACCCCGGGTGACTATGTGGTCGGCGCGAACTGCGCGGGCTTCGAGCGCGTGGCGACGGCGATGATCGCCCAGGGCGTGTTCTGACCCTCCCGCGCCCACGTATCGCGTCGGCCCCGCCCCGTCACGGGGCGGGGCCGACGCGATTTCTCACTCCACGATCTTGTTGAACCCGGTCACCGGCTGGTTCTCGTCGAACGCGACGACCTTCCGCCGGAATCCGCGGGTCAGCACGAGCAGGTAGATGAAGCCCAGCACGGTCCAGGTGATGCCGCCGATCAGCGCGTCGGAGTGCAGGTTGGCCCACAGTAGCCCGGTGAGCAGCATGCCGATCCCTGGCATCACGATGTAGTTGATGATGTCCTTCGGCGTGTGGCGGCGGTTGTGGCGGATCGCGAACCACGCGATCACCGAGATGTTCACGAACGTGAACGCGATCAGCGCGCCGTAGTTGATCCATGCCGCGATGAGTTCGAGCGAGAAGAACGCCGCCAGCAGGCTCACCGCGCCGACCAGCACGATGTTGAAGGTCGGGGTGTGGGTGCGCGGGTTGATGTACCCGAACACCCGGCGCGGCATGACGTTGTTGCGCCCCATCACCATGAGCATGCGCGACACCGAGGCGTGCGAGGCGAGCCCGGAGGCGAGCGTCGCGCAGAAGCCGGCGGCCGTCAGCACGGCCATCAGCACGTCTCCTCCGACGCCCTGCCCGATGAGCGGCAGCGTGGAGTCCTCGACGAACTGCATGTCGCCTCCGGGGGCGAACTCGTTCCAGTCCGGAAAGCGCAGCTGCGTGAAGTAGCCAGCGACCAGGAAGATCGCTCCACCCAGCACGACCGTCAGCAGGATGGCCTTCGGCATGATGCTGGGGTGCCTGGCCTCCTCGGCGTACATCGTGACCGCGTCGAAGCCGATGAACGAGAAGCACACGATGGTCGCTCCCATGAGCAGGGCCGACATCGTCACGCCATCGTGGATGAACGGCGCGGCCGATGCGAGGGTCGCTGCGCCCTCGCCGCGCGCGAGCTGGGCGATGACCATCACCACGAACACCACCATGACGATGATCGAGAACACCAGCAGGATCATGTTGACGTTCGAGGTGCCCCGCATGGTCATGTAGATGATCGCCGTCACGAGGATGCAGTACAGCACGACCCAGATCCATCCGGGGATGTCGGGGAACAGCGCCTCCAGATAGCTGCGGATGATGAGGCAGTTCACCATCGGCAGCAGGATGTAGTCGATCAGCGAGGTCCAGCCGACCATGAACCCGACGTTGGGGTGGATCGACTCGCGTGCATAGGTGTATGCCGACCCGGCGCTCGGGATGGCGCCGGCGATCTTGCCGTAGCTGATCGCCGTGAAGATCATCACGATCAACGCGACGGCGTATGCCGCCGGCACGACGTTGTCGGTGTCGCGCGCGACCATGCCGAACGTGTCGAAGACCACTGTGGGGGTCATGTACCCGAGGCCGAGACCGACGATGGCCCACAGACCGAGATTGCGTTTCAGGCTGCCGCCGCCCTGGGCGAGCGGCTTGATCTTCGTCGAACTCTTCTCAGCCAAGCGCTCACTCCTTCATGTGCACGCGGAACCGGGTGAGACCCGTCACCACGAAAAACGCGGTAGCTCACTATGCATCACGACGAATCCAATGCACAAGAATAAGTTCTCGACTGATTTCGTGGATGTTACGAAGGTCGGGGAAGGAATCCGCAGCCCGATTCGCACCCGGGGCGCTCTCCGCGGAGGGATTCCGGAGAGCTCACCGCGGATCCGGCACCGGTGCGAGCGGGACACACGCGCCCGCACGTCCCGGCACCGCGCGGTCAGTCCGCGATGAGGCGGTCGGCGGCGTGGCGGGCGAGCGACATGCCGTAGCGCTCCGTGAGCTGCACCATCAGATCGGGGGTCTGCCGGTCGACCCCGAAGACGTAGCCGGGGAAGTCGAGCTCGGGCTGGGCGGCCCCGATCTCCTCGTGGCGATCCGGTGCGTACAGCTGCACCGGGTCGCCCGCGGCGATCCAGCCGATCGGCACCACCGTCGCCTCCGGCAGCACGGCGCGCCGATGCACGATCGCGTTGACACGCACCTCGCAGCGCGGCCCCACGACGGCGCCGTTGAAGACGCGCGCACCCGAGGCCAGAAAGACCTCAGCACCGATGTCCGCTCCGGCCACGCTGGCGAGCGTGCCGACAAGGCTGTGCGCACCGATGCGCACCGCATCCGCCGCGGTCGCGCGGATGAGCGCGTTCTCCATCACGATCACATGCGAACCCAGCGCGATCGGACCGCCCTCCGCGGTGATCACCGCGCCGTGCAGCACCTGACAGCCCGGCCCGATCTCGACGTCGCCGGAGACCACGGCAGACGGCGCGACGACGGCGGTGTCGTGGATGCGGGGGCGAGCCCCGAGGTGCTCGTACAGCATGCGCTCAGCGTAGCGGTTCCGCCGGGCGAACCGGGGTGGAAATGCTCCGGGGCTCAGCCATCCGCTCACGCGGAAACACGCGAGCCCGGCCGAGGACGAGGATGCGACAATGGGGGCATTCGAAGACCCGACGGAGGATCTCCCCATGGCACGACCCAGCGCCAGGAACTCGATGCTCGAGGCCGCGCTGCGCGTGGTCGAGGAGCGCGGGGTTCCCGCCATCACCCTCGACGCCGTCGCGGATGAGGCGGGAGTCACCAAGCGCGGCCTGATCTACCATTTCCCCTCGAAGAAATCGCTGCTCACCGCGATCCATGTCCACCTCGCCGGCCAGTGGGACGCCCAGTTGCGCTCCGCCGCCGGCAAGGCCCCGGAGCACTGCACCGATGCGGAGAAAGCGCGCGCCTGCGTGGCCACCGCGCTGGGGCTGTCATCGCGCGCCCATCTGCGTCTGCTCGCCGAGGCGACCAACGACCCGGAGTGGCGCGGCGCGTGGCGCCATGTCTCCGAGCGGTGGATGCCGATGCCGGCGGTGTCCGAAGACGGCCACTTCGACGAGACCGCGCTGCAGGACTTCATGGTCAGCCTGGCCGCCGACGGGATGTGGTACTACGAGCTCTTCCTCGGCGGACCGCTCCCCGACACCCTGCGCGCGGCGATCGCCGACCGCCTCACCGGCTACGTCAGAGAGGCCGACTGAGCCGCTGACGCCCGCGCGAGCTCAGCCTGTGCTCGCCCGCTCCGGCTCCGCCGGCTGCTCGACGGAGGCCGGGAACAGCGCGGTGAGCAGCTGCCCGGTCCAGGCGAGCAGGTCGACGTCGTCCGGCATCGGCACGACGAGCGCGTCTCCCCCGCCGATGAGCTTCGCTTTCGGGTACAGCCGCTGCACACGGATCTTCATGGAGTCCTCCAGGTGCGCCGGCGCGACCCGGAGGTTCGACCCCATCGCCACGACATCGGTGAGCCCGGCGCGCGCCGCGCGCCGCCGCAGCCGGGCGATCGCGATCAGGCCGGACATCTCCTCCGGCAGCGTGCCGTATCGGTCGGTGAGTTCCTCCACCACGAGGTCGATGGCCTCCGGCGCCGCCGTCGCCGTGGCCGCGCTGGACAGCTTCTGGTAGGCCTCCAGGCGCAGACGCTCGCTGTCGATGTAGTCCTCGGGGATGCGCGCGTCGATCGGCAGTTCGAGCCGCAGTTCCGCCCCGGTCTCGGTGTCCTCGCCGCGGAACGTCGCCACGGCCTCGCCGATCATGCGGAGGTACAGGTCGAAGCCGACGCCCGCGATGTGTCCGGCCTGCTCTGCGCCGAGCAGATTGCCGGCACCGCGCAGCTCCAGATCTTTCATCGCGACCTGCATGCCGGAGCCCAGGTCGTTGTTGACCGCGATCGTCTGCAGCCGGTCGGCCGCGGTCTCGGTCAGCGGCTTGTTCTCGTCGTAGAGGAAGTAGGCGTAGGCGCGCTCACGACCGCGACCCACCCGGCCGCGGAGCTGGTGCAGCTGCGAGAGTCCGTACCGGTCGGCCCGGTCGATGATCATCGTGTTCGCGTTCGAGATGTCCAGCCCTGTCTCGATGATGGTGGTCGACACGAGCACGTCGAATTTGCGCTCCCAGAAGTCGTCGACCACCTGTTCGAGCTGATGCTCGCCCATCTGACCGTGCGCGACGGCCACCCGCGCCTCCGGCACGAGCTCGGCGATCTGTGCGGCCACGCGCTGGATCGACTGCACTCGGTTGTGCACGTAGAAGACCTGACCCTCGCGCAGGATCTCGCGGCGGATCGCGGCGGCGACCTGCTTGTCGGTGCGCGGTCCGACGTACGACAGGATCGGGTGACGATCCTCGGGCGGGGTCTGCAGCGTCGACATCTCCCGGATGCCGGTGACCGCCATCTCGAGCGTGCGCGGGATCGGGGTGGCGCTCATCGCCAGGATGTCCACGTTGGTCTTGAGCTTCTTGAGGGCGTCCTTGTGCTCGACGCCGAAGCGCTGCTCCTCGTCGACGATGAGCAGCCCCAGGTCCTTGAACATCACCTGGTCTGTGAGGATGCGGTGCGTGCCGATGACCATGTCGACCTCGCCGCGGAGCAGCCCGTCGAGGGTGAGCCTGGCCTCCTTGTCGGTTTGGAAGCGCGAGAGGGGGCGCACCTTCACCGGGAACCCGGCGAACCGCTGCGTGAACGTCTCCAGGTGCTGCTTCACCAGCAGCGTGGTCGGCACGAGCATCGCCACCTGCTTGCCGTCCTGAATGGCTTTGAAAGCGGCCCGCACCGCGACCTCGGTCTTGCCGAACCCGACGTCGCCGCTCAGGAGGCGGTCCATCGGGATGGGCCGCTCCATGTCGCGCTTGATCTCCTCGATCGTCTGCAGCTGGTCCGGGGTCTCCGCGAACGGGAAGGCCTCTTCCAGCTCCCGCTGCCAGGGCGTGTCCTGGCCGAAGGCGTGGCCGCGTGCGGCCATCCGCGCCGAGTAGAGCTTGACCAGCTCGACCGCGATGTCGCGCACCGCCCGGCGCGCCCGGCCCTTGGCCGCCGCCCAGTCGCTGCCGCCCATCTTCGACAGCGCCGGCGCCTCGCCCCCGACGTACTTCGAGAGCAGGTCGAGCTGATCGGTGGGGACGTACAGCTTGTCGCCCGGGTATCCGCGCTTGGACGGCGCGTATTCGAGCACGAGGTAGTCGCGCGTGGTCTTCTGCGCGTTGCGCCCGCCGGTGGAGACCTCGCGCTGGGTCATCTCGACGAACTTCGCGATGCCGTGCGTGGCGTGCACCACGAAGTCGCCCGGTTTGAGGGCCATCGGATCGACGACGTTGCGGCGGCGGGATGCGAGCTTCTTCACCACGCGCTGATCGCCGCCGATCGTGCGGCCGTAGAACTCGCTCTCGGTGAGAACCGCGATCTTCGCGTTGGGGTCGCGGAAGCCCGCCTCGATCGTCGCGATCACGAGCGTCGCGACGCCCGGCTCCGGGGCGTCGGCGAGATCGTCGACGAGCCGCGCCGCGACGCCCCGATCGGCGAGCACGTCGCGGGCGCGCTCGACCAGACCGGCGCCGGAGGCGGCCACGACCACCGCCCAGCCATCGGCCACGAGCGTCTCGACGAACGCGATCGCGCCGTCCACATTGCCCTGGAACGACGGGATTCCCGTGACCGGCGCCGCATCGTCTGCCGGCACGTCGGCACCGGCGTCGAATGCGCTGAGGGTCCACCACACCATGCGGCTCTCGTGCGCAGCATCGCGGAAGGCCGGCACCGAGAGGAAGTCGCCGCCGTCGACCCCGGCACCCCGCAGCGCCGAGATGTCGACGGGCGCGGAAGCACCCGCGGTCGCCGCGCTCCACGCCGCCTCGAGGAACTCTCGATCGGTGTCGGCGAGGTTCGTCGCACGCGCGATCGTCCGTTCCGGGTCGACCACGGCCACGGCCCCGCCCGCGGGCAGACACGCGGTGAGCGGGACGAGGGGGCCGGCCACCACCGGCAGAAGCGACTCCATTCCCTCCACGGGGATGCCCTCGGCCATCCGCTCGAGCATCCCGGAGAGACCGGGCAGCGTGCCGAGCAGATCACGGGCGCGGGCACGCACCGCCGGTGTGAGCAGCAGCTCCCGGCTCGGGGGCAGCACGACCTCGGAGATCTCGCCGGGGAGCGAGCGCTGATCCGCCACGGAGAACAACCGGATCTGGTCGATCTCGTCGCCGAAGAACTCCGCGCGGCTGGGGTGCTCTGCCGTCGGCGGGAAGACGTCGAGGATGCCGCCGCGCACGGCGAACTCGCCCCGGCGCGAGACCATGTCGACGCGGGAGTAGGCGTGCTCGACGAGCTGGGCCACCACATCCTCGAGCTCGAGGCCGCGTCCGCCCACGGTCAGCACGAGGGGCTCGGCTGCGCCCAGGCCCGGTGCGAGCGGCTGCAGGGCGGCCCGCACCGATGCCACCACGATGAGCGGATGCTCGCCGGTCCAGCGCGCGATGCGGTGAAGCACCTCGATACGGCGCCCGACGGTGTCGGCGCTGGGGCTCAGCCGCTCGTGCGGCAAGGTCTCCCAGGCCGGGAAGACCAGCACCTCGGCGCCGGGCACATAGGCCTCGAGGGCCTGAGCCAGCGACTCCGCGCGCCGCGACGTGGGTGCCACGGCGAGGAGGCTCGCGGGGGCGCCAGACCGCGCTCGATGTTCGAGGAGGCCGGCGAGCACCGGGGCGTCGAGGCCGTCGACCATCGACAGCTCTGCGTCGGTCCGGGCCCAGCCCATCGTGTCGCGGAAGGAGGGGGCCGCGTCGAGGGCGCGAAGAATGCCGTGCACGTTCACCGGAAGAGTCTACGGGCCCCCTCGGACACCGGCCGCGCCGATGCCGTGCGACCCTGCGCAGCAGACCACCCGCCGCTTAGGATGAGGGCGTGAGCGATCCGCAGCAGCCCTCCCGCCAGCCCGAGTCCGCCCCGGCCTTCCCGGAGGCGCCGCCGGCCGCTCCCCCGCTGCCGACCGGCGCACCCGAGCCGGTGTCGCCCCCGTCGGCGCCGCAGCCGGACTCGACGCCGCAGCCGCCGAGCGCACCGGCGTATCCGGGCAGCGCGCCGCTCCCGGGCGAGCCAGCGGCGCCGGACGTCCCGGCATATGCCGGCGCACCGGCCTTCCCCAGCGTTCCGCCGGCATACCCGGCTGCGCCCGGCGGCCAGAACGCCGTCTACCCCGCTCCGCCCGCGTACCCGAGCATCGCGCCGGAGCAGCCCGGAGTCGGCCTGCCGACTCCGACGGGCGCGTACACGGCCCCGGTCGGCGGCTACGGCACGGCAGCCGCGCCCGCTGCGGCCGCCGGGTCGAAGCGCCTCGGCCTCGTCGCCATCGTCCTCGCCCTCATCGCGCTCGTCACGATGATCCCCGCGGGCGTCGCGGGCAGCGCCATCGGCGCCGCGGTCGGGCCGTTCGACTTCTCCACGGCGACCAACGACCTGGCCTTCCTCGCTCCGGCCCGCGGCTCGGTGCTGGTCGCGGAGATCTCGTTCTGGGTCGGCACCATCAGCGGAATCGCAGCGATCGTGCTCGGCATCATGGGCATCGCCAAGCGTTCCGGGCGGGGCCTGGGCATCGCCGCCGTCATCGTGGCCGTCGTGGCTGCGGTGGTGTGGTGGACCGTGCTCGTGATCGCGATGTCGATCGGGGTCGCCGCCTCGATCGTCTGACACGGCCCGCGCAGCCGTTCCCTCGGAGCGGGGCGGCTGCGGGCGTCGCGGTGAGCCGGCGAAGCCCCCGGCCCGGCGGCGGCCGACGCTCGACCGGCGCCGGGGATGTCAGCGGGTGCCGTGATATCGCTGCTGCGCTGCCAGCAGGCCCTCGTCGACGAGGAGCTCAACGGCATCCGCCGCGTCCGAGACGAGGATCGGCAGGTTCTTCCGCTCCGCGGCGGAGAACGGCGAGAGAACCCAGTCCGCTGGATCCTGGCGGCCGGGCGGCCGCCCGATGCCGACGCGGACGCGCGGGAAATCAGGGGTTCCCATCGCCGCGGCGACATCGCGGATGCCGTTGTGGCCGCCGTGACCGCCGCCGGTCTTGAGCTTGAGCGCGTCGAACGGGATGTCGAGCTCATCGTGCACGAGGATGAGCCGCTCCGGCGCGATCGAGTAGAAACGGGCGAGCGCGGAGACCGGCTTGCCCGAGAGATTCATGAAGGAGTTGGGCTTCGCGAGCACGAGCTTGCTGCCTCCGGGACGCGTCCAGGTCTCGACGACCCGCGCGCCGCCCTTGTGCTCGCGGAACTGCTCGGAACGACGGTCGGCCAGCTCGTCGATGACGAGCTGGCCGACGTTGTGGCGGGTCTGCTCGTAGCGGGGTCCGGGATTGCCGAGCCCCACCACCAGCCAGGTGTCCGCCATGAGCGTTCTTACTCCGCGGCGGGAGCGTCTGCGTCGTCCTCGGCGTCGTCGCCGGAGGGGGCTGCCGGGACGGAGATGCCGATGAGGAGCAGCTCAGGGTCGTCGACCAGCGTCGCGCCCTCGGGCAGCTCGACGTCGCCGGCGGTGATGTGAGCGCCCTCCTGCAGGCCCTCAACGCTGACCTCGACGAACTCGGGGATACGCGTGGCCTCGACCTCGAGCTTGATGGTGGCGACCTCGACGGTCACGATCGTGCCGGAGAAGGACTCGCCCAGAACGTGAACCGGGATCTCGACCTCGATCTTCTCGCCGCGACGGACGACCAGCAGGTCGATGTGCTCGATGATCTGGCGCACCGGGTCGCGCTGGATGTCCTTGACGAGCGCCAGCTGTCCCTTGCCGTCGATGTCGAGGTCGAGCAGCGCGTTGGCGCGACGCACGATCAGGCCGACCTGGTGGCCGGGAAGGGCGACGTGCACCGGGTCGGTGCCGTGGCCGTAGACGACGGCGGGAATCTTCCCGGCGGCGCGCAGGCGGCGCGCGAAGCCCTTGCCGAACTCGGTGCGGAGCTCCGCGACGACCTTGCTGTCTTCAGACATGTTCCTTCTCCTTCAGGGCACGAGCCCTGGCCGGGCTTCGCGGTGGTCATGGTCGCTCTCGGCAGCACGCGCAGAAAGGGGCCGCCGGGCCCACGATCACCGCGTCGATAACGGAGAAGAGCACACCAGGCGCCCGTCTCCCTCGCCGAGGAACCCGACCACTCTACCGGATTTCCCGCGCAGATCCGGCCGGTAGGCTGAGCAGCAGCGTTCCCGGACACAAGGAGACCCCCGCATGCTCGACGCCGCTCTCATCAGCCACGGCATCCTCTGGTTCATCGGCTGCACGACCCTCGTCGCCATCGTGGCCAGTTTCGGGGCGCTCTTCTCGCTCGGCCGCGCCACCAACCGCAAGGACTGAGACGACCGCGGGGGCGCCTCCCGCGACCCCGGAGATCCGGCCAGAGCGAAGAGCGCATCTGTGCAGACGGACCACCGCCGCAGGCCTGGGCGCTGCCGAGACGGAACGATACGATGACTGCGTCACGGCAAAGATCGGCCGCAGCGCGGCACCCGCGACGCTCCCCCTCTTCACCGACCGTCAGGAGAATCGTGCCCGGATCGCAAGCGAACATCGGAGTCGTCGGGCTCGCGGTGATGGGATCTAACCTCGCGCGCAACCTCGCAAGCCGCGAGGGCAACACCGTCGCCGTGCTCAACCGCTCTCGCGCCAAGACCGACGACCTCGTCGCAGCGCACCCCGAGGCCGGCTTCGTTCCGGCTTACTCCTACGAGGAGTTCGCCGCGTCGCTGCAGCGTCCGCGCACGGCGATCATCATGGTCAAGGCGGGGGCGCCGACCGACGCGGTGATCAACGACCTCATGGACGTCTTCGAGCCGGGCGACATCATCGTCGACGGCGGAAACGCACTGTTCACCGACACGATCCGTCGCGAGAAGGCCGTGCGCGAGCGCGGCTTCAACTACGTCGGCATGGGTGTCTCGGGCGGCGAGGAGGGCGCGCTGCTCGGACCGTCGCTCATGCCGGGCGGCCCCGACGAGTCGTGGGAGACCCTGGGGCCGATCCTGCGCTCGATCGCCGCGGTCGCCGAGGGCGAGCCGTGCGTGACCCACGTGGGCCATGACGGCGCCGGCCACTTCGTGAAGATGGTGCACAACGGCATCGAGTACGCCGACATGCAGCTGATCGCCGAGGCCTACGACCTCATCCGGCGCGGAACCGGCAAGACGCCCGCGGAGATCGCGGAGGTCTTCGCGCAGTGGAACGACGGCGAGCTCGAGTCGTACCTCATCGAGATCACCGCCGAGGTGCTGCGCCAGACCGATGCGGCCACGGGACGCCCGCTCGTCGACGTGATCGTCGACGAGGCCGGCGCCAAGGGCACCGGGGCCTGGACCGTGCAGACCGCGCTCGACCTGGGCGTTCCGGTCTCGGGCATCGCCGAGGCGACCTTCGCGCGTTCGCTGTCCAGCCACCGCGAGCAGCGCGACGTCTCCGGCGAGCTGCCCGGCCCCGACGGCGCCCTCACGGTGTCCGACCCCGACGCCTTCATCGAGCAGGTGCGCCTGGCGCTGTACGCCTCGAAGATCGTCGCCTACTCGCAGGGCTTCGATGAGATCCGCGCGGGCGCAGAGACCTACGGGTGGGATATCGACCTCGGAGCGGTGTCGCGCATCTGGCGCGGCGGCTGCATCATCCGCGCGCAGTTCCTCAACCGCATCTCCGAGGCGTACGCCGCCGACCCGGGTCTTCCGGTGCTGCTGACGGCGCCGTACTTCGTCGAGGCCCTGGGGCGCGCTCAGGATGCCTGGCGGGAGATCGTGCAGATCTCGGCGGCGAGCGGCATCCCGGCGCCCGCGTTCTCGTCGTCGCTGGCCTACTACGACGGCCTGCGTGCCGAGCGTCTGCCCGCGGCGCTGATCCAGGGTCAGCGCGACTTCTTCGGCGCACACACGTACCGCCGCGTCGACCGTCCCGGCACCTTCCACACCCTGTGGTCCGGCGACCGTTCCGAGGTCGAAGCGGAAGACACCCACTGACCTCGCGCCGAATCATCAGGATTTTCTGGTGGGCGCGGGGCCATCGGCCTCGCGCCCACCAGAAAATCCTGATGATTCGGCAGAGCGGGCAGCGCTCATAAGGAACTCATAGGTTTCTCGCCGACAATGACGGGATGAGCGACGACAATCACCTGCGACGCCCCGACGGATCGCCGCTGCGCGTGCTGGCCGTCGACGACGAGCCGATGCTGACCGACCTGCTCTCGATGGCGCTGCGCATGGAGGGCTGGGAGGTGCGCACCGCGTCCTCCGGGCTCGAGGCCCTCCAGGCCGTGCAGGAGTTCGAGCCGGACGCCCTCGTGCTCGACGTGATGATGCCAGACCTCGACGGGATGTCCGTGCTCAAGCGCCTGCGCGAAGCGGGCAACCTCGTCCCGGTGGTCTTCCTCACCGCGAAGGACGCCGTCGCCGACCGCATCTCCGGGCTCACCGCCGGCGGCGACGACTACGTCACCAAGCCGTTCAGCCTCGAAGAAGTCGTCGCGCGCCTGCGCGCGGTCATCCGTCGCAGCGGCGTCGCCGCATCCGCGTCCGAGGAGTCCATCCTGCGCGTGGGCGACCTCACCCTCAACGAGGACAGCCACGAGGTGATCCGCTCCGGCGAGGAGATCGAGCTCACGGCCACCGAGTTCGAGCTGCTGCGCTACCTCATGCGCAACGAGCGCCGCGTGCTGTCGAAGGCGCAGATCCTCGACCGGGTGTGGAGCTACGACTTCGGCGGCAAGTCGAGCGTCGTCGAGCTGTACATCTCCTACCTGCGCAAGAAGATCGACGCGGGGCGCGCCCCCCTCATCCACACCGTGCGCGGGGTCGGATACATGATCAAGGCGCCCCAGTGACCTCAGCGGGGATCCGGTGAGCGTGCCAGGGCCGGTGGGCCGTCGCCCGCCGACCCTGCAGTCGCGGCTCATGGCCGCGGTCATCGGCATCGTCTCGCTCATCATCGTCATCGTCGCGATCGCCGTGAGCGCCACCCTGGGGGCCGTGCTCAGCGCGCGGCTGGACGATCAGGTACGGGACAGCGCGCAACGCGTGGCCGCCATGGCTCAGGAGAAGATCGAGGCCGGCCTGCTGATACGCGGCACCGACGCGGTCACCGCCTCGGCCATCCTGGCCGGACGCGAGGTGATACCGGGCACCCTCGTCGCGGTCGCAGCCAATCCCAGCACACCGGGCGGCCCGCTGGACATCACGCCGACCGGCGTGATCGTGATGCCGGTGGCCGGCACGAGCGACGGGCGGATCGTCGAGCTCTCCAGCGAACAGCTCGGCCAGATCGATCAAGCGCTGCGCGAGACGTCGGCGGCGACCACCACCGTCAACTTCGACGGCACCGGTTCGTACCGCGTCACGGTCGTGCAGAACCAGATCGCCACCATCGTGGTCGGGCTGCCCCGCACCGAGATGCAGCAGACCATGACGCGCCTGTTCACCACGCTGCTCACCACGACGCTGGGCGGTCTGATCCTGCTGGCCGTCACCACGGCGATCACCATTCGCGTGAGCCTGCGGCCGCTGCGCGCGGTCGCGGCCACCGCGACCCGTGTCGCCAACCAGCCGCTCGACCGCGGCGACGTGTCGATCCCGGAACGCGTGCCGGACTATGAGGCCGACCCCCTCACCGAGACCGGCGCGGTCGGCGCTGCTGTGAACAAACTCCTGGACCACGTGGAAAGCTCGCTCGGCGTGCGCCAGCGCAACGAAGAGCGCATGCGGCAGTTCGTCGCCGACGCCAGTCATGAGCTGCGCACGCCCCTGTCCTCGATCCGCGGATACTCCGAGCTCTCCCTGCGCGAGCGCGCCCTGCCGGAGACCACGCGGACAGCGCTCGAACGCATCCAGGCCCAGTCCCTGCGGATGACCGGACTGGTCGAGGACCTCCTGCTGCTCGCCCGCCTGGACGAGGGGCGGGAGCTCGTCCACGGCGAGGTCGACCTCACCCGGCTCGCACTGGAAGCCGTGGCCGACGCCCGCCCCACCGCTGCTGGCCACCGCTGGAACGTCGTGGTTCCCGCGGAGCCCGTGCATGTCCTGGGCGATGCTCAGCGCCTGCACCAGGTGTTGGTGAATCTGCTCGCGAACGCGCGAACGCACACGCCGGAGGGCACCACCGTGACGGTGACCGTGGCGCTCGACGGCGAGCGTGCGGTGCTCTCGGTGCACGACGACGGGCCGGGCATCGACCCCGCCCTGCGCGAAGACCTCTTCACGCGCTTCGCCCGGGGCGACCGCTCCCGTGCCCGGCAGACGGGCGGCACCGGGCTCGGCCTCGCGATCACGAAGGCGATCGTGGAGGGTCACGGCGGTGAGCTGGCGGTGTCGAGCGTTCCCGGCGACACCACGTTCGCGGTGCTGCTGCCGTTCGCCTACGCCGACGAGGGCGAGCCGGACCCCGGCGCGACCTCCTGATCTGATTGCCGCCCGCGCCGCGGGGGCGCAGCGCAAGACGGGTGCGACGCCGGCGAGGATCAGTACCCGGCGAACGCGTCGGTGCGCACCGCGCGTGCGCGCCGTAGCGCGGGAGCGAGCGCGGCGATCAGCGCGGGCGGACCGCTGACCAATGCCGTGCGGCGCGCGAGGTCGGGCACGGCGGCGGCCAGGGCCGCGGCATCCGGCCGCCCCGCACCGGCCCACCGCCAGCGCTCCGGCAGGGCACCAGGATCGTCTGGCGTGAAGACGATCACCGGCACCCCTGCCGCGGTGAGCTCGGCGCGGAACGCCACCTCGACAGCGCGGGAGGCCACGATCACCACGACCACGTCGCGCCCCGCCACACCGTCCCGCAGCTGGGAGACGAAGGGCGTGATACCGATGCCGGCCGCCACCAGGAGCACGGGCCCGCGCGCCGGCAGGAGGAAGTCGCCCCAGACGCCGGTCGCGCGCAGCTGCGCCCCGCGCTCGGCAGCGGCGAGCGCGCGCTTGAACGTGGATGCCGGACGCGCCGGATCCGCGCGGTGCGCGATGCGCACCTCAGGGAGGTCGGCGGGCGCGGAGACGATGCTGAACTCCCGGCGCGTGCCGCGGGGGTCGGGATGCGGGTGCGCCACCTCGAGCTCGAGGTACTGCCCGGCACGGAACGCCGGCATGCCGCGCGCGGCGAATGTGAGCTCCTCGACGGTGGGCGTCACCATCCTCCGGCTCTGCAGCGCGAGCCGGATCGCCGCCCGGCGCGCGAAGACGAACGCCACGATGTTGCCGATCAGCAGCGCACGCTCCTGCCCGAGGGTGAACAGACCCCCCACCGCGATCGGCCATCCGGCGAGCACACCGACGACGGCGGCGACCAGGATCTGCTGCCCGCGTCGCGGCGGGAGCGTCTGCGGCTCGGAGAGCATGAACGCCGCGAGGAACAGTGCGGGGCTCTGCGCGAGCACGAGGTAGGCGGCGGCCGCCACGTCGACGCCGAGGCCCGCGTCCTGCGCCTGGACGAGCTGCCGCAGCAGCGAGACGGAGACCACCACCCCGAGGAAGACGAGGCCGATGGCGACCTTCTCGGTGCGCAGCAGCACGAGCGTGCCGAGAATCACCACCGGGATGGCGAGAAGAGGCGTGCCCACCCACCAGGACGACCAGGTGCCCAGCCAGGACAGCGCGGGGAGGGAGCCGGCGATGGTGACGGCAGCGGCGCCGAACGCCGCCGGGTTGAGCAGATGCCGGCCGCGCACCACGATCAGGTGCTTCGAGGCGGCCGCCAGCGCGCCGGCGAGAGCCAGGCCGGCGAGCGCGGGGGCATCGACACCCGGCCGCAGCACGAACAGCAGGATGAGGCCGGTGATCACCGCCGACTCGAACCGTGGGGCGCGGCCTCGCACGCGCTGTCCGACGAGGTCGACGGCGCCGCTGACGACGACGAGGACCACGGCAGACACGACGATCTCGATGGGCCCCGTCGAGCTCAGTGTTCCGGTGGCCGCGAGTGCGACCGCGACCACGGTGAGGGCGACAAGGCACAGCAGGACGAGCCGGTACATCGACAGCGTGCCGAGTCGGGCGAGCAGGCGCTGCCGCAGGCGGAGAAGAGAGGCGATCACGTCGGGGATTCCTTCGGTCGTCTGGTCCTGGCATTCGGGAGGGGCGACGGTGGGGCGCTCAGGGGATCACGACCCGGCACGGGGGCCGCCGGCCGGCGACCCTGTGAACAGCTCGAACGGGCATCCGGGCGAACGCTCGATGCGGCCGTCGGTGCTCATTCTCGCCCACGCGACGCCCCAGCGGGACGCCAGTTCCGCGCCACCGGCGAAGAACAGCGCGGTCGAGACGGCATCAGCGTGCATCGCATCATCGGCGAGCGCCCATGTGGCGGCCCAGGTGCGCACCGGAAGCCCCGTGCGCGCGTCGAGCACATGGTGCAGCCCGTCGCCCCAGGCACGACGGTTGATCGCCGATGCGCACAGCGCCCGGTCCGCGACGTGGGCAACGCCCACCGCGCACGCCGGGTCGTAGGGGTGCTCGAGCGCGACGCGGATGCCCCTCCCCCGCGCCCGCAGATCGCCGCCGGCGTCGACGACGACATCCCCCGGGATCGCGGCGAGCGCCAGCATCACGCGATCGACGAGGCGGCCTTTTCCCAGCGCGCCGACGTCGATGATCGCGGGCTCGGTCAGGCCGAGCACGCCGTCGCCCCAGCGGAGCACAGCACCCCAGTCCTCGGGTGCTGAGCGCGGCGCCCCGGCCGAGAGCGAGTAGGAGGGGTCGTAGCCGAGGGCTTCGAGGCTGCGGCCCACCAGCGGATTCACCGCGCCGGACGTCGCCGCGGAGACCTCCTGGAAGGCGTCGAGCATCGCGGCGGCGTCCTCGGGCTCCGCGACGTCCCCACCGGTTCGCCCCAGGCGGGCGACGACCGTGTCGGCGCGGAATCGCGACCACGTCCGGTCGAAACCGGCGATCACCGCCTCGACCGCGGCGCGAGCGGAAGCCGGAAGCGGCTCTGCGGTCTCGATCTCCCAGCGGGTGCCGATCGCCTCGAAGGCCAGCACGGCCATCGTGGTCAGCCGGCGGCCTGGTCTTTGATCGCCTCGACGGCGGCGTTGAAGCCGCCGCTGGTGAGCGAGGATCCCGCGACGCGGTGCACGTCCAGGTCGTCGATCGGGACGCCGACCACTTCCTCGGCGATGCCGGAGATGAACTGTCCCTGGTACTGGGCGCTCTCGCGGGCGACCGGGTCGCCGACCACCTCGACGTCCGTGACCACGCCGTCGGCGAGGGTGAGGGTCACCTCGACCGTCTCCAGCGTCTCGGGGGTCTGGTAGGTGCCGTCGGCGACATAGGTGCCGTCGACGTAGGGGCTCGTGCTCACGGCGTCTGCGGCCGGGGTCGTGGCGGCCTCCGACGCCTCGGGGGTCGATGAGACGGCGCTGGGCGCGTCGGCCGGCGTCTGCTCCTCGGCCTCTGCGGCTCCGGAGCAGCCGGCGAGCACGAGCACCGAGGCGGCGCCGGCGAGAGCAGCACCCGAGCGGATGCGGGCGGGGACGGTCGTGCGGGTCATGGCGGTCCTCCCGTTTGATTGCGGTGAGCCGAGGCTACGGACCCGACCTATGCGGCCCCTGGCCGGTTCCCGTGGGGATCCTGTGCCCGCATGCCGACGCCGGGGGGCGGAAGCCTCCGGCATCGGGTAGCGTTGGCCGGCTATGGACAAGACAACTGGCTGGCGTCCCCTCATCGCGGCCCTTGCCAACCCCGACGTGCGCCACGCGGCTGCGCGTCTCATGCTGGGGGCGACCCTCGACGACGCTCTCGGCGATCATTCGCCCTCCCGGCGGCGTCGCATCCGTGACACCCTCGTGCACGCCGGCCTCGCCGATGCCGACACCGGGCTGTTCCGCGATGGCGCTTTCCGCGCCGTCCTCGCCCAGGCCCCGGTCCGCAAGAAGACCGGCATCGACCGTTTTCTCGACGGCACGCGCATCGTGCAGTATCCGGCGAACCTCACCGAGCGCGGTGACCTGCTCGCGTGGGTGGCGGAGCGGGCTGTCGCGGTGGGCGAGGAGATCGACGAGCCGACGCTCAACCAGCGGCTGCTGCCCTTCCACGACGACGTGGCTGTCCTGCGCCGATATCTGGTCGACGGCGAACTGCTCGAACGACGCGTCGACGGCACGCAGTATGCCCGGACTGCGGCGCCGCCCCGGCCCTGACACGAGAACAGGCGGATGGCCGGAGAACAGGAGGTTGCTGTTAGCCTCTGCCTGTTCTGCGGCCATCCGCCTGCTCGTGCGGACGGACGGTTCTGACGGACGGGGCGTGGTGCGCCTCAGGCCTCGCCGCCGAACATGCTCGTGACGGAGCCGTCCTCGAAGACCTCCTGGATCGCGCGGGCCAGCAGCGGAGCGATCGGCAGGACGCGCAGGCCGGGGAACTCCTTGGTCAGCGGCACCGTGTCGGTGACGACGACCTCGTCGATCGAGTCGTCCTGCAGGCGCTCGGTGGCCGGGTCGCTGAAGATCGCGTGGGTGGCGGCGACGATCACCTTACGGGCACCGTTGGCCTTGAGAGCCTGCGCCGCCTTGACGATCGTGCCGCCGGTGTCGATCATGTCGTCGACGAGGAGACACGTGCGGCCGTCGACCGTTCCGACGATGTCGTGGACGGTGACCTGGTTGGCCACCTTCGGGTCGCGGCGCTTGTGGATGATCGCCAGGGGCGCACCGAGACTGTCCGACCAGGTGTCCGCGACCCGCACCCGGCCCATGTCGGGGGACACGATCGTGAGCGTCTCACGGTCCTCGCCCGTGAGCGAGGACTCGAAGTACTCCAGCAGCACCGGCTTGGCGAACAGGTGGTCGACGGGGCCGTCGAAGAAGCCCTGGATCTGCGCGGCGTGCAGGTCCACGCTCATCACGCGGTCCGCACCGGCGGTCTTGAGCATGTCGGCCACGAGACGGGCGCTGATCGGCTCGCGGCCACGTCCCTTCTTGTCCTGACGCGAATAGGGGAAGTAGGGCGCGACGACCGTGATGCGCTTCGCCGAGGCGCGCTTGGCTGCGTCGATCATGATGAGCAGCTCGACGAGCCACTCGTTGACCGGGCCGCCGAACGACTGCACCAGGAACAGGTCGCAGCCGCGGATCGAGACCTCGAAGCGCGAGTAGATCTCCCCGGATGCGAACGTCCGGTGCTCGGTGGGGGCGACCACCGTGCCGAGCGCTTCGGCGACGGCGGCGGTCAGCGCGGGATGGGAACGACCGCCCGCGACCACGAGCCGCTTCTTGGTGCGGGCGACGAGGCCCGGAGCGACGCCGTTGTCTCGGTCGAGTGCGACGGTCTTCTTCTTACGCGCCATGTCCGTTTCAGATCCGATCGGGTTCGGTGGAGTCAGAGGAGAGGGACTCCGGTGGGTGCTGCCTCGTCCGTTCGAGCCGATCAGTCGTTCGAGCGGGAGCGCGCCGCGGCCTCCGCCGCCGCCGTCCCCGCACGGTTCTTCTCGACCCAGCCCTCGACGTTGCGCTGGGGTGCCACGCTCAGGGCCAGGGCACCAGCGGGGACGTCCTTGCGGACCACCGCACCGGCACCGGTCTTCGCGCCGTCTCCAATCGTAACGGGCGCGACGAAGACGTTGTGCGACCCCGTGTGCACCTCATCGCCGATCTCGGTACGGTGCTTGGCGATGTCGTCGTAGTTGGCGGTGATGGCGCCGGCACCGATGTTCACGCCGCGACCGATCGTGGTGTCGCCGATGTACGACAGATGCGGAACCTTGCTGCCCGCACCGATCGTGGCGTTCTTGGTCTCGACGAAGGTGCCGATCTTGCCCCCGGCGCCGAGGATGGTTCCCGGCCGCAGATAGGCGAACGGGCCGACGGTCGCACCGGCGCCGATCACGGCGAGCGTGCCGTCGGTGCGGCGCACCGATGCACCCTCCCCCACCTCGCAGTCGACCAGGGTGGTGTCCGGGCCGATGGTGGCGCCCTCTGCGACGACCGTGGCGCGCTCCAGGTGCGTGTTCGGGTGGATGGTGACATCGGGTGCGAGGGTCACGGTCTCATCGATCCAGGTCGTCGCCGGGTCGACCACCGTGACACCCTCGCGCTGCCAGCGCCGGACCACGCGGTCGTTGAGGGCGCGCGCGGCTTCGGCGAGCTGCACGCGGTCGTTGATGCCGAAGGTGGCGGTGACGTCGGTCGCGACCTCGGCCGCGATCGTCTCCTGCGCCGCATGCAGCAGCCCGAAGACCTCGGTCAGGTACATCTCCCCCTGGGCGTTGTGCCGCCCGATCCGCGGCAGCACAGCGCGCAGCTCGGCGGTGCGGAACACATAGACGCCGGCGTTGATCTCGTGAACAGCGGCTTCTTCTTCCGTGGCGTCGCGCTGCTCGACGATGCGGGCGACAGAGCCGTCGCCGTCGCGGATCACACGGCCGTATCCGGTGGGGTCCGTCAGACGCGCGCTCAGCAGCGTGGCGGCGGCGTGGTCCGCACGGTGACGCTCGATGAGAGCCCGGAGGGCATCGACCTCGAGGAGCGGCACGTCGCCCGAGAGCACCAGGACGTCACCCTCGAAGCTGTCCGGGAGGGCCGCGACGGCCACCTGCACGGCCCGACCGGTGCCGGGGATGTCGTCCTGGTCGACGATCGTCACCCCGGGGTACTCCTGCGCGAGCGCTTCCACGACGCGGTCGCGCTCGTGACGCACGACGACCTCGATGTGCGCGGCGTCCAGACGCTGCGCGGTGGTCAGCACATGCCCGACGAGCGAGCGCCCGCCCAGGGGGTGCAGGACCTTCGGCAGGCGCGACTTCATACGGGTGCCCTGGCCCGCGGCCAGGACGATGATAGCGAGGTTGTTCTCCGGCATGCTCCGCCGCCAGGACTCGAACCTAGACCTCACAGCTCCAAAGGCTGTCGTGCTGCCATTACACCACGGCGGACCGCGACCGCCCCGTCGGGCGATGCCGCCCGACCAGTCTGCCACGGGCGGCCCCACAAGACGGTGCGCGCCGAGTGCGATGATGTGATCATGACGGCGCACGACGACCCTCTCGCCCCGGACGACGCGGCGGCGCGCGACGAGGTCGACCGCATCGTCGCGGCGTGGATCGCCCAGCGCCCCGACCTCGACGTCGCCCCCCTGGAAGTGCTCTCGCGCGTCGACAGACTCTCGCGGCAGCTCGATCGTGCGCGCAAGGACGTCTTCCGCCGCAGCGACCTCGAGCCGTGGGAGTGGGATGTCCTCTCGGCGCTGCGCCGTGCTGGTGCCCCCTTCCGTCTCTCCCCCAAGCAGCTGCTGCAGCAGACGCTCGTCTCCAGCGGCACGATGACCAACCGCATCGATCGGCTGGTCGGGCGCCGCCTGGTGCGACGCGAGGCAGATCCCGGCGATGGCCGCAGCGTCCTGGTGCTGCTCACCGACGACGGACGGGTGCGCGTCGACGCCGCGATCACCCGCCTCGTCGACGCTGAGGCTGCGCTGCTCGCCGGGCTGAGCCGCTCCGACCGTGAGCGCCTCGCAGCCCTGCTCCGCAAGCTGAGCCTGACCTTCGAGCGCTGAGCCCGCCGGCCCAGGGTCCCCGTCGCCGGAGCGGCGCCGGGGCGGTGGGAGAATGACACGATGCCCATGCCCTCTCCCCTGCCTGTGCGTGACGGTGTGGGCGCGACCCGGCTGCACGTGCCGCTGACGGGGCCCTGGGCCACGGTCGCCGACTACGTGATCGAGCGCTTCGGGCACCTCGACGCGGAGCAGCTCCGTGCGCGTTTTCGTGGCGGCGAGATGGTGGGAGCGGACGGCGCCCCCCTCACGGAGGAGACCCCGCTGGGCGCGGTGGAGTTCATCTGGTACTACCGCGAGCCCCCGGTCGAGCAGGCCGTGCCGTTCACCGAGGAGATCCTGCACATCGACGATGACCTCGTCGTGATCGACAAGCCGCATTTCCTCCCCACCACCCCCGGCGGGAAGTACCTGCAGAACTCCGCGCTGATCCGGCTGCGCCGCCGCCTGGACAACCCCGACCTCACGCCCATCCACCGTCTGGACCGCGCCACCGCCGGTCTGCTGATGTTCTCCGCCCGGCCGGCGACACGGGGCGCCTACCAGTTGCTGTTCGAGCGACGCGAGGTCGAGAAGACCTACGAAGCCGTCTCCGATCTCCCCGCCGCCTGGGACGCCGCCGCGCCGCGGCTCAGCGGGATGCCTTTCCCGGTGGTGTACCGCAATCGCATCGAGAAGCTGCGGGGCCAGGTCTGCGTGCGCACCGACAGCACGGGGGAGGCGAACGCGGAGACCCGGATCGACCTCATCGCGGCAGACGGACGCAGCCTGCACACTCTGCTGCGCCCCCACACCGGAAAGATGCACCAGCTGCGCGTACACCTCGCAGCGCTCGGGGCCGGCATCCGCAACGACCCGTTCTATCCGGTGCTGCTGCCGGAGGCTCCGGATGACTACACCAGGCCGCTGCAGCTACTCGCCCGGGAGCTGCGCTTCGCCGATCCGCTCACCGGCGATGAGCGCGTCTTCCGTACCGGGCGGACGCTGCAGGACGCCCCCGGGTCCCCGCAGGGCTGACGCATACGGCCGCCGACCTCAGCGGGCCTGGTGGGAATCGCTCGATGCTGACGGGTCGGTCCGCAAGCATCTCTATCGCCGTAAATACAGGGTTGGCACGCACAGCTCCGGCTCACTATGCTCGCCGCAGGTTACCCCCCGACCGAGATCACGGATCCGCGGTCATCGGCCGCGTCTTCGCGATCGATCGTCCCATCCATCGGTGACCGGGTCACCTCTGCAAGAAAGCAGTATCCAGATGCACACTCGAAAGACTCCGCTGTGGCGCGCGGCAGCAACGACAATCGCGCTCAGCGCCGCCCTTGTGGTCGGCGCAGCCGCCCCGTCATACGCGGTCGAGGCCGCCCCGACCGCCGCCGCGGCGGCGGCCAAGTGGAATGACAGCGGGCACAAGCACGACCACTCCTCGCACAAGCACGGGCATTCCTCGCACAAGCACAACTGCAGCGCGATCACGCCGTGCGCCGGTTCGTGCGGGGGCTGGCAGACCGTGACACCCTGCTCCTACAGCAATCCCCTCGCTCAGCTCATCGCGCTGAAGAAGGGGCTGCTGACCGGCTTCCTCGCGCTGAAGTTCTCCCCGTTCGGCTGCTGAGCGCAGCACCCTGACACGGTCCCGTCGCCGCCTCGCTCGGCACGGCGGCGGGACCGTCCCCTGGCCGGCCTGAGAGCTCCGGCCCTGGCCTCTATCCGGCCGAATCGTGAGTTGCCTGGCCGGAGAACGACTCACTATGCTCGCCGCAGGTCTCCCCCCCAGCCGAGATCCGAGCCCGTGTCTGCAGACACACGCGCCCGTGATCGCATTCCTATCCGCTGGTGGGCAGACCACCTCGCACGAAAGTGATCGTCGATGCACTCTCGCAACACGCGCCGGTGGCGCGCCATCTCCACGACCGCGGCGCTGGCCGTGGCCCTCACCCTCGGCATCGCCGCCCCCTCGCACGCGGCCCCGGCCGCGGCGACGCCCGCCGTCGCCCCCGCCACCGCTCCGGGGGCACCGATCGGAGACGGCGAGACCGCGCCGTCCCACACGATCGAGACGCAGATCATCCCGCTCTGCAAGGGGCCGGTCGCCGTGGCCGACTGGCTGTACAAGAACTTCAGCGACCACGGCGCAGACATCGCGAACTTCCTGAGGAAGAACGGCACGCTCCTGGCCATCGCCTCGATCGCGCCGTCCGAGAACCTCGTCCTCAGACTCGCCACGGCGGTGCCGCAGTACGCCCTCGCCGACGCGCTGTTCCATCTGCCGCCCACGGCGATCGATGTCGCCACCGGCTGCGGCATCAGCTGGGGCTGGCTCGACAGGGTCAAGCCCGGCACCAGCAGCTCGATCCTCGCGAAAATGTTCTACGGATGGTGAACGCTGCCGCGACCGGCATCTCCCGCCGCCGCGTCCTCCAGGGCGCGGTGGTGGGGGCCGGTCTGGTCCTCCTCGGCGTGGAGTCGCCGGCGGTCGCCGCCGATGCGTTGCCGGACTTCCCGCCGGTGCGGATCTACCGCGCCCGGTTCGAGAACTGGGACGGCGTGATCGTCACCGATCCGCTCTGGACGGCTCAGCCGACCGGTCCCGATGAGGTGCTCGCGGTGGTCAACTGGGCGTATCGGGCCGGTTACACGGTGCGCCCCCGCGGGTACATGCACACCTGGTCGCCGCTCACCGTCGAGCCAGCCCTCCGCGGCGAGGAGAGGGTCATCCTGGTCGACACCACCGCGCATCTCACCGGCATGGTGATCCCGGCCGCGCACCGGGTCACCGTCGGCGCGGGTGCGCGCATGGACGACCTGCTGGCGTTCCTGCACCGCAACGGATACGCTCTGCCGGCCGCGCCCGCACCGGGAGACGTGACCGTCGGCGGCGTTCTGGCCGTGAACGGCCACGGCACCGGCGTCCTCGCGCGCGATGCTGTCCGGCAGCAGGGCGAGAGCTTCGGCACGCTGAGCAATCTGGTCACAGCGCTCACCGCGGTGGTGTGGGACCACGAGGCCGACGCCTACGTCGCGCGGACGTTCGACCGGTCGGATCCGGACGCCAAGGCGTTCCTCACCGGCATCGGACGCACCTTCCTGCTGGACGTGACACTGCAGACGACAGCGGCCTACCACCTGCGTTGCCGGTGCTCGACGAGCATCTCCGTCCGGGAGCTGTTCGCCGCCCCGGAATACGCCGGTCGACGCAGCCTCGCTCGTCTCCTCGACGCTCACGGCAGGGTCGGGCTGATCTGGTACGCGTTCACCGAGTACCCGTGGGTGCAGACGTGGAGCGTGGCCCCGAGCCGCCCCCTGCTGTCGCGTCGCACCTTCGGCCCGTACAACTTCCCGTTCGCCGACCGGCTCCCCCGGAAGGTCGCCGACCTCATCGCCCGCATCGTGCGCGGTGAGGACTATCTGGCCCCTCTGTCCGGCCCGGCGATCTCCGCTGCGACGGCTGCGGGCCTGACGGCCACAGCGGCCCGCGACATGTGGGGGCCCGCGAAGGACTTCATTCATTTCGTGCAGCCGACGACACTGCGCGTCAGCGCGGGAAGTCACGCCGTGATCGTTCGCCGGGAAGACGTGCAGCGCGTGGTGCACGAGTTCTCAACCTGGGTGACCGAGACCATCCACCGCCATCAGCAGGCCGGCCGCTACCCGCTGAACAGCTGCGTGGAGATCCGCGTCACGGGCGTCGATCGGCCGGACGAGGTCGACGTCGCCGGCGCAGAAGCACCGGCTCTCTCCGCCGCCCGCCCGGTCGACGGCCGACCGGAGCTCGACACCGTGGTGTGGCTGGACGCCCTCACGCTGCCCGGCACGGCGCACGAGTTCACCTTCTTCGCCGAGATGGAGGAGTTCATCCGCACGAACTATGCCGCATGGGCGGTGACCCGGCCGGAGTGGGCGAAGCGCTGGGCCACGACAGAAGCCGGGCCGTGGACAGACGAGCGCGTGATCGCCGAGGACATCCCGGCGGCTTTCCCGGAGTGGGAGTGGACGCGTCGCACCTTCGACGCCTACGACCCTGCTCGGCTCTTCACCAACCCGCTCCTGGACCGGGTAATGCCGCGGAGCTGACGCCTCCGCCAGAACGACCGGCCGTCGAGCAGGATCGCGCCTCCTCTCGACGGTCGGTCCCGCCGTGCCAGCGGGGTCGGCGGCGACACGATCGACGCCGGGCCAGGTTAGCCTTGCCTCAGTACTCCTCTGATCGAAAGGCTCCCCATGGGCTTCCACGATGCACGCAAGGTCGTCGGCCTCTACACCGCGGAGGTGCTGCGCTCCGAGCGCGTCTCCCCCCACATGGTCCGCATCACCTTCGCCGGCGAGGACCTGACGCGGCTGCCGCAGCGCGGGTTCGACCACTGGTTCCGCCTCCTGCTGCCGCAGGACGGCGTCGAGCTCGACGTCAGCCGCATGCCGGAGCAGTTCGGCTTCGCCGCCTATCTCAAGTACCTCACGATGAAGGCCGGGGAGCGTCCGGTCATCCGCAACTACACGGTGCGGGAGCTGCGCCCTGAGGCCGGCGAGCTCGACGTGGACTTCGTCGCGCACGGCGACGCCGGGGTCGCGGGGCCGTGGGCACAGCGCGCGGAACCCGGGGAGCGGATCGCGCTCGTCGATCAGGGCTGCGGCTTCGATCTCCTGCCGGATGCCGGTGAGACGATTCTCGTCGGGGAGGAGTCAGCCCTGCCCGCCGTGCTGGGCATCCTGCGAGACCTGCCCGCCGACGCGCACGGCGTCGCCCTCCTCGAGATCCCCTCGTCCGAAGACACCCAGCCCGTGGTCGCGCCCGCCGGGATGGCGGTGCGGTGGCTGCCGCGCGCCGACCCGCACGACAGGCCGGGCGCACTCGCCCTTGCCGAGCTCCGCGGTGTGGCGCTGGAGAACCCGGCGACCGCCCAGGCCTATGTCGCCGGCGAGCAGGCGCTCGTGGCCGAGGGCCGCCGGCACCTGGTGGCTGCCGGCGTGCCGAAGCCGCGCATCGCCTTCACGGGCTACTGGCGCTTCGGCAAGTCCGCCCAGTAGCCCCCTTCCCCGCCTTCCCCGAATCCGCCCGCGCGGCACCGCTCGACCACACGGTGGTGCTCGCCCGGCGGCGCGGAACCGCAGCGGCGCGGTGGCCGCGGTTCCGCGCCGGGCGGATTCAGCTCAGCCCGGCGATCACACCGTGACCGTCGATCGCCATCCGCGTCGCCGCCGGGCTCCGGGGCAGGCCGGGCATGGTCATGATCTCGCCCGTGAGCACCACGACGAACCCGGCTCCCGCGCGCACCTGCACGTCGCGCACAGTGACGTGGAAGCCCCACGGAGCTCCGAGGCGATGCGCGTCGTCAGAGAACGAGTACTGCGTCTTGGCCATGCAGACCGGCAGCGAGCCCCAGCCACGCTCGGTGTACTCGCGCAGTGCGCGCTGCGCGGCCGCGGTGAACTCGACCCCGTCGCCGCCGTACACCTGCGTGACGAGGGTGGAGATCTTCTCCTCGAGGGAGAGCTCCGGGTCGTAGAAGGAGCGCACGGTGCGCTCCTCTGCGAGCGCCGCGATCACCTCATCGGCGAGCGCCTCGGCGCCCGCCCCGCCGTCGGACCACGCCGTGACGACAGCGGAACGCAGTCCCTGCTCGGCGCACCAGGCCTGGAGCGCGCTGAGCTCGGCCTCCGTGTCTGTGCCGAACCGGTTGATCGCGACGATCGGCTCGGCGCCCACCGAGCGCAGGTTGGCGATGTGACGGTCGAGGTTGGCGAGGCCCGCCGTGAGCGCGGCGACGTCTTCCGCGGCGAGCGCATCCCGCGCGACGCCGCCGTGCATCTTGAGAGCGCGGACCGTGGCGACGATCACGACGGCGTCGGGGTAGGCGTCGGCCTGGGGGGCGGTGATGTCGAGGAACTTCTCGGCTCCCAGGTCGGCGCCGAAACCCGCCTCGGTGACGACCACGTCGACCAGGTGCCGCGCCGTGTCGGTGGCGAGGATCGAGCTGCACCCGTGGGCGATGTTGGCGAAGGGCCCGCCGTGCACGAAGGCCGGATTGCCCTCGAGCGTCTGGACGAGGTTGGGCTTGATCGCGTTCTTGAGCAGGATCGCCATCGCGCCAACCGCGCCCAGGTCTGCCGCCGTCACCGGCTCGCGATCGAAGGTGCGCGCGACCACGATGCGGCCGAGGCGTTCCTGGAGGTCGTCGAGGTCGGTCGCCAGGCACAGGATGGCCATGACCTCGCTCGCCACGGTGATGGTGAAACCGTCTTCGCGGGGCATTCCCTGCGCGGGCCCGCCGAGTCCGGTCACGACGTTGCGCAGTGCGCGGTCGTTGACGTCGAGCACCCGGCGGAAGTCGACACGGCGGGGGTCGATGCCGAGGTCGTTGCCGTGGTGAATGTGATTGTCCAGCATCGCGGAGAGGAGGTTGTTCGCCGCTGTGATCGCGTGGAAGTCTCCGGTGAAGTGCAGGTTGATGTCTTCCATCGGCACGACCTGCGCGTATCCGCCACCTGTCGCCCCGCCCTTCGCGCCGAAGACCGGCCCCAGGGATGGCTCCCGCAACGAGGCCGCCGCGCTCACGCCCCGGCGGTTGAGACCGTCGGTGAGACCGACCGTCGTGAGGGATTTGCCCTCCCCGGCCGGGGTCGGTGTCATGCCGGTGACGAGGACGATCTTCCCCGCCGGACGCCCGACGGGGATGCCGGCGGGGTCGATCTTGGCGATGTGGTGGCCATAGGGGATGACGCTGTCTGGGGCGACCCCGAGGGCATGAGCGATCTCGATGATCGGTCGGAGAGATGCAGCGGCGGAGATCTCGATGTCCGAGGGCTGGGGCATGCCTTCAATCCTAGGGAGAGCAGACCTTAAGTGCGCGGGTCGCGGCCCGGACGGGCGCAGCGCGGTCCGGCCGGGAGGGATCGTCCGGAGAGCACCGCGCGATTAGTTGCGAAATGCGAACTATCTTCATATAGTTGCACTTTCGCAACCAGTGCGATGGAAGGACCCCCATCTCGATGAGCAGCTCTGCCCCCGCTGAATCAACGACCTCCACCGAGCCAGACGTCCTCGTCGGCAGCGCAAAGAACTGGGCCCTCGCCGGGCTGTTCCTGAGCATGTTCGTATCGATGGTCTCGATGAACGTCGTCGGCACCTCGATGCCGATCATCATGGGCGACATCGGCGGCACTCAGGCCGACTTCACCTGGGTCGTCATGGCCACGTCTCTCGCGTCCGCGATCTCGACCCCGATCTGGGGCAAGCTCGCCGACCTCACCAGCAAGAAGGCGCTGATCCAGATCGCGCTGATCGTGTTCGCCGTCGGCTCGATCTTCGCCGGATTCGCCAACGACCCGCAGTGGCTCATCGTCTGCCGCATCTTCCAGGGCCTGGGCGTCGGCGGTCTCGGCGCCCTCGGCCAGATCGTGCTCGCCGAGATCGTGAGCCCGCGCGAGCGCGGCAAGTACATGGGCATCATGGGCGCGATCATGGCGGTGGCCACGGTCGGCGGCCCGCTGCTCGGCGGCACCCTGACCGATACGGTCGGGTGGCGCTGGAACTTCGCCGTCGGCGTGCCGCTCGCGATCGCCGCGATCATCATGCTGCAGTCCACGCTGCACCTGCACACGGTCAAGCAGCGCATCCGCATCGACTACATCGGGGCCGTGCTCATCTCGACCGGCTTCTCGCTCCTCCTGGTGTGGGTGACCCTCGCCGGAAGCGCCACCGCCGTCGCGAGCGGATCGGCGAGTTTCGAGTGGGCCTCCTGGCAGACCGCGGCGATGGCCGGCGGCGGCGCGCTGATGCTGGTGATCGCCGTCTTCGTCGAGCTCAAGGTCGAAGAGCCCCTCATCCCCCTCACGCTCTTCGCGAACCGCACCTTCACCCTCTCCGTCATCGCGTCGATCGTGGTGGGCATCGCCCTGTTCGCCACGGCGGTCTACCTGGGTCAGTACATGCAGCTCGCCCGCGGCCGCTCCGTGATCGAATCGAGCCTGCTGACCCTGCCGATGATGGTCGGCGTGCTCGGCGCCTCGACGGTCGTCGGTCAGATCATCACCCGCACCGGCCGATGGAAGAGGTTCATGGTCGTCGGCTCCGTTCTGCTCCTGGTCGGCATCCTGATGCTCGGCGTGCTGCGCTATGACACGTCCTACTGGTACGTCGGCGTCGCGATGTTCATCCTGGGCTGCGGCCTGGGCATGACGATGCAGAACCTCGTTCTGGTGGTGCAGAACACCGCAGCCCCGGACGAGATCGGCGTCGCCAGCTCCGGCGTGAACTTCTTCCGCACTCTGGCGGGCAGCGCGGGGATGTCCGTGATGGGGACGCTGCTGTCGCACAACATCGCCGACTACATGAAGGAGGGCATCGCCGATCTGCAGCAGAACGACCCCGCTGCCTTCGCCGACCCCGCGGTGGTACAGTCGCTCGAGGCGCTGAAGACCGGCGCCATCCCGAAGATCGCCGAGTTGCCCGACGCACTGCGCGTCCTCGTCGAGTCGGCCTACGGGCACGGCATCGGGGATGTGTTCCTCGCCGTCTCACCGATGGCGGTGATCGCGATCATCGCGATCGCCTTCCTCCCGAACATCCCGCTGAGCAGCAAGACCAATGCGGAGCGGATGGCGGACATGGCGGCCACACGCGTGTCGGAGCAGTTCGAGAAGGACGAGGAGAACGTGATCTCGGTGATGGAGGCGACCACGGGATCGATCCCGATGCCCAGCGCGGCCGATGTCGAGCGGCGCCGCCGCAGCGCGGGATCCGGCGATGCCTGACAGCTCCGGCGACGGCGCCGCCGACTCCGTCATCGATGCGGAGACGGAACGCACCATCGGCGACATCGTCAGCGAGCTCTCCGAGGTCTTCGCCTTCGCCCGCAACCGCTGGCAGCGCTATGCGGAGGAGGCGGAGCCCGGGCTGCGCAGCGCGAATCTCTTCCTGCTGCACACCGTGAAACGGCGCGGGCCGATCACGCCGAGCGAGCTCAGCACGATCCTGGACATGGATCGCCCCTCGGTGAGCCGTCATATCGCCCGCCTGCGTGAACGGGACCTCATCACCGCAGAGGCATCGGCGGACGACGGTCGCGCTGTGCTGCTCACGGTAACACCCAAAGCCGAGGAGCAGCTCGCGGCGATCCGCACCCGCTGGGCCCAGGACTACCAGGACCGTTTCGCGAGCTGGGACCTCGACGACCTGCAGACCTTGCGCGCCGGGCTGCACCGCTTCAACCGCTCGACCGAGCCGGAATGCCCCGCGGCCGGCGGGTGCCCCGCGGAGCCCCCAGCGGGCGCGAACGGGGTGCCGGCGCTCAGCCCTGACGCCCCTTGAAGCGCGGGTTGAGCTTGTTGATGACGTAGACCCTCCCCCGGCGGCGCACCACCTGGGCACCCGGCTGGTTCTTGAGGGACTTGATCGATGCACGGACCTTCATGACGGCTCCTTCTGGACGGCGGAGGATGTCGCGACGGGGATGGCGCCACGGCATCGCGCTCGACGACGCCGACACGGACCGACCACCGTCCTAATGAGAATGGTTATCATTCTTACTATAGTCGCGACCGCGGGGTCCCGCGCTTGCCTAGACTGGGAGCGGACGCTCATGCCGACGCGATCGGGACTCTCCCCGTCACATGGCCCCTGGCCGGGGAACGACTCCCCGCTATCGAGGCGCCATCGGCCGACGGAACGAGGAGCGAGGGGATGACGGGACACCACCCCGGCGCGGACCGTGCGCGCCGCCCGATCCCGGAAGCGGTGCAGAACGCGACCCCCCGCCGCGTACTGTGGATCTCTGCCGCGATCGCCTGGACGGGCGCCATCGCGACGGCCCTGCTGTTCGCCTGGCTGGGCACGACGATCGATCACGGCGCTCCCCCGCCCGCGGCCTGGCTCGCCCCCGCGCTCCTCACGGTGGTCGCCGCCGCCTGCGCGGGCGCCGGACCCTGGTTCTCGCAGGCGGCGCAGTCGGCGACCGAACAGCGGCTGCGCCACGCCGTGGTCTCGCGGATCTTCGACCTCGGCACGGTGAGCACCGCCGGACGATCCGGATCCCTGCTCTCCCTTGCCACGGACGCTGTCGAACGGACCGCCCACTATCGGGCCGGGTTCCTCGGTCCGATCGTCGGCGCCCTGACGACGCCTCTCGTGGTTCTGGCGATCATGGCGCTCACCGCCGATCCGGTCACCGCCGGATGGCTCGCGCTGCTGATCCTGCTCGTCCCGGTACTGGTCGGCGGATTCCGACGACTCGTCCGGCCGATCGGCGCCGCCTACCGCCGCTCCCAGGCGCGACTCACCGCCGGGTTCCTCGAGGCCATCCAGGCGATGGAGACCCTCGTGCACGCCCGCGCCGCCCACCGGGTCGCCGCAGACCTCGCCCGCCGTGGTGAAGAGCACCGGCGCGGCCTGATGCGCATGCTGGCCGGCAATCAGCTGCTGATCCTCGTCGTCGACGCCGCGTTCTCGCTGAGCATCGTCGTCGCGGCCACCGCGATCGGCGTGAGCCGCGTCGCCGCGGGCGCCATCACCCCCGGCGCCGGAGTGGCGATCGTGCTGATGACCGTCCTCGTGATCGGACCGGTCGACGTGATCGGCCAGTTCTTCTACATCGGCATCGCCGGTCGCGCGGCACAAGGTCAGCTGGCCGACCATCTCGCCGCACGGCCAGCGACGACCTCGCCGTCACCCGCGGGTTCGGCTCCCGCACCGAGCGGCGGGATCGTGCTCGATGACGTCACCGCCGCCTGGCCCGGCGGCGATCCGGTGCTCGACGGACTCTCGCTGCGCGTCCACCAGGGCGAACGCGTCGCCCTGGTGGGACCGAGCGGCGTCGGCAAGTCCACCGTCAGCGCCCTCCTCCAGGCTCATCTCGTGCCGGCCGCCGGCCGGGTGATCATCGACGGCATCGACACCCGAGCGGCCGACCCTGCGGCGGTCCGCGCGCGCGCCGCGGTGGTCGAGCAGCGCCCCTACCTCTTCGTCGGCACGATCGCCGAGAACCTCCGGCTGGCAAATCCCGCCTCGACCGACGAACAACTCTGGGCAGCGCTCGACCTCGCCGGGCTGGCCGCCGAGGTTGCGGCGATGCCCGAGCGCCTGGACACCCCGGTCGGCGAGCACGGCATGCTGCTCTCCGGCGGGCAGGCGCAACGCCTGGCGATCGCGCGGGCCGCTCTGCGCGATGCCCCGATCCTCATCCTGGATGAGCCGACCTCCCAGGTCGACCTCGCCGGTGAAGCAGCCATCCTGGCGGCGCTGGATCGCCTCGCCGCCGGGCGCACGGTGCTGATGATCGCGCACCGCCCCAGCGCGATCCTCGCCGCCGACCGGGTCATCTCCCTCGCCCCCACGGGGGCACGGGCATGAGCGTCCTCGGCGCCGAGGGCGCCGGGCCGACGGAGCGAATCGGTCTGACACGGTGGCTGGTCGGTCACACCCGCCGGCTTCTGCCGCCGCTGGCCGCATCCGTCGCCGCGCGCATCGTCAGCCAGCTGCTGGGCGTCGCCCTGCTCGTACTCGCCGTGCGGGCCGTCGCGGCGGCGGCCGACGGAACCCCGGTCGATGTGGCGGCGTTGATCGCCTGGCTCGTCGGGATCGCGCTCGTCAAGGCCCTGCTGCGCTACCTGGAGCACTATGCCGGGCACGGGGTCGCCTTCGCCGCTTTGCAGCGGCTGCGCGAGCTCCTGTTCGACAGGCTCATCCCGCAGGCACCGGCCGCGACCCAGGGGCGCGCCGGGGCGGAGCTGACCCAGCGCGCCACCCGCGACATCGACCGGATCGAGGTGTTCTTCGCCCACACCCTCCCGCCGGCCGTCTCGGCCGTCGCCGTCCCCGTGATCGCGCTCTGCTGGCTCGCCGCGACCGTCGACCCCCTGCTGTCCGGCGTGCTGGCGCCGTTCGTGCTCGTCGCGCTCCTCGTCCCCCTCGCCGCGGGCTCCCTGACGTGGCGGGCCGCTCGCCGGGTCGCGGTGTCACGCGGTGCTCTCGCGGCGCGGCTGGGCGACGATATCCAGGGGACCAGGGAGATCCTCGCCCTCGACGCCACCGGCATCCGGCTCACCGGCCTCGCCGCGGACGATCGTGCCCTGGCCGCCGACCGCGCGACGGCCAGCCGCATCCAGGCCGTCCGGTCGGCCGCGACGGTGCTCACGCAGGGCGGCGCCCTTCTCGCGATCATCGCCGTGGCGTCATCGACCGGCGCCCCGCTGGCCGCGACGGCGACAGCGCTCGCGGTCGCCGTCGGCCTCTGGACACCCGCCCGCGGGGTCGACGACTTCGCCACCGGCCTCGACGCGGCTTTCGCCGCTGCGGAGCGCATCCGCAGGATCGTCGATGCCGCACCGGCCGTGCCGGACACCGGCTCCGCCTCCCCCGGACCGAGCGGCACAGACGTCGAGATCGAAGGGGTCTCGCTCCGCTATCCCGGTGCGACGGCACCGGCTGTCGAGAACCTCACCGCACGATTCGCGGCCGGCGAGTGGAGCTGTGTCGTCGGCGTATCCGGCAGCGGGAAGTCCACTCTCGCCGGCCTGATCCTGCGCGATCGCGACCCCGACGCCGGAGCCGTCCGCCTCGGCGGCACCGATCTGCGCGCGCTACCCCTCGACGTCCTGCGCCGACGGGTCGGCGTGGTCTCACAGCGGCCAACACTGCTCAGCGGAACCATCGCCGACAACCTCCGTCTCGCGGCCCCGGACGCCGACGACCATCGGCTGCGCGCAGCGGCGGCCGCCGCCGCACTCGATGCGTGGATCGCCGGTCTTCCCCGCGGGCTGGAGACCCCGGTCCGAGAGCGCGGGGTCTCGGTCTCCGGCGGTCAGCTGCAGCGCTTGGCGTTGGCCAGGGCGCTGGTGGCCGACCCGGATGTGCTCGTGCTCGACGAAGCGCTCAGTCAACTCGACGGCGACACCGCGGCCCTCGTCCACGAGAGACTGCGCTCCCTCCGCCCCGACCTGACCGTGATCGAGATCACCCACCGCGCCGACCTCATCCCCGATGATGCGTCGGTGGTCGTCCTCGACGGAGCGCACGTCGTCGCCGCCGGCCGGGCCGGCGCGCTGCGCACGTCGCCCGGTCCGTTCACGCGCCTGGAAGCCCGGGTCTGAGTGCCGGCATCCGCCGACCAGGCGACACTACCGTCGCCGCGACGCCGCCAGCACGTCGAGAGGCTCCGGCCGCGGCAGCTCTGCGGGGCCTGACGGCGCGTCGTAGCGCATCACGAGCTCGGACGGCCGAGCGAACGCGGGCCAGCCGGGAGCGCCGGCCGTGGCGAAGGAGACCCAGTCGGCGTGCATCCGGCGCGCGAGATCCTGCGGTGCCGAGCGCCCCGCCAGCAGCTGCGCGGCGGGGGTGTCGAGCGCGTCGAAGACGAACCCGAGCTCCAGGGCATGTGCGGCGCGGAGGTCGCGCACCGGGCTGGGCCACGCGAACTCGTAGACATATGTCGGCGCACTCCGGTGGCGCGCCAGATCGATCGCGGGCTCGCGCAGCATCCGGTCGGTCACCGCCTGCCCGAGCTTCTCTCCCGGCGAGGCACCGGGGAACGCCTCGCCGTAGGCCCGCCACAGCGAGCGCGGCAGACGGAGCGCGAGAGAGACGAGCAGGAGGGCGCTCCGGCCGATCTTCGCCAGCGCCTCCGGCGCGAACCACAGCCGGTACTCATCGGTGGTCGTGCCGATCACGATCGGCACGGTGGTCTCGCGCAGCGCGATCCGCGGGGAGACAGGAAGAGAGTCGGCATCGATGGTCAGCGCATATCCGGGAGCTCCGCGCAGCGGACTGCTGCCGGCCGCGATGCGGCCGCGCTCCGCGATGAGGCGCTCCGGCGGCACCTCCGCGAAGGCGGCGCGCGTGGCGGGGATCTTCAGCGCCTTCGCGAGCGCCCTGGTCGACCGCCCTGCCCGCTCCGGGCCCTCGACGTCGAGCGGGCCGGACTGGATGATCGCTCCGGCGATGAGGTCGCGGGTGTCGGGGCGGGCGAGGAGTCCGGCCACCAGGGAGCCCCCGGCGGACTGGCCGAAGATCGTGATGCGGTCCGGATCGCCTCCGAACGCGGCGATCTCGCGGTGCACCCACTGCAGCGCAGCGGCGGCGTCGGAGAGGCCGAGATTGCGGGGCGCGTCGTCGAGCACCGCGAACCCCTCGGCACCGAGGCGGTAGTTCACCGAGACGAAGACGATCCCGGCGCGCGCGAACGGCGTCCCGTCGTAGATCGGCAGAGCGCTCGTCCCGCGCTCGAAAGCCCCGCCGTGGAACCACACCAGCACCGGGCTGTCCTGGGCGTCCTCCGGAGCCCACACGTTCACGGTCAGGATGTCATCGCCGTCGATCCGGACGGTCTCGAGCAGCGCTCCGAGCGCGCCGGCATAGGGCGATTGCGGCGCCGTCGGCCCGAACGCCGTCGCCGTGCGCACGCCCTGCCACGCCGGGACGGGTTGGGCGAGAGCGTATCGGTGGGGTCCGAACGGGGGCAGAGCGTAGGGAACCCCGAGGAACCGAGCGACCCCGTTCTCCCGGGTACCCTCCAGGCGTCCGGCGCCGATCGTGGCTGTGGCGTGCATTCCGGCCTCCGCTTCATCGGGCGACGATCCGCGGCGCAGCGGCACAGGACCGCTGGTCGACGACGTCGTCTGGGACGAGTGTACGATAAAACCAATCAATCGATTGGTTGGAACTGTGACGACGACGTCTCCCGCCGCGACCGGCCGTGACTCGATGCCCGACGGCGCCACACCCCCGGGCACCGCGGGTCGTATTCTGCGTGCGGCCCTGCGCCGCTTCGCGCGCGACGGATTCGCCGGAACATCCATCCGCGAGATCGCCGCAGACACCGGCGTGAACTCCGCCACGCTCTACGCGCACTTCGCATCGAAAGAGGAGATCCTCCGGGAGCTCGTGACGATCGGACACTCCGAATTGGAGCGACGCATCCGGGCGGCTGCCGCGCACGCCGACCCCGCCGACCCAGTCGCCCAGTTCGCCGCGATGGTGTCCGCGGACGTGCACGCCCATGCCGCGCACCCCCTGCTGGCCGTGCTCGTCAACACCGAGCAGCGATCGCTGTCCGCAGCCGCCGCCGCTGCCGCAGCCACCACCCGGAACGGGCTGCTGGACCTCGCGATCACCACCGTCCGCGCCGGAATCGCGGCAGGACGCTTCCGCACCACGGACCCGGAGCTGGCGATGCGCGCGATCTCCGACATGGTCAAGAGCATCGGCGCGTGGTACTCGCCCGCAGAGCACGACGCCGAGCATCTCGCCGCACGCTATACGGACTTCGCGCTGCGCCTGCTCGACACCGTCGACGCGCCGCTGCACGGATCTCCGGCGGCACCTGGGCGCGCGATCACGCGCCCAGAAGAGCGCGACGATAGCGGCCGGGGGTCTCACCCACCAGCGCCGTGAACGCCTCGATGAAGTCGCTCGGATTCGCCCACCCGCAGGCGACGGCGGTGTCGATCACCGATGTGCCGTCGCTGAGCATCGTCATGGCCCGATGGACCCGCAGCTGCGTGCGCCACTGGCGGAAACTCATCCCGGTCTCCTGCTGGAACAGGCGGCTCAGCGTCCGCTCGCTCGCACCCACCAGCCGCCCGATGTGACGGAGGGTCGCCGGCTCTGCCAGATCGTGCTCAACCAGACGCGTCGCCGCGCGCAATCGCTCATCGTGCGCTTCGGGGAGGTGAAGAGGCTGCTCCGGTGCAGCGGTGAGGTCGTCGATGAGAACCATCCGGAGCCGGTCACGCATCCCCTCCGGCCGGGGCTCAGGCCCGGTGAGCGCGAGGGCCGCCTCCCGCGCCAGAGGCGTCACGACCAGAACGGCGGGCCGGGGAGGAAGAAGCTCCGCGAACGGCGGCGCCATGAACACGATCCGCATGTCGGTGGCGCCGTGGGCCCGATGCCGATGCACATAGCCACCCGGGATCCAGACGGCCCTGTTGGGCGGCGCGATCCAGGATCCGGCGTCGGTGACCATCGAGAGCACACCGCTCGCGGGGTAGACCAGATGCCCGTCGTCGTGCTGATGGGCAGGCGTGCGCTCCTCATGGTCGAGGAGGTGGGCCTGCTCCGGAACCAGCAGCTCGTGGCGTAATTTCAGCATTGCTCGTCAGTTTATCGATTGCTCGCCACAGCCTCGCCCACCGAACATGGAAGAGTACCCGTCGCGCCCTGCCGGAGCCGCCCCACCCCGGGGTTGCGTTCCGGCCCGTTCCGCGCGGGCGTGACACCCCCACCCGCAAGGAGCCCCATGACACCGCACGCGACGGACGCCGCCCCCTGGGAGACGTTCCCCGTTCCCGGAGGAGAGCCGCCGGCGCCATCCGAGGTCCGCGAGCCCGTCGAGGCACCGCACGGACGATGGGCGATGCTGCTGCTCGGGATCGGGCTCATCCTGATCGGGGCCAACCTGCGCATCGGCGTCGCATCGATCGGGCCCGTGCTGGGAGAGATCCGCGCATCGCTCGGCCTGTCCGCGACCGCGGCGAGCCTGCTCACCACGATCCCGGTCTTCGCCTTCGGCGCCTTCGCGTTCCTGACGCCCAGCCTGACCCGCCGCATCGGGATGCACCGCCTTCTCGGCATCACCATGTTCGTCCTCGCCGGCGGGATCCTGCTGCGCCTGCATCCGAGCATGCTGGCCCTGTTCGCGGGCACGGTGCTCGTCGGCGCGGCGATCGCGGTCGGAAACGTGCTCATGCCCGCCGCGATCAAGCAGGACTTCGCGCATCGCGCCGGCCTCATGATGGGCCTGTACTCCACCGCCCTGTTCGCCGGGGCAGCCCTCGCCTCCGGCCTGACCGCTCCGCTCCTGCCGCTGCTGGGCGGGTCCTGGCGTGCGGCTCTCGCGATCTGGGCGATCCCGGCGCTGCTGGCGCTGGTGGTGTGGATCCCGCAGCTGCGCCGCGCCCCGGGGCGCATGAAGACCGGCCATTCGGTCGCCGATGCACCCACCGAACACGGCGAGCCGCCGTTCCGCGCGATCCTGACCGACCCAGTGGCGATCGCCGTGACCACGCTGATGGGCCTGCAGAGCGTCAGCTACTACACCACGCTGACGTGGGTGCCCACGATCCTGCAGGACGCCGGCATGCCCGCCAGCAACGCCGGGTGGCTGCTCGCATACTCCGCCTTCCCCGGCATCCTCGCGTCGCTGGTCACGCCCGCCATTGCGGCCCGCATGAAGCCCACCTGGCTCCCCGTGGCCATCGCCGTCGCGCTCACCGGAGCCGCCTACATCGGCCTCGGCGTCTTCGCCGCGGGCGGGGCGCTCGTGTGGATGACACTGCTCGGGCTGGGGCAGGGCGCCTCGATCAGCCTCTCGCTGACCTACATCGTCCAGCGCTCACCCAGCACGCACTTCACCGGTCACCTCTCCACGATGTCGCAGGGGTTCGGCTATCTGCTGGCGGGCCTGGGCCCGATCGGCATCGGCGCGATCCACGGGGTCACCGGAAACTGGACACTGCCGCTGATCGTGCTCGGTCTCCTCCTGGTCGCTCAGCTCGCGGCGGGGATCGCCGCGAGCCGCCCGGTGCACATCCGCGCGCGCGGACGGCATGCCGCCCCGTGACCGGCGGCCCCGCGTCGGCGGTGCCGCTGAGCGCCGACGCCCCAGCCCGGGACGCCGCCTCCACGGCGCCCGCCCAGCTGGGTAACGCCCCCCGCATATCTCCTCCCGCATAAAGGAAAAAGAGAGGCAGCGGTTCCTTCATCCGACATCCTTGTGTCGTTGCCGCCGCGGACCCGTCGGTTCATGGCCACAGATCGATGACAAGGGAGCCATCAATGACGGATCGACTCGCGCCCCCGAGCGCCCCGGACGACACCACGGAGACCGCACACGCATCGTCGCCGGGGATGCAGCGCCGTGCGGCGCTGAGCGGAACACTGGGCTCCGCGCTGGAGTGGTTCGACTTCGCCGTCTACGGAGCCCTGTCCGCGACGCTCTTCCCCACACTGTTCTTCGCCGACCTCGGAGAGGCCGGCGCCCTGATCGCCTCGTTCGCCACCTTCGGGGTGGGCTTCGTCGCGCGCCCCCTCGGCGCGATCGTCTTCGGATATCTCGGCGACCGGATCGGACGCCGCCCGATCCTGCTGACCACCCTGATCCTGATGGGGATCGCGTCGGTCGCGATCGGGCTCCTGCCGACCGGCCAGGGCATGGTCGTCGCGGTCATCCTGGTCGCCCTCCGATTCGCGCAGGGCTTCTCCCTCGGCGGCGAGGCGACCGGCGCTGGGCTGGTGACGATGGAGCACGCCGCACCAGACCGTCGCGGGCTGATGGGGGCGCTGACCACGGTGGGCTCACCCCTGTCGCAGGTGCTCGCGAACCTCACCCTGCTTCTGCTCAGCTCGAACCTCTCCCCCGAGGCGTGGGCATCGTGGGGGTGGCGGATCCCGTTCTTCCTCGGGATCGTCCTGGTCGCCACCGGCCTGTACATCCGACTCCGCCTGGAGGAGACCCCGGCTTTCGTCGCGGAGCAGCAGGAGACGGGCTCCGAGGCAGCCAGCGGGCTCGCCGTCCTGAAGCACCACCCGGTGCGGGTGCTGCAGCTCACCTTCGGGTGGGCCGGCGTGACGTTGACGTTCTACCTGATCGCCGTGTTCGGTCTGAGCTACCTCAATGGCAGCGCCGGCATGTCGTCGACCGAGACGTTCGCCATCCTGATGATCGCCAACGGCGTGTCCGTCCTGGCCGGCCTCGCCGGCGGCGCTGTCAGCGACCGGATCGGCCGGAAGAAGGTCCTCATCAGCGGCGCGATCGGGTGCATCGTCGGGGTGGCGCTGTTCTTCCCCGTCGCGGACACCGGTCAGTTCGTTCCGGCGCTGCTGGTGGTCGCCCTGGCGCTGAGCTCGGTGCAGTTCGCGTTCGGCGCCCAGCCGGCCTTCTTCGCCGAGCAGTTCCCCACCGCGATGCGCTACTCCGGATCTGCGCTCGCACTGACCTTCGCGAACCTGGTGTTCGCCGCCCCTGCCCCGCTCGTCGCCGCAGCTCTCGTCCAGTCCGGACACACGGAGCTGGTGGCCTGGCTCACGCTCGGCGCACTCGTGCTGGCGGTGTTCTGCCTCGCGACCACGCGTGAGAACAGTTCCGTCGACCTGGCCAACTTCACCGACCCAGCGCCCCTGCGCCGGCGATGACCCGGAGCGCTCCTCGATACCATGAGGTCAGATGGTGCGGCCCGATCATGGCGGCGGAACGCGGCCGGAGATCGGGCCAGCACATCGGGGCGGAGCCGCCCTCGTTACCCGACAGGAGGGGCAGATGAGTTCCACGCTGTCATCGGTGCAGAACGCGCTCACCATCCTCACCCTCCTGCGCCGCAAGGGCCCTCTGCGGCTGTCCGACATCGCCGACGAACTGGGAATCGGCGTCTCCACCGCCCACCGACTGGTGTCGACGCTGCGCCAGGAGCGGTTCGTGCGCCAGGAGGACCACGGCAAGCGCTACGAGCTGGGACCGGCGATGCTCTACACCGCCAGCCCCTCGGCCATCGAGCACTGCATCGCGGTCGCTGGCCCGATCATGAGCGCGCTGCGCGACACGATCGGCGAGACCGTGCATCTCTCGTCGATCCGCGGGACGGACTCGATCTTCCTCACCGCCGCCGAGTCGACACGGCTCGTTCGCGTGACCCGTCGCACCGGCCAGCACCCGAAAGCGCACGCCACCGCAGCGGGCAAGGTCCTGCTCGCGGCCCTTCCGCCGGCCCAGTTCCACGAGCTCTACGACGAGGTGGCCCTCGAACCGATCACATCCCACACGCTCACCTCCCGCGCGGCGCTGTACGAGCAGATCGACCGGGCCCGGGCAGACGGCTATGCGCGCAACATCGGCGAGTCGGAGGAGGACATGTACACCATCGCGGTCCCGCTGCGCCGTCCGGATGGAACGGTCACGTGCAGCATCGCCGTCTCCGCGCCGTCCTCTCGCGTCACCCTCACCGGCGACGGAACCCTCTCCGCGCACGAGCAGGAGTATCTGGCGAGCCTGCGTTCCGCGCGGGCCGCGATCGAGTCGCGACTCGCCTTCTGAGGCCCATTCTTCCGCATAAGAGAATTCCCGCGTCGCGGATTCCGCCCCTCGATAGCGTTGCTGCCGGATGGCGCCGCCGGCGTCGCAGGACAGGATCGGAGCACGATGCGTTTGGGAGTCAGCGAGACCGGCGGGCGGCGTCATGCGGTGGTGCAGCGCCCGGACGGCGCATGGGTGATCGCCGACGGCGAGGATGTCCTCGACCTGATCCAGCACCCGGAGCGGATCGAGGCCGCCCTCGCCGCCGATCGCCGTGTGGCATCCCCCCGCCTCCGACGGCCGCTGCACGCACCCGCCAAGATCGTGTGCTGCGGTCTGAACTATCGCGATCACATCCGCGAGACGGGCCGAGAGACCCCCGCCCACCCGACCCTGTTCGCGAAGTACGCCGATACGCTGACCGACCCGCATGCGCGCATCGCGGTCCGACACTCCTCCCGGGTCGATTGGGAGACCGAGCTGGTGGCTGTGGTCGGGGCGCCGATCGACGATGCCGACCCCGCGGAGGCCGAGCGGGCCATCTTCGGCTACACCATCGCCAACGACGTCTCGATGCGGGACTGGCAGTCGCGCACGCTGCAGTGGTTCCAGGGCAAGGCCTTCGACGCGTCGACGCCGATCGGTCCCGTCGTGGTGACCCGTGATGCGTTCGACCCCCGGGAACCCCACCGGATCACCACCACGATCAATGGTGAGACCGTGCAGGACAGCACCACCGACCAGCTTCTGTTCACCAGCGCTGATCTGGTGTCGTACATCTCGCGGTTCACCCGCCTCTCCCCGGGCGACATCGTGCTGACCGGCACCCCGGGCGGCGTCGGACTCGGCATGTCCCCGCCGCGTTTTCTCCGCGACGCCGATGTGGTCGTGTCCACGATCGATGGCATCGGGACGCTCACGGCGACCCTCTCATTTCCTTCATAAGGAAATTGATGATCGAAATTCCTTCATCCGGTTGAATCACGAGGGAGGGCACGCGTTGCTGCGACGCCGATGCCATCGCCCACCGGAAAGGAACTCTCATGACCGACACCGCACCCCTGAAGAAACTGACCGTCCAGCGACGCGACGAGCTGCCCCTGGCCGTCGGGCAGACGGCGAAAGCGCTGCGCTACTCCGGCGTCTCCGCGGAGAACACCGAGGTGGAGAACCTCTGGTTCGGACGCGTGCACACCGCGGTGGGCGAGGTCTCAGACCCGCACCATCACGGCGAGGCGAACACCGGCGGATACGTCCTGCAGGGGCGCGGTTTCATCCGCCTCGGTGAACGCTACGAGGAGGTCATCTACCTGGAGGAGGGCGACTTCGTCTTCGTCCCCCCGTTCGTGCCGCACATCGAGGGCAACGCCAGCCGCTCGGAGGAGCTGATCTGGCTCACGACACGCACCCCGGACAACATCGTCGTCAACCTGGCCGACCAGGACGTCGCCGACGTCGAGATCGACTACCGCGACTGAACCCCTGGCGCGCACGGGCGGAAGCCCAGCGCCGCCCCGTGCGCGCCGACCCCCGCCGACAAGAACGGAGCACCGGCGTGATCGTCGAACAGCGAACCTACGTCCTCCACACCTGGGCCAGCCTGGACGAGTACCTCGAGACCTATGAGGCGGTCGGGCTGCCCGCCCAGGTCCGTATCCTGCGGGGCTTCCTCGGGTTCTTCCGCGTGGAGATCGGGCGGCTCAACGAGATCCGCCACTTCTGGGCATACCCGTCGCTCGACGAGCGCCAACGTCGTCGGAACACCCTCGCCGAGGACGACCAGTGGCAGCACTGCCTGGCGGTGATCCGCCCGATGATCATGACGATGGAGAACACCATCATGGTGCCCACCCGCTTCTCCCCTCCGCTGGAGCAGGGCCTGCGGGTCATGCACGCGGACGGCATCGACAGCAGCCCCGGCCAGTCCCGCTGATCAGCGTCGTCGCCCGGCCCGCGGCGACGTCACTCCAGGAGGGCGGAGACCTCCAGCCAGCGTTCCTCCAGCTCGGCGGCCTCATCCTCCATCGCCGTGATCTTCGCCATCTCGGACCCGAGGAGCTGATAGTCCGACTGATCGAGATCGGCGAGCTTCGCCCGCGCCTGGGCTGCTTGCTGCTGCAGGCGCTCGACACGGCGCTCCAATGACGCCATCTCCTTCTCCGCTGCGCGCTGCTCCGCGCCCGACAGCGTCAGGACGGGCTTCTGATCGGGCCGGCGCGATCCGGAGTCCGACGACGTGTCTTCTGCTGCACGCAACCGCAGGTACTCATCGACACCGCCAGGAAGATGCCGCAGCCGCCCGCCGAGCACCGCGTACTGCTGGTCGGTGACGCGCTCCAGGAAGTACCGGTCGTGCGACACCACGATCAGCGTTCCCGGCCAGGTATCGAGGAGATCCTCCATCGCCGCGAGCATGTCGGTGTCCATGTCGTTGGTCGGCTCGTCGAGGATCAGCACGTTCGGCTGGTCCAGCAGCACCAAGAGCAGTTGCAGGCGACGCTGCTGGCCGCCGGAGAGGTCTTTGACGGGCGTCGAGAGCTGCGCAGACGAGAATCCGAGCCGCTCCAGCAGCTGCCCGGGGGTGAGGTCCTGCGCCTTCGACCCGGTGCCGACGGTATAGGAGGTACGCAGGCGCCCGACGACCACGCGCACCGGCTCGTCCCAGACCTTCTCCAGCTCATCGAGGCGCTGCGTGAGGGTGCGCACCTTCACCGTCTTGCCGCGCTTGACGCGTCCGGCCGTGGGCAGCACCGTTCCGGCGATCAGTCCGAGCAGGGTCGACTTTCCCGCGCCGTTCACGCCCAGGATTCCGGTGCGCTCCCCCGGCGCGATGCGCCACTCGATGTCACGGAGCACCTCCCGCGCACCATAGGAGACCCCCGCGTCGAGCAGATCGACGACGTCCTTGCCGAGCCTGGCCACCGCCATCGACTGCAGCGAGACGGTGTCGCGCACCGGCGGAACGTCCTCGATCAGCTGGTTCGCCGCATCGATGCGGAACTTCGGCTTCGATGTCCGGGCTGGCGCACCGCGGCGGAGCCAGGCCAGCTCCTTGCGGGCGAGGTTCTGCCGTTTCGCCTCGGTGGCAGCGGCCATCCGGTCCCGCTCGACACGCTGCAGGATGTAGGCCGCGTAACCCCCCTCGAAGGGTTCGACGATACGGTCGTGCACCTCCCAGGTGGCTGTGCAGACCTCGTCGAGCAGCCAACGGTCGTGGGTCACGAGGAGCAGACCGCCGTCGTTCCGTGACCAGCGGCGCTTCAGGTGGTCGGCGAGCCATGTGACAGCCTCGACATCGAGGTGGTTGGTCGGCTCGTCCAGGGCGAGCACGTCGACGTCCGATGCGAGAAGCCTCGCCAGGGCGACACGACGGCGCTGACCGCCGGAGAGGCTGCCGATCCGCGCGTCCCACGCGAACTCGCTCAGCAGACCGGAGATCACGTCGCGGACCCTGGCATCGCCCGCCCACTCGTGCTCCGGCGTCTCGCCCACCACCACGTGCCCCACGGTGTCGTCGTCGTCGAGCACATCGGCCTGATCGAGCACGCCGATGCGCACGCCGCCGCGGACCGTGACCCGGCCGGCATCGGGCTCCATGACACCGGCGAGCATCGCCATGAGGCTCGATTTGCCGTCGCCGTTGCGACCGACGATGCCGATGCGGTCGCCCTCGTTCACCCCGAGGGAGACGGAGTCGAAAACGACTTTGGTCGGGTATTCCAGATGGAGGCCCTCGGCCCCGAGAAGATGCGCCATGTCCTCACCAGGGTAGCCGCCGCGACGCACGAGAGCCGCCCGGACCGTGCGGTCCGGGCGGCTCGGCATCCCGTGCAGAGGTGTCCGTCCTGCGCCGACACCTCATCGTGCGAGCGTTACTTGTACGACTCGACGATCTCCAGCAGGCTCGGCACGTTGGCGTATGCCTCGACCGCGTTGTCCTGCGTGACGATCAGCGGGGGCAGCAGGAACGCCGGAACCACCAGCACCCCGTTGTCGTAGGAGCTGGTGTCGTTGACGTCCACCTCGGCTCCCTGCTGCAGCTGCTTGACCATCGTGATCGCCTGCTCGACCAGCAGGGCGGTGTCCTTGTTGATCGTGGAGTACTGCACGCCCTCCATGATCGACTTCACCGACTCCACCTCGGAGTCCTGGCCGGTGACCACCGGGACGGGCTTGCCCGCCTGCTGCACCGAGGTGATGATGGCGCGAGCCAGGGTGTCATTCGGCGAGAGCACGCCGTCCAGGGTCGCGGAGCTGTACGCGGAGGTGAGGAGGGAGTCCATCCGGCGCTGGGCGTTCTCCGCCTTCCATCCCTCGGTCGCCGTCTGGGCGATCTCGGTCTGGCCGGACACGACCTTCAGCGTGCCGTCGTCGATCTGGGGCTGGAGAACGCTCATCGCACCGTCGAAGAAGACCTTCGAGTTGGCGTCGTCCGGAGAGCCGGAGAACAGCTCGATGTTGTACGGAGCATCATGCCCCGCACGCTCGGCGAGGCCGTCCAGCAGTGCCTGGCCCTGCAGCTCGCCGACCTTGAAATTGTCGAAGGCGACGTAGTAGTCCACCGCCTCGGTGTTCTCGATGAGGCGGTCGTAGGCGATCACGGTCACGCCCGCGGCGCGCGCAGCCTCGACCTGGGTGGAGAGCTGCTTGCCGTCCTTGGCGCCGATGATGATGACCTTCGCACCCCCGGTCACCATCGCCTGGATCTGATTCTGCTGCTCGGCGACGGTGTTGGTGGCCGGCGCGTACTGCACGACGGGGGTGAAACCGGCCTCCTTCAGCCCGCTGGTGAAGAGTTCCCCGGCCAGCACCCAGTTCTCGCTGGTGCGGTCAGGGAGGGCGACGCCGATCGTGGCGTCTGCGGCGAAACCGGCGGTCGGCTCCTGGTCAGGCTCGGCCGTGCCACCGCGCTCGGACGAGCAGCCGGTGAGGGCGAGTGTGGCCGCCGCGACGATCGCTGTCGCGGTGACGAGGATCTTCTTCATGTCATCTCTTTCTCTGCTGTGCGGCGGGCTGGTCCCCCGCGCACGGCACGGGCGGGGTCCGCCGGGTTTCCGCTCGTCTCATCGACGGCGGCGTCTTGCTATCTCTTGCCGGTCTTTGGCTCGGAGTTCGCGGGCAGGAACGCGGCGGCGGGATCCTCCCGACGGCCCAGCCGCCGGGTGACGAAGCCGATCACGGACGGTCGTCCCTGCTGTTTGTTCCACACGTCCACGCCGACCGCGAGGAGGAGTACGAGGCCCTTGATCATCGACACGACGTCCGCTCCGGCGCCGAGCAGCGCCAGCCCGTTGTTGAGGAACGCCATCACGAGACCGCCGATGATCGAGCCGATCACCGTTCCGATGCCGCCCGAGACGGCGGCTCCGCCGATGAACACCGCGGCGATGGCATCCAGCTCCCACCCGTTGCCGTCCTGCGGGCCGGACGCCGTGGCCCGTGCCACGTAGATCATGCCGGCGAGCGATGCCAGCATCGACATGTTCATCATCACGAAGAAGTCGACCCAGCGATCCTTCACGCCCGACAGCCGGGCGGCCTGCCGGTTGCCGCCGACCGCGTAGATGCGTCGGCCGAAGACCGTGCTGTTGGTGATGAAGGTGTAGACGATCACCAGCACCAGAAGAATCACGCCGGAGACCGGGAAGCTCGTTCCCTCCCGGCCGGTGGCGAACTGCCAGCCGGCCACGAGGATCACCGCAGACAGCAGGACGACCTTGGTGACGCTCACCCAGAGCGGCGCATGATCGGAGCCCATCTTCTTCTGCGTCCGACGGGTGCGGATCTCCCAGAAGACGATCCACACCACCCCGGCGAGGGCCAGGATCATCGTCGGCACGTTGAAGGGAAGCGGCAGGGCGATCTCGGGCAGGTAGCCGGCACCGATCACCTGGAACCCCTTCGGGACCGGGACCGTGGTGGACTGCCCGATGAACTGGTTGGCGCCGCGGAAGAGCAGCATGCCGGCGAGGGTCACGATGAACGCGGGAACGCCGACATACGCCACCCAGAAGCCTTGCCAGGCCCCCACCAGCATGCCGACGCCGAGACCGAGGACGATCGCCAGCTGCCAGGGCAGATTCCAGTCGGCCATCGCTTTGGCGACGATGATGCCGGTGAAGGCCGCGACGGAGCCGACGGAGAGATCGATGTGCCCCATGATGATCACCATGACCATGCCGATGGCCAGAATCAGGATGTAGGAGTACTGGTTGACGACGTTGATGAGGTTGCCGGAGGAGAGTGTGAGCCCCTCTCCCTTGACCACCCAGGTGAGCACCTGGAAGACCAGCAGGATGACGACCAGGCTGCCCAGGATGCCGAACTGCCGCAGCGTCGACTGGCCGCCGCCGAACATCTTCTTGATGTCGCCGGCGTGAAAGCCGCGTTTCGCAGCGGAGGTCTCGATGGTCATGCGGATGCTTTCTGGTTCGCGGAGGTCATGCTGCGCATGAGCCCCTCCGGGGTGGCCTGGTCAGAGGGGATGCAGTCGGTGATCCGACCTTCGAACACCGTGTAGATGCGGTCGGAGATGCCGAGGAGCTCGGGAAGCTCACTGGAGATCACGATGACGCCCTTCCCTTGGGCGGCGAGCTCGTTGATGATCGCGTAGATCTCGTACTTCGCACCAACGTCGATGCCGCGCGTCGGCTCGTCGAGGATCAGCAGGTCCGGGTCGGTGAACATCCACTTGGCCAGAACGACCTTCTGCTGGTTGCCACCGGACAGGGTGGCCACGCCCTCCTCGACCGATGGCGCCTTGATGCGCAGCGTCTTGCGGTAGTCCTCGGCGACGGCGAACTCCGCCCGGTCGTCGACCACGCCACGCCGCGCGATCTTGGACAGCTTCGCTGAGACCGTGGAGCGCTTGATCGTGTCGAGCAGGTTGAGCCCGAGCACCTTGCGGTCCTCGCTGACGTAGGCCAGTCCGTGCCGGATCGCCGCGGCGACATCGGGGAGAACGATCTCCTTGCCGTCCTTGATCAGCGTGCCCGAGAGGTAGGTGCCGTACGAGCGCCCGAAGACGCTCATGGCGAACTCGGTGCGCCCCGCGCCCATGAGGCCCGCGATGCCGACGACCTCGCCGCGCCGCACGTCGATGCTCGATCCCTTCACGACCATGCGCTCGGCGACGCTGGGGTGCTGCACCCACCAGTCCTTGACCTCGAAGAACACCTCGCCGATCTCCGGCATGCGGTCGGGGTAACGGCTCTCCAGGGAGCGTCCGACCATCCCCCGGATGATGCGGTCCTCGTTGATCTCGCCCCGCGAGATGTCGAGGGTCTCGACGGTGCGCCCGTCGCGGATGATGGTGATCGCGTCGGCGATCTGCTCGATCTCGTTGAGCTTGTGGCTGATGATGATCGACGCGATCCCCTTGGCCTTGAGCGACAGGATCAGGTCGAGGAGGTGCTGGGAGTCGTTCTCGTTGAGCGCAGCGGTCGGCTCGTCGAGGATGAGCAGCCGGACGTTCTTGTTGAGCGCCTTGGCGATCTCGATCAGCTGCTGCTTGCCGACGCCGAGGGTCTTGATCGGAGCGTCGGGGTCCTCATCGAGACCGACGCGGGCCAGCAGCTCGCGTGCCCGGAGCTTCTGCGCCTGCCAGTCGATGCGCCCGAACCGGCGGATCTCGTTGCCGAGGAAGATGTTCTCCGTGACAGACAGTTCGGGGATGAGAGCAAGCTCCTGGTGGATGATCGCGATGCCCGCTTGCTCGCTCGCGGCGATGTCGCGGAACCGCTGCTCCTGCCCGTGGAGCAGGATGTCCCCGGTGTACGTGCCATAGGGGTAGACGCCGGAGAGCACCTTCATCAGGGTCGACTTGCCCGCGCCGTTCTCTCCGCAGATGGCGTGGATCTCGCCGGGGCCGACGCTGATGGAGACGTCGGAGAGGGCGCGCACCCCGGGGAACTCCTTGGTGATGCGGCGCATCTCCAGAATCGGCCCTGGTGCGGCGTGCGACGTTGCGGTATTACTCACGGATCATTCCTTGCGACGGGCGATCACCTCGATGTGACCGTTCACATTGGAGTACATACAACATCGCCACCGGCACGCTGTCAAGTGCCCGTCGCGAAACGGACTATCCCCGTGGCGCCGCAGACTCGCGCACGAGGAGCGTCGGATCGAGGGGCCCGAACACCGGCTCAGCCTCGCCCCGGATCTGCGCCAGCAGAATGCGCACCGCGCGCCGTCCGAGCTCGGGGAAGTCCTGATGCACGGTCGTGAGCGTGGGCGAGACGTGCGCGGCGACGGGGATGTCGTCGAATCCGATCACGCTGACGTCCTCCGGCACCCGCATGCCCGCATCCCGGAAGCCGTGCATTATCCCGATCGCCATGAGGTCGTTTGCCGCGAAGATCGCCGTGAAGTCGCGCCGGCGTGACAGCTCCTGACCGGCGAAGTAACCGAAATCCGCCGTCCAGTCGCCGCGGATCGGCGGGAAGGTCGGCAGGTCGGCGTCCCGCAGGGCGTCGAGGTAGCCGCGCATCCGCGACTCCGCTTCGATCCAGTCCTGCGGGCCGGCGAGGTGCAGGATGTCGGTGTGCCCCAGGGACACCAGATGCTCTGTCGCAGCACGGGCGCCGGCGACCTGATCCGCCGAGAGGCTGATGCCGTCAGAGCCGGATGCGGTCTGCAGGGTCACGAACGGCAGAGCTGTGTCCGCCCCCCGCAGCACATGGAACACGCGCACCTGCGGGGCGAGGACGACGAGCCCGTCGACCTGTTCCCTGGCGAGCTGGCGCACGGCGTTGCCGATCGCCTCCGGCGTCGTCACGGCGAGGTTCAACGTCGAGACGGAGTAGCCCTCTTCGCGTGCGGCGTCCTCGATGGCGGCGATCGACGACGTCGGCCCGAACTCGCCGATCGTGGCCGACAGGATGCCGAGAGTGTTCGTCCGGCTCGTGACGAGCGCACGGGCCACCAGGTTGGGACGATAGTCCAGCACCGAGATGGCATCGAGCACCTTCGCCTTGGTCTCGGGGCGGATGCTGGGGTGGTCGTTCAGAACGCGGGACACCGTCTGATGGGAGACGCCCGCCAGACGGGCGACATCGCGGATGCTGGGCAGGCGGGCACGCTCCGAGGACGCCGGCATCCCCACCTCCTCCCATGTGCACGATCACATCGCCTCAACACTAAGCGGTCGAGGGGCTGCACCGCACGCATCGACTGACGACGCCGCCGAACACACCCTGCCGACCCAGCGCGAACGGAGGCCCCCGGCGAACCGGGGGCCTCCGTCACGTCGGCGAGGCGGGATCAGCCCGCGCGCAGCCAGCTGTAGTTGTTGTCAGCACCGTACTCGAAGACACCGATGGTGGCCTCGGTCGGGTCGCCGGCGCCGTCGAAGGTGATCGGGCCGGAGACACCGTCGTAATCGATCGCGGTGCCCGCGATGATCAGGTCCGCGCACGCCGCGAACGAGGTGCACTTCGTCCCGCCCTCGACACCGCCGGAGACGGCCTGCAGGTGAGCGGCGACGTCGTTGCCCTCTGTCGAGCCGGCCTGCAGCGCGGCCAGAGCCAGCAGAACGACGCCGTCATAGGCCTCCGGTCCGTAGGTGAACTCCTTGAGCTCGCCGTTGCCCTGGTCGGCATAGAACTTCGACAGCTCAGCGCGGAACGTCTCGATCGATGCCGGATCGACCGCCGGGTAGGTGCCCTTGGCTCCCTCGAGCGTTCCCTCGTCGAAGTCTGCCGAGAAGTTGGCCAGGTTGCCGTCGACGAAGTACAGCGACTCCGCGGGGACACCGGCCGCGATCAGCTCGGGGAGGATCGTCTTGACCTCGGAGAACGTGATGAGCGCGATCGCGTCGGGTGCGGCCGCGAGGACCCCCTCCACCTGCGACGTGAAGTTCGCGTCACCGGTGTTGTACATGCTCGCCGCGACCACCTCGCCGCCAGCGGCCTCATAGGCCTTCTTGGTGAAGCACGCCAGGCCTGTGCCGTAGGAGTCGTTGATGATGATCATGCCGAGGGTCTCGGCCCCGTCTGAGGCGATCAGGTTTCCGAGCACCTCGCCCTGCAGCACGTCCGAGGGAGCGGTGCGCCAGTAGAGGCCGTTGTCCTGATAGCCGGTGAACTCGGCCGAGGTGTTGGCCGGCGAGAGCTGGATGGCGCCCGCGGCGATCACCTGATCGATGAACTGGAGCGAGACGCCGGAGGATGCGGCACCGATGACGGCGGTCGCACCGGCGTTGAGCACCCGGGGAACCTCGGTCTCGTAGGCCTTGTTGTCGGTGTCACCCGAGTCGCCCTGCGTGAGGTCGATCGTGATGCCCTTGGCGGCGGCGTTGATCTCCGCCGCGGCCATCTCGGTCGCCGCGATCTCGGGCGGGCCGAGGAAGGCGAGGTTTCCGGTGACCGGCAGCGCGGTGCCGATCTTGTAGACCAGGTCGGTTCCCGGGCCGGTCGAGGTGGACGTGAACTCGTGCACGTACGGCTCTGTCGCCGCCGTGTCACAGGAGACGGGGAAGGTGAAATCCGACGGCGCAGACGACTCGCCGCCGCCTCCCCCATCGGTCGATTCCGGCGCACTGCTCCCGCAGCCGGCCAGGACGAGCGCGCCTGCACCCACGAGGGCGACGCCCACGAGAGCCTTGCGCGAGCGAGAAATGACGCTCATAGATGCTCCTTTGCTGCATGAACGGGGGATGCCTCAGCGCCTCCCCAGTGGCAACACCGTAGCCAACACGCCCCCGCACCGCAGGAGCCGATACATCAACCGTGACCGAATCGTTCCCGACGCGTGATATGCGACGCAGTTGTCATGTTGCCGAGACCGGGTTTCATGACGTCGCCGCGGCGCGCCGGCCCCGCTGGCACGACCACGGTCAGAGCGCGCGCAGCCGCGGCGCGATCTCCTCCGCGAAGAGCTCCAGGAAACGACGCTGATCCCGACCAGGCCCGTGGAAGACGAGATGGGTGAATCCGAGGTCGATGTACTCCGCGATGCGCGCCACCGCCTCGTCCGCATCGGCGCTCACGATCCAGCGGGACGCGATCTGCTCGATGGGCAGGGCATCGGCAGCGCGCTCCATCTCGACCGGATCCGTGATGTCGTGCTTCTGCTCCTGCGACAGCGAGAGCGGCGACCAGAAGCGGGTGTTCTCGTAGGCCTCGTCGATCGTGCCGGCGAAGGACAGCTTGATCTCGATCATGCGGTCGATGCTCGCCGGGTCGCGGCCCGCTGCGACCGCGCCCTCCGCCACGGCGGGCAGGAGCTCATCGGCGTACAGGGCCATCCCCTTGCCGGAGGTGCAGATGAACCCGTCGCCGACGCGGCCGGCGTACCGCGCGACCATCGGTCCGCCGGCGGCGATGTAGACGGGGATCGGACGCTCGGGACGGTCGTAGATGCTCGCATCGTGGGTCGAGTAGTACTCGCCGTCGAAACTCACCCTGTCCTCCCGCCACAGCGAGCGGATCAGACGCACCGACTCGCGCAGCCGGGCGAACCGCTCGCGAAAAGCCGGCCAGTTCTGCTCCCCCGCGCCCTGGAACCCCGGGGCGATCTCGTTGAGCGCCTCGCCCGAGCCCACCCCGAGGAAGACGCGATCGGGATACAGGCAGCCGAGCGTCGCGAACGCCTGGGCGATGACGGCGGGGTTGTAGCGGAAGGTCGGCGTCATCACCGATGTTCCCAGCGCGATGCGCTCCGTGCGCTCTCCGACGGCCGTCAGCCAGGACAGCGCGAACGGCGCGTGACCACCCTCGTGACGCCACGGCTGGAAGTGATCGCTGACCGTCGCCGAGTCGAACCCGAGCTCCTCGGCACGGACACCGAGCTCGACGAGTTCGCGCGGACCGAACTGCTCGGCGGAGGCCTTGTATCCCAGCTTGAGGGTCATCGTGGTCCTTTCCCGGCTCCGCTCCGCCGCGGCCGGCCTCCCCTCGATCCTGACACGGCGAGGAGCGACCGGCTCCGATCGTCCGCTCCGGCCGCGACCGATACCGCTCGGATAAGATCGACCTGTCGCCCGGATTGGCGGCATCGGCGGTCCGCACCTCGGATCGCGCGCCGGACGCACCCCGGCCGACCACCCGCGCAGCATCCCTCCGGCGCGGGTTCCCGGCACTCCGATCCGAGGACCACCGTGCGACGTCGACCGCTCACCCCGCTCCTGCTCGCCGCCACCATCGGCGCACTCGCCGGCTGCGCTCCCGCCGGCACGGCGATGCCGCCCGCCGCTGCCCCCGCGGCGAGCGCACCGACCGAAGCCACCGGCACTGGCTACCCCCTCACCCTCGAGAACTGCGGGGTGACGGTGACATTCGAGGACGCCCCGGCGCGGGTGCTCGCGATCAAGTCGACCTCGATCGAGATGATGCTCGCTCTCGGACTGCAGGACCGCCTCGTCGGCATCGCCTTCTCCGATGGTCCGGCGTCTTCGCTCTGGGCCGACCGCGCAGCGTCCCTGGCCACGGTGTCCGACAGGGTTCCGGGGCCGGAGGCGGTGCTCGCGCTCGAGCCCGACATGGTCTACGCCGGGTGGGAGTCGAACATCACCGCAGAGGGAGGCGGCGACCGCGCAGCTCTCGCCGACCTCGGTGTGCCGGGGTATGTCTCCCCCGCGGCGTGCACCGATCGTTCCGGCCCGCTGGAGTTCGACGACGTGTTCGGCGAGATCGCCGAGATCGGCGAGATCTTCGATGCGACAGACGCAGCCGCGACGCTCGTCGCAGATCAGCGCGGACGCCTCGCCGCCGTCGCCCCGTCTGAGGCCGGGCTCACCGCCCTCTGGTACAGCTCTGGCACCGACACCCCCTACATCGGTGCCGGGCAGGGCGCACCGCAGATGGTCCTCGACGCGGTGGGGCTGACCAACATCGCCTCCGACGTCGACGGCGGATGGTCGAGCCTCTCCTGGGAGGCGATCGCGGCCGCGGACCCCGATGTGATCGTGCTGGTCGACTCCGCGTGGAACAGCGCAGAGAAGAAGATCGGCGTGCTCGAATCGCACCCGGCGACGGCCGCGCTGCCCGCGGTCCAGCAGCGGCGGTATCTCGTGCTGCCCTTCCCCGCGAGCGAGGCAGGCGTGCGCAGCGTCGAGGCCGTCGAGTCCCTGCGCGCCCAGTTGGACGATCTGCCGTGACCCAGACCGACGCCCGGACCGCTCCGGCCCCGGCGAGGGCCGGAGCGCCCGGCGTCTTCCGCTCGGCCGGGACCGCTCGGCTGCTCCCGATCGGCATCGCCATCGCCCTCGCCGCAGCGCTGGCCGCATCCACGATCACCGCGGTCACCATCGGGCCGAGCGATGTCACCGCCGGAGAGGTCGGTGCGTCGGTGCTGGCACACCTCACCGGCGAGGCCTCGCCCCTCAGCCCCCTGCGTGACGCGATCGTCTGGCAGCTCCGCGTCCCCCGCGTGCTGACCGCCGCCGTGGTGGGCGCCGGTCTGGGGCTGTGCGGTGCGGTGCTGCAGTCGCTCACCCGCAACCCGCTCGCCGACCCCTACCTGCTCGGGCTGTCGTCCGGCGCCTCCCTCGGCGCGGTCGCGGTGATCCTGCTCGGAGCGACGATCGCCCTCCCGGCCGCGGCGTTTCTGGGCGGGCTGCTCGCGCTGGGGCTCACCCTTCTGCTCGCCAGGGACGGCACGGGCCTGCCGCCCACCCGTACCGTGCTCGCGGGGGTCGCCGTGTCCGCAGCGCTCAGCGCGGTGACGAGCCTGGCGATCTTCTGGAGCGCAACCGGAGACAGCTACCGCGAGATCCTGGGGTGGCTGCTCGGATCGATGGCGCGCGCACAGTGGCCGACGCTCGCCGTCGCGGCGGCGGCGCTCATGATCGTCGCGCCCGTCCTGCTCGGCTCCTCCCGCGCCCTCGACGCCTTCGCGCTCGGCGACCGCGGTGCGATGTCGCTCGGCGTCCCAGTCGAACGTGTGCGCTGGATCCTCCTGATCGCGACCACTCTGCTCACCTCCGCAGTGGTCTCGGTGAGCGGCTCGATCGGCTTCGTCGGTCTCGTCGTGCCCCACGCGGTCCGCGTGCTCGGTGGCCGCGCGCACCGGCACGTCCTGCCGTTCGCCGCTCTCGCCGGCGCGGTGCTGCTGATCTGGGCCGACACCGCCGCGCGGACCCTGTTCGACCCGAAGGAGCTGCCGGTCGGCGTGGTGACCGCGATCATCGGCGCCCCGGTCTTCGCGCTTCTGCTGCTGCGTTCACGGAGCATGCGGTGAGCGACCGCGCGACCGCGCCGGCCGCAACTCCGGCAAATCCGACGGCCTCGGGCCCAAACCCCCCGGTTCGGCCCGCGCAGGGCAAGGATTGCCGGAGTTGGGAAACGGATGGCGCGGGCATCCGCGCGGCCGGGGTGGTCGTGCAGGCCGGCCGGCACCGCATTCTCGGGCCGGTGGACCTGGACGCCGCACCGGGAGCGCTCACCGTCGTGGTCGGCCCGAACGGTGCCGGCAAGTCGACACTCCTGCATGTGCTCGGCGGCCTGCGACGACCAAGACGGGGCCTCGCTCTCCTGGGGAACACCGACCTCAGCGCCATCCCCCGCCGCGAGCGGGCCCGGCGCATCGCCCTGGTCGAGCAGGAGCCCGACGGCGCGCTCGCCGATCTGCGCGCCGAGGACGTCGTGCTGCTCGGCCGCATCCCCTACCTCGGCGTGCTCGGATCGCCCGCCGCCGACGACCGCGCGATCGCGATCGTCGCGATGGAGCACACCCGCACCGTCCACCTGGCTGATCGTCCCTTCTCCCGGCTCTCCGGCGGCGAGCGCCAGCGCGTGCTCCTGGCCCGCGCGATCGCCCAACAACCCGCCGTGCTCATCCTCGACGAGCCGACGAACCACCTCGACGTGCGGGCACAGCTCGACGCCCTAGAACTCGCCCGCGAGCTGGCAGACTCCGGCACGACGGTGGTCGCGGCGATCCACGATCTCAGCCTGGCGGCCGCCTACGCCGACCACGCGATCCTGCTGGCCGGGGGCGTCGTGGCCGCCGCGGGCGCGCCGGCGGCGGTGCTCACCGATGAGCGCCTCGCCACCGTCTTCGGCGTCGCGGCGGCGCGCGTGGCCCACCCCATCACCGGGGCTCCGCTCATCGCCTTCGCTCCCCTGCGCTGACGACGCCCGGCCCCGGCCGGCCGCAGCGGTCTACCGTGCGGCCTGGCCCGCCGCGAACCCCATCGCGTAGGCCTCATCCGACCCCAGCCGGAACATGTCGTGCTCGCTCGCCCGCACGATGCTCGATGCCCCGGGCAGCGACAGCTCGCCCACGAGATCGGCGCGTCCGCGCACGACCGCCACCGGCATCCCGCTTGTCTTGCCCGTGATGAGATCGCCCGCCCCGGCGAGCTCATCGGCCACGCACGGGCGCGTGACACGAAGCTCGCGACCGGCAGAATCGGTCGTCCCCTGCAGGTCCTCGAAGACGCGCACGCCGCCCGCGCCGATCGCGATGTCGGTCTGCCCGTCACGCCAGGGCCGCCCGAGCGTATCGCTCACGATCACACCGATCCGCACGCCGCACCGGGCGCGCAGGGTCGCCGCGATGTCTCTCGCCGAGGCGTCTGGATCGACCGGCAGCAGCAGCACGGTGCCCGCCGGGGTGTTCGACGTGTCCACCCCCGCCGCGGCTCCCACGACGCCGATGCGGTTCTGCACGATCCGCAGCACAGACCCGTCCGGGCGTTCCCGGCGGGCGACCACCCGCACGGTCTCTGCCGTGATCGCGTCCTCGCGATCGGCGGCGGCGACGATGCGCCCCTCGGCCTTCGAGAGGATCTTGGAGGTGACCACCAGGATGTCGCCGTCTGCGAGGTCGTCCCCCGACCCAGCGATCGCTGCCGCGATGAGCTCCGCCACGCTGTCGCCCGCCCGCACCTCGCCGATGCCGGGCACGCCCCACACCGTGATCCGCCGCGTCATCGCCCATCTCCTCCCCGGAGGGCCGGGCGCACGTCCCGCCCGAACACCTCAAGCCACCCCTCCTGTTCGCGCACCACGTTCTGCACGTAGAACCGCTCGAACCCGAGAGCCGCGAGCCGTTCCAGTTCCGCACGATGCACCCCAGGGTCGGCCGAGACCGGCATCCGCGCACGGATGTCGTCTGCCGTGACCGAGCGCGCGAGCTGCTCGACATCGAAGGGCGAGCGGATATCGCCGCGGGGAAACCGCATCCCGGCCATCGGCCAGTCCCGCAGCGCCGCCGCCGTGGCCTCGTCATCGGTGTGCGCCCACGCGATCTGCACGTGCACACCGAGCACGGGGGCCGGACGCCCCGCGTCCGCGGCGCCGGCACGCGCGGCCCGCACGATCGTGTCCATGCGCTCGGTCGGTCCTGCCGTCACGACGATCCCGTCGACGGTGCGCCCCGCGCGGCGCGCCGTCACCGGGCCGCCTGCCCACACCAGCACCTCCGGCGCCGCGGCGGCACCCCACAGGCGCGCGGTCTCGAGCCGCACGTGCTCGCCGCCGTGGCGCACGTCGGAGCGGCGACGAACCGTGCCGAGCAGCTTGCGGACGACGTCGGCGGCGTCGAAGAGCCGGGCCATCCGCTCGTGCCCCTCTGGCCAGTAGGTTCCGGTGATGTGCTCGTCGATCGCATCCCCCGATGACAGCACGAGCGTGTGGCGGCCAGGGTGCAGCGCGGCGGCGGTGAGGGCGGCCTGCGCGATCGAGGCCGGGTGCATCCGGTGGCCCGACACAGCCGAGATCGTGAGCGCGCCGCGGGTGCGCTCCCCCAGCGCTCCGAGCACGCTCCAGGCGAAGGGCGCATTGCCGTGCGCGGGAAGCCAGGGCTGGAAGCGGTCGAAGACGATCGTGCCGTCGAACCCGCTGGTGTCGGCGCGTTCTGCGAGGGCGAGCGCCGCGCGCGGAGGCAATTGGAGGAACGGAGCAACGTACTCGAATCGCATCCGCTTCCCCTCCGGCACCGTGCTCATGTCGGGCGCCGTGCTCATGCTCGCGATCGGCGAGCGGCGACGGCCAGGTCGACCATGAACAGCACGATCGCGACCCACACGATGATGAATCCGATCCAGCGTTCCGCCGGCATCGGCTCGTGCAGCACGAAAGCACCCAGGAGGAACTGCGCGATCGGCGCGATGAACTGCGTCACCCCGACTGCGACGAGCGACGTGCGCCGCGTGCCGGCGGCGAAGAGCAGCAGGGGGACGGCCGTCACCACGCCGGTGAGCAGCAGCATCGCGGTGTGCCAGCCGCTCACGTGGCCGAAGGTGATCCCCGTCGTGGCACCCACCAGAACCAGCTGCACGAAAGCGATCGGCAGCAACCAGAACGACTCGAAAGTGAGCCCGCTGACGGCGTCGACCGAGGGGCCGATCCACTTCTTGACCAGGCCGTAGAAGCCGAATGTCAGCGCGAGCGCCACGGAAACCCACGGGAAGTCCCCGTATCCGACGACGATGACGGCCACGGCGACCGCAGCGACCGCGATGGCCGCCCACTGCAGGGGCCGCAGACGCTCGCGGAGCACGAACACCCCGAGCAGCATCGTCAGGATCGGCGTGATGAAGTACCCCAGGCTCGTCTCGATCACATGCCCGCTGAGCGCGGCGAGGATGAAGACCTGCCAGTTGACGTAGATCAGCACCCCGGCCACCAGGGTCAGCAGCAGGGTGCGCGGGGTCCGTGCGATCGCGATGATCCGCGGCAGGCTGCGCGTGACGACGACGAGCGCGACGCACAGGACGAAGGAGAACAGCACCCGCCACGCGACGAGCTCCCAGGCACCGGTGGGCTGGAGCGTGACGAAGTACAGCGGCAGGACGCCCCAGAGGGCGTAGGCCGCGATGACATAGCCGGTGCCGATCGCTTTCTCCCGATCGGCGGAGACGCCGCCACCGGGATCACGAGGGGCGTCAGGAGGACTCGTCGTCACTCCCTCACTCTAAGGGCCGACGACGACACCGGGTCCGGGTACGACACCGGGTCCGCGTCGGCGCGCCGGCACGGAGGGCGACGCGGCTCGAACAGCGCAAACGGCGAAGGGGCCCGGATGCCTGAGCATCCGAACCCCTTCTGCGCGTAGTGATCTCAGCGAACGACGATCGCCAGGACGTCACGGGCCGACAGGACGAGGAACTCGTCCGAGCCGAACTTCACCTCGGTGCCGCCGTACTTGCTGTAGAGCACGCGGTCACCGACGGTGACGTCGAGCGGGATGCGGTTGCCGTTGTCGTCGATGCGGCCGGGGCCAACGGCCACGACCTCGCCCTCCTGGGGCTTCTCCTTGGCAGTGTCGGGGAGGACCAGGCCACTGGCGGTGGTCTGCTCGGCCTCGACCTGCTTGATGACGATGCGGTCCTCGAGCGGCTTGATGGAAACCGACACGGTCTACCTCTTCTTTCTTGACTGAGACATCAGAAGACTCGTTCGCACTCTCACCGGGAGAGTGCTAACTCACAGTGTAGGGGCATATCTGGCACTCACGCAATGCGAGTGCCAACGCGACCGCGCACCCGGATCACGCGACGGGCACACGCGTAGGCTGTCCCGGATGGACATGCCAGAGCTCGCTGCCCTGCTCACCCCCGAGGGCCTGCGCCTGCTCGACGCACTCGGCCGGGTGGAGGGCACCGACGACGTCGCCCGGGCGGTGTCCCGTCTCCGGGCGGACGGCTACGCCCCGGAGCTCGTCTCCGCGGTCGTCGGGCAGGCGCGGCTGCGCACCCGGGCAGAAGCGAAGTTCCCGGGCTTCGCCGAGCGGATGCTGTTCACCCGGGCGGGGCTCGAGCAGGCGACCCGCCTGGCGGTGGCCGCGCACCACGCTGCACGGTTCACCCGCGCGGGGCTGACCTCGGTCGCCGACCTGGGCTGCGGGATCGGCGGCGACTCGCTGGCGTTCGCCGGTCTCGGGCTGCGGGTCGTCTCGGTGGATGCCGACGAGGTGACGGCCGCGATCGCCGCCTACAACCTCGCGCCGTTCCGCGATGCCGTGCAGGTGCGCCAGAGCAGGGCCGAGGACGTCGATCTGGCCGACGTCGATGCCGTCTGGCTCGACCCGGCCCGCCGCACCGCCGGACACGGCGAGACGCGGCGCGTCTCTGCCGATGGCTACTCCCCCGCGCTGGACTGGGTGTTCCGCACCGCGGCGGAACACCCCGCGGGCATCAAGCTCGGGCCGGCCCACGACAGGGATGCCCTCCCGCAGGACGCCGAGACGCAGTGGGTCAGCGTCGACGGGTCGACCCTCGAGCTCATCGTGTGGACCGGAGCGCTCATGCGCCCGGACGTGCGCCGATCGGTCCTCGTGATCCAGGGCGGACGCCCGCACGAGCTCACCGCACCCGCAGACGCCCCCGACGCCGCGGTCCGCCCGCTCGGTGCGTACCTGCACGAGCCGGACGGCGCCGTGATCCGCGCCCGGCTGATCGGAGCGGTCGCGGAGCACCTGGAAGCCGGGATGCTCGATCCTCGCATCGCCTACCTCACCGGAGACGCCGCCACGACCAGCCCGTTCGCCCAGTCGTTCCGGGTGCGCGAGATCCTGCCCTCCGACGTCAAGGCCCTGGCGAAGGCGCTGCGGTCGCGCGGAATCGGACGGCTGGAGATCAAGAAGCGCGGGGTCGACGTCGATCCCGCCGCCCTCCGCCCGCGCCTGCGGCTCACGGGCGACGCCGAGGCGACGCTGATCCTCACGCGGATCGGCGATCGACGCACCGCGATCCTGGCCGACCGCGTGCCCCGAGCCTGACCCTGCCCCGCGCCTGACCCTGCCGGGGCGCCTGACGGGACCGGGGCGCCGGCGGCGTTCAGCCCCGCGTCACGCGCTCCACCGTGAGGAACGGACCCCATCCCTCCGACCAGCCCACCGAAAGCAGCATGCTCACGTACGGCTCGGACGAATCCTCCGAGACGACCGCATAGCCCAGCTCGAGCGGCGCAGTGTTCGATCCGGTCGACGCGACGCACGTGGTCGCCCTGCCGTACTGCGGATGATCGTACGAGAGACAGCTCCCCTCCTCCCCGCGGCGAGATCCGAGCCAGACCGGTCTTCCCTCGGCCTCTCCGATGATCCTGAGGGAGGTGCGATCCATCCCCTCCTGCTGCACGAGCGACTCGACCTCTCGCAGCTGCTCCGCGCTGAAGAGGTCCGTCGAGGACTCGCTCGTCCACCGCATGGCGGCGACCATCGGGGCGCCCGAGGTGGCGCGCATCAACCAGACGTTCAGCTGCTCCGTCCGCATCGGGCTCTCGCCCGGAGCGGACTCGCTCAGCGTGATCGACGCCGCGACCCCCTCCTGGAGCGCTCGCTCGGCCGGGACGCAGGTCTCCTCGTGCGATGCGCCCACGAGGACCAGGCAATGCTCCTCACCGCCGCCCCTGGTCGCCTCGAGCACGAGCACGCCGTCCTCCTCGCCGACCGCCAGCACCGACCCGTCGTCATAGTCACTGCGCTCGGCGACCGCGACGACTCGGTCACGCTGCTCGGCGGTGAGCGCGATCTCACCGGTGGGCGCCGGACGGGGAAGGAACCAGCCGATCACACCACCGGCGACCAGAACCGCCAGAGCGGCCGCTGCCGCCGCGCCGCGCCCGGGGCGTGGCCTCCCCGCCGGAGGCACCGGGTGTTCCTCCGCCGCCGGCACCGACGACTCCGCCGCCACGGCAGGCGGGCGCCCCTCCCCTCGCGCCGCGAAATCAGGCCGGCCGGTTGCCGCGCCCTCTTCCTCCGACGACGGCGGGACGACCCCGCGCCGGGCCGCCTCGAGATCGTGCAGCCGCACGCGATCGGCCGCCGTGGCCTGGCCGGACGGCCCGTAGACGAGCGCCTGCAGACGGCGAAGCTCAGCACCCTCATCCGCCGTCAGCATGCTCTCACGCTCCCCCGATCACCTGCATGATCGCCCACACCAGCCACCCCGCGCTGTAGATCGTCGCGACGATCCCGAGCACAAGCGCCCACCACGCCGCCTGGCGGTTCTCGATCGGCCGGCGGATCGCCATGATCGACGCCATCACGGCGAGGATCGCGACCGGGATCACCCAGCCGACGAAGAACGACGCCACGAGCGACACGATCGAGGCGAACAACGCCCACGGCGCCAGCCGGGTGTTGTCTGCCGGGGGCGCCCACCGCACGTCGATCTCCCCGGACACCGGGGCGCCATCGCCGGCCGCGTCCCCGTCCTCGGTCGCGAGATGCCGGTACCCTGCTCGGTCGACGTACCCGCTCGCCGCATCCTCCGCCCCCGGGACGGGGACAGGTGCGCCAGGCATCTCCTGCGTGAGCCCCGGAGGGAGGTCGATGCTGCCGGTGACGGTGCCATCAGCCGGACGCTTCTCGACGGTCGCTGTCGCAGAGCGCGCAGCCCGACGCGCGGCGCGGCGGGTCAGCGGACGCTGCTCACCCGACATCCGCCACCCCCGCGGCCGCCTCGTCGACCTGGATCTCGGTGACCGGCAGCGTCGAGTCGGCCCCGAAGCTCAGCGTCGATGGCCGGCGTCCCGAGGAGATGAGCTCCGCGGCGAGCGCGGCGATCATCGCGCCGTTGTCTGTGCACAAGGACAACGGCGGGATGCGCACCGCGACCCCCGCCGCTTCGGCCCTGGCCAGAGCGACGTCGCGCAGTCGCCGGTTGGCGACCACTCCGCCGCCCAGGAGCAGGCGCGGCACATCGCGGTCGACGCACGCGGCGAGGGCCTTCGTCACGAGCACGTCGACCACCGCCTCACGGAAGCTGGCGGCGACATCCGCGACCGGCACGTCGCGACCCTCGGCCTCGCAGGCCTCGACCCAGCGCGCCACGGCCGTCTTGAGCCCGGAGAAGGAGAAGTCGTAGCGGTGCTTCGCCAGGTCGGACGCCCGCGAGAGCCCCCGGGGGAAGCGGATGGCCTGCGGATCGCCCTCCGCCGCGGCCCGATCGATCTCGGGACCACCCGGGTAGGGCAGGCCGAGCAGTCGGGCCACCTTGTCGAAGGCCTCGCCCGCCGCGTCATCGACGGTCTCGCCCAGCATCTCCACATCGCTCGTCAGATCGCGCACGTGCAGCAGCGAGGTGTGGCCGCCGCTGACCAGCAGCGCCATGGTCGGGTACTCCAGGGGCGGCGCTGCCGGGTCGAGGATGTCGGCGGCGATGTGCCCGACCAGGTGATTGACGGCATACAGCGGCTTACCGAGCGAGACCGCGAGTCCCTTCGCGGCGCCGATGCCGACCATGAGCGCTCCGGCCAGGCCCGGCCCGCTGGTCACGGCGATCGCGTCGAGGTCGTCCAGCTCGATCTGCGCTTCGGCGAGGGCGCTCTCGATAGCCGGCTGCATCGCCTCCAGATGGGCGCGTGCAGCGACCTCCGGCACCACCCCGCCGTATCGGGCGTGCTCTGCCATGCTCGACGCGATCGTGTTCGACAGCAGCGTCCGACCGCGCACGATGCCGATACCGGTCTCGTCGCAGCTGGTCTCGATGCCCAGCACCAGGGGTCCGCTCATGCGCCGGTCTCCTCACCGGGCGCCACAGACACGGCAGCGGCCCACCCGCGCAGATCGAGCCGCATCACCACCGCGTCGACGTCGTCCGGCTGATAGTAGTGCGGGCGCACGGCGATCTCCGCGAAGCCCTCTGAGGCGTACAGCGCCGTCGCCACCGGATTGTCGGCGCGGACCTCGAGGAACATCTCTCCGGCACCGCGCTCGTGCCCCAGGGCCAGCAGCCGACGCAGCAGCGCGCGACCGAGGCCGGCGCCCCGAGCCCGCTCGTGCAGACCGATGGTCTGGATGTCGGCATCGCCGGAGCCCTGCACCGCGCGCACGCCGCCGTACCCGACGATCTCCCCCTGCGCCTCGACCACCACATAGCGGCCATGAGGCGAGGCCAGCTCGGCGGCCATCGTCTCGGCAGCCCAGGCGTCGGCGGGGAAGATGCGGTGCTCGAGCGCCATGATCGCGTCGAGGTCGGCTGGCCGTGCATCCCGGATGCTCATGCGACCGCCCGGGGTTTCGGCGGTGTCACGTCTGGTTGGCGCAGATACAGCGGCTCCGGGCCGGTCAGCGTGCGGCCGGCGGCAAGCGCGCGGGCTCCGGCCAGGGCGAGCGCTGCGGCATCGATCTGGGTGACGTCGATGCGAGGGGTGCCTGCCAGGACGGCATCCGCATCCACGGCCGTGACGAGCCTGGTGGGGATGTCGATGCGTGGCAGGTCGTCCGCGTCCGTTCCGTCGAACACGGTGATCGCCACCTCCCGGCGACGCGCATCGGTCACCACCGCGTAGCGGCCGGCGCGTGTCTGCGCCGGAAGGGCGAGGGCCGCGGCGATGTGGCTCGGCACGGGGATCACGGGAACGCGACGCCCGACGGCGAAGGCGCGCGCTGCGGCGATGCCGATGCGCAGGCCGGTGAAGGGGCCCGGCCCCATGCCGGAAACGACATGGGTGATGCGTCCCGCCCCGTCCTGCGCGAGGACGGCGGCGAGCAGGTCGCCGATGACCTCGGCATGACCGAGGGGGTTCTGGCTCGCGGCCGTGGCGCTGATCCCGCCGTCGGCGTCGACCAGGGCGATGGCCGTGCCGAGAGAGGTGTCGATACCCAGGATCACTCTCCTAGGCTACCGGCCCCTTTCGCCTCCCCCGCGTCCCGTCAACCCCGTGCGCGCCGGGCCCACCGTCTCTGCGTGCGTGCAGAGGGTGGACTCGCGGACGCGCACCGGGCAGATTCGGGGGCGGAAGAGGGATGGCGGGTCAGGGGTGCCGGCGGACCGTGACCACCCGCGGGGCATCGGGGGCGAGGTCCTCCGGAGCGAGGGATGACGTGCTCGGGGTGAGAGGGGATCCGCGGGGACGCTCGAGTTCGATGTCCCACCAGGCGTCGGCGAGGTCCTCGGCCAGACCGCGCCCCCACTCCACCACGACCACCGAGCCCGGCACGTCCAGATCGAGATCGTCGAGCTCGACCGCAGAGCCCAATCGGTAGGCGTCGACGTGCACGAGCGGCGCACGCCCGACGAGCGACGGGTGCGTCCGTGCGATCACGAACGTCGGAGACTGCACCGGGCCCCGCACCCCCAGCCCCTCCCCGAGACCGCGGGTGAACGTCGTCTTGCCCGCTCCCAGCGGCCCGGTGAGGATGAGGACGTCACCCGCGGCCAGTCCCTCCCCGATGCGACGGCCGAAGTCCTCCATGTCCGCCGCGCTGGCGATATCGCGGCGGCCGAGGAACGCGTCGTCGATCATGACGCCCGATCGGCGGCGCCGCGCTCGGACACGTAGCGCCGCGGCACCCGCGCGCCGATGCGCGTGACGATCTCATAGTTGATCGTCGCCGCGGCGTCGGCCCAGTCGGTCGCCGAGGGTGCGCCGACCGCCGGATCACCGAACAGCACGGCCTCGTCGCCCACCGCGACCGGGTGGTCGCCCACATCGACCACGAACTGGTCCATCGCGATGCGTCCGGCCACGCGGAAACGCTGCCCCCCGATCACCACAGGGCCGGCATCAGACGCCTGCCGCGGCACCCCGTCGGCGTACCCGAGGGGAACGAGGGCGAGCGTGGTCTCGCGCTCGGTGCGGCGCGCGTACCCGTAGGAGATGCCGGTGCCCGCCGGCACCCGGCGCACCGCGGCGACGCCCGCGCGCAGGGTCATCGCCGGACGCAGGCCAAGGTCGGCGGAGCCGCGGTCATCGAAGGGCGACAGGCCGTACATGCCGATGCCGATGCGCACCGCGTCGAGTCGCGCCTCCGGCAGAGCGATCGCGGCACGGGTGGCCGCCAGGTGACGGATACCCGGGTGCACCCCGGCCGTCTCGGCCACGGCGAGTCCGGCGCGGAATGCGTCCAGCGCAGCACGGTCGTCGTCCGGGGTGGTGTTGGAGAGGTGCCCGAAGATCCCCGCGACCCTGATCCGGCCGATCCGCTCCAGGCGCGCGGCCTCGGAGACAACCGCCGGCCAGTCGGCCGGCGCCACTCCGTTGCGGGACAGCCCGGTGTCGAGCTTGAGGTGGACGGCGGCCAGGGTCGGCGCTCCGAGGCCGGAGACGGCATCCGACACCGCCTCGAGCTGCGCGAACGAGGAGACGCCGATCTCGATCCCGGCCGCGACAGCGTCGTCGAAGCGACGCCCCGCCCCGTGCAGCCACGCCAGAAGAGGCACGTGGATACCGGCGCGACGCAGCGCGATGGCCTCGTCGAGATCGGCGGTGGCGATGCGCGAGGCTCCGCCGGCGATCGCCGCCTCCGCAACCGCCGGAGCGCCGTGCCCGTAGCCGTTCGCCTTCACGACCGCGATCACGTCGACCCCGGTCAGCCGGCGGAAATGACGGATGTTGTCGGCGATCGCGTCGAGGTCGACCACCGCCTCCCGAAACAGCCCGGTGCTCTCTGCGCTCATGCGGCTCCTCCTTCGTCTCGGACCGGTGCAGCCAGCCATGCGCCCTGCGCCGGGCCGCCGTCTCCTTCGGCCACCACGAACGCGGCAGCCAGCCCGGCATCATGGGTGAGCGTGAGGTGGAGCGCATCGATCCCGCGTTCCTGCACGACATCCGCGGTCGTGCCGGAGAGCACGAAGACCGGTTTGCCCGAGGCCTCCGACGCGATCTCGATCTCGGTCCAGTGCACACCCTCCGAACCGCCGAGGGTCTTGATCAGTGCCTCCTTGGCGGCGTAGCGCGCGGCCAAGGAGGCCGGGCGCATGCCCCGCTCTGCCGGCGCGAAAAGACGCTCGAGCAGCCGCGGTGTGCGCTCGATCGTGCGCTCGAACCGCGGGATGTCGACGAGGTCGATGCCGGTGCCGATGATCACCGGATCAGCCTATCGGCGCTTCCCCGGCGTGCCTCCGCCAGACGATCCGCCTGGATGGCGCACGGGGCCGCGTCCCCAACTCAGGCATTTTTCGCCGGAACGGCCGGAAACCCCGGTTCCGGGGCACCCGCCGGGCAGAAAGCCTGAGTGGGGAACAGACGCCGAGGGCCCGTCGCGACGCGACGGGCCCTCGGCGGAACGGCCGGACTACTCGACCGTGACGGACTTCGCGAGGTTGCGCGGCTGGTCGACGTCCAGGCCCTTGGCGGTCGCCAGCGCCATCGCGAACACCTGGAGCGGAACCACCTGCAGAAGCGGCTCGAACAGCGCGTCCGCGAGCGGAATGCGGATGACCTCGTCGGCGAACGGCAGCACGGCGGCGTCGCCCTCCTCCGCGATCACGATCACCCTGGCACCCCTGGCGCGGATCTCCTGGATGTTGGAGACCACCTTCGAGTGCAGCAGAGCGGAGTGACGCGGCGATGGCAGCAGGACGAAAACCGGCTGACCGGGCTCGATGAGCGCGATCGGGCCGTGCTTGAGCTCGCCGGCGGCGAAGCCCTCCGCGTGGATGTAGGAGATCTCCTTGAGCTTGAGCGCCCCCTCGAGGGCGATCGGATAGCCCACGTGGCGCCCGAGGAACAGCACGGAGCGGGTGTCGGCCATCCAGTGGGCCAGCTGCGCGACGTGGGCCTCTTCGGCTTCGAGCACGCGGGCGATCTTCGCCGGCAACGCCTCCAGCTCGGCCACCGCGTCGCCCGCGGCGTCCGTGCCGCGCACGCGCCCGATGTGCAGACCGAGCAGCAGCAGTGCGGTGATCTGCGCGACGAAGGCCTTGGTGGAGGCGACAGCGACCTCGGGGCCGGCGTGGGTGTAGACGACCGCGTCGGACTCGCGCGGGATCGTGGCGCCCTGGGTGTTGCAGATGGAGAGGGTGCGGGCGCCGCGCTCATGCGCGTACTTGACCGCCATGAGGGTGTCCATCGTCTCGCCGGACTGGCTGATCGACACGATGAGGGTGTCCTCGCCGATCACCGGGTCACGGTAGCGGAACTCGTGCGCGAGCTCGACGTCGACCGGCACGCGGGCCCACTGCTCGAGCGCGTACTTGCCGACCATGCCCGCATAGGCTGCCGTGCCGCACGCGATGATGATGATGCGGCGGACGCCGTGGAACAGCTCGTCGAGGCCTTCGAGCTCCGGGATGACGACCTCGCCGTCGCGCACGCGCCCGCGAATGGTGTTGGCGACCGCGTCCGGCTCCTCTGCGACCTCCTTGGCCATGAAGCTCGGCCAGCCGCCCTTCTCGGCGGCGTCGGCGTCCCACGAGACCTCGAAGGGCTCCGGCTCGACGGGGTTTCCGGCGAAGTCGGTGACGGTGACGGCGCCCGGGGTGATCGCGACGATCTCGTCCTGACCGATGGCCAGGGCGCGCCGGGTGTGCTCGACGAAGGCCGCGACATCGGAGCCGAGGAAGTTCTCCCCCTCGCCCAGGCCGATCACCAGCGGCGAGTTACGGCGCGCACCGACGACGAGATCGGGGTGGTCCTGGTGCAGCGCGAGCAGGGTGAACGCACCCTCGAGACGGTTGACGACGGCACGGAAGGCGGCCTGGAGGTCGCCGCCGTTGGCGCGGTACTCGCGCCCGAGGAGGACAGCGGCCACCTCGGTGTCCGTCTCGCTGCGGAACGTGAAGCCCTCGGCGCTGAGCTCTTCGCGCAGTTCGGCGAAGTTCTCGATGATGCCGTTGTGGATGAGCGCGAGGCGATCGTCGTCGGCGAGGTGCGGGTGCGCGTTCGCGTCGGTGGGTCCGCCGTGGGTCGCCCACCGGGTGTGCCCGATGCCGGTCGTGCCGGCAGGAAGCGCGGCATCGGCGAGCGAGTCTCTGAGGACGGCGAGCTTGCCGGCCTTCTTACGCATTCCGAGGGAGCCATCGCCGTCGACGACGGCGATGCCCGCGGAGTCGTAGCCACGGTATTCCAGGCGTGCCAGCCCGGCGAGGAGGATGTCCTGGCTGGGGCGGGGGCCCACGTATCCGACGATTCCACACATGGGTTCCAGATTAGGGCCTCGAAACCGTGAGTCAGCCCCATGTGCGCGGAGGCGTCGGGCGGTGCCGCTCTGCCCGGATATCGCCGCCGCGATCAGACCTTGCGCAGCTGCACGGTCTCGACGGCGTGGTCGGCACCCTTGTTGAGCACGAGCGTGGCCCGGTGCCTGGTCGGCAGCACGTTCTCATAGAGGTTCGGCAGGTTGATCTCGTTCCAGTAGCCGAGCGCGGTCGTGCGCGCTTCGTCGTCGGTGAGCTGGGCGAAGATGTTGAAGTAGGACGAGGGGTTGCTGAAGGCGCCTTCACGCAGCTTCAGGAACCGCGAGACGTACCAGTTCTCCAGGTGCTTGACGTCGGCGTCGACGAAGATGGAGAAGTCGAACAGGTCGCTCACCGCGATGTCGTTGGGCGCCGGGGGCGGCTGGAGCACATTGAGGCCCTCGACGATCACCACGTCCGGCCGGCGTACCACCACGTGCGCGTCCGGAACGATGTCGTACCGCATGTGGGAATAGAACGGCGCACGCACCTCGTCTGCTCCGCTCTTGACCTCGGTGAGGAAGGACAGCAGGGCCCGCCGATCGTAGGACTCGGGGAAGCCTTTCCGCTCCATCAGGCCGCGACGTTCGAGCTCGGCGTTGGAGTAGAGGAAGCCGTCTGTGGTGACCAGCTCGACCCGCGGCGTGCCGGGCCAGCGTGACATCAGCTCGCGCAGCAGGCGCGCGATGGTGGATTTGCCCACGGCGACGGAGCCGGCCACGCCCACCACGAACGGTGTCGTGCTGTCGTCCTCCTGGAGGAACGCGCTCGTGGCGGCGCCGAGTCTCCGGGTGTAGCTGGCATACAGGCTGAGCAGACGGCTGAGCGGCAGATAGACCTCGGCGACCTCTGTCACGTTCAACCGGTCGCCGATGCCGCGCAGCTGCACGACCTCGGTCTCGGTGAGCGGCTGTTCGATCCCGGCGGCGAGTTGCGCCCAGTCGGCGCGATCGATCCGACGGTACGGAGACAGCGGCTGCGTCGGGGTTGCGGTCACCGTGCCATCGTATCGGCGAGCTCGCAGCGGCGCCGGGCGACCGGCGGCGTGATGCCGCCCCGATGTAACGCGGCTGTGACACCGCTGACGCATTGCCGACAAACAACGGGGCTACGGTCGTCGCATGGCAGCTCACCCGAACCTCGAGTCCCGTACCGCCGCGCAGGGGGAACGCGCGGTGGGGAACCGCGAGGGCAGCGGTGCGCCCGGCCGATCGGCAGCCGGGCGCACCGTCGTCTCCGAGCCGCACGCCCCCTCCGGGGGCCGCTAGACCCGGCGGCGGCGGCGGATCTCCGGCAACGGCGCCGGCGGTGATCCGCAGCCGCCGCCGGCCGTTGTCCACCGCGGTGTAACACCGTCGTCACCGGCGCGACGCAGCGCCGAAAGATGCCGGGGTTAGCGTCAGGCATGGCCAGACGACGCCCTCACGACCCCTATCGCCGCGACCCGTGGTGGCGGCGGGAATACGGCGGGATGCCCGGATGGGCGATCGCCGTGCTGAGCGGCGCGGTGCTGGCCCTGCTCGGCTCCGGCGTCGCCGTGCAGTTCGGTCTGCTCTGAGTTCCGTGTGCCCTGAGTTCCGTGTGCCCTGAGCCGTCGCCGCTCGCGGCCCCGGGACGGTACCCTGTGTGAGTGCGACTGGGAGTTCTCGACATCGGCTCGAACACCGTGCACCTGCTCGTCGCCGACGCCCATCCCGGAGGCCGGCCGCTGGCCTCGACGAGTCAGCGCACCGTGCTGCGGCTGATGCGCTACCTCCAGCCGGACGGGTCCCTCAGCGAGTTGGGCATCCGTGCTCTGGAGACCGCGGCCCGCGAGGCTCGGGCGATCGCGGAGACCGAGGGCGTCGAAGAGCTCCTCGCCACGGCGACGAGCGCCGTGCGAGAGGCGACCAACGGCGCCGAGGTCATCACGCGGATCGAGGCGGCCCTCGGCCAGCCCCTGCAGGTGCTGCAGGGCGAGGACGAGGCCCGCTACACCTTCCTGGCGGTGCGCCGTTGGCTCGGCTGGTCTGCCGGGCAGATCCTCCTGTTCGACATCGGCGGCGGCTCGCTGGAGATCGCCGCCGGGGACGACGAGCTGCCCGATGCGGCGGCTTCGGTGCCGCTGGGAGCCGGCCGGATGACGATCGAGCTCCTGCCGGAGGACCCGCCGTCTGACGAAGCCCTCGATGCGCTGCGGCGTCACGCGCGCCAGACCATCGCGCCGGTCGCCGAGCGCTTCAGCTCTCTCCCCGATCCGCATCGCGTGGTGGGTTCGTCGAAGGCGATCCGCTCGCTCGCGAAGCTCGCCGGCTACCCGGTGCCGGGCTGGTCCGGTGTCGAGCGCATGATCCTCCCCCGCGCGGCGCTGAAGTCCTGGATCCCCCGCCTGGCCCGCATCCCGGCAGACATGCGTGACACCCTGCCGGGAATCACGGCTGACCGCGCCTTCCAGATCGTGGCCGCCGCCGTCGTGGTTCATCAGGCGATGAAGGCCTTCGACGTGGACGAGCTCGAGGTGAGCCCGTGGGCGCTGCGCGAAGGCGTGCTGCTGCGCTACATCGAGACGCTCGCGTGGAGCGTGCCGGGGCTCGTGCCGGCCTCCGAGGTGGCGGCCGCACCCGGCTCCGACGCCGCGTAGCATCGACAGGATGCCCCGCTCCCGAACCACCCCCGCCGTCTGGGCGGCCAGGGTTCTGCTGGTGCCGTATCTGGTCGGACTGCTGCTGATCACGCTCCTGCCGGGTGAGGATGCCGGGAAAGTCACGGGGATCGTCGCGACGGTGGCGCAGATCGCCGCGGACCTGACAGGACTCGCGTTCACGCACATCTACGCGGTGCTGGAGTTCACCGCGAACATCGCCCTGTTCTGTCCGCTCGGCGTGCTCATCCCGGTGGCGTGGCCGCGGCTGTCCGGCTGGCTCGTCGTCGCCCTGGGCGCCGGATCGAGCATCCTCATCGAGCTCACGCAGCTGCTCGTGCCCGGCCGCGTCTCGACGATCTCCGACGTGATCGCCAACGCCCTCGGCACCGCGGTCGGGGTTGCTCTCGTCGCACTCTGGCGGCGCACGCGCCGAGGACATCGACCCTGACCGCGCCGCCGTCCCGCTCGCGCCGACACCGAGATCGTCGTTGTACCGACCGATCTCGTCGCCTCACCTGCGGCGCCAGCGAGTCCGCGGACACGAGGCGCCGCATAGACAGTGGGCGTGCGTCGTTCTCCCCCTGAGATCGGCAGCACCACCGCAGGAACGGAAACAGCAGCATCGGTGGTCTGCGATTGCGGGCGGGCGCGCATCGTCGCGCTGTTTCCGCTCCGCGCGTCTTCGTGGTCGTGAACAGCCCGTGTCATCTCATCGCGCCTCGCAGGGGTTCCCCTCCGGAGGCGTCCCCTGTCCGGCACCCTCCGAAACGGTCGCCGTCACAGAATCCCATCGGGACGGTTCCGCGGACATCGGGGCCGGTCCCTGGTGCATCAGGAAATGGCCCTGGTGCATCAGGAAATGGCCCTGGTGCGTCAGGAAATGGCCTTCGTGCCTCAGGAAATGGTGAGAGTCGTGACGGCGTCGGCCGGAAGTTCACCCAGGAACCTCACATCGCCGACGATCTCCGGCGAGTAAGCGACGTACTGGATTCTTTGGACGACGCGATATGTGCCCGCGGGCAGAACGGTCGTCGCTGTGCCGCCGAACTGCTGATTCGCGTTCCGGCCCAGGGTGACGTCGGTCGCCGGAACGAGCACCGCGACTTCGACGCCGCCGGCGTCTTCGACGATGACAGACCAGGTGACCACCGCCTGAGCCGGCGTGTCCGGATAGGACACGCCCGCCGCGCGCGCCGCGATATTCGCTTCATACTGGATCTGCGCGGCGTCCAGCGCGATCTTCTTGTCCCAGGACACCCGCGCGTTCGGTGCGTACGCGTGGATGACAGCCGCCGTCCACACCGAACGCGCACTCGCTGCCGCCATGCCCAGCGGAATAGTGACGACGACAACCGGAGCCGCCCAGGCGCCGATTTTCATGAGCTTGCGGCGATCAATGCCGCCGGATGTGGCCGCAGAGCCGACCTGGGGGGTCCGATCGCTCATTCAATCCTCATTCATGAAGCATTCTCGTACGGAATCGTCTACATGTCAGACGATTGGGGAAGGCCACAGGATAACAGAGGAAATCTCGGAATCCCCGGGTCTCGATCACGCCCTTCCGCGCGACGAATACTTTTCGGACCATTTCCGCAGCCAGCGCACGGCCGGCACCACCGAGCCACCGGCGCTCGGTATTCTCACTGGCGCCCCATCCCGAACACTGGTGCCCCATCCCGAAAGGGAGCGTTCGTGCACGCGCAGACAAGCACGGACACGGCATGAATGTCTTGGGATCGTCGACCCCGGAAAGCATCGGCTCAGCCACACCCCGGCGGCGGTCCGCGCCTGGGCCGTCCCGTACGCCGCTATACGTCTATACGTCCGGCGGCGCCGACCGCGTCGCCGCAAGATGCTCGGCGAAGGCCACCGTCAGCATGCCGAGGCAGGTGCCGGCGGTGTTGGCCACCAGATCCATCACCGACGGCGTCCGCCCGTCCAGGGCGATCGCTTGCACCGACTCGATCATGAGCGAGACCAGCATGCCCATCGGCAGCACGAGATAGCGGTTCGGCCGCCCCAGCATCAGGGCCAGGAGAGCACCCAGGGGCACGAAGAGGAGGATGTTGGCGCCGAACTCGACCCGGTCGTACGTGAGCAGCGGAACGTGCGCGATGATCTTCTTCAGCAACGGCGCGATGCCGGCGTCGACGTGCTCCGGCCAGAAGGCCACGAATGTCAGGGCGAGCGCATAGAGGGCAAGCCAGAACCCCGGGCGCTCGTACGGCGAACGGCGCCCGGGAGGATCAGAGGGCAAGGCGCTCCCGCACCACCGCGGCGAGCTGCTCAGCGTACGTCTGAGCCGACGCCGCGTCGGCGGCCTCGACCATCACGCGCACGAGCGGCTCGGTGCCGGACTTGCGCAGCAGCACCCGGCCGCTGTCGCCGAGGGCTGCCTCGATGTCGCGCACCGCCTCCTGGAGGGTTTCGTCGTCGTTCACGCGGTCTTTGTCCACGCCAGGGACGTTCATCAGCACCTGCGGATACACCGTCATGACCGACGCCAGCTCTGCGAGCGTCTTGCGCTGGCGAGCCATCTCCGCCACGAGGTGCATGCCGGTGAGCACGCCGTCGCCCGTCGTGGCGAAGTCGCTCATGATGACGTGACCGGACTGCTCGCCGCCCAGGGAGTACCGACCGGCGTTCATGTCCTCGAGCACGTAGCGGTCACCGACCGCGGTCTGGCGGACGGTGATCCCGTGCTCGCGCATCGCGACGTGCAGGCCGAGGTTGCTCATCACGGTGGCCACGAGCGTGTCGTCGACCAGCCGCCGGCGCTGCTTCATGGCCAGCGCCAGGATGGCCATGATCTGGTCGCCCCCGACGATGTTGCCGTCGGCGTCGACCGCCAGGCACCGGTCAGCGTCGCCGTCGTGCGCGATGCCGACGTCGGCGCCCACGCGCACGACCTCGGCGGCGAGCTTGTCGAGGTGCGTCGAGCCGACGCCGTCGTTGATGTTGATGCCGTCCGGGTCCGCCCCGATCACCGTGACCTTGGCACCGGCGGCGCTGAAAGCCTCTGGTGACGCGCCGGACGCCGCGCCGTGCGCACAGTCGACCACGACGTGCAGTCCGTCGAGCCGATGCGGCAGCGACGCCAGCAGGTGCATGACGTACCGGTCTTCTGCGTCGGCGAAGCGCCGCACGCGACCGACGCCGTCACCGGTCGGCTGCAGCTTCGGTCCGGCCATGGCGGCCTCGATGCGCTGCTCGACCTCGTCGGGCAGCTTGACCCCGCCGCGGGCGAAGATCTTGATGCCGTTGTCCGGTGCGGGATTGTGCGATGCCGAGATCATCACACCGAAGTCGGCGTCGATGTCGGAGATCAGGAAGGCCGCCGCCGGGGTCGGCAGAGTCCCGGCATCGAGCACGTCGACGCCGGACGACGCCAGTCCCGCCTCGACGGCGGCACTGAGGAAGTGGCCGGAGATACGCGGGTCACGCGCGACGACGGCGGTGAGCCGCTTCCCGGCGGTCTGACGAGCCTCCGCGATACGGCCCTGGCCCAGGACGACGGCAGTCGCCTGGGCCAGGGTGAGCGCGAGGTCGGCGGTGAGGAGGCCATTGGCCAGGCCCCGCACACCGTCCGTACCGAACAGCGCCATGAAGCTTTAGCGCTTCGAGTACTGAGGCGCCTTACGGGCCTTCTTGAGACCAGCCTTCTTGCGCTCCTTCACGCGAGCGTCGCGCGAGAGGAAGCCGGCCTTCTTCAGGGTCGGGCGGTTGTTCTCGACGTCGATGCCGTTGAGGGCACGGGCGATGCCGAGGCGCAGCGCACCGGCCTGACCCGAGGGGCCGCCACCGGCGATACGGGCGATCACGTCGTACGAGCCGCTCAGCTCGAGAACCGTGAACGGGTCGTTGATCAGCTGCTGGTGCAGCTTGTTCGGGAAGTAGTCCTCGAGGGTGCGGCCGTTGACGGTGATGACACCGGAGCCGGGGACCAGGCGCACGCGGGCGATGGCCTGCTTGCGACGGCCGACGGCTGCGCCGGGAACGGAGAGGACCGGACGGGCGGTGGCCTCAGCCGCCGGCGCGTCGGGGGTCTCGGTGGAGTAGTTCTGCGGGAATTCTTCGATGGTCGACATCAGTTGTCCTTGGATCTTCTGGGCGCTTACTGGGCGACCTGGTCGAGAGTGTAGGTCTGGGGCTGCTGAGCGGCGTGCGGGTGCTCTGCACCGGCGTAGACCTTCAGCTTGGACAGCTGCTGGCGACCCAGGCTGTTCTTGGGGAGCATGCCGCGGACGGCCTTCTCCACGGCACGCACCGGGTTCTTCTCGAGCAGCTCGGCGTAGCTGACCGACTTGAGGCCACCCGGGTAGCCGGAGTGACGGTAGGCCTTCTTCTGCAGGAGCTTCTGACCGGTCAGCGCCACCTTGTCGGCGTTGATGATGACGACGAAGTCACCCTGATCGATGTGGTTGGCGAAGGTCGGCTTGTGCTTGCCGCGCAGGAGTGCCGCGGTGTGCGAGGCCAGTCGGCCGAGGACGACGTCGGTGGCGTCGATCACGAGCCACTGGCGCTGGGCATCGCCAGCCTTGGGGGTGTAGGTGCGAGTCACGAGAGTGCTGCTTTCTGTTCGAACGGAGAAGTTCGTGAATCCCGCTCCGGGGTGGTTCTGGGACAGGGTCCGAGAACACGCCAGTGGAGGGCTCACGTTCGTGGCGTCCGGCAGGCGGACACCAAGGGTCCAGCTTAGGGCATCGCGGGTCCTGCGCCAAACGCGGTCGCTGCGCGCACTGTTCACACGGTGACGCGGAGGACCTCCTCGATGGTCGTGAGACCCGCCGCGACCTTCTGCCAGCCGTCGGTGCGCAGGGGCACCATGCCCTCGTCGATCGCCACCTGACGCAGCACGGAGCTGGGCACGCCGGTGAGCGCCTCGTGCTCGATGCGCTCTGTGACCGTCATCACCTCGTGCAGGGCGAGCCGCCCGCGGTACCCGGTGTGGGCGCAGGCCGCGCAGCCGACCGGGCGGAACACCGTCGGCGTGGCGCCCTCCTCCCGCGGGAAGCCCACGCTCTCCAGGATCTCCGAGCTGTCGGTGAGGGGCTCTCGGCAGCTGCGGCAGAGCCGCCGTGTCAGCCGCTGGCCGACCACCGCGGTCAGGGCGCTGCCCACCAGATAGGGCTCCGCGCCGATCTCCACCAGACGGGTGACCGCGCTGGGAGCGTCGTTGGTGTGCAGCGTCGAGAAGACCAGGTGGCCGGTGAGCGCCGCCTCGATCGACGTCGTGGCCGTCTCATGGTCGCGGATCTCGCCGACGAGGATGATGTCCGGATCGATGCGGAGGATCGAGCGCAGCGCTGTCGCGAACGTCAGCCCGGCCTTGGGGTTGACCTGCACCTGGTTGATCCCCGGCACCCGGTACTCGACCGGGTCCTCGACCGTGACGACGCTCACCTCCGGGCGGGCGATCTTGTCCAGCGCCGCGTAGAGCGTCGTCGACTTGCCTGAACCGGTTGGCCCCGTCGCGAGCAGCATCCCGTGCGGCCGGCGGATGGCCTCCTCCAGTCGTTCCCGGTTGCGGGCGGAGAGCTCGAGCTGACGAAGCGAGATGCGCTGCTGAGAGTTGTCGAGGATGCGCATGGTGATCTTCTCGCCCCAGACCGTGGGGAGCGTCGCGACGCGCAGATCGACCATGCGCCCCTCGTGGGGGACGCTCAGGCGGCCGTCCTGCGGACGACGACGGTCGGCGATGTCGATCGAGGCCATGATCTTGAGCCGGGAGATGACGCCGTCCTGGATCGCCCGGTCCGCCCGCTGCACTTCATGCAGCACCCCGTCGATCCGGTAGCGGACGGTGAGGTCGTGCTCCCCCGGTTCGACGTGGATGTCGCTGGCGCGGTCGATGATGGCCTGGGTGATGAGCAGGTTGACGAACCGCACCACCGGTGCCGACTCGTCTTCGCTCTCGAACATCCCGGCGAGCGGGTCGACGGCGTCCGCGGCCTCGCCGAGGGTCGATGACAGCTCACTGATCTCGTCGTCGCTGCGCACATGGCGCCCCCAGGCGAATCGCAGCGCGGTGTCCGTCGCGATCTCCGGGACGACGACCAGCCCGGTCAGACTGGCGACGTCGTCTGTCGCACGCAGATCCGCCGGGTCCAGCATCGCCACCACCAGCCGGGTGCCCTCGCGGCGAACCGGGACCAGCCGATGCCGCCGGCACAGCGCGCCGGGGATGAGCGCGACCGCCGTGGGGTCGATCACGGCGCTCATCAGGTCGATCCGCGCATACCCCGTGCGCAGCGACAGCGCGTGCGCGGCCTGATCCTCGGTGATGCGCTGGGCGCGCACCAGATCGGCAAGCACCTGCGCATCGCTGAGGTGCGGTTCCGGCGGGTCACCGGCGGCCGATGGGTCCAGCGCTCCGATCGATACCAGGGCGTCTCCGATGCTCTCCACGGCACTCCTCACTTGTTGCTGCTGCTCACGCTCGTTCGCGACGATGACGACCGGCTCACCCGGCCTGGTTCATCTGGCCATAGAGGCTGAAGATCGGCATGTACAGGGCGATCACCATGCCGCCGATCAGGATTCCGAGTCCCACGATCAGCACCGGCTCGATCACCGATGTGAGCTGCTCGGTGGCGCTCTGGGACTCCGACTCGTAGAAGTCCGCAACGGACCCGAGCATCTCGGCCAGGGTCCCGGACTCCTCCCCGACCGCGACCATCTGCGACACCATCGGCGGGAAGACGCCGGACGCCGCCAGCGGCGCGGCGAACGACTTGCCGGCGCGCACCGAGTCCCGCACCGCTCGCAGGGCGTCGTCGATGGCGACGTTGTCGGCCGCCTTGCTCACCGTCTCGAGCGCCGAGAGCAGCGGCACCCCGGCGGCGACCATCATCGACAGATTGCGGGCGAACCGGGCGACCGCGATCTTGGTGCGCAGGGGGCCGATGATCGGCAGCTTGAGCAGCAGCGGGTCGATCACCCGCCGCACGCGCCGGCTGTTCCGATTGGCGAACCACCACGCGGCGACCGCCGCGATCACCACGATCAGGGCCGGAAGCAGCCACACCATGTTGTTCGACAGCGTCACAAGGATCCGGGTCGGCAGCGGCAGCTCCCCGCCGAGGGCGGAGAACATGTCGTTGAAGATCGGCACGATGAAGGTCACCATCCCGATGGCCGCCAGCAGCGCCACCACCAGCACGACCGCGGGGTATGTCGTGGCGGCGCGGATCTTGTCGCGCAGCTCGGCGTCGGACTGGTACAGCGTCGCGACGGAGGCGAGGGATCTGTCCAGGAACCCGCCGGTCTCCCCCACCCGCACCAGGCTGACCAGCAGGGGCGGGAAGACCTGCTCGTGCCGGCCCAGCGCTGCGGAGAAGGCCGCACCCGACTCGACATCACTGCGCACCGCTTCGAGCGCACGGCGCAGCGTCTTGTCGCCGGTCTGGTCGATCAGGATCCCCAGCACGCGCATCAGCGGGAGCCCGGCGCCGACCAGGCTCGCCGTCTGCCGCGCGAACAGCGCGAGAGCCGCCGGCGGCACCCGCCGCTGCGGCCCCCACCGGATCTCTCGGCGCAGCCCGGTCTTCGGCATCAGCGCCACGTCGAGCGGGACGAGCCCCTGCTGCCGGAGACGGTTGATCACGGCGGCTTCGCTCGCGGCCTCCATCGCGCCCTTGACTGGCGACTTGCGTCCGGGCTGCGCGGCCCGGTAGGTGTAGGTGTCGGTGGTCGCCATGAGTCATGCCCCCCAGCGCGGCTGATGCAGCGCCCCCCAGGGCGCGTCGGTGAGATCGGAGTCCGCGACGCGCACGTCGTCGAGCGAGCGCGGATCGCTGACCATCGTGCGCGCCACGTTGTAGTCGACCTCGCCGGCCGCGATCAGGGTGCGCAGGCTCTGGTCCATGGTGTGCATGCCGTGCTCCGAGCCGGAGTACAGCACGGAGTAGAGCTGCTGCACCTGTCCCTCGCGGATGAGGTTGGCGATCGCGTGCGTCTGCACCATCACCTCGGTCGCGAGTACTCGCCCGCGTCCTGTGACCCGCGGCACGAGCCGCTGGCTGATCACGCCGCGCAGGGTCTCGGCGAGCTGCGCGCGCACCTGCTGCTGCCGATCGGCGGAGAAGACGTCGACGATGCGGTTGATGGTGCTCGCGGCGTTCTGGGTGTGCAGGGTGGCCAGCACCAGCTGCCCGGTCTCGGCGGCCGAGAGCGCCACGGTGATCGACTCGATGTCTCGCAGCTCCCCCAGCAGGATCACGTCGGGATCCTGCCGCAGGACGTATCGCAGCGCGTTCGCGAACGACTCGGTGTCCGCGCCGATCTCGCGCTGGTGGATCAGGGAGTTGCGGCTGGTGTGGAGGTACTCGACCGGGTCTTCGATCGACACGACGTGCACGAAGCGCTCGGTGTTGATGATGTCGACCATCGCCGTCAGCGTCGCCGACTTTCCCGAGCCGGTGGGGCCTGTGACGAGCACCAGGCCGGAGGGCTTCAGGGCGAGTTCGCGGGCGATCAGCGGGATCCGGTACTGCTCCAGCGTCGGTGCGGTGGCGGGGATCAGCCGAAAGGCGGCGGCAAGGCCGCTGCGCTGCTGGAAGACGTTGACGCGGAAGCGCACGCCCCCCGGGATCGCGTGGGAGAAGTCGGCCTCGCTGTTGGCCTGGAACATTCCGCGGTGGCGACGCCCCATGATGCCGTGCATCGCCTCCGCCATCCACTCCGGCGGCAGATCGCGCTCGTGTCCGACCAGGCCGATCAGCGCGCCGTCGAGGCGCACCACGGGGGGCAGCCCCGCGGTGAGGTGGATGTCGGACGCTCGCCGGTCGACCGCGGTGCGCAGCAGTTCCTCCAGTTCCCCGGCAACGCCCCCGGCGGGCGAGGGGGACGCACCGGCCGCGTCGGTCGGCGTCACGGTTGCCCGCCGGTGGTGTCCAGGAAGACCAGGAAGGAGACCGTGAGCCGGAGGGCGCCTTCCTGCCCGGCCTCCTCCGCGTAGACCGCGGTGATCGCGGCCCGGCGCGGTCCGCCCCGCAGGGCGTCGAGGAAGCGCGCGAGCGCGGACGCGTCCGGGCCGCTCACCGTCGCGACAACGTCGATCTGCTGCTGGGCGGAATCGGCCTCCTGCTGCGGACGATCGGCGCCGGCGCCGGCGCCGGCGTGCTGGGCCCCGGCCAGCTCCGGGGTGCGGACCGCGAAGGGAACGGGGTCGCCGATCGCGATCCGCTCGACCGATGCGCCCTGCGCGGCGGCGGCGCGGGCGACGAGCTCCGTGGCCTGGTCGCGGTGCGGGCCGATCGGGATCTGCGCGCGGAGCGCTGTCACCTCCTCGGCGAGCTCCGCCATGCGCTCACTCTCCTGCGTGAGCGCATCGAGCCGGGTCTGCTGCAGCCCCGAGGTCTGCACGATGCGATCGGCCTCTGCGTCTGCGCTCGTCGCGCTGAGGTAGAGCGGAAGCGCCGCGAGGACGCCGATCAGGAGGATTCCGAGTGTGCCGATGACGCCGATGAGCGTGATGCCACGGTGAGTGAGCCGGTTCATTTCGCCTCCTGCGCGTAGGCGCCCGTGTACACGGACTGATCGAACTCGATCGTGAGCACCGTGCGGTAGTAGCCGTCTCCCCTGCTCTCGACGCTCTGCGCGTCGACCGAGCGCACCCCCTCGATACGCCGGACGACGGTGACGAGGTCGATGGGCTGGGGCGCGCGCAGCTCGATCGTCCCGACCTGCCCGCTCGCCGCCGCCGGGTCGTCGCCGGGAGCCGGAGCAGCGCCAGCGACGAGAGACCATCCGCTGATCGTGGTGTCTGCCGGGAGCACCGCCACGATCCGCTGGATGAGCGGTTGCCAGGCGGTGTCGTAGGCCATCGCGTCGGCGCGCATGATCACCAGCGCGTCGCGGATGCGCAGCGCCCCGCTGACGTCCTCGTATCCGCGCAGCTCCTCGGCGAGGCGACCCGTGAGGGCCTGCTCCGCGGCGAGACGCTGCTCCGCGCGCAGCTGCAGCAGCCACGAGCCGGCCACGAGGCCGCCGGCGACGACCGTTGCGACCAGCGCCGCGCTGGTCCACAGCCGGACAGCCGCGGAGCGGCGCCGGCGATCCCGCTCGACACGCGGCACCAGGTTGACGCGGAACGGCCCGGAAGCCCGCCGCGTCGCCGCCGCGGCCTCCCCCGGTTCCGGCCCGGCGACATCGGCCGCCGGGCGGCTGCGAGCGATGGCAGGGTCGGCCGAGGAGGGGGTCCCTATCCCCCGCAGAAGGTCGGTGTCCGCCGCCGGGCCGCTCATGCGTCAGCCCCCACCGTCAGTCCGAGGACCCCGACCAGGTCCTGGCGCTGGGCATTGCCCGCCGCGCGCACCTTGCCGCGCAGGCGGACGATCTGCGTCGGGTCGAACAGCTCGACCGGCGCGTTCATGGCGTCGGAGAGCTGGGTCTGCACCAGCGGCGACATGGCTGCCCGGCCGCTGAGCACCGCGACCTCGGCCGGCGGCGCCGAGCGGGATGAGCCATCGCGGGTGCGGTAGTACTGCAGGGTGCTCCGCAACCGCGCAGCGAGGTCTTCCACCGCTTCCCGCCGTCTGCGCTCCTGATCTGCACGCTCGGTCTCCCGGCGTCGATCACCGCGTCCGGCGAACATCGGCGCGTCGTCGAAGGCGGGGTCGTCGCCGTCGCCCGCGATGCGCATCTCCGCCGGGAGCATGCGCACGAACACGGGCACGCCTCGGTCGACGAGTGCCATCGCGGTGGTGTGGCTGCCGATATGGACCATGAGGACGGTCCGCTCCGGCGCGATCTGCCCGGCGATACGCACCAGGCCGAGCGGCAGCAGGTCGACGGACGTCGCATGCAGCCGCGCCCCGGCGAGCGCCCCCAGCAGCGCATCGACCGACGGGGCGTTCGCCGCCACGAGGAGCCCGGCGGTGCCCTCGTCGGAGACCGCTGTCGCGACGAAGTCGAGCGTCGCCCTGTCGCTCGACACCGGCAGCAGCTCGCCCGCCTCGAACGGCAGCGACTCGGCGATCGCGCGCTGGTCGATGAGCGCGGTGGCGAAGTCCCGCACGAGCACGCGCCAGCTGTTGACACCGAGGACCACCCTGCGCGTGGAGAAGCCACCCGCGGTCCACAGCTGCTTCAGCGCGTCCGAGACGATGCCAGCGTCCAGCACCTCCGAGTCGTGCGCGGCCCCGGCGGGCAGCTCCACCTCGGCGTAGCGCACGATCCTCGGCTGCCCGCTGATGCGCACCTCCGCCGCGCGCACGGCGGTCTGGGTGATCTCGAGACCGATCGAGGTCTTGGTCACAGCGCCTTCTCCTTTCCGAAGCACATGCTCACCATCACGCCCCCCACAGGCGCCGGTAGGCGCCCCAGAGCTGTTCTCCCACCACGACGCCCGTCCAGGCGCCCAGGATCATCCACGGGCCGAATGCGATAGCGCCCCGCCGGCGCAGGGCCAGCCCGAACAGCGCACCCCAGACGAATCCGGCGAGCGCGCCGACGAACAGCGCCCCCCACCCGACATGTCCGAGGTAGAGGCCCAGCAGGGCGGCGAGCTTGACATCGCCGCCCCCCATGCCGTCCGGCCGAATCCAGCGGATCACGAGATAGCCGCCGCCGAGCGCCACAGCGCCCGCGGCCGCGCGCAGCAGCGCTGCGTGGTCCCCCGCCGCGATCCCCGCAGCGGCGAGGGCGGCTCCGCCCATCGCCGTCGCGGGCAGGACGATCGCATCGGGGAGGCGATGGGTGTCGATGTCGACCAGGGCGAGCACGATCGATGCCGATGCCAGCACACCCCACGCCGCTGCGGCCAGCCACCAGGCGGGGCCGGCGGCGATCGCCGCATCCGCGCCGGCCCGGACGGGAGCGCTGAGCAGCAGCCACACCGCGACGAGAGCGAAGCCCAGCGCGCCGAGCACCTCGATCACGACCGTGCGCGCGGGGATGACGGCGGAGCACTGGCCGCAGCGCCCGCGCAGCGCGAGCCAGGAGAGAACCGGGATGTTCTGATGCCATCGCAGGGCGGTATGGCACGCGTCGCACCGGCTCTCCCGCAGCAGCGAGACACCGCTGGCCATGCGCACAGCGGTCGCCTGAGCGAAGGATCCCACGGCCGCGCCGAGCAGCGCGGCCGATCCGATGAAGAGCGCCGGGGGCATGCGTCAGTGCTCCGTCTGCGCGACGAGGGCGCCGGGACCGCTCCGGGAGCCGCCGATGCTCGTGCTCCCGCCGGTGTCGTCCAGCCGGCAGCGCAGGTCGAACAGCCCCTCGACGGCGAAGGCGCGGCACTGGGTGCCGCCCAGGATGAGCGACCAGCTGCTCGACTGCGGTGAGACGACCTGGCCTCGGAAGGTGCTCAGGAACGCGCCGAGCGTCTGGACCTCACACGGGCTGTAGATGAAGATGTCCGGCGAGCCGCCCCCGCCGCTGCCGACGGTGACGGTCACTCCGGGCCGCCCCGCGCAGACCGGGGCCGGCGCGGTCGGGTCAGGACTGGTGTTCGTCTGCACGACGAAGAGGCGGTGCCCCGATCCCGTGAGCATGCCGGCCGTGAGCCGGAAGCCCTGGTCGACGATGAGGGCGACGTCGCGCTGCATCGAGATCGACGTCAGGAAGGAGCTCATATCGATACGGTCGCTGCACGCGCTAGCGTCGATGCGTGCAGGGTCTCCGGGGCTCTCCATGATCGATCGGAGCTGCTCGCGGACCGCCGCCGTGTTGCACGCTCCGGGGGCCAGCACCGCCTCGGTGGCGAAGCCCGGCCACACGCTGTGCTCGTCGAGATCGAACCACCTGGTCGCCTCGCGGATCGCGTCGGGCGGGATCGCCAGGCCGGCCGGTGCCGCCCCGGTATAGATGCTGCCGCGCACGACGAGGCCGGCGAGAAACGGCGGGAAGACGCCGTCGCGGGCGTAGAGGTCCCCTCGGATGGTGCACAGCCCGATGAGGTTCGCGCTCCCCTCGAGCACGTAGACGCTGCCGTCGAAGTCGGCCTGACCGACGCAGGTGAAGTTCCCGCGGCGCAGCACGATGTCCCCGCTGTAGGCATTGAGGAAGCCGGTGGTGGTCATGCCCGCCAGGTCGTCTTTGCCCACCGACCCGCCGATGCGGACGACCTCCTGCTCCACGCGCCATTCGTAGACGGCATCGACCGTGCTGCTCGCGCCGCCCGCCGTCCCCTGCGCGCGGATCACCACGAAGGTCGTGGCGGCATCGGGGCAGCCCGCCGGGAGGGTGTCGGCGTTCGCCGGTGCTGTCGCGGCGGACGACGGATGCACGGTCGCCGTGTACCCAGCGCCGACCGCTGTCGCACAGCTGCCGGCCGCGAGCTGGGCGAGGGCGACGTCACGCCCGGACTCCGCGGCGATGAAGGCCTGCAGCCGGTCGGCGTCACGCACCGATGAGCTCAGCGAGAACATCGCTGCCGATCCCACGACCGAGACCACGAGGAAGCCGACCACCATGACGACGAGCACCGCCACCAGCGCCGCCCCCTCGTCATCGCGACCGCACGGGCGTGAGCCGGCCGCTCCGGGACGTCCGGAGATCACCAGCACGGCGCACCCCCTCCGGCGACCTGGCCCCGCGGCATCACGGTGCCGCGCACCACGAGACTCGCTTCTGACGGTGAGAAGTCCAGGACATAGGCCACCCCGGCACCGCTGCGGGTGAAGGCATCCGCGGCGACGCCGGCGAAGAACACCGCGGCGTCGGACGGCTCCGGCAGCGCCCCGGCGCTCTGCGCCACGCGCAGCTCTCCCCCGTACACCGTGAACTGCTGGCAGGCCGCGGTGCCGCCGAGCGTCGTGCGCACGCGCAGGGTGGCACCGGCGTCCGCGACCTCGATGGCCTCGGCGTTGCGCACGGCCTTGTCGATCATCATCGCGGCCACCTCCCCCCGTGTGGTCGCCTCGGTGATCGCCGTGACCGCCGCCTGGCTGTTCCAGACGTTCATCAGCACTGCGGCCACGCCGGCCCCGACCAGTGCGGTCAGACTGATCGCCACGATCAGCTCGACCAGCGACATGCCGGCGTCGCGCGTGGCGTGCCTGCGCTCGGCGCGGCGGCAGGGCACGGCCGGACGGCGGATCATCGGTGGAATCATGAGGTTTCGGGGTCAGGGCACGTAGACGACGGCATCGAGGGCGGCCAACACGTCGGCGTCACCGTCGACGGACACCGTGACGCGCAGGCCGACCGCGCTTCCGGGGGTGCAGGAGGCGACGGATCCGACCACGCGGAGCGCGTTCCCGCGCCCGTCGTCGACGACGTGCTCGGCCGCGGCGGCCGCGAGACCAGTGCATGACGGGTTCGCCCTGGCTGTCTCGACGACGCTGTTCGCCGCGTGCAGGGCGGTGGCCTTGGTGCTCTGGCCGGTCACGACGTCCATCCCCAGGATGAGAGCGGGCAGGATCGCCACGGCGATCAGCCCGAGCAGCACCATGGCGACCACGACCTCGACGATCGTGAAGCCGTCGTCTCCCCCGCGACCGGCCAGCGCACGCACGGTTCGGACTACGGGGCGCAGCCGGGGCCGGCCGTCTGGGTACCGTCCTTGCCGCCCTTGTAGGTGACCGTCACGCAGACCTGGTCGATCGAGGTCGGCGTGGTTCCGGCGAAGCTGATGCCGGTGATATTGCTCTGGGGATCCACCTTCGGGAGCGTGGGCGTTCCGCTCGGGTTCGCGGCCAGCTGCGACGCCACCTGCGTCGCGGCGTTCGCCGCCGTGGACTTCGCGGCGTTGTCGGCCGCGGCCTTCTGCACCTCACCGAAGACCGGGATCGCGATCGCGATCAGGATGCCGAGGATGGCGACGACGACGATCAGCTCGATCAGCGAGAAGCCGCGGTCGTCGCCTCGCGGGCCGCGCCGCACCCGGTGATCCGACACGTCGACGGCACGACGAAGAGCGCTCTGAGACATGTGTTTCCCCCCACCGTTCATCCGGCATCGCGCTTTCGCGAAATGTATTCAGATGAACAGAAATGTATTCAAGTGAACCGAATTGCTCGATCCAGTCGGAGCGAGCATGCCGCATGCCGCCACGCATTGTCAACTTTCTGCGCGCATCCGCGCTCAGCACCTCGCGCCCCGGACACAGGGGCCGGAGAATCGGCGGAGAGCGCGCCGCATCGCGATCATCGCGGCATCGGCCGCCGTCGCCAGGAGAGGGCAGCGAGCCGCGACAGGCATCGCCGAAACAAAGCAGAGATCGACGGGCGGCCCGCCGCCGCTATGCCACAATGGGAGCGGCCGAAGGAGCCCTCCCCCACCGCCAAAATCTATTCACCTGCACGTAAATGAATGCAGCCGAATAGATATTGATCAGGGATGTGCGTGAACGAGAGCAGGACCGCGCGAACCCCGCGCTTCTTCGCCTGTCCGCGACGGCACACCCCGACGGACAAGGAGCGCCGTGGAAGCTCGTGGCCATCTGACCGCCCGGAAGGCGCCGTGGCTGATCATCGTCCTCACCACCCTGCTGGGGATGTGCGCCGCCCTCGGCTGGTACACCATCGAGCCGCGCCTCTACGTCGCTGACGCGTCGGGGCTCCTCATCGCGGGCACCGGCGACGCCGGGGCACGCCAGGACGGACCGGCGGCCGCTCTCCGCGCCGCGAGCTATGCCGATCTCGCCATGAGCCCGGTCGTCGCCGCCTCCGTGATCGATCAGCTCGGTCTGGACATCGAGCCATCGGCCCTGGCGGATCGCGTCTCCGTGACCAACCCCGCCGGCTCCGTGATCGTCCGGGTCAGCGCCGAGGCCGCCACCGCCGCAGAGGCCCGCGCCCTCGCCGACACGTGGCTGCAGGGCGCCATCGTCCACATCACCGCGATCGAGGGCATCGACACCGCGTCCGCCGGCGCGACGGTTCCGCGCCTGGTCCCCGCCGAACCGGCCGCCGCCCCGACGGGCCAGAGCTTCCCGAGGCTGGGGCCGGCCATCGCCCTGGGCGCTCTGCTGGGGTTCGCGGCGGGCCCGGCAGGGATCGTGTTCCTGCGCGTCGCGAACCGACGCGTCCGCGACCGGGAGAGCATCGAGCGCGAGACGGACACCGCGCTGCTCGGGAGCGTTCCGAGCATGCCGGCCCTGAAGGACGGCGACCGCCTGGGTGCGTCGCCCGCCGCCGTCCTGCGACGGAGCGCCGGAGGGGGCACCGCGGCGGTCACCGCATCGTTCCGCCAGCTGCGCGCGAGCCTCCGATATCTCAACATCGACGACCCGCCGCGGACGATGGTGGTCGCCGCTCCCCTGCCGGGCACGGGTGCGTCGGCCATCGCGGCCAACCTCGCCGTTGCGCTGGCCGCGAGCGGGCAGCGCGTGTTCCTCCTCGATGCGGATCTTCGGCGGCCGACGGTCGCCGCTTCCTTCGACCTGCCCGACGGCGGCGGACTCAGCGATGTGCTCATCGGGACAGCGGCTCTCGCCGACGTGGTGCACACGCTCGGCACGCATCGCAATCTGCACGTGTTGACCGCCGGCACCGCCCCGCCCAATCCGACCGAGCTGCTGGGCTCCCGGCGCATGCGGCAGCTGCTCACGGAGCTGGCGAAGGAGGGCATCGTGCTCATCGACGCCCCGCCGTTGCTGGCGGTCGCCGACGGGGCGATCCTGGCGGCGAGCGCAGACGGCGCGGTGGTCGTCGCCGCGGCGCGGCGCACGACGACCGCGCAGCTGAGGCGATCGCTGGGACGGCTCGAACGGCTCTCGTCCCGGCCGCTCGGCATCGTGCTCACCAGGACATCGTCGCGTCGCGGTACAGCACCGGGCTCTCGTCGCTCCGACCGCGCCGCGCGCACCAGGGCAGCCCCGTGAGCACGGCGCCGAGGACGCGCGCCGCGTCACGCACCCCGTAGCATCGGGGGAGACGATCACGACGAGGGGGATGACATGTTCGAGATCATGACCGTCTGCACGGGCAACATCTGCCGGTCGCCGCTCGCGGAGGTGCTGCTGCGGAGCGGACTCGGCGACCTCGACGTGCGCGTGCACAGCGCGGGCACGCAGGGGCTGGACGCCGCCCCGATGACAGCGGAGGCCCAGCGACTGGCGCGCGAGCTCGGCGCGAGCGCCGCGGATGCGGACCGGCATCGCTCGCGCTATCTCGCAGAGCACGACCTGGCCACGCCCGACCTCGTGCTGGCGATGAGCCGCGAGCACCGCCGGAGAGTGGTGGAGCTCGCACCATCCCGCCTGCGCCGCGCCTTCACAGCGCGTGAGTTCGCGCGGCTCTCGCAGGACCTCTCCGACGACGAGATCCGCGCCGTCGCGGTCGCGGCAGGAACGGACCCGGCCGCGCGCATGCGGGCTGCCGTGAGCGAGGTCGCGATGCGACGCGGCACGGTCCCGCCGCCGGCAGACGGCGCAGACGACGATGTCGTCGACCCCTATCGACGCTCCTGGAACACCTATCAGCGCTCCGCGTCCGAGCTGCTGCCCGGCATCGAGCAGGTCGTGCGCGTGCTCACCGTCGCAGCACGGCCCTGACCCCGGCAGGCCGGGCCCTCGTCTGGCGAGGGCCCGGCCTGCCCCGGATCAGTATCGGGTGACCGTCACCGGCACACCGGGGCTCCAGGCGATCGAGGCCTGTTCGAAGTCCTGCACGACGCCGGAGCCGACCACGACCTGATCGGCGACGGGGTTGCCGATGCCCGCCTCCCACGCGGCCAGGATCGCACCGGAGACCAGGTAGGTGCCCGCCTCGGAGCTGAAGATCCGCGAACCGCTGGCCGCCGGGACTCCGGGGAGGTAGACCGCCTGCCACTGGCCGTTGAACGGACCCGCGGGCTGACGGTTCGCGCGGCGCAGCAGGTCGGCGACCGGGGTCGGCGCACTGAGCCATCCAGCCGGCCCGGCGAAACGCGAACCCTCCTCGAAGTCCTGCGCGTGCCCCTCGGCCAGCGAATAGACCGGGCTGAGCGCAGCGCCCAGCGCAGCGTCCGCCGCCCCGGCGAAGACGACGGCCTCGTACTGCCGATAGGCCTGCTGGATATGGATCTGCTGCACCGCGTACGCGGCAGAGCGCGGCTGAAGCGCTGCGGTGGCCAGGCCATAGCTGTCCCCCGCGTACTGATCGCGGTGGTGGTGCAGGTACATCGGCCCGGTGAAGGAGCACTCCTGCCACTGCTGGACGCCGGTGACGATGAGCTCGGCCTGCCGGTCTTCTCCCAGGTCGGCCGGAGCGCCGTACTCTGTCGCCCAGATCTTCTTGTGCCCCTCCCCCCGCGCGCGCAGCATCGCGTGCATCGTGATGGCCTGACGGATCGCGGTGTTGTCCCAGAAGGCGGCCTGGGCCATCGTGTGGTCGTTGTCGTACGGGTGGAAGGAGTACGCGTCGACATCGCCGACGCCCGCGTCCAGCATCGCGGCGAAGAAGTCGATCGCCGGGATCATCCCGTCGATCTGCGGCGCCGGGCCCAGGACCCCCGCGATGACCACGGCCTGAGGGTCCGCCTGACGGATCGCCGGAACCGAGGCGCGCACCAGGGCTGCGTAGCCGGCCGGGTCGGGATCCGGCGCGTAGTACTCGCGGCCGTTCGGCTCGTTCCAGACCTCGTAGGCATACACCCTGCCGCGGTACCGGGTGACGGCACGACCCACGAACGTCGCCCACTCCCCGAGGTCGGCGGGCGGTGTCTGCGGGTTGGCGGAACGCCCCTGCGCGGCCCAGGACGGCGTCGTGGTCAGCACGCCGAGCACGCTCATGCCGCGGGAGCGTGCCGCGTCGACCACACGATCGACGAGCGTCCAGGTGAAGCTGCCGCGCTTCTGCTCGATCCAGCGCCACGGGATGTCTATCCGGATGCCGGTGACGCCGAGCGCCTGCATGAAGTCGAGGCTCGATGCGAGGGTGGCCGGGGTCTCCCAGAGGATGCCGGAGTTGGCCGAGATGCCCACGGGACCGCGTGTGCCAGCGGTGATCGCCGGGCGGGGCGTCGTGAACTGCGGGAGGGCCGGACCACGGGGGGCGAGGGTCGCGGCGGAGGCGGATACGGACGGGATCACGGCGGCACCCGCTCCGAGCGCCACAGCACTCAGGAGGGTACGCCGAGTCATGCTCAGTCGTTCAGTCATTGGGGGGAAGGCTTTCGACGTAGCGAGGTGGGGGAGGCGACGGTCACGTGACGTGGGCCGTCTCGCCTAAACTAGCCCCGCGCGTGTGTCAGGAACCAGCCCCGCGCGTCGCAATTTTTCGACACGCAGCATGCGTTCTCAGGAGGGCATATGACCGAGGCACGATCCGCTCTGATCACCGGCATCACCGGTCAGGACGGCGGTCACCTCGCCGCGCTTCTCCGGGACAAGGGGTACCGGGTCTTCGGACTGATCCGCGGGCAGAACAACCCGCGCCGCGCCGCTGTCGAAGCGGAGTTCCCGGAGGTCGCCCTCATCGAGGGCGACCTGACCGATCCCACCTCGCTCGTGCGCGCTGTCGAGGCGGCCGACCCGGACGAGCTGTACAACCTCGCTGCGGTCAGCCATGTGGGCTACTCGTTCAAGAACCCCACGCTCACCGCCGAGGTCACCGCGAAGGGCGTGCTCAACGTGCTCGAAGCGGTCCGGCTCACCGGCCGGCAGCACAAGACCCGGGTGTACCAGGCCTCGACGTCGGAGATGTTCGGCGGCCTCGACTACAACCGCCCCGGCTCCGGCTACAACGAGGACTCGCTGTTCCACCCGCGCAGCCCCTATGGCGTGGCGAAGCTCTACGGCCACTGGATCGCGAAGAACTATCGTGAGAGCTACGGCATGTTCGTGTCGTGCGGCATCCTCTTCAACCACGAGGGCGAGCGCCGAGGCGTCGAGTTCGTGACCAGGAAGATCACCCACGCCGTCGCGCGGATCTCGCTCGGCCTGCAGCAGAGCATCGAGCTCGGCGACCTCTGGCCCAAGCGTGACTGGGGCTATGCCGGCGACTATGTCGAGGGCATGTGGCGCATGCTCCAGCACGACGAGCCAGACGACTTCGTCCTGGCCACCGGCGAGACCCACTCGATCGAGGATTTCCTCACCCTCGCCTTCGCCGAGATCGGCATCGCCGACTGGCGCCCCCTCGTCGTGCAGAATCCGGCGTTCCTCCGCCCCGCAGAGGTCGACATCCTCCTGGGCGACCCGTCCAAGGCGGAGCAGGTGCTCGGCTGGCGCCGTCAGGTCGACTTCCCCGGTCTCGTCACGCGGATGGTGGCCCACGACATCGCCGAGCAGCAGAAGCTGCCCGCATGACCCACCCGACCCTGCGAGGCCGGACGATCGCCGTCACCGGCGTCGACGGTTTCGTCGGGCGGCACGTCTCCCGCCTCGCGGCCGCATCGGGAGCGCGCGTCGTCGGCCTCTCCCGCGCGCGCACCGCCGACCCGGAGCTTTCCGGGGTGCTCGCCGACTACCACGGCGGCGATCTCCGCCACACGTGGCCGGATGGGGTCGAGGCGGACGTCGTGATCCACCTCGCCGGACGCGCCGCTGTCGGCCCCTCGTTCCGAGACCCGCAGGCGTACATCGCCGACAACAGCGCCATGGTCACCACGATGTGCGAGACGCTCATGCGCGCCGGACGCCGGACGCGCGTCGTGGGGGTCTCCACCGGCGCGGTGTACGCCCCGCCGCCGGATGCCGACACGGAGACCGGCGAGGAGGCACCGGTCATCCCCTCCTCCCCCTACGCCGTGAGCAAGCTGCTCGTCGAGAACCAGCTGCGGTACTACGGCATGCGCGGTCTGTCGACCGTCATCGCGCGACCCTTCAACCATCTCGGGCCCGGCCAGGGACCGGGTTTCCTGCTGCCCGACCTGATCACGCGCCTGCGCGCACTCCCTGTCGGCGCCCCGCTCACCGTCGGCGACCTGGACACGATGCGCGACTACACCGACGTGCGTGACGTCGCCGCGGCCTACCTGGCACTCGCGGCGGCGTCCGAGACCGCGCACAGCGTGTACAACGTCGCCAGCGGCTCCTCCGTCTCCGGCCGCCGGCTCCTGGAGCTCGTGTGCACGGCGCTCGGAAGAGACGTCCCTGCCCTCACCATCGACCCGGATCTCGTGCGCCCCACCGACCCGCGCCGCATCACCGGATCGGCCCAGCGGCTGCGCACAGAGCTGGGCTGGGCGCCGGCCTACTCGCTGGCGTCCTCGGTATCCGACGCGGTCTCCGCCTCGAGCTGAGCGAGCACCTCGGCGAAAGCCTGAGCGACGCGGGCGTTCCCGGCGGGGCTCATGTGCGAGTCGTCGCCGTTGAACGTCGGCGAGAGCACGGTGGGATCCTGCGGGTCGGCCACCACCTCGTCGACATCGACGAGCGCGTCGATCTGCTCCGGCATCGTGCGCAGGAAGTCGTTCCAGGCCACGCGCAGGGCCTCGCCCTCGCCGCTCGCGCCCCGGGGCGGCTCGGTGAAGGCGACGATGCGCGCGTTCGGCCACGCTCGGCGCACCTGCTCGACGACGGCGATCCAGGCGACACCGACGTCGTCGAGAGACGTCCCGGAGACCAGATCGCTCGAGGAGGCCCAGAGCGTGACGTAGTCCGCGTCGACCGTGCGGGTCAGCTCCCACTTGGGCGAGTCGGCGAGGTAGTTCGACGTCCACGCCCCCGCGGCCGCGAGCGAGGCCGCCACCCCACCGTGTTCGCGCGCCCAGATCTGATGCCAGGCGCTGGTCTCCCCCTCGTGATCGACGTCGGGGTTGGCGTTCGCCCCGGCATTGAGCGAGTGCCCGATGGGCACGACCACCGGGATCGCGTCGTCTGGATCGTCGAAAGCGAACTCGATCGTGACGTCGAGGAACATCCCGGCCCTGTTGAACTCGCCGAGGTTGTCCGCGGCGGCCATCGACGCCTGCGCGAGCCCTGAGCGCATCCATCCGACCGCGGGAGACACCCCCAGCTGCGTGCTGGCCGGCGCGGAGAAGGAGATGCCGAGCAGATACTCGCCGTCGGGGCCCAGCGGCAGGGTGTCCGCGTCGAACCACTCCGTGGTCAGCGCGCCTCCGCTGATGAGTTCACCCCCGTCGGAGAGCCGGACGGTGCCCGCGTCGTCGAACAGACCGTCCCCGGCGTGGCGGCCGAGGTAGACCGCGTTCACCGTCACGGGGTTGCGCACGACCAGATCACCGCGGAAGTCGAGGTTGCGCAGCACCACGCGGTAGGAGCCGGCCGCGACCGTCGGCTGGAACGGCATGCGCTCCTCGATCACGGCGGGAGAGGGCAGCGGGATCGCGGTGGTCTGCGATGTGTGCCCGAACGAGTAGAACGCACGGCGATCGCTCTCTGCCGGAGCAGATCCGCCGGCGGCCACCGGGGTGTCATCGGGTGTTCCCTGCGCGGATTCCTTGGCCATCCCGACGATCACGATCGCCGCGAACACGACGAATCCCAGCAGGAGCGCACCGCCCACCGCGATCAGCGTCACCCAGAGCGCGCGCCGGCCGCGCCGCGGATCGTTCACCGGAGAGATCACGGTCATTGCTGCTTCCTTCCGGATGCCAGACGCATGGCGGGTCGTTCGATGAGAAGGTACGTGGCAGAGGCCACCGCGACACTGACGATCGTGACGATGAGCAGGCTCCATGCCCACCCGCCCCAGTCGTCGCCGCCGGCGAGACCCCAGCGCTCCAGCAGGATGATGACCGGGTAGTGCCAGAGATAGACGCTGAGCGAGGTCGTGCCGATCCAGTGGAACACCCGGTTGTCGACGATCGGGGCGACCCGCCAGATGCGACGCTCGCCGTCGACCGGCACGATCAGGAGCAGGACCAGCGCCGTCGAGAACACCGCGAAGGCCGCGGCGATGAACCGGGGCGCGGCGAAGTAGGCGACGCCGCTCAGCGCGAGGAACAGCAACGCCGTCGGCCACATCCAGCGACGGATCCGCACCGTGACGGCCGGGGCGATATCGCCGCGCTGGATGGCGATGTAGAAGACGACGGCGAGCATGCCCCAGCCGAAGTTGTCCGCCCACGGAAGGATGCTGCGCGACAGCACGGCGATCGGATAGGGTCCCCACTCGGTCATCTCCGGCGACAGGTCTCCGCGCGATGCCGCCAGAGCCAGCACGATCCGGCTGACGGTTCCCACCACGATGAGGAACACACCCGGCAGGGCTGCGACGAGGTATCGCGATGCGCGCGAGAGCACGCGACCGGCGACCGCAGCGACGAGCGCGGCCAGGAGCGGGAGGGTGAGGTAGAAGGCGAGCTCGACGGTGAGCGTCCACGAGGAGTTGATGCCGGTCTGCAGCTCCGCTGGCACATAGTTGTGGAGCAGCGTCAGGTGCAGCAGCAGCGCGCCAGGGTCGGTGATCGTGCCGGTGCCCCCGTCGCTCCCCCGCGACTGCACGACCATCGCGTTCTCGACGTACACCGCACCGAGGAGGTTGGCGATCACGAAGATCGCCAGATACGCCGGGAAGACCCGGAGGATACGCGCACGCACGTAGCGGGCGAGGTTGCGCAGCGGGTCGGTGTTGGTGATGATCGCGCGGGCGAACGGCATGTAGATCAGCAGCCCGGACATCACGAAGAAGACCACGATCGCCTGCCCGAGCAGCTCCACATGGGTGATCGCCAGGATCGAGGGCGCGTAGTGGGCGGTGACGTGCACGACGATCACGCACAGCGCGAGGAAACCGCGCAGCCCATCGAGACCGACCAGACGCAGTCGCGCGTTCGCACCGGCCCCGGCGGTCATCCGCGCACCGCCTCTCGCGCCGGGAGGAGGGGCACCGGGTGGGCGACGACGGGCACGACAGGGTCTGCCGGCTCTGGCGCCCTGTCGAGCGCCTGCACCTCGGCCAGCACGAGAGCGACGCACATGGCCAGGGGCGGCATCGTGACGACGGGGAAATCGAGCTGGAAGGCGATGAAGATCAGACCGAACAGCACCCCGCCCAGCACACCGGCACCGGGGTGCCCGCGACGCATGGCGCGGACGGCGATCGCCAGGGCCACCACCAGGAGGACCACCAGCACGATGCCGACGACCAGTCCGCCCCGGTAGATCGTCACGAGCGGCGTGTTCGCGGCGTAGTTCACGTGGTAGCCGTAGACGGGATCCCAGAACTCCCGCAGATACCAGCCGTGCCCGAACAGCCAGGCCCCGTCCATCTGATGCGGATAGTTCTGGAGCGCGTCGACGCGGGCGGACGCGCCGACGTCGCGACCGCCGAACGAGTCGAGAAGGCGCGACGAGAGCGCGGGCGTGAACAGCACGGCGGCGAGCGCGAGCACCCCCGCCCCGACGAGCAGGAGGCGGCGCCCGGCGTCCAGGCGGCACACCACGACCAGGATGATCATCGCGACGATCACGCTGACGATGGCCGAGCGCGACAGCGTCCCGGCGATCCCGGCCAGGAGCACGGTGATCAGCACGACCCTGGCGGCGCCGGCGAAGACGGTCCCGGCGATGCCGACGGCCATCAGGAACACCAGGCCGGCGCTGTTGGGGTCGACGTAGAGACCCGAGGCACGGAGCACCTCGGAGCCGCCGACGAGGGCCGTCCGGGAGTTCACCGCGGCAGAGCCGCCGTAGCCGAGGAACCCGAACCGCTCGATCCACCCGCCGGACGGGTCGAGCACCAGCATCCCTCTGGTCACGACGGCCCCGGCGGCGGCGCCCACGACGAACGCCTGCAGGAGCACCCGTCGCAACGGGTCGGCGATGCGCAGCACGACGAGGGCGGCACCGGTCGCGATCGCCCATTTGGCGTACTCCCAGATCGCGGCGGTCCCGTTGTAGTTGGCCAGCATCGAGATGCCGCTCACGGCGAGGAAGACGATGATCAGCACACCGATCCCGCCCAGCCGCGGCCGGCCGGCCGACGGGTGCAAGATCACGACCGGAATCAGCATGACCACGAGGAACACCACCAGGGGCGCCCCGGTCCCCGGCACGGCCGCGAAGGGCATGAACCCCAGGGTCAGGCCGGGAAGGACGGCGAACACGCGCGGGGCGCGCACCAGGAGCAGGACGAGCAGCGGCACGGAGCACAGGCCGAGCGCCGCGACCAGCAGCACCGGCGTGCCCTGCACGAGGGCGATCAGCACCGCGCCGAGCGCGATGACCGTGTAGCCGACGACCGCGGCGATCGCACGCCCCGTGTTCATGCCAACCACTCCTCCACGGAGCGCTGCGGTGCCCCGGCCGCCCAGTGCGCACGGTTGCGTTCGGCGATCTCGGCACCGGCGGATCGCGCGTGGTCCTGGTCCAGGAGCAGACGTCGCGCCGCCTCGATGAACAGGTCGTCGGTGTCCGCCGCTGTCACACCGAGGACGCGATCCAGGCTGCCGACGGCGGCGGGTGTTCCCACCACCGGGATGCCGCGGCTCGCGGCCTCGAGGATCTTCACGCGCACGCCACCGCCGGTGCGGATCGGGGCGAGGATGCCGCGGCAGCTGGCGAGGACGGTGTCGAGATCCGGCACGAAGCCCAGGTCGCGCACGCCGTCGGGAAGCGGCGGCTGCGCGCCCTCTGCGGCACGGCCGATGACGACCAGCTCTGCGCCGGGGATGCCCGCCGCGATGCGCGGCCACAGATCGAGCAGCAGACGGAAGCCTTCACCGTTCGGACGCCACTGCCGATCACCCACGAAAGCGACCCGGGGGGCGGCGAGCTCACGCGGCGGAAGCCCCTCGAGCTGCGGAAGGGTGAGGTCGAGCCACCGGACTCTGCCGATGCCGTGATCCCGGTAGAACGCGGCCTCGTCGTCGTCATAGGTGGCGACGGCCGCGGATGCGCGGGCGACGCGCATCTCATCGCGGAGGATCACGGGTCCTTGCAGACGCCCCAGCCTCCCGTACGTGGCGGACCACACCAGGGACTCCGACACGACCGTGCTGGTGTACAGGGGTTCGGTGCGCCCGGTCGCGAGATAGGGTTCCGCCATGTAGGCGTGATCGGCCACGAAGAGATCAGCGCGGCTGTCGGCGATCGCGCGGCGGATCTCCGGCCCGTCGAAGCGCGTGTGCACGAGGCTGCGGCGTGCCAGCGCGGCGCGGGCTGCCAGGACCGGGAGGCGCACCGCCGGTTTGGGCACGATCCGGCCGTCCGGGCGCTGGCCTGCTGCCGCGCCCATCCCGATGTGACGGACGGACAGGCTCTCGCTCGCGAGCGAGAGCACCAGACGGAGCATCGCCATGTCGCCGGTGCTGTCGCGGCCGGGGTCCTTCGCCACGAGGAACTCAGCGGTCCGCATGCGTCTCCTCTTGCTGCCGGGGGGTGCGCATGAGCGGCGCGAAAAGCGACAGCAACAGCCCCTCCCCGATCACGGCCGCGAGAGCCGCGGAGACCGCCCCATCGACGTGCCATGCTACCAGCAGCAGGAGAACGACCAGGCGGACGCCGAGGGCGATCGCGTTGGCCCGGATGCGGGCCACATCCACGCCGCGGACGTACAGCGCGGTGACCCAGGTGTTGGTGATCGAGCGCATCCCGGCGAAGGGTGCGATCACCAGCAGGGTCAGTGCCATCTCGCGATAGTCGGGGATGAGCAGGAGGATGAGCGCGAGTCCGATCGCACCGATCGTGATGACGCCGCCGAGAATCGCCGTCGGTCGCAGCGGCGGCCCGGCGAGGGGGTCGTCCGGGCGCTCCCGCATCGCGGCGGCGAACTGCTGGCCGTACAGCTGACCCACCGTCGATGCGGCGAGCGCGAGCTGCGAGGCGAACGAGTAGACGCCGACCACGTGCTCGTCGGCGAGCAGGCCCAGCAGCAGGATGTCGCCCTGCAGGTAGAGGGAGAGCACGAGCGCGTCGACGATCAGGGTCCCGTGCTCGCGCCATGTTCCCGGCGACAGCGGTCGGTGGCCGATGCACAGTCTGGCGGTGATGACGAACACCACGAGGTAGGGCAGCAGGTAGACCAGGCACGCGAGGTGCAGCGTGGCCGTGTCGCCGGCGAGGAACAGATAGCCCGCCGCCAGCGCGATCGACGAGACCTGGCGGATCGCATCGGCGCGCATGATCGCGTGCGGACGGCCGTCGCGCATCGCCCGGCTCTTGTAGGCGTTGAAGACCATTTCGGCCCCCGCGACCAGGAGCGCGAAGCCGAGGAAGAACGAGGCGGCGTAGATGAGCGCCCCGGCAGCGACCAGGCCAGCACCGATCAGGGTGCGCGTGGTGCGCTCGCCTTCGAAGCGGTCCGTGCTCACCCGGACACAGCGCACGAGGAAGATGTTCTCGATCGGTGCGGACAGGATCGCGGCGAGCGCATAGGCGGACGCGTAGGCGCCGAAATCGCCGAACCCGAGCGTGCCGATGAGCAGGAGCGTCCATGCCATCCCGGTGGCGCGCCCCACGATCATCCAGGCGCTGGCGGCACCGAGTGTCAGAAACGACCGAAGCATCGCGTGCGCCTCCCGCCGGATACCATTGCTCCTGCTCGATCTTATTCGTGTGGATGGGGAGGGTCGGCACGGTGCGATCCCACATCGACCCGCTCACCGGGGTGCGCGGCGTCGCCGCGACCTGGGTGGTGCTGCTGCACACCCAGCTGCTCGCGCCGGAGCTCCTGCCGCGCCTGCCGGTCGTCGGAGCGGTGATCGACGGCGGCAACCTGGGCGTCGACCTGTTCTTCGTGCTCAGCGGGTTCATCATCGCGTACACGTACCTCGACCGCCTCGCCGCACACACGCCAGGCGACGTGTCGCGCTATCTGTGGCTGCGGCTGGCTCGCATCTACCCCACGCACCTGTTCATGCTGCTCGCGGTCGCCGCCCTGGTGGGGGTCATGACGCTCGCCGGGATGCCCCCGGCCGACGAGCGTCGCTTCTCGCCGCTGAGCTTCGTGATGAACGTGTTCCTGCTCCAGGCGGTCCCTCCCGCCCTGGCCTGGAACGACCCCGCCTGGTCGATCTCGACCGAGTTCGCCGCCTACCTGGTCTTCCCCCTCCTGGTACCGCTGCTCACGCGCCTCTCGCCGCGCGCGGCGGCCGTGTCGCTGATCGCGATCCTGCTGACCGGCATGGCAGCGCTGGGAATTGTGGTGGCCACAGCGCACACGTGGCCGTTCTGGTCGGGCTATGTCCTGATGTGGACCAGGATCGCGGTGTGCTTCCCGGTCGGCTGCCTGCTGTACACCGTGTGGCGGTCGCGACCGGTGACGCAGTGGCGCCGGCCGGCCGACGTCCTGCTCCCGCTGTCGGTGCTCGGCGTGCTGGCCGCATGCATGCTCACGCCCCCGGCGGAGGCGCTCACTCTTCCGGTTGCGGCCTACCCGTTCATCGTGCTGATGATCTTCGCGCTCGCGTCATCGCGCGGGCTGCTGTCGCGGCTGCTCGCGTCCCCCGCGATGATGTGGGCCGGTCGCGCGTCGTACTCGGTGTATCTGGTGCACTTCCCGGTGCTCCTGGCGGCCGCCGCCGCCGTGGGCGTGCTGGGGATCGAGGCCGGCACCCCGCTGGCGATGGTCGCGCTCGCGGTGACGCTGCTGGTCGTCCTGGGCGCCGGCGCCTTCGCCCATCATGCGGTGGAGGAACCGGCGCGGCGCGCTCTCAGGCGGTTCGCAGACGCGCGCGCCAGCCGCCGGCAAGCCGTTCGAACGCCGCGGGAACCGTGAGGCGGTCGCGCAGGCCCTCCGTGCGCGCGACCATGCGATCCATCTCGGCGTCGTCTGTCACCAGGCGGTTCACGGCGGCGGCGAGCTCTTCCCGTCCGCCGTCGACGATCTCCGCCTCATCGGAGAGGCCGGGGTAGCGCAGCGCGATCAGCGGTGTTCCATAGGCGAGCGACCGTGCGGCCACGCTCGAAGCCACATGGGTCACCGGTCCGTAGGAGCTCCGCCTGCCGTAGGGCAGCACGATCGCTCGGACGCTCGCGAAGAAGGCGTCCTCCGCGGCGTCCTCGACCCCGCCCAGGATCTCCACGCCGTCCACCGGATCGAGCGCCTCGGTGCCGCGCCCGGCCACGCGCAGCCGGATGCGCGGATCGATCATCGCCCGCAGCTGCGCGAGATCGTCGAACCCCTTGCCCTTGTAGACGTAGCCGAACAGGCCCACCGCGAGCGGTCGCTCGGTCGCCGGGTCCAGCCGGGGACGCGTGGGCGGCGGCAGGAAGCTCACCACGACATCCTCGTGACCCATCTGCTCTGCCACCGCAGCGCCACCGGAGGCGGTCAGCGTCGACAGCATCACCCCGCGCATCACCCGGCGTTCGAGCCGCTGCCAGAGCGGCATGAACGGGTAGTGCAGCGCATGCACGATCAGCCGGTGCTTCTCGATCGCGCGGGTGCGCAGCGGCAGCCACACGCTCAGCGGCGCATCGTGCAGCGTCGCGCTCCGGAGCACGCCGGGCCGCCGGAGCGACCGCTGAGCGATTCCCCAGAACGGCGCGAGCACGCCGCCGCTGTGCTCGGTGTGCACGATCACCGGCCCGTCCGCTGCGTCCACGGCACGGCGGATCTCGCGGCGGACCCGCCGCACGTCGGCGAAGGAGTCCTGCCCCGCTCCGCCGTGGCGCACCTCGATCACCGTCGAAAAGGCCGCGCGCGCCTCACCGAGGATGTCGTCGGCATAGTCGCTCACGCCGCTCGTGCCCGTCCTCGGGGCGACATAGACCAGCGTGGCAGCGCGCAGCGGGTCGCGGCTGCCGTCGGGGGCGGGGAGCATCAGTAGAACTTCCTCCGGTACGCGGCGGTATAGGTCAGGGCGGATCGTCGTGTTCCGAGCGGTCGCGCCGGCACGCCCGCGACGATCTGCTTCTCGTCGACGTCGGTGCGCACGAGGGAGCACGCTCCGACGACCGCGCCCCGCCCGATCGTGACACCGCCGACGATGGTCGAACGCGAAGCGACCCAGGCGTGGTCGCCGATCGCCACCGGAGCGAACGCCGCGTCGAACGTGTCGGAGTCGACCTCGTGCGTGCCGGTGATGATGTGCGTGTCGCTTGCGATCGTCACATCATCGTCGATGCGGATGCCACCGCGCGCGTCGAGCATGCACCGGAAGCCGATCGAGCATCCGGCGCCGATCCGCAGACGGTGGATGTCCAGCACGGTCGTGCCCCGGCCGACCGTGCTGTTCTTGCCGATCCGCGCTCCCCAGGCGCGGAGCGTCGCGAGCCGCACGGTGTGGGAGGGCACGTGCGTGACGACGATGTTGAAGACGGCGAAGCCCACCTGGCGCCACTTCTCGCGCAGATCCATCAGACGTCCGCGGGGTTCACGCGCGTGCCGACGGCGCCGCCCGTGTCTTCGGCGTCTGGCGCTTCCACGCCGCCCGCGGAGGCCTCTGTCCGGGGGCGCGCCGTCCGGCGACGACGTTCCCGCGGCTCAGCGGCCTGGCTCGTCCTCGTGCCCGCCGCGCCCCGGGTCTGTCCCTCTGCCGGCGCATCGGCGGCGGGCGCATCAGCAGCGGACGACTCGTCGGGCTCCGGCGATGCAGGCTCCGGCGCCGCGGCGAAGGAGCGGCGGGCTTCGGCGGTCGCCTGAGCCTCATAGCCGTAGGCGTAGTAGCCATACGCGTCCACGCCGGTGCGCGCGAGCCGGTTGGCGACCACGCCCATCAGCGGAGCGGCTGCCTGATTCAGCGCGAGCATCGACGTCTCCAGCTGCGGACGACGAACGCGCTCGACGCCCACGACCAGCAGCACGCCGTCGACCACCCGGGAGAGCTCGAGCGCGTCGGCGACGGCGAGCAGCGGCGGGCTGTCGATCACGATGTAGTCGGCCCTGGCGTCCAGACGCGTCAGGAGATCGCGGAATCCGGCCGAAGCGAGCAGCTCCGCGGGGTTCGGGGGAACCCGCCCCGATGCGATCGTCTGCAGTCGACCGGACGACCCCGCCGGCTGGATCACGTCATCGAGCTCGGCGCGGCCGATCAGCAGGTCCGTGAGCCCGGCGCCGCCCTCCAGGCCGGTCAGCGCGGCGACGGACGGGTTGCGCAGGTCCGCGTCGATCAGCACGACACGGTTGCCCGCCTCGGCCAGAGACCCCGCCAGGCTCAGCGCCATGGTCGACTTGCCCTCACCGGGGATGGACGAGGTCACCAGCAGCACGCGCCGTTTCGTCCCGCCGGCGTCGATGAACTGGAGATTGGTCCGGATCCCGCGGATCGACTCGGCGAACGTGTTGGAGCCCGCCATCATCTCCAACGGGCGATGACGGTGCAGCCGGCGATCCTTGGAGACCATGCCCAGGAGGGGCGCTGCGACGATCCGCGAGACGTCGTCGAGGTTGCGCACGCGCGTATCCAATGCCGCCAGGAGGAAGGCCAGCCCGACGCCGAGCAGGAGGCCGCCGGCGCCACCGACCGCCAGGAACATCCAGGCGATCGGCCACGACGGCTCCGCCGATGGAGATGCGTACTTCACGACGGTCACGCTCACGAGCGGATCAGCGCCCGCGACGGGTGCCTCGATCTCCTCGGTGATGACGGTCGCGAGCTCGTCGGCGACAGCGTTGGCGATATCCGCCGCTCCGACCGACGTGGCGTCCTCCGCCTGGATCTCGATGATCAGCTGATCCCGCTCGGCGATCGCCGACACGCTCCCGGCGAGCTCCTCCGCGGTGCGGCCGAGGTCGAGGCGCTCGATGACCGGGTCAAGGACGATCGGATCCGAGGCGATCCGGGCATAGGAGAGCATGCGCGCCTGGGTATACGTCGAGCCCTGCAGCAGTTCGTCCGCGGTGCCGAGCGACTGCGTCGAGACGAACAGCCGTGAGACGGAGGTGTAGGTCGTCGGCACGACGAGGAGGGCAACGGACGCGGCGGCGAGACCGGCCGCGAGGAGAATCGCGACGAGCGTCCAGAATTTCTGGAAGACCCGCAGCACATCGACCAAGCTCACAGCTGTTTCCTCTCGGTTCAAGCTCCCCTCGCCCAGGCCGGGCCCCGCTCTATGATCCACTATCCGCACCATCGCCCGCATCGGCGGACGCGAGCGCGCGTTCGATCGCCCTCTGCAGAACCGGTCGGAGGTGCGTGGCGTAGTCGGCGGCGATGTGCTGGCGGTCCGAGCGCACGACCAGGTCGTCCACGAACACCGGGCACCAGCCGTCGGGCGAGCAGTACCACGGACGCGCGTCGATGATCGCGAAGGGCGCCGCGGCGGCCCCGCGAGCCCGCTCCGTGGCGGCCAGCTGCTCGCGCCACTCCGTCGAGATGCGATCGGTGCAGTCCTTCACCGACGCGATGCGGGTGTAGCACTCCGCCACGCTGACCGACGCGGGCGGCGAGGTCAGCACGACGAGGGGGATGCCTCCCAGCGCGTCGGCGGCTGTCACGAGACCGTCCGTCCAGTACTGCACGGCGTCGACGCCGTCGGGCTGGAGGAGGGTGAGCATCTCCGCCTCGCCATCGGCGGCGACGACCAGATCCGGCTGCAGGTCCAGTGTGCGCTCGCGCGCCCAGACACGGTGCTCATTGCACTCCTCCGGGTAGCCGGCACGTCGGGCTCCCGGCTCGAACGCGCCGGAGACGGAGACGTCGACGAACGGGCACTGGGAGTGCGTCAGCACCCGCACCCGGTATCCGAGGTCATTGAGCGCGGCCCCCAGGCCGGGCAGCCACGACACCGCGACGGAGTCCCCCAGGACGACGGCCGTGCGCGGGAGCGACGCATCCCCGATGACGCACTCGTCCTCGATCTCCGGGGTGATGTCGAGGCAGCGATCGGAGAAGATCCCCTCGCCGGCCACCGTTCCAGACTCGATCTGCTCGAGCACCGGCGCCGGCCACGAGTCGGCGTCGAGCGCTGCTAGCACGGCCCGCTCGATGCGCGCCTCCGGGTCGTCGGTGTCCTCCCCCGCCGGCGCGGCGCTCTCCGTCGGCGACGGGTGCGCGACCGGCGGATCCTCCCCGTCACGCGGGAGCTGGGCGACGACGACCGCGAGCACCACGGCGGCCACGAGAGCGGTGACGGCTCCGACGCGCAGCGCGAGCGCACGCCGCACCCGATGGATCTCTGAGCGGTGACGGCTCCGACGGTGCGCGCGCGGCTCCAGCCAGGACGAACGCCGGATCGGGTCCTCGACCAGGTGGAAGGCCAGCGCTGCGAGCACGAGCGCGATCGGCACAGCGCCCCACAGGTAGAGGGCGGAGTCCTTCCCGGCGAGCGCGGCGATATAGACGAACACCGGCCAGTGCCAGAGGTAGGCCGAGTAGGAGATCTGACCGAGATAGCGACCGACGGGATTGGTGACCAGCACCAGACGGGAGTCCTGACCCACACCCGACACGATGATCGCCATCGTCGCGAACGCGGGCAGGAGCGCCCAGAAACTCGGGTAGGCGTCATCGGGGGTCAGCACGAGCGCTGCGCAGACGAGCATCGCGACACCGCCCCACGACAGCACAGGTCGGGCTGCGGCGGGGATGCGCTCCCACCAGTGGTTGCCGAAGAAGAGCAGCGCGCCGAATCCGAGCTCCCACGCGCGCGTGAGCGTGGACAGGTAGGACACCTGCGGGGCGGTCATCGGCTGGATGACACCCCAGACGAACGAGACGACCGTGATCACGGCGATCGTGGCGATGACGACCCCGGAACCCGGCGCGGAGCCCGCGCGGCGGCGCCGGGTCACGAGCGCGCCGATCCCGAACGCCGCGAGGATGATCGCGGGCCAGACGAGGTAGAACTGCTCCTCGACGCTCAGCGACCAGTAGTGCAGCAACGGGCTCTGCGGCTGCCAGGTCGCGAAGTAGTCGGTGCCGTTGACGACGAAGTTCCAGTTCGCCACGAGCAGCGCGGCCCAGATGCCGTCCCAGGCGATCGACTGCGCGCGCGCGAGCGGGAAGATCAGGAAGCCGACGAGGATCGTGATGACGATGACGAGGGTGGCCGCCGGGCCGAGGCGACGGATGCGGCGACGGTAGAAGCGCGGGATGTCGATGCGCCCGGTGCGCTGGTGCTCACGGATCAGCAAGCCGGTGATGAGGTACCCCGACAGCACGAAGAAGAGGTCGAGGGCCACGAACCCGCCGGTGGGCCACTCGACGAGGTGGGTCGACAGGATGATCAGCAGGCACAGGCCTCTGATTCCCTCGAGGTCGGGGCGGAATCCCCGCCCCCCGTTGACGAGCAGCTTCATCCCCATGAAATCCCCACCAGCCGCGCCGCGGCGCTCTTCGTACCGCTCGATCCACCGAGCGCCGGCGCGCCCGACTCACCACTATATTCGTATGTATACATTTGTATGCATACGCATGTTTAGGCCATGAACGCGCTCCCCGATGACGGACGGGCAAGACGTCGTGTCTTTCTCATTCTCGTCCATATACCGGGGCCGAACGGACCGCACGGGACACCATCGATCGCAAGAGAGGGCGGGCTGACTCATGAGCCCTGACCGGGTTCTGCACGTTGTAGAAGCCTTCGGCGGCGGAGTCGCCGACGCGGTCCGCAGCTTCACCATCGCCACCCCCGAGATCGAGCATCATCTGCTGTACGCGGTCCGTGCGGGCATCCACGTCGACGATGAGATGCTGGAGCATTTCGCGTCATCTGAACGCATGCCGTCGGGGCATCTGGCACGGATCTCCGCCGTCCGCCACGCGGTGCGTCGGGTCGCACCCGATGTGGTGCATGCCCATTCCAGCTTCGCCGGCGTCTACACCCGCCTCGCCATCGTCCGCAAGCACAACCCCATCGTCTACTCGCCGCACTGCTTCGCCTTCGAAAGGCGCGACATCGGCCGCCCCAAGCGCACCACCTACCGGCTGATCGAGGCTCTTCTGGCGCCGAACACGACCGCCTACGCGACGTGCTCGCGCCGCGAGACCGAGCTGGCCCTCACACTGACACGGCGCACCCGCCCCGTGCACGAGGTCGTCAATGTCGCGCGCGCGTTCTCCGACGACACGGCCGCCCGGCCCGCGGTCCCCCCGGGTCCAGCGACCTTCGCGATGACCGGCAGGCTCGCGCCGCAGAAGGGCATCATGCGGTTCGCCCGCCTCGCCGCCGACATCCACGCTCATGATGCGGACATGCGCGCGCTCTGGATCGGAGGAGGCGATGAATCACTCGCCGGCCCCCTCCTCGACGCCGGCGTCGATGTCACCGGATGGCTCTCGCCCCCCACCGTCGCCGCCACGCTCCGCGGCGCCGACCTCTATGTGCACACCGCGCAATGGGAGGGATTCCCGGTCGGCCTCCTCGAGGCCGTCGCTCTCGGAGTCCCGTCACTCGTCGTCGAAGAGCCCTACGCGCGCGGCCTGGCTCCGGAGATGCGCGTTCCCGAGGATGCCCTCGGGGAACGCGTGATGCTCCTGATGACCGATGACGCCGCTCGACGCCGACTGCTCACCGCCGGCCAGCAGTCGTTGGCGGGCCATACCCGGGAGCAGCAGAGCCAAGACCTGCGCGCCGTCTACGCCGTCGCGCGCCGGCGGACGCCACGAGGACCGGCCGCCGTCTCGGCGACGTAGGTCCGGCGTCAGCTCAGGTAGTCGGCCAACGCCTCATCGGTGTCGCGGGGTGCGAACCCGGTCGCCTCGATCCGGCCGAGGTCCAGAACGGAGAACCGGGGACGCGGTGCGACCGGCGCGGTCGCCGCGGCGAAATAGTCCGCCGTCGAGACCGGGCGGACGCGCGCGGGATCGTGCCCGGTGAGCTCGAAGACGCGCGCCGCGATCTCGGCCCAGCTGCGAGGCTGCCCCGCTCCGGTCAGGTTGTAGACCCCGTACGGGGCCCCGGCGTCCAGGAGATGACGGACGCCGCGAGCGAGGTCACGCGTGAAGGTCAGGCGCCCGACCTGGTCGCTCACCACCGCCGGGGAGACCTCCCGGTCTGCCAGAGCGGCCATCGTTCGGACGAAGTTCGCCCCGTCGCCGATCACCCACGACGTGCGCAGCACATAGTGCCGCGGAACCGTCGTCACGATCGCGTCGCCGGCGGCCTTCGTCTGGCCATAGACACCGAGCGGACAGACGGGTTCGTCCTCCCCGTACGGTGAGGTTGCGGAGCCGTCGAAGACGTAGTCGCTGGACACGTGGACGAGGACGATGTCGTTCTCGGTCGCGACCTTTGCCAGAGCGGCGACAGCGGTGACGTTCGCAGCCCACGCGTCCCGGCGGCCGTCCGCCGTCTCGGCGAGATCGACCTTCGTATAGGCCGCGGCGTTGACGATCGCCCCGTAGTCGCGCCAGCGCCGCGCACTCCCGAGGTCGACGGCAGCGATGTCGAGGTCTGTCCTGCCCGCGAACTCGATGTGGGACGCAGCACCGCACTCTTCCCGCAGCGCACGGCCGAGCTGACCGTCGGCACCCAGCACGAGGACCTTCTTCGGCGGGACGGGCGTCGCGTCGGCGAGACGCGGATGCGCACGGTCCTTCGCAGACACCTCCGCCTCGGCGAGCGGGATCGGCCACCCGATCGCGACGGTCTCGTCCGCCAGGTTCAGGAAGGAATACGACGCCTCCGGCGACCAGTGGTCGTTCACGAGGTAGGTGTACGCCGTATCGGGCTCGAGCGTCTGGTACGCGTTGCCGACACCCCGGGGCACGAAGATCGCGCGTGACGGATCGATCTCCGTCGTGAACACGGCTCCGAACGTCGGCCCCTCACGCAGATCGACCCAGGCGCCGAAGATGCGGCCCGTCGCGACGGAGACCCATTTGTCCCAGGGCTCGGCGTGAATGCCGCGGGTGGTGCCGACCGCATCATTGAACGAGACGTTGTTCTGCACCGGGCCGAGATCCGGCAGCCCGAGGGCCGTCATCTTCTCGCGCTGCCAGTTTTCCTTGAACCACCCTCGGCTGTCGCCGTGCACCGGGAGCTCCCACACCACGAGGCCGGGAATCGGCGTCTCGACCGGCGCCAGCTGCTTGCCGTACTCGGTCATGCCGTCACTGCCCCTTCGCCGCGTAGAACGCCTCCGTGGCATCCTTCGCAGGAGCCCACCACACCTCGTTGTCGCGATACCAGTCGATGGTCGCCGCCAGGCCGGCCTCGAAATCCTGATACGTCGGGACCCACCCGAGCTCCCGGCGCAGCTTGCTCGAGTCGATCGCATAGCGCAGGTCGTGCCCCGCGCGATCGACGACGTGGTCGTAGGCATCCGCCGGCTGGCCCATGAGCGTCAGGATCAGCTCGACGACATCCTTGTTGTTCTTCTCTCCGTCGGCGCCGATCAGGTACGTCTCGCCCGCCGCGCCGTCGTCCAGGATCCGCAGGACGGCCGAGGAGTGGTCCTCCGCATGGATCCAGTCACGCACGTTCTCCCCCGCACCGTACAGCTTCGGACGAACACCGCGGAGCACGTTCGTGATCTGGCGCGGGATGAACTTCTCCACATGCTGGAAGGGGCCGTAGTTGTTGGAGCAGTTGCTGATGGTGGCCCGGACGCCGAAAGAACGCACCCAGGCGCGCACGAGCAGATCGCTGCCCGCCTTCGTCGACGAGTACGGCGAGGACGGGTTGTACGGCGTCGTCTCGGTGAAGCGTGCGGGGTCATCGAGCTCGAGGTCGCCGTAGACCTCATCCGTCGAGACGTGATGGAACCGGCGGTCGTGCTTGCGGGCCGCCTCGAGCAGCGTGTACGTGCCCAGGATGTTCGTGTCCAGGAACGGGCGCGGGTCATCGAGCGAGTTGTCGTTGTGCGACTCTGCGGCGTAGTGCACGACGGCGTCCGCGTCCGCGAACAGCTCATCCACCAGCCCGGCATCGACGATGTCCCCCCGCACGAACGTGAAGCGATCATCCGGCAGCCCCGCGAGGGAGGCCTGGTTCCCCGCGTAGGTGAGCTTGTCGAGCACCGTCACCGAATGATCGGTGTTCGCGATCACATGGTGGACGAAGTTCGATCCGATGAATCCGGCTCCGCCGGTCACGAGCAGACGCGCCATACGTGGTTCTCCCCCCAGGAAGGCATTCGGTTTCCCCCATCCTCCCAGATCCCCCCGTCGCCGCCGTCCACCGGACGCGACCGCGCGATCCGCCGGCGCTAGGACAGGGACCGGGAGCGGCGCCGCTCCCGCCGCACCTGCAGGGGCTCGATGAGTTTGTCCGCCCACCGCGTCCCCTGCGGAAGCACCCGCGTGCGGGCCAGGCGGAGCTGGACGGCGTACAGGTACTCGTGCAGGAAGATGGGATGACGAATCCAGAGCGCCCAGAGGCGGCCGAGACTGACGGCCCACTCGAGCAGGAAGCGCGTGATGCCGACCTCTCTCGTATAGGGCAGGGACATCGAGAACTCGCGATTGACGACCGCTGGCCACATGCGCGGTCCGCGGATCGAGTTCGCGATGTTCGTGTCATGGATGACCTGCATCCACCGCGGAGGGCCGACGACGTTCAGAATCGGTGCGTGCCTGCGGCTGCTGGGGTGGTTGAAGCTCTGGAACACCGTGCGGGGCTGGCGGCTCTGCTCCCGGCGTTCGATGTAGGAGATGAAAGGCCCGGAGGGCTCGAAGTAACGGAACAGCCGGCCGTTGCGCGCCACCTGCACCCCGCGCAGGAAGTTGACGTACATCGAATCCTGCCGGCGGAAACGGGCATGCAGATCCTCGACGAAGCACCGGGCCACCGCGTCGTCGCTGTCGATCCGCGTGGTGATCAGGTACGGCCGCGACGTCACGTCCTCCACGGCCTGCCGGATCGCGTCGTGGCCCCACGGCCGATCGAGCCAGACCGGCGTGAACAGGCCGGGTGCGAGCTCGGCGACGGCCTCGCGCAGCCAGTCCGGGCTGCTGGCGTCGAAGAAGACCAGCCAGGTGAAGTCCCGCACCGTCTGGGCGGCGAGGGAATCTGCCAGCGCGTCCTGGAAGAACCCCCACCGGAACAGCAGCCAGTCCTCGTCCGGCGGGGGCTGGTCGTGCGTGAACCGTACGCTGAATCGCGTCAGGATGACGTGGTCGAAATCGCCGACGGCGGAGCCGGAGCGCTGTTCTGGCATGCCCGGCTCAGCGGCCGCGCTCGAGCACGGTGAGCAGGTAGGCGCCGTAACCGGACTTCACCAGCTTCTCGGCGCGTTCGCGCAGCTCGGCGTCCGAGAGGAACCCCTGGCGCCACGCGACCTCCTCCGGCACACCGATCGACATGCCCGTGCGGCGCTGAATGGTGCGCACGTACTCCGCGGCGTCGGTCATCTGGTCGAACGTCCCCGTGTCGAGCCACGCGGTCCCCCGGGGCAGGACGTCCACCTGGAGCTTGCCGCGTTCGAGGTAGGCCCGGTTCACGTCGGTGATCTCATACTCCCCGCGGGCTGACGGCTGCAGGTCACGCGCGATGCCGACGACATCGTTGTCATAGAAGTACAGCCCCGGCACCGCGTAGTTGCTCTTGGGGTGGGCCGGCTTCTCCTCGAGGGAGACCGCACGGCCACCGGCATCGAACTCCACCACACCGTACGCCCGCGGCTCCGCGACCCAATAGGCGAAGATGGCGCCGCCATCGACGTCCGAGAACCGGGAGAGCTGCGCGCCGAGACCCGGCCCGTACAGGAGGTTGTCTCCGAGGGCCAGCGCGACCTTGCTGTCACCGATGAAATCCGCCCCGATCGTGAACGCCTGCGCCAGGCCATCGGGAGAGGGCTGCTGGGCGAACGTCAGGGAGATGCCGAACTGCGACCCGTCGCCGAGCAGCCGCTGGAAGTAGGGTTGGTCCTGCGGGGTCGTGATGATCAGGATGTCGTCGATCCCCGCCAGGATCAGGGTGGACAACGGATAGTAGACCATCGGCTTGTCGTAGACCGGCACGAGTTGCTTCGAGACGCCCAATGTGATCGGATGCAAACGAGTGCCCGACCCCCCGGCGAGAATAATCCCTTTCACGGGTCCATCGTTGCATGCCCCCGATGCCGACGACGGACCGAACCGCGTTTGACCTCTCAAGCGCGGCCCACGGCTGCGAAGCCTTCGCAGCCGTCAACACTCTCTAGAAGGAGTCCACTCATGCGCCTGTCTGTCATCGGCTGCGGCTATCTCGGGGCTGTCCACGCAGCGGCAATGGCGTCCATCGGCCATGAGGTCGTCGGCATCGACATCGACGACCGGAAGATCGCGTCGCTCCAGCAGGGGAACGCACCGTTCTTCGAGCCCGGCCTGCAGGACATCCTCAGCGAGGGGATCGCATCGGGGCGCCTGAGCTTCACCACAGACATGTCCGCAGCACGCGGCGCTGCCGTGCACTTCATCGGCGTCGGAACGCCGCAGCAGAAAGACGGCTACGCGGCTGATCTCACCTATGTCAACGCGGCCGTCGATGCGCTGATCCCGCACCTCTCGCCCGGCGATGTCGTGGCGGGCAAGTCGACGGTTCCTGTCGGCACGGCCGCCGATCTCGCCGAGCGCGTGCATCCCACGGGCGCCACCCTGGTCTGGAACCCGGAGTTCCTGCGCGAGGGCTTCGCGGTGCAGGACACCATCGACCCGGACCGCCTCGTCGCGGGGGTGCCGGACGATGAAGCCGGCGCTCGCGCCGCCGACGTCCTGCGGGAGGTCTACCACCCCGCGGTGGCGAAGGGGACTCCGTTCCTCGTCACCGACTACGCCACGGCGGAACTGGTCAAGGTCGCAGCCAACGCCTTCCTCGCCACCAAGATCAGCTTCATCAACGCGATGGCGGAGATCGCCGAGGTCACGGGTGCGGACGTGACCCAGCTCGCCGACGCGATCGGTCACGACGCCCGCATCGGTCGCCGGTTCCTCGGAGCCGGTATCGGCTTCGGCGGCGGCTGCCTTCCCAAGGACATCCGCGCCTTCTCCGCGCGGGCGGAGGAGCTCGGACGCGGGGAATCCGTCGCCTTCCTGCGGGAGGTCGACGCCATCAACCTCCGGCGACGCGAGCGCGCCGTGCAGCTCGTGGTCGATGCGGTCGGCGGTTCCGTCTTCCAGAAGCGCATCGCGGTGCTGGGCGCCGCGTTCAAGCCGCACAGCGATGACATCCGTGACTCCCCCGCCCTCGACGCAGCGGTGCGCCTGCACGGACTGGGCGCCCAGGTGGTCGTCACCGACCCGGAAGCCGTGGAGAACGCCCGTCGCGTACAGCCCCAGCTCACCTATGTCACGGACCGTGATGAAGCGCTCCGCGGCGCGGACGCCGTTCTGGTCGTCACGGAGTGGGACGAGTACCGTCATCAGCTCAGCCCCGAGCACGCCGCGTCTCTTGTCGCTCACCGCATCGTCGTCGACGGTCGCAACTGCCTGGACGCCGGCGCCTGGCGCAGCAGCGGGTGGTCGTACACCGGAATGGGGCGTCCGTAAGGCCGAAATCGGATGGCACGACCAGGCCTCATCCGCTCGCTATAATCAGCGGAGGCCGCCGGGGGACGGACATGTCCAGTAACTGCGTTTTTCTCGTGTCCCGAGGCGAGAACGAAGATTCGCGGCACAGACAATCTAGGGGGCACGTCGCCGATGGCAGCCGAGACGACTGAATCAGCGGGACGGTCGCTTCCGGGGAAGCAACCGCTCCCTCCCCGGGCGTGGACGGGGACCGTCGACGCTTTCAGCGTCCCCTCCGTGCCAGACTGGCGCCGTCGCTACGCACGAAAGCTCTGGGTGAGCGACACGCTCGCGATCACCGTCGTGGTCTACGCCACGCAGCTCGTCTGGCTCGGCAACACGCATGTCGTCACGGACGACTCCCTGATCCCCCCGATCCCCTACTGGATCATCTCGGCGCTGCTCGTGATCGTCTGGAGCCTCGCTCTCGGCTGGGCCGACTCGCGCAACGACAGGATCGCCGGGTTCGGGGCCACCGAGTTCATCCGTGTTTCCGATGCCAGCCTGCGCGTGTTCGGCGCGATGGCCATCATCGCCTTCCTCTTCAAGATCGAGGTCGCCCGAGGGTATCTGCTGATCAGCCTTCCGATCGGGCTGCTCGCGCTGCTGCTGGAACGCTGGCTCTGGCGTCGATGGCTGCTCTCCCAGCGGCGACGGGGCGAGTACTGCTCCCGCGTTCTCCTGGTGGGCTCTCTGGGCTCCGTCGCCGACACGGCAGCCCAGCTCCGGCGGCAGCCGCAGGCCGGATACCGGGTCGTCGGGGCGTGTGTGCCGGACCGCGACGGCACCAAGCACATCCCGGGCAGTCGTATCCCCGTCATCGGCAGCGTGGACGCCATCGAGTCCGCACTCGCCTCGATCACCGCCGACACGGTGATCATCACCAGCACAGACGACCTGCCCTCCAACCGCGTCAAGCAGATCTCCTGGGGGCTCGAGGCGGGCCGCCAGCACCTGGTGATCGCCCCGAGCATCGCAGACATCGCGGGTCCCCGCATCCACACCCGCCCGGTCGCCGGTCTGCCGCTGATCCATGTCGAGACCCCGCGCTTCAGCCGCGGCCAGCTGTTCGCCAAGCGCATGCTCGACCTCGTCGCGAGCACCCTGGCCGTGGCGCTGCTGAGTCCGTTCCTGCTCGTCTTCGCGCTGTCGGTGAAGTTCACCTCACCCGGCCCGATCCTGTTCAAGCAGACCAGGATCGGCCTGCGCGGAACAGAGTTCAAGATGCTCAAGTTCCGCTCCATGGTGGTCAACGCGGAGGATCTTCTCGCCGACCTCGCCGAGGCGGAACGGGATTCCGGGAACACCGTGATGTTCAAGATGAAGGACGACCCCCGCGTGACCGGCATCGGCCGGTTCATGCGCCGCTTCAGCATCGATGAGCTGCCGCAGCTCTTCAACGTCATCGGCGGGTCGATGTCTCTCGTCGGCCCCCGACCGCCGCTCCCCTCCGAGGTCGAGCAGTACGCCGACCATGTGCACCGCCGGTTCCTCGCCAAGCCGGGTATCACCGGGCTCTGGCAGGTCAGCGGCCGTTCGACGCTCTCGTGGGAGGAGACCGTGCGGCTCGACCTCTCCTACGTCGAGAACTGGAGCATGCTCGGCGACCTCGGCATCCTGATCAAGACCGTCAAGGTCGTCGTCGCCCCCGGCGAGACCGCCCACTAAGCAATGACCCACGGAAGCCAGATGCGACACCCGAACACCGAATCAGCACCGACATCGACAGTGACGTGCGTCATCCCGACGCACGACCGCGACGAAAGCGCGCTCGTCGCCGTGCGATCGGTTCTCGCCCAAACTCATCGACCATCGTCGATCGTGCTCTCGGACGACACGGGCCGCGACCCGTCACGACCTCCCCTCGACGATCTCGTCGACGAGGCTCAGGGCCTGCTCGAGGTCAGGGATGCGAGCGGGTCCCCGCGTCCCGGCGCGTCGCACTCACGAAACACGGGCGCCGCTGGGGCGGAGACCGACTATCTCGCGTTTCTCGACGATGACGACAAGTGGGAGCCGGAGTATCTGGAGCAGTTGATCGGCGCGCTCGAGCGGTCCGGCGCCGACCTCGCCGTGGCCTGGGGGGCCATCCAGCGAGGCGATCGCGTGCGCCACTTCAACTGGGCGATGACCGAGGGCCTTTCCGCCCGGGAGGTGGTCGCGAACAATCCCGGGATCACCGGAAGCAACTTCGTCATCCGCCGGGACATCTTCGAGCGTATCGGCGGCTTCGACCCCGAGATGCGGGTGTGGAACGACCTGGACTTCTTCGTCCGTTTTCTTCAGGCGGGCGGCCGGTACGTCGCCGTCGAGAAGGAACTCGTCATACAGGTTGTGACAGAAGACGAGCATCTCTCGTCGAGAAGCGAACGCCGCGCGCTCGGCCTGCAGGCATACGCCGCCAAGCACGCCCAGCTCCTCGACCGCACGGGCCGCAGAAGGCTCAGGCGCGAAACGCACCTCGCTCGCATGTTCGTCGGCCAAAAGCCTCGGCTCCTCTTCGCGCACTGGTTCGGCGTGCTCGCCAACGCGAACCCGTCCTACGTCATCGGCGTGTTTCTGCGTCGCACGCGCCGAGACCCCGGACACAACACGACGAAGATCGGGAGACCGTCATCATGAGCGGGAGGCCAGTGAGCACCGACCAGACCCCCGTGGCGTCGCGCCACGCCCGCAAGGTCGCCGAATACATCCTCCGACGTTCCGAAGAGGACGGTCTCGCCGTCACCTGGCTGAACCACTGGTCCGCGATGCATGCGGATTGGCCGGCGGTATCGAAGTCTGATCTCATCGGGGTCGACGGAACCCTCCTGCAGCTCATCCTCGCGCGCGGAGGAATGAAGGTCGGGCGCTCGTCAGCCGATCTCGTGATTCCCCAGTACCTGCAACTGGCCGGGGACGCGAGAATAGCTCTCATCGGTGGCGCCCCCGGAGTCGCCAGACAAGCAGCAGAGCGACTCGACGGCGTGGTGTTCACGGCGGACGGTTTCGGCGAGCTGGAGGTCCTCCGGCAGAGTTCGCAGCGCCTCTGCGATGCTGCACCGGATATCGTCGTGCTCGGGCTGGGCGCGGCACTCCAGGATCAGGTGAGCGCACAGGTCCGGAACGTTCTGCCTGACGCTGTCGTCTTCACCGCCGGGGGGTGGCTTGACCAGCTCGCCAAGAGCGAGCAGTACTTCCCCCCGATCGTTCATGCTCTCCGGCTGGGGTGGCTCTGGCGCATCCTCCACGAGCCCAGACGCCTCCTGCACCGCTACACGGTGAGCGCTGTCCAGGCCGTCCTCGGCGCAAAGAAGCTTCGCGCCGACATCCGTGCCGCAAGCGAGCAGATCACGGACATCGGCTTCGCGGGACGCGGATCCGGATCGGCACGATCCCGATCGGACGAACCGACACCCGGACGCCGCGTCATGCAGCTGGTCACCCAGCTCGAACCCGCTGGCGCTCAGTCGATGGCGCGTTGGCTCGAGGACAATCTGCAGGACCAGGAGTCGCTCTCCACCGTTTTCCTCTACGACAAATCCGGCAGCGACCTGTTTCCCGAGCCACGGCTCCTGGCAGCGCGCCGGCCGAGCTCCCCGGCGGACATGATCGGCTTCGCCCGCAGGACGTGGCGGTTGCGTCGCGAGGACGTCGATGTGGTCCTGGCACACACCCACTTCTCGATCGCTCTCGCCACACTCCTCTGGTGGCGATCCCGCCGCACCACCGTCGTACCGGTGCACCATTGGCCCCTCGAGAAGTATCCGCGTCCCGTGAGGTCGGTGATCTCCGCGGCGCGCAGACGCAACAAGTACGTCGATGAGGTGTTCGTCAGCCCATCGGCGGTCGACATCTCGCCCGCGAACGTCATCCCCAACCCGGTGCCGCACGCCGGGCCGTACTCCTCCTCGACCGAGCTCCCGGCCGACATCATCATCGTCGCGCGCCATGCCGAAGAGAAATCGATCGAGACGGCGATCCGTGCCCTGCAAGAGCTTCCCGACCGGCATCTCACGCTCGTGGGCGGTGGACCGCTGACCGACGAGCTCACCCTCCTGGTCGAACGACTCGAGCTCCGCGATCGCGTGACCTTCGCGGGGCGTCTGTCGAACCCGCAGGTGCGGGATCTGATGCAGCGCTGCCGGATCTTCCTCCTGCCCTCTCTCTGGGAGGCGATGCCCGTGTCGCTTCTGGAGGCCGTCGCGGAGGACTGCACGATCGTCGTGAGCGATATCGCCGCCCATCAGTTCCTCCTCGAACGCGCGGCGGCCGCGAGTTTCCCCCCGGGTGATGTTCCCGCTCTCACGCACGCGATCGCGCGCAGCGACGACCCTGACCTCCAGAGCAGCATGGCGTCGGGACGAGCTCTCGTGCGCCGCGACTACAGCCAGGAGTCGATCCGTGACAGCTGGAGCAGGCTGATCCACGCGGTCTCGGAGAGAACAGCTCCATGACCACGGCACCCGACCACGCAGGCGTCGACGCGAAGCCCCGGAACCGATGGCAACGCAAACTGGTCGTCGCCCTCTGGATACTGGCCGTCTCCCCGGCATTCGCGCAATCTCTGACAATGGACAGGGACAGCTTCGTCGAAGGCGCGGCGAACGTCTATTCACCCGCCGTCGTCGCAGCCTCGGCGCTTTCGCTGTGGGGGCCCATCGCCATTTCCGCAGTGCTGGCGATCATCAAGCTGCCCGTCCTGTTACGAACGTCGGCGCTGCGTTTCTTTGCCCTTCTCTTCCCTCTTGCCTGGGTGACCATCGTGGCTTTCGTCCAGGATCGAACACTGACGCTTTCCATCAGCGTCCTGTTGTCCTATCTCCTGATTATCGTATCCGCGCGCATCAGTCCGTCCGACCTCGCGCCGCTCGGCCTGCTCGGCGGTCTGACCGCCGCTTTCTCTCTGATCATGCTAGGCCTGTCGCCCGATACGGTCGTCATGCCAGACAGCCTGGGAACGTTCGCCGACAAGAGCATCACCGGCCTGCCGCTGCTGGCGGGCCCGTTCTCACACGTGAACCTCTTCGGCCTGTTCCTCATGTTCTCCTTCCCTTTCGTGTTCCTCCTGAAGAGCCGGGCCAGCCGAATCATCTTCGCCAGCCTGATCATCATCGCCCTGATCGCCGCGTCGTCTCGGTCCTCCTTGCTGAGTGTGGCGATCTCCGGCGTTATTGCGCTCATCCTTCTCGGAAAACGACCGTGGCGCATCACTGTCGTCGGCACGATGTTGCTCGTCGGACTGCTGGCGCAGCCCTTCCTCGCATTCACGGCGCGTGACCCGGAGGCGTTCACGGGTCGCACGCGGATCTGGCAGTTCAACCTGGACCAGGTCAACGGCTCAGAGTGGCTCACCGGGAAAGGCGTGCTCTGGTACCAGGACAATTTTGCGTTCATCCGCCAACAGTTGTTTGCGGCTGCTGGCCACGGTCACAACGACTTCGTTTCTTCCACGGTCACGGGAGGTGTGGTGCTCTACGCCGCGATCATCCTGATCGGCATCCTCGCGTGGCGAGGCGTGTCGTCGCTGCCGCGACGGGAGATGGTCGTCAGCGGGATGTTCCTCACGGCGGCCATCATCGCCGGCAGCACGGAGACGCTGTTCTCGCTGGTCCCCGGCCCGCTGTCCGTCGTCACCTGGGTCCCGCTGTACGCGATCGCTTTCGCGAGCTCCGCCATCCGCCAGGACGATGCGCCGGCCACCGGCCTCCCGGCGCCCCGCACGAGCGAAGCAGCTCAGCTGTGAGGGTACGCGCAGCCGCAATCATGCTGTCGGCGCAGTGGGGCAGGTATGCGCTCCAGCTCATCGGCATCGTGGTGATCGCGCGGCTCGTCTCGCCCGCGGAGTTCGGCATCGTCGCCCTCGGTATCGCCCTCTCCGGGTTCGCCCTGGTCTTGGGCGACTTCGGCCTGAGCCTGGCGGCCCTGCAGTCTCGGGAGCTGTCACAAGGCCAGAAGAGCAATCTCTTCTGGATCAACTGCATGCTCGGCCTGGTGATGGCCGGCGTCGTCGCTGGCGTCGCCGTTCCCGTCTCTCTCGCGTACGACAACCCCCTCCTGGCCACGGTCCTCTTCATCCTGGCGCCGTCGTTCCTCTTCCGCGGGGTCGCCGTGCAGCCGATGGTCGAGATCAATCGCGCCGAGAACTTCCGCCGGCTCGCGCTGGTGCAGTTCACGGGCGACCTCGCCGGCCTCGTCGTGACCGTGGTTCTCGCCGTCCTCGGCATGGGCTTCGTCGCTGTGGCCGTGCAGTCAACGGTCGCCGCAGCGGTCACCATGATCTTGGCGCTCGCGGCAGCGCGCTGGATCCCCTCCTGGCCACGGCGCGGCGTTCCGATGCGCCAACAGCTGACGTTCGGTGGGTTCACGATGCTCACCCACCTGGCCAACTATTTCACGTCCAACATCGACACCCTGGTGCTCGGTTGGACCTCCAGCTCGAACGTCGTGGGCCTGTACAGCCGCGCCAGTCAGCTCAGCGGCCTCGCCCTGCAGCAGGTCGGCGCTCCCCTCACCCGGGTCGTCCTCCCTCGAACGTCGACAGCGGAGACATCGCAGGAGCTCGAGTCGCTGCTTCTGCGAGCGCAGCGCCTGCTCTCGTACCCGATGCTCGCCTTCCTCGCCGTCCTGGTGACGCAGGCAGATCCGCTCGTCTCCTGGATCCTCGGTGCCCCCTGGTCCGGCGCCGTGCCCTTCATCTGGGCGCTTGCCGCCGGCGTCGCCTTCCAGACCATCGGCTATGTCTTCTATTGGTGCTACACCGCAACAGGCAAGGCCGGCCTGATGCTCCTGGCCGAGTCCCTGGGGCGTGTGGTCCTCATCGTCCTCGTCATCCTGTGCGCCGCGGTCGGGCCGCTGTGGGTCGCACTCGCTGTATCGGTCGGAAAGATCGCGATCTGGCTTTCCAGCGCGCTGTTCATGCGCAGCACAGGAGTGTCCGCGCGGCAGCTCACGATCGCCGCTGTGCGTCCGGTCCTCGCCGCGACGATCGCGGGCGCCGCCTCCGCGGGCACCTCAGCGCTGCTGAGCGCACAGGGGTCGGTCGTGCAGTTCGTGGTCTCGCTCGCTGTCGGAGTGGTCACGTACGCCCTCTTCGTCGCGTTCTTTGCGCGCTCCGACGTGCGCGACATTCTTTCAGAACTACGGCGCCTGAAGAAGAGTTGAGAGAGGCACAGTGACCTTGTCATCCCCACGCGTGTTCGGCGCGACCGTGACTTACGGAGACCGCGGCCATCTCTGCGTCGCGGCCGCGGCCAGCATGTTCGCCGCGGGCGCATCTCAGGTCTTGATCATCGAGAACGGCGCGTCCCCGGAATCCACCCGCGTGATCGAGCAGTACGCACGTTCGGCACCCGGACCGCTGACGCGCATCACCCTCCCCACCAACCTGGGTTCCGCGCCCGCGTTCTCCCGTGCCATAGAGGAAGCGCACCGCGCAGGCGCTGAGTACATTTGGCTGCTGGATGATGACAATTGCGCGGATCCCGACGCACTCTCCGAGCTCCTCGCGCGACTCGAGGATCTGGAAGTCCAGTACCCCCTGGCGGCGGTCGCCCCTCTCCGCGGGACGGTCGATGACCCCCGCGGCTCCCGAGAACTCGCCGCACGCCTGACCAAGAAGTATCCGCCCGAGCAGCGCTCCTTCTGCGGAGCCGACATCTGGATGTACGCCCAGAAGCTCCGGCAACGCGTGAAGCGAACGTCCCGCCCGGCCCCGAAGGCTCCCGCTCCGCTCGTGATCCCCTTCGCTCCGTGGGGCGGACTCCTGTTTCCCCGAGACGTGGTGACGGCGTGCGGGCTCCCGATCGCCGATCTGATCCTGTACGGGGAAGACACGGAGTACACCGGACGAATAACGCGCGCCGGTGGTGTCATCGAAGTGGTGACCAGCGCGCACGTCGTCGACACGTCCGAGAAGTGGGTCCCGGCCGGGTTGGAGATACCGGCTTTCCTGCGCGCCGAGAACACGACGAGTCTCTATTACACGGTCAGGAACCGGGTCTACCGCGAGTTCCATCGCACCGGGGACGGCTGGAACGTCCTTCGCCTCGCGAACGCCGCCTTCTTCTGGAGCATGTGCCTCGTCTGGTTCCTGCGCTACCGGTCCGTCACGAACCTCGCCACACTCGCAAAAGCCTGCCGGCACGGCATCTCGGGAAGAATCGGACGTATAGAGGACCTGTCTTAGCGTGAAGATCACATCAGTAACCCGTGTCGTGCCGTTCGACGGAATCCCGCATGCCGGCGGCGTATACGTACTGGCCCATGTCAAGGCCCTCAGAGAACTGGGCCATGAGCTGACGATCGTCGCCCCCGATGGCGAGGAGAACCGCCGGGGCGCCGAGTATCTCGCGGCCTCCGGCGTCGAGACCATCCTCATCGACCACGAGACGACACCCGGATGGTGGAGTCGGCAGCGCGCTCGTTTGGTGCCGTCGCGGCTCTCCCACCGCACCCGTCGGAGTTTCCGGTCCCGTGACGACGTGCGGAAAGCGCTGTCTGACGCCGATCTGCTGGAGTTCCAATGGACGGAGGCGGCGACGCTTCTTCGCCAGCTGGGCCGACGAGACCGTCGCAAGCGCACCGTCGCCGTCATCCATGACGTCATGACACAGTCCTTTGCTCGTCAGGTCGCGACCTGGCCTGCCGCCAGCGTCCGCGGGGTCGTGTCGAGAGTCCGGCGCTTCACCGCACGACGCGATGAGAAATGGGTCTGCCGGAACTTCTCCGAGCTGATGACGTTCAGCGAGAAGGACGCCGCCCTTCTTCGCACGCTGGGCGCTCGCAACGTCAACGTCGTTCGCCCCCCTCTCGCCGGCGTGGACGCCACGGCACCCGCAGGGCCGGATCGCGCGCACGTCCGCTCGACACGCCAACTGCTCTTCGTCGGGGCGTTCGGCCGGTCGGTCAATGCTGATGCGGCCTTATGGTTCGCCGATGAAGTCCTCCCCCGCGTGCAGGAGTCCCTTCCTGACGCGCATGTCGTCTTCGCAGGAGCCAACCCTTCCGAGGCGATGCTCGACCGCTCCCGGACGCGTTTCGGTATCACGGTGACGGGCCGTGTTGACTCTCTGACGCCCTGCTACGAGAGCTCATCGGTCGCCGTTGTCCCGCTTCTCGCCGGCGCAGGAGTCAAGTTCAAGGTCGTGGAGGCGATGCTCGCCGGGCTTCCCGTCGTCACCACTCCCATCGGTGCGGAAGGAATAGCGGAGGAAGAGACCGCAGACGAGGGATACTCCCCCTTCTACGCGGTGTGCAGCACTCCCGTCGAGTTTGCGGACGCCGTCGTGCAGGCGCTGCAGGATGATGCCGCATCCGCCCGCGGGAGCGAAGCCCAGAGGTGGGCGCGTCTGGTCTTCTCCGAAGCGACGTTCGTGACCCGCCTGGACGATCTGTACGGGCGTTGACGCCGCCTGCGGCGGCTTCTCCTCGGCGTCGATGTGCGGACGGCTGGATCGCCGACTCCGTGTGATTCGCGGCGGTTCGTTCCCGAGGGGACCCGGTTCGACGCACCGGATGGCGCGACGGAAATCCCGCCGTCAGGGCTCGCGTCGTTCCGGAGAGAAGAGGCCCCGCACGCCGCGCACGACCCTCGCCATCCGGGCTCGGAGTCGACCTGTCGGCGGCAGACCTGCCCACACCTGGTAGCTCTCGATATACTCATCGCTCGGCCAGATGATGAGGCGCAGCGCCGTCCACCGCTGTCTCCAGGGAAGCATCCGGAGACCGCGAACATAAAGGCCGACTTTGCTGGAGCGGCCGTAGAGCACCCAGTCCTCGGAAACTGCCGACCCAGCGGCATCGAACTCTCGCTCGGGAAACGCCAGGGAGATCGACCTCCCCGCCGCCCCGACGGCGGCCAAGGCCACGGCCGCCTCGAAAGCCTCCTCGCCGCCGTGCGTCAGAAAAGCGCTCGCGGTCTCGTAGGCGCTCTCCGCCGTCGCGCGCCCCGGAGCGGGCCGCAGAACGTGCAGGGCCGCGAGGACTGCTGCGGCGCCGACCGTGGGAGCCCTGCCGGTGACGTGGGCGAACTCGAACGGCGTGGTGTAGCGCTTGATCGCCGCGAAGGCGTCCTCATCCTCGAGCGCGACACCGGGGAATCGTCGATGCAGGTCGATCTCGCATCCCCAGCCCAGCGACGGAGCGAGGGACGTGGAATGGAAGTTCGGAAGGAGGTTCCAATGGTCGAGGTGTGCATGCCAGCCCCACAACCGCAGTTCGGCTATCAGGCTGTCCAGACGGCCTGGTTCGATCCAGACGTCGATGTCGCCGGAATGCTCACGCTCCCGCAGCCCCTGCTGGTGCAGCATCGGCCCCTTGAGAAAGACCACATCGATGCCTTTGTCCCGCGCGATACTCGCGACCAGCGCGTAGACGAGCTCGTGAAACGGCGAGCTCATCCAGGGCGCTGCAACACGGCGCACCCGCGCCGGATGCTCGAGATCGGATGCGACGAGGCCGGCGTCCGCCATCTCCCGAACGACCTCCCGTTCGGCGTCTTCGAGGTCGGCGTCGTTCACCGGCGCTTCGACCAGGCGCCTCCAGAGGTCGGCACCGGCGCCGAAAAGCGCCATCGGTGTGGTCGGGATCGTCGGGATGACGATCAGCTCGGTGCCCTCGGCGAAGTGAGCGGAACCCGTGACGTCGAGGGCTCCGTAGGCGATCGCGATCCAGCTGACGTTCTCCGCCGCGGACGCAGCGTCGCGCGGCGCCGTCATCCTCACTGGCTCAACCCGTTGTCACCGACCTTGAGCGTGGTGAGCAGCTCCGCTTGCACCAGCTCGTCGATCGCCTGATTCACCAGGACGGAGGCGTCGCCGCCCGGGGGGTTGCCGTGCACGGCCACCACCGACGATGTGATCTCTTCGATGTCGAGCCCCGCCGCCACGCCCCGCCAGATGAGGGGGGCGATTCCTCCGAGTACCCGCACCGTCCGGTCGGAGAGAAGCAGCAGCGCACCGTCGAGTTCGATCCCGTCCCTCACGGCGACGCTGATCCGCACGGGCCCTGCCGCGTCCTCCACCGGTGCGGCGACAGAGACGGCCTCCTCACGGACCGGCGTGATCTCACCGCCGAGCACCTGATCGACGAGCGATCGCAACGACGCCGCTTCGGAGTACGTCACACGCAGGAGCCCCCCGGTCGCATTCGCAAGCTCGATGAGGCGCTGCAGGGGCCTGTCCACCTCCGGGAGATAGCTCATCTGGGCGACCACGTTCTCCAGCGCATCAATCATGCTGACACGCTCGATACGCGGTTCGACGACACCCTGAGATCGTTCCAGGAGGACAAGTCCTGCAAGCCGGAGCGGGGTGTCCGGCAGCTCGAGCAAGCCGATCGACGAACCCGCGACCTGCTCCTTGGGACGACCCTCACGGACCAGGGAGAGCGGCTTGCGGTACGGCAGGACGCGCAGCTGCTCGTCCACGCCGATGGTCTCGTCCGAAACGTAGCCGTAGTGGCACGCGACGGTGCGGGACAGCGTCGTCTTTCCCCGCCCAGATGGACCGACGAAGGCCACCACCCGGCCGTCCGGTGCTGCGACACCCGCAGCATGGAACATCAGCAGCGAGCCGGAGCGCCGACCCAGTGCGGCCAGCGTCACGTCAACCGAGAGGCGTTCGAGGCGGGCGTCATCGCCGCCGGTCGACGGGATCACGACCTCCGCGTCCGGAGGGGAGCCGTCCCCGGGCAGCGCGGCGTCCGCCCACGCAGCACGGACGCGCTGCATGAAGTCCGGCGCTGCGTCCGCACCGAAGGAAACCCTGATCCGCAGCCCGAGCGCACTCACATCGAAAGCGCGAGTCACGATCACGTCACCTCCGCGCCGCACGCCGTGATTCGGCTCGGCTCGATCCTCCAGAGGGGGCGGTCGGTTCTGCCTCATAGGAGGCTCGTCGCTGCACGGCGGGTTCGACGGGCTCGGCGTCGCCGGCATCGGAGCGATAGTAGTCACCGTGGTACTGATAGCCGTAGTAGGCCGCACCAGACCCCTTGCGCGGAACACGGTTGAGCACGATGCCCAGGGCTCGCGCTCCGGCCCGCTCCAGATTGCCGAGCGCCTTCGCCAGCACCTCGTACGTCGTCTTGCCGACCGTGGAGACCACGATGGCGCCATCGGCCCGGTTCGCCAGCACGGCGGCATCGGTCACCGGGATGAGCGGCGGCGCGTCGATGATGACCACGACCTGCTCAGCCAGCGTCTCGAGAAGCTTGCGCATGCGCTCGGATCCGAGCACCTCGCTCGGGTTCGGCGGGATCTTGCCGGCACCGACCACGACCAGGTTCTTCGTCCCGCGAACCGGCTGCGCGACATCGGCGATCTCCGCACGGCCGGCCAGCACGTCGGAGAGCCCCGCGCCCTCGACCAGGTTGAAGACGGTGCTGATCATCGGGCGACGCAGGTCGCCGTCGATGAGGATGACACGCTGCCCGTTGGCGGCGAGCGTGATCGCCAGGTTCGACGCGGTCGTCGACTTCCCGTCGCCCGGCAGCGGGCTTGTGACGACCAGCACGCGCGGAGGGTTGTCGACATCCATGAACTGGATGTTGGTACGCAGCTCACGCATCGCCTCTGCCACGCCGAACAGGTGGGCGTTGCTGCTGTTGACCGAGTTGCCTCCGTCGATGGGGATCAGACGGTTCTCCGCGGTGAACGACTTCTCTTCGGGAATCGTTCCGACCACCGCGACGCCGGTGGCCTTCTCCACGCCCTCGACGGTGCGGATGCGGCGATCGAGCGTGTAGCGCAGAATGCCGTACGCCGCACCGGCGATCAATCCCAGAAGACCACCGATCGCCAGGGCGAGGCGCACGTTCGGCGACGACGGGGAGGACGGGAGCGCGGCCGAGTCGACCGGACGGAGGTAGACCGCCCCGGTCGTGGCGGGGTCCCCGGTCTCGGTGTCGTTGACGGCTGCGGCCATCGCACGAACCCAGGCCTCAGCCAGGTCACGGGCGGCTTCGGGAGACTCGGCGCGCGCGCTGACGCGGAGCGCCACGGTGTCGATGGGGCGGGAGATCGAGATCTGGCTGACGAGCCCCTCGGGGGTGCTGTCGAGTCCGAGCTCCTCGATGGCCCGCTCTGCCACCGCGCGGGACGTGCCGAGCTCGACGTAGGTGGCGACACGCCCCTGGGCCGCCGCGTTGCCGGTCATCACCGACGTCGCATCGTCAGACCCCTGTGTGACCGCCTGGACGAGCGCAGAGGCGTTCGCGGTGTACACACGAGGCTGGAGCTGCGACCATCCGAAGGCGAGAGCCACGCCGAGCAGGGTCAGCAGTACCACGCCGAGCCAGTGCGCTCTGAAGATCAGCAGGTACTGACGAATATCCATGTGACAGGTGTCTCCCCCGGGGTGTGCAGAGCCCGCGCATGAGCGCAGACCCCAGTAAACTTACTATAGAGCCCTCGGTTCTTCCCCGATGGCCGGCCCGGCGACGCGGAGTGACACCCACGTCGTTGCAGATCGAGAGCACGCACCACGGAGGCAGCGACCGGCATGACGCACGAGGCCAGACGGACCCTGATCGCGCTCACGGTGGTGGCTGTCCTCGTGGCCGGCCTCTGCACGTGGATCCTCTGGGCGACGCAGTCCGCTCCAGCGACGTCAGACCGGCTCGATGCCCTCCGCACGGCGGAGCGCGAGTACCGGCTGACCGTCTCGGAGCACGACGCCGCCGCGAAGAGCCTGCGGCAGACGCAGGAGGATGCTCTCCAGTTCGCCGACGCACTGGAGGCGGCCTCTCTCGAGCCCGGCGACGACGCGCTCGCTGCGCAGGTCGGCGCGCTGCGGACAGCTGCCGGGCCCACGGATGCGGACAACGCGGCGGAGACGATGTACACCCGCACGGTGTCTGCCGACGCGCAGCCCGATGCCATTGCAGCCGCGGTCGCCGAGCTGGAGGCCTCCCGCTCCGCCATGAGCGGGCGCACCGAGGAGCTCACGGCGAAAGCCCATGCCATCGAGTCCGTCGTCCAGTCGGCCGAGACCGTGTTGCGGACCGCTGTGGACGCCCGGGCGTCCCAGGTGTCCGCGTTGCGCGCGTACCCGGCAGAGCCCGATGTCGAGGCGGCGATGGACGATTTCGTCCAGGTGGCCTCGCTCACCGATCTGGACCGTCAAGGTCTGCTCGCCGCGCTCTCGTACTACGCGGCGCTCGTTCCTTCTCTGCCGGCCGGGGAGGAAGACACTCTCGAGGAGTGAGGCCTGCGCGGGAGGGCGCGGGCGTTCCGCGCCGTCAGGATACTGACGTCGCGCGACACCGCTGCGGAGAGCGGCAGAAGCCCCGTTCATGACGATCGGCGGGCCGCAGCTTTCGCTGCGGCCCGCCGATCGTGGTGAGCGCTGATCGAGATCAGGGGCGCTGCGTGGTGCCCGTGTACGTCGTCGCGCCAGCACCCAGGGCCAGGAGACCGACCGGCAGGTGGTCGCTGAGGTCGTAGTTCAGGGTGACCGGGCAGAGCAGGTCGACGCCGAGGCCCCACTTGAAGGTGACGTTGACCTGAACGGACAGCTGCTGCGGGCGGGTACGCGGCAGACCGGTGCGGAGGTTGCTCGGGTCGATGCGAACATCGTTGAACGCGAAGACCGAGGCCATGACGCCTACGGCGCCCAGCACGCCGGCACCCGGTGCGAGGCCGATGGTGGACGAGTAGGTCTCGCCATCGCTCATGGTCAGAACCGCGCTGGTCACGATGTACGTGAAAGCCGGCTTGAAGTCGAAGATGTTGCCGATCAGGCTGCCGCAACCGGTCGCATCGAGAATCACCGGCGAGGCGAAAGCGAGGAGCGCGCGGCTGCTGGCGGCGACGCCAGCGATCTGATGGTTCGGTCACCCCTGCGGGCGACGTGTCCCATACTGGCCTCGACGCCCGGAGCCGCGGTCGACCGAGGTCGCATATTGCGTGAAACCTGTCGCAAAGCGACGCAGCCGCGGAGAACGGCTCGACGGGCGCACGCATCCACGGCGCCGCGAGACGACACGCCCCACGGCATCGCCGTGCTGCGAGGACCCGCATCCGCGTGATCTGTCGCGAAACGGGGAGCGCCGGCGGTCACCGGCCGGAGAGGGCGCGGATCGTCAGCCGTGCAGGCTCTCGTCGATGTCCGCCACGAACGCCGCGATGGCCGGATAGCCGCTCACCGGCCCGCCGGCGAGCATGCCGTCTCCCCCCAGCAGCACAGCGGTGGGTGTGACCCAGTCGGCGATCGAGTCGCGCACGAAGGAGTAGGGGTCGTACAGCGTCTCCGGGTCATCGCCCCCGGTGAGGGAGGCGGGAGGGCTGGCGACGAGGAGCGGACGCACCGCTACCTCCGGCAGCAGTGCGCGCCACTCGGGGATGCGAGCGATCACCTGCACGCACGAGGAACAGCCGGGATTGACGGCGAGCAGCAGGATCGGCCGCTGCATGCTGAGCGCGCGCAGACTGTACTCGGTGCCGTCGGCCGCGCGGACCGGCACAGAAGGCGTGCGCACCGGCAGGTAGTCGGCGAGCTCCTCATCGGCCACAGCAGCCGGATGGGCAGCAACCGGATGGGCCGTCGCCGCGCCGCCCGCCGCGGACGGCTGCACCGGAGCCCACACCGTCAGGGCGGTGGTGACGGCGGCGACGATCAGTCCCGCGGCCCCCACCCAGCCGGCGAGGCCGAGATCGGCGATGGTCGCGATCGCACCTCCCCACAACGGATTGGTCCAGCTGGCGGCGGCCGCCCCCAGCGCCACGAGCAGGTACCACCCGTTACGCACCAGCGTGACCCTGCTCACCGGCTTCGCATCACCGAAGCAGGCACAGGAGACGTCCTCCCCCGCACGCAGGGTGCGCCAGACCAGCACCACGTACGCCGCCATCAAGAGCGCGGCGACCACACCGGCGGCGGCCCCGAGGAGACCTCCCAGCGCGCTCACCGCGATGCCGAGCGCGATCTCGCCCCACGGGTGGAAGCGCAGCAGCCACGAGCGGCGCAGCGGACCCGGCACCCCCATCGCCACCCAGCCGTCCAGGCTGTCTGGCTTTCGGAGTTTGGCGACCCCGCTCACGATGAGGACGGCCGAGACGACGAGCGGGAAGACGACGGCAATCAGGTACAGCACGGCACGAGTCTAGGGGCGCACGGACCACACGGGCGGCGCGGCCCTGCCGTGACCCAGACGAGAAAGAGAAGGGCACCCCGGGGTGTGCCCTTCTCTTCGTCCTGCTCGTGCGTCTTCGCCGGTCGGCGCCGCTGATCGCGGTCGCTCGACGCGACAGCGCGGATCAGCGGACCGGCGTCGCCGTTCCGGCGAACTTGACGATGCCGCCCTTGAGCGACTTCACCAGGCCGATCGAGGTGACCTTGCCGAACTCCCACTCCAGCAATGGCTGGCACTCGACGGACACGGAGACCGGCGGGACGCCGACCTTCGCCCGCAGCGTGATGAGCGGCCGGATGCCGATCTTCACCGGGTGCGGCGCGTAGAGCTTGCCCCCTCCGGCCAGGGAGAGCGAGCTCCCCGACGGCATACGCACCCCGCGGAACGTGGCGACGCTCAGGAGAGCACTGATCGATCCCAGCGTTCCCTTCGCCACGGACGGGGCACAGACGGACTCATAGGTGCAGCCGTCGCTCATGGTCAGGGTCGCTTGCAGGCCCACCAGCTTGTAGAGCGGATCGAACACGCCGACGCACCCTGTCGCATCGATCGAGGCGAGCAGTTTGACCACCACGGTTCCGCTGTCGACGCCGCAGAACGGCAGGCGAACCGCCTCTGCGGCGAACGCCCCGGGCAGCACGCCCAGGGCCAGCGCGGGCTTGAAGCAGTCGGGACAGCTCGGCGGCTGCGCGATGCTCGTCGCCGACAGCGGTGCAGCGACCGCGGCGGTGACGACCGGCAGCGACCATGCCGCCCCGCGCAGCACCGTGCGGCGGCCGAGCTCATGCGGCGCGTCGCCGGTTGTCTGAATATCCGTCATGTGTGTTTCCCCCCGGAAATGTCTGCGGGAGGACAGCACCATTGATCCGTCCCCCCGGTCGGATTGTGATTCTCATCCTGCTGCGCGGACACCGGCCACCGACGTCGTGTGCGGTCGCTGCGTCGCTGAACAGCCGCGAATCTGTCGCGGAACAGACGACTATTCAGCCCTATTCATCGCGGCCGTCCGGTCGGTCTTTCGGAGCCTCCTCGACGACCGAGCGCACGGCACGGGACCGCGAACGTGGCGCAGGACGCCAGCGCGCGGGAGAGGGGAGGCCGTGAGCGGCGAACGCCCGGCGCAGGACAGCAGAGGTGCCGAACCCGGCGTGCTGCGCGATCTCCTCGATGGTCAGCAGTTCGTATGTCGTGTCGGCGAGCAGCGACTGGGCGAGCTCGACTCTGCGCCGGCGCAGCTCCTCCGTGGGAGAGCTTCCTGCCGCGGCGAAGACCCGCTGGAGCTGACGCACCGACATGTGCAGCTCCCGCGCGAGCTGGTCGACGCCGAAGGCGGGATCGGTGCGGCGGATCAGCATCAGGGTCCGCGCTCGTTCGAGCGGGCGCGGGTCCCGGGCGGCGACGGAGGGCAGCGTCCCTCCTCCGCCGCCCGCTTCGATGACGGCGCCGAACACCATCTCGACCAGCAACCGGTCCACGAGATAGTCGGTGTATCGCGTCGAGGGCACCGGTCTGCCGACCATGCTGTTCGCGAACGCGCGCAGGCCGAACACGAGAGGGGTCGCGGCAAGCGCTGGTCCGCGATCGAGACCGACATCGTCGATCTCCTCGATCGCGCGCCACGGCACCCAGATGCAGAGCACCGAGACGGGCTCGTCAGCGGAGATCTCACACGCGTGGTGGGGATGCGCGTAGAACGCCGGCTCCGCGCGGATCCGGCCGCCATCGTGCGGCGACAGCTGGACGGGTGCTGAGACGAGCCCCAGCAAGGCCGTCTCCGCGCCGACCCGGTCCTGCGGGCGCCACTGCCACGGCGCCGTGCGGTCGAGCACATGCACGGTGACGGCCGTGCTTCCGAAGCGGCGCGCGCTCAACGGCACGGCACGCGGATCCCCCAAGAGGGCGTCGAAGACGCCCTGACCTGCCCCCCAAGTCATGCCCCCCACTGTACGGTGCGCGGCGACGCGGTGTCCTCCCGGGCCGCCCGGGTACGGGTCATCCGGAGCGGTGCGGCCGCTCCGCTCGCTGCTGCGCGGACAGCCACAGGGGCTTGGGGCGTCCGGTGACGGCGCCCAGGAGCCACTCGACCGGCCCCGTTCCGATAAAACGCCACCACAGCCAGCCCGCCAGAAGCGTTCCCGGGACGACGGCGAGCACGAGCACGGGCTCATCGGGACTCCGGATCCACCCCATCGTCCGCCACAGCCACAGCAGCGCGACGTGGAAGAGATACAGGCTCAACGCCATCTGCCCCACGGCGACGAGGACCCCGGTGACGCCGTCGACGACCCTCCGCCACGGCACGGCCACCACGGTGACCAGAAGCACAACGGCCACGTAGGCCGCGAAGACGAGTCCGACATCGCGCAGCGTGTCCGCATAGCTGCCGGACACCCTCGTCGGCCAACCGAGCAGCCGCGTGCCGACGATATCGACGGCATAGGCGAGCGGCGCGATCGCGAGCATCGTCCAGAGCACGCGATCGCGACGGAAGCCATGCCGGGCCAGCAGCACGCCCAGCAGGAAGAAGGGCAGCAGGTTCACGACCCGGTAGTGCGGGTTCGTGATCAGCCAGTCCATCACGTAGTTGACCGGGAAGGAGGCCCGTGGAGCCGCCATCACCCCGGCGACGAGCGGATCGCTGACGATGACCAGGACGATCGCGATCACCGCGATCCACCGTCCGGTCAGCAGCACCAGGAGCGCCCCCACGATCAGCAGCATGCCGAGCACCGACAGCACGATCGCCACCCAGGTGCCCCAGGACGACATCCAGATCCCGAGAGCGATGAGGACGACACCACGCAGCGCTTGCTGGAGCATCATGACGCCGCGCCGCTGCGGCGGCGTGCGCACGAGAAGGAAATGGGCGGACATGCCCATCACGAGCCCGAAGAGCGGGGAGGCGAGGTCGCTGAGGTTGCCGATGACGAAGGACGCCGCTCGCGGCCGGCTGCCCCACGCGGGCGCCGCGTGGGCCACGACCATCGCAACGATCGCGACGCCGCGGAGGACGTCGGGAACGAGAACGCGCCCGGCGCGCGGGCCTACGGATGCCATGCCGCCCACCGTAGCGGTTCGCGGTGTCGCCAGCCGGTACCGTGGAGCGCATGAACGACTCTGAGAGCCGCCGACCCCTCTGGCGCCGGATCACGGGCTCGGTGTGGTTCCACCTCTTCGCCGCCTTCGCTGTGGTGGCGCTGCTGAGCAGCTTCGTGGTGAAGCTCGGCTACATCACCTCCGGATCGATGGAGAACGAGCTGCAGGTGCGAGATCGCGTGCTGATCGATCGGATATCGCTGGCGTTCTCCGACCCGCAGCCCGGCGACGTGATCGTCTTCGACGTCGATGACCCGTGGGACGGCCCGCGCGCCCCGGAGAGCAATCCGCTCAAGATCGCCTGGCAGTGGCTGGGCAGCACAACGGGGATCGGCCCCACCGGGCCGAACACGCTCATCAAACGCGTCATCGCCGGGCCGGGGCAGACGGCAGAGTGCTGCACCGCCGATGGCGCTGTGCTCGTCGACGGCACAGCGCTCGACGAGCCGTACATCTTCGAGGACTTCCCCTTCGAGCCCGGAGACCTGGACTGCACCACCACGCCGCGCTCGGCGCGCTGCTTCGATGCCGTCACCGTTCCCGCTGGTTCCTATCTGATGCTCGGCGATCACCGGTCGCGCTCCCTCGACTCCGCGGCGCAGTGCCGCATCGAGGGCGCACCGATGGACTGCTGGCGCTGGGCGGAACGGGACGACGTCGTCGGGCGCGCAGCCGTCGTGGTCTGGCCTGTCCCGCACTGGGGCGTCGTCGGCTGAGGACGAGCCGGATCGGCCCGCCCGCTGACGATCAGCGGGCGGCGAGCCAGTCGTCGAGCGTGTCCTTCTGCAGAGCCTCACCGATCTCCGCCCAGGCCGCCCAATCCGGCAGCACGATCGACTGCCCGTCGGCCGACGCTCCGGTGCCGAGCGTCGGTGCGGTGAAGAAGGTCACGTCGCCCCCGCGCACATTGCGCAGCTGGATGCCGAGCGGAAGGATGTACCCCGGTGTCAGGCCGGCGTCGACGGTCAGGTACGGCGAGAGCGCCGAGACGACGTCGGAGATCCGGGTCGGGTTGGTCAGCGTCTCTGCGCTCAAGAGCTTGTCGAGCACGCCCTTGATGAAGGCCTGCTGGTTTCGCACCCGCTGATAGTCGCCGTCGGCGAAGGAGTAACGCTCGCGCACGAATCGCAGCGCCTGCTTCCCGTCGAGGGTGATCGGCCCCTCCGCGTAGAAGAAGCCGTCGGCCTCGAAGGAGACCGTGTTCTGGAGCGTCACACCACCGAGCGCGTCCGTGAGCCCCTGGAAGCCCTCGAAGTCGATGATCGCGACGTGATCGACGCGCACGCCGAAGATGTCCTCCAGGGTCTCCACCATGAGCGGGACCCCGCCGAAGGCCTGCGCGGCATTGATCTTGTGCGTGCCCTGGCCGGGGATGTCGACCCAGTTGTCCCGCATGATCGACATGACCTGAATGCCGGACCGGTCGCCGGGGATGTGCATGAGCATGATCGTGTCGGCCCGGTCACCGGCGGTGTCGCTGATGTCGCCGCCGATGCTGCTGCGGGTGTCGGAGCCGAGCAGCAGGATGTTGACGGCGTCGGTCGTCGACAGGGCCGGGCGGGTCTCGACGTCGGGGAACACCTCGGCGTCGGGCAGCTGGGTCGCCTTCTCCTCGAACGTGTTGGAGAGGTTCATCACATAGATACCGGCCACCGCGACAGCCACGACGAGCACGCCGACGATCGAGAAGGCGACGATCCACGGCCAGCGCCGCTTGCGCTTGCCGTCATCCGGCTCGCCGGAGCCGCCGCTCTCGCGCATCTCGCGTCGGCTGCGGGGCGCCGGCTCCTCCGATGCATCGCCGAGCAGGTCATCGAGAGTGGTCATCACCCCTCCATTCTCGGCGTGGCCTTCGTGCCACGACAAACCGAGGCGAGCAGTCTGGGCCGGTTCCCGGTCCGGCCGTCGGCCGGTCCGTCAGTCGTCCACGCTCACCAGGATGGGGCGATGATCACTCGTCCCCTGCGGCAGCGTGCGAATGCGATCGATGCGCAGGCCGACCGAGGTCGCGAAGTCATAGTGCCCCCGGAAGACACGGTAGCGCGTGTAGGTGCGGTCATCGCTGAGAGTGAGCGCATAGCCGTGATCGCGCACCGTCTTGCCGAGGTTCTCCTTGAAGACGGGATAGTTGTAGTCGCCCACCATCAGGACGGGGAGTCCGTCGCCCATCGCCTGCAACTCCGAGAGCGCCGCGCGGATCTGCGCGCGGCGCAACGAGTTCAGCGCCGTCAGCGGCGCGGCGTGGAACGACGCCACGACGAGCTCACGGCCGCTGTCGATCTCCCTCAGGCGCACCCCGAGCACCCGCTCGGACGCCGGTTTGAGCATCCGGTCATGCAGCGACTTCTTCAGCTCGATCGTTCGCGTGCCGCTCACCGCGAAGAAGTCACGCCGAGCGTAGACCGCCAGCCCGAGCCGGTTGCGCTGCGTCGCATCGACGAGCTCGAGTCCGCCGAGCCGCCGCTGCAGACCGGAGACGTCGGCCTCCTGCAGGCACAGCAGATCGGGATCGTGCTCGTCCACGAGCGCGCTGAGCTCGTGCGCCGCGGCGTGCTTGCGAAGGTTGTAGGAGATCACGTCCATCGGTTCACACGGTACTCCCGCTGCCCATGAGCGGACATCGTCCGCCCCCAGGCGGAAACGCGATCATTCCCGTTCGCGACGCGCGCGGGTCTGCTCCGCACGAGCGGCCAGCAGGTCATCGGCGGGGTAGCCGACCTCGGCGAGGGTCAGTCCTCGCGCGGCGAGGACCGGGAACGCGCTCGTGCGCACCGCGTCGTCGCGCAGACGTGCGAGCTCGGGAACCCCCAGGCGCCCCTCCCCCACCGCCACGCACGCGCCGACGAGGGCGCGCACCATGCTGTGACAGAAGGCGTCCGCTTTCACCTCCGCACGGAGGATCCCGCGCTGGTCCCGCTGCCAGCGGTACGCCAGGAGCGTGCGGATGGTCGTCGCCTCCTCCCGCGGCTTGCAGTACGCAGCGAAGTCATGGAGGCCGAGCAGGGTGCCGGCCGCGGCGTCCATGGCGGCGACGTCGAGCTCGGCGCGCACGACCGTCGTGCGGTGCCGCTCCATCGGGTCGTAGCCGCTGACACGATCCGCGATGCGGTACTCGTAGCGCCGCCACACCGGGGAGAAGCGGGCATCGAACCCCGCGGGGGCGATGCTCGCGCGCCGCACCCAGACGTCCGAATACGCGCCGAGGACGCCGTTGACGCGGGCGGCGAGGGCGGCGACGTCGTCGCGTCCGTCCGCGCTCTCCCGGCGGCGACTCAACCGCGCCGTCTGCGCGTCGTCGAGGTCGAGGTGCGCGACCTGGCCGGAGGCGTGCACCCCGGCGTCCGTCCGACCGGCGACGATCAGCCGCGGGCTCCCCGCCAGGACACGGGTCAGAGCGTCCTCGAGCACCCCCTGGACGGTGCGCAGCTGCGGCTGGCGCGCCCAGCCGTGGAAGCGGGTGCCGTCATAGGCGATGTCGAGGCGGATGCGCACAGAGTCCACCCTAGGAGGCTGATCGGGTGCGCCGCCGCACGCGACCGCTGATGGCGTCTTCCCGGAGGGGGACGATCAGAGCCCCCGCCGCGGCAGGCGCCGACGGGACAGGACGGCGGTGAACGCTCATCCGCCGCCGCGCTCTCCGGCGGTGCTCCCGCTGCCCCCGCCGTGTTCGGCACGCCAGAGCGAACGCAGCCAGCACCGCTGCTCCTCGGTCGGACGCACGCCGATGAAGGGGCGGACAGAACCGACCCCCGCCACGGTCGGCAGCAGGTACGCCCCATCCCGCCGGAGATACCCCAGCGCACGGAGCCGCTCGACCCTGCGATCGATGCGCACCCGTCGGAACGGTCCGCGCGGCCGTGTCACGCCTGCCGTCAGCTCCGCCATCCGAACACCCCTGTCGACCACGACGCGATCGAGCACGACCCAGAATCGCGGGGCGAGAGCCGGACCCTGCGCGCCGCGCCAGAGCTCGCGGACGACGTCGCCGGGGAGATCCTCCGGGGCGGCTGCCGCGCTGCGCGAACCCGCGCGCCCTGTTCTCGTCGAGGTCATGTACGACCCCTACCAGGGAACCCGCCGGAGAGCACCGCCGGAGCAATGTTCTGGCGCAGATCGTTCGTTCTTCCGACGTGTTCGATCGCTGCGGAGCACATCCGCCGATGCACGCGCGCGCGGCGGGGCGGGCTGCCGTGCCACGGCGCTTCCGGGGAACCGGTACCCGGCAGAGCTGGCACGCATCATCGCCGCCCGGTTCAGCCCGGGGCCGGGGCCGGGGGATGGAGCGCAGCACAGCGCGCCGCCCGCACCACGGGAGGCAAGAAAATCTCCGATTCCGCGTAAGGAAAGGCCTCGGTGTGCATCTCTTCACATATGAGCGTGATGGAAACGGTGGAGCCGATGGCGATGATGGAGTTCGACGCGGAAGACGATGCGCTCGATGTGAGCATCGAGCGCGAGATGCACCGCGGCAGGACCTTCAGCGTGAGCCTGCCGGACGGATCGCGCCGGATCCTCTCGCTCGTGGTCGAGCGCGGCGTCGTCTCCGAGCAGGAGGCGATCGCGGCAGAGCGACGACCGCGCCTGTGGTCGCGCCGGCGCATCGACCAGCTCGAGAGCATGCGGTTCGTCCGGCGCGAGGGCGACACCCTGCGTCCGACCGTGCGCGGGGTCGCCGCGGCACGCCCCTTCGCCTCCGCACACGGCGCACAGCGCCCGTCGCAGGATGCCCTGCGTGAGCTCCGGCGCGCGGAGATCGCTCAGGGCTGAGCACACCGCGAGCGCCTCGTCACGAAAGCGTGATGGCGCGCGCCCCGTGGGGCGCGCGCCATCACGCTTTCGTCGTGCCTCCGCAGGGAGGGGCGGCAGCGGGTCAGCTGCTGCGGGCGACGGCCGTCACCGTCGCCAGGCGCTGCAGCACCTCGTGGCTGATCGAGCCCAGCAGGAAACGGGCGATCGCACCGCGGCCGTGGGATCCCACGACGGTCATGCGGGCGCGCGCGGCGAACTCGTTGAGCGCCGATGACGGATATCCCTGGTGGACCTCATGAACGATCTCCAGGTCCGGATACTGCGATCCGAGCCCGGCGAGCGCAACGGAGAGCATCTCATCGGTGAGGTTCTGCATGCTCTCCAGATACTGCTCCGGGTAGATCACGGGGCTGTTGCGCGGTGCGATAAGCGGTGTCCATACGCTCACGGCGATCAGCGGCTCCCGCAGGCGGTCCGCCTCGGCAGCGGCGAACCGGATCGCCGCCTCCGACACCGGCGACCCGTCGACACCGACCACGACGCCGCGGCGTTCCCCCAGATCGAAGTCGGGAACCACCACCACCGGGCACGCGGCGCCGGCGACGATGCGGATACCGTGCGCACCACGCTCCGGCCCCGTCCCCGGCCCCCGGTAGTCGGAGCCGATCACCAGCAGATCGGCGGTCTTGCTCAGTTCGATGAGACGCGCGACGGGGTTTCCTCGCTCGATGCGTGCCGCGGCCGAGACACCGCTGGCCGCCAGCGTCGCCACCGCGCTGGCGAGCAGCTCCTCGGCGTGCGCGACGGCGCTGTCGACCACGGCGCCCTCCCCGACAGCGCCGACGGCGCCGCCGACGACGGAGATCACCTCGATGGTCGCCCGGCGATCGAGGGCCCGCTGTGCGGCCCACGCGATGACGCGCTGCGTCACGGGCGCATCGGTGATGGCAACGAGGAACTTCTCTGTCATGGCAGCCTCCGCGGGTCCGCGCTTGTAGGTAGCCCCAGGCTACGGGACGGCGGCGCGGCGCGACGGGGTTCCTGGCCGTGATTACCGCGCCGCGGCGGCGAGCGCGGGCGCGACACGGCGCCGTCCGCGCCGCTCACCGCCGCGTGACGCGCTTGCGCCAGCAGAGACGCGTTTGTATATTCTGGAAAAACGTGTTATCCCCGATCAGCGATCGAGAAGCTCACGACATGATCATCGTCGATCAGAAGGCAGAGATGTGATCGAGCAACGGATTTCTCAGGCCCCGCCGCCGGCGGAGCGGATCACCGGCCTCGGCGCGTTCCGTGATGCCGTGTCGAACTCCTTCGTGCCGCTCGAGGTGTCTGCGAACAGCCCGCACGGATTCGGTGCGCGTATCGGCTCCGCGGATGCCGCGGACGTGGTGTTCACCGAGATCGCCGCCGCACCGCACCTCGTCGAGCGCACCCCGGCGAACATCGGTCGCGGCGGAAGCGGCTACTACAAGGTGAGCCTGCTGCTGGGCGGCAGCTGCATCCTGGTCCAGGACGGTCGTGAGCTCGTGATGCACCCCGGGGACCTGACCATGTACGACACCTCCCGGCCATACTCGCTGCTGTTCGACAAGGACTTCCGGAACCTCATCATGATGTTCCCGAAGGATCGGCTGGATGTGCCGGTCACCCTCACCGAACAGCTCACGGCCGTGTCGCTGACCCACGCCCCGGGGAGCATCGCTCCGCTGCTCTCCTCGTTCCTGTCCCATTTCCCGGCGCAGCTGACACCGCTCAGCGAACCGTTCCGCGACAAACTCGGGCGCACCAGCCTCGGACTGATGGGCACGCTGCTGGCGGGGATCCTGGACGCCGAATCCGGCGAGCGCGATCTGCACCAGGTGCTGCTGCAGAAGATCTACGGCTACATCAACCGGAATCTCGCGTCTGCCGACCTCAGCCCCGGTTCCATCGCCGCAGCCCACTTCATCTCGACCCGCCATCTGCACGCGCTCTTCCGGCAGGCGGGGATGACCGTCTCGACCTGGATCCGGCAGCGGCGTCTGGAGCTGTGCCGGGCCGACCTGACCGATCCCGTCCTCACCCACCTCGCGGTCGCCGCGATCGCCTCCCGGTGGGGTTTCCACGATGCCGCCCACTTCAGCAGGGTGTTCAAAGCGGAGTACGGAGTCACCCCCGGCGAGCTGCGGCGCAGCACGACCGATGGCATCGCCCGCGCGGACGCATGACCCGCTGAGGCCGGTGACGCATCACCCGCTGCCGCCACCCATCGCGCCTTCTTGACTCCCCGTGCATGGCGATTGTCGGCAAGGGTCGACTTCGGCGGCGACGCCTGCCGCCGCACATACAGTGATGGCACTTCTCCCTCACAAGGTGGTGCGTCATGGCGGACACAGGCACGGGCAACCCCGCGGCCGGAGCGCTCCGGCACGGTCGCCGCGGCATCGGTGAGTGGGCCACATACGACGAGTTCGCCGCGGGAATCGACACCTCCCGGTTGCCGAGCGTGCCTCTCGACGGTCGTCGCGTCGAGCTGATCACCGACGACGACGACGGGATCCTGCTGGAGTTCGGGCCGGCGGAGGGGATGTGGAGCGCTTCCGGCGGAATCAGCCAGGCCGGAGCGGTCGACCCTGACGACGCCGTGCAGGTGCGCGGTGACGACGACCCGGCAGCGGTATGGCAGCTCGACACCGGGCTCTCTCTTCTGCTTCCGCGAGTTCCGCATCCCCGTGACCAGCGTGTGGCTGCACGACCTCGGCGCGAACCTCATGACCACCGGCATCTTCCTCGGCCGTGCCGGCGCCGGTGACGCCACGCACGCGACAGCGGGCGGACGGATCCACCCGCTCGGCGCCGTGACCTACCCGGATACGCAGCCGGTCTGACGCACCACCCTCCTGCCCGTCCATCTGAGAGGAACCCCATGAACAAGCGAAATGCCGGCGTCGCGCTGGCGGCCGCCGGAGCACTGCTGCTCACCGGCTGCACCGCCGGGGGCGAAGACGCCCCCATCCAGCTCGGTTCGGTCAACTCGTTGAGCGGCCCCGCCTCGTTCCCCGAGGCATCGGAAGCGGCGATGGCCGTGTTCGAACGGCTCAACGACGAGGGCGGCATCAACGGCCGCCTGATCGAGTACACGGTGCTCGACGACAAGGGCGACCCGGCGGCGGCGACGGCCGCGGCGCGTGAGCTCGTCGGATCGAAGGAGGTCGTCGGCCTCGTCGGCGGCGCCTCCCTCATCGAGTGCGAGATCAACCAGGCGTACTACGGCCAGGAGGATGTGCTGTCGATGCCGGGGATCGGTGTGGACACCGGATGCTTCAACACCCCGCAGATCGCGCCCGTGAACCTCGGCCCGTTCAACGACCTGACGCTGACGCTGCTGAACGGCTCGGAGAACCTGGGGCTCGAGGACATCTGCGTCTTCATCGAGGTGGCCGGCTCGACCGAGGCGCCGTACATGGAGGGCGTCGCGCGCTGGACGGAGGCGACCGGCCAGGAGCCGATGCTCGTCGACAACACCGTCCCCTACGGCGGCTCCGACTACACCCCCTACATCGTGAAGGCGAAGGAGGCCGGCTGCCAGGCCATCGCCGTCAACGCCATCGAGCCGGATGCGATCGGGCAGGTCAAGGCCGCCCAGCAGCAGGGCTGGGAGGATGTGACGTTCCTGTTCCTCACCAGCGTGTACAGCGACAACTTCGCGGCAGCACTCGAATGGACCGGTCAGGGCGTGCACGTGCCCGCGGAGTTCTACCCCTTCACCGATGAGAACGACATCAACGCGGACTGGCGGTCGCTGATGGAGGCCAACGGGATCCCTCTGACGTCCTTCAGCCAGGGCGGGTACCTCGCGGCGATGTTCTACATCGAGGTGCTCCAGGGCATCGACGGCGATGTCACCCGGGCGTCGGTGAACGAGGCCCTGCGCACGATGGACCCGATCGAGAACCCGATGATCGCCCACCCGTATCAGTTCGCGACGATCGCGGCCCAGGACTACGAGCCGGGCGGCTGGCCCGTCACGCTCACCTCCGGCACCGGCGCGTGGGAGACGTCGGCGGACGACTGGCTGATGATGCCGCGGAACTAGGCCAGGCTCGCATCCCCCCGGGGGCGGCGCCGTCCCCGGGGGCTCACCCCCGTTCGCAAGGATTCTCATGACGCACCCCAGAACCCGCTCGCTCCCGCTCCGGAGACGACCATGACCGGCGGCGCCGTGCTCCAGGGCGCGCTGGCCGGCCTCGCCTCCGGCGGGCTCTACGCGGTCCTCGCGGTCACGCTGACCCTGATGTCGAAGCTGGTCAGGGTCGTGAACTTCGCCCAGGCCGCGACCGGCATGTTCGCGGCGTTCACGGCGGTGTGGCTCGCAAGCCAGCTCGGCATGCCGACCGGGCTTGCGACGATCGCCGGTGTGATCATCGGCGCCCTGCTGAGCGCAGCGATCGGCTGGATCGCCGCGCAGTGGCTCTCCGAGGCGTCGGTGACCGTCCGATCGGCGATGACGGCCGCACCCCTGCTCATGCTGATCTCGCTGTCGTTCATCCTCTTCGGAAACAAGCCCCAGCCCTTCTCCCCGCTTCTGCCCGGTGCGGCGTTCTCGGTCACCGGCGTGGTGGTCAGCTGGGTGACGGTGGTGATGGTCGCGCTCGCCGTCGTCGTGGCCGCCGGATGCTCCGTGGTGCTGCGCAAGACCACCATCGGCACCCGGCTCCGCGCCCTCTCCGAACGCCCCACCACCGCTGAGCTCATCGGGATCGCGGCCAAACCGCTGTCGATCGGTGTCTGGGCGGTCACCGGGGCCATCTCCGCGGCGACCATCATGGTGATCGCACCATCGCAGTCCAACGATGCGATCAGCCTCTCGATGCTGATCATCCCGGCGGCGGCCGCTGCCCTGCTCGGCGGATTCCGCCGCCTCGACCTCGCCGTGGCCGGCGGGCTCGCCCTCGGGGTCGTGAGCGGCGTCGTCGCGCAGATCCCGGCGGTGTCGCTGGTGCGCAGCTTCATCCCGTTCCTGTTCATCGTCGTCCTGCTGCTCTGGTCGCAGCGCAAGGAGGTGTGGGATGTCGCCCGCTAAGCACCGGATCCGTCTTCTCCTCCCGGTGGCGATCGCGGTCGCCTCGCTCCCGCTCGGATGGGCCATGAGCGCCGGGCTGTCCGGGTACTACGTCTTCCTGGGCATCAGCGTGATCACGGCCGCGATCGCCGTGATCGGCCTGGGGGTCGTCACCGGATCCGCGGGGATCATCGCGCTCTCCCAGCTCACCTTCGCCGCCATCGGAGCCTGGGTGGTGGCCTGGATGAGCTACCACGATGTGCCGGGCGGCTTCGCTGTCTGGCTGCTCGCCGGGGGGCTGGCCGGGGGGCTGGCCGGCGTGGTGATCGGGCTGCCGGCACTGCGCCTGCGCGGGGTCAATCTCGCGGTGGTCACACTGGGCTTCGCCGCGGCCTTCGACGTGATGCTCGTGCAGATCCAGTTCCCGGGGTCCGTGGAGGGCCGCGCTGTGCTCCGCCCGGTCGGCTTCACGAGCGATCGGGAGTACTTCTTCTTCGCCTTCGTCGTGCTCGTCATCTGCGCCCTCGTCATCTCGCTCGTGCAGCGCAGCCGACTCGGCAGCAGCTGGAAAGCGGTGGCCTTCTCCGAGCGCGGCACGGCCGCGGTCGGGCAGAGCGTCAGCATGGCGAAGCTCTCGGCATTCGCGGTCAGCGCTGCGCTCGGGGGCATCTCCGGCGGGCTCCTGGCCGGTCAGGTCCAGCTCCCCTTCGCCTCCAGCTTCACCCCGCTGCAGTCGCTCGCGCTCTACATCCTCGCTGTCATGAGCGGCGCCTATCTGATCGACATGGCCATCTTCGGCGGGATCATGTGGGTGCTCGTCCCGGAGCTGCTCAAGCGCATGGGGATCCCGCAGGACTGGGGGTTCGTGGTCTTCGGGCTGCTCGGCATCCAGGCGATCACGAGTGGATCGAACCTCGGCGAGGGCATCCGTGCGCTGGCGCGCAGACTCGCCCCGCGCCGGCGCATCCCCCCGGAGGAGCCCGTCGGGGTCGACACGGGTGTGCTCGACGTCTTCGCGGTCCCGGAGGCGCAGATCCCCCTCCCCGACAACGCCCCGCCCGTGCTGGCCGTGCACGGGCTGGGCGTGCGCTTCGGGTCGCTCACCGCCAACGACGACGTGTCCCTCGCCGTCCGACAGCGGTCCATCATGGGGCTGATCGGCCCGAACGGGGCCGGGAAGTCGACCTTCGTCGACGCCGTGAGCGGCTTCCTGCCCCAGCACACCGGACAGGTGCTGCTCGACGGGGCCGACATCAGCCGCCTGTCCCCCGCGGCCCGCGCCCGTCGCGGCATGCGCCGCACCTTCCAGCAGGATCGCGTCCCCCCGCAGCTCACCGTCGAGGCGTATGTGCGTTTCGTCTCGCGGCGCCGCCTCGACCACGAGGAGCTCGCCGATGTCCTGAGCTTCCTGGGGTGCCCGGCGCCGGAGAAGCAACTGAGCACGGTCGACGTCGGCACGCGACGGCTGACGGAGGTGGCGGCCGCTGTGCTGTCGAACCCGCGGGTGCTCATCCTCGACGAGCCCGCCGCCGGGCTCTCCCACGACGAGCACATCGCCTTCGGCGAACGCCTCGCACGCATCCCGTCCCGCTTCGACACCGCGATCGTGATCGTCGAGCACGACCTGGATCTGGTGCGCGCGGTCTGCACGGACCTGACCGTGCTCGACTTCGGCCGGGTGATCGCGCAGGGACAGACCAGCGAGGTTCTCGACGACCCCGCCGTGATCACGGCCTACATGGGAGATGCGGAGATGACGCAATGACCGAGCTGCAGGTGCGGGGTGTGACCGTGAGCCGGGGCGCCGGGCCGGTGGTCTCCGATGTCGACCTCGTGCTCCGGGCGGGAGAGGTGCTCGCGCTCGTCGGGCCGAACGGTGCGGGCAAGACCAGTCTGCTCGAAGCCGTCTCCGGGGTCCTGCCGCCCTCCGCCGGTGAGATCACGCTCGCCGGCGAGCCGATCCGCACGTGGAGCAGGGTCAAGCGGGCCCGGCGGGGCATCGCCCACATCGAGCAGGGCCGGGCGATCTTCCCGTCGCTGACGGTGCGGGAGAACATCTCCCTCACGGCGCGGTCGGCGGCGGTCTTCGCCGACGTCCTCTCGTCGTTCCCCGAACTCGAGAAGCGGATCGACTCTCCCGCGGTGCTGCTCTCGGGCGGGGAGCAGCAGATGGTGGTGCTCGCGCGCGCGTTCGCTTCCCGGCCCCGGGTGCTGCTCATCGATGAGATGTCGCTCGGCCTGGCGCCGGTCGTGTTCCTGCGGCTCCTGCCCCTGATCCGCGGCATCGCGGACGCCGGCACGGGTGTGCTGCTGGTCGAGCAGTTCACCCACCTCGCGCTCGGCGTCGCCGATCAGGCGATGGTGATCTCCAGCGGGAGGGTCAGCCATCCGCAGGGCGCTGCCCGGGAGCTCGCGGGCGATCCGGGCCTCCTCCGCTCCGCCTACCTGGGCGGCTGAGCCGGCGCCGCCCCGCGCTGACGTCATCCCGTGCCGACGCCGGCACGGGATGACCGCGCGCGCTGGTCACACAAGCAGTCGCACACAGTCAACCCGCGCGGGCCGTTCTGTTGCGACACTGACGGGGGACGCACGCGCGATCAGCAGAAGGAGCAGAGTCGATGGCGACGAAGAACCCCGATCTCATCCTCACCGGCGGGGTGGTGTATACGGTGAATCCGGCCCAGCCGTTCGCGGAGGCGGTGGCCGTCACGGACGGACGCCTCAGCTTCGTGGGTTCGAGCGAGGACGCCGTCGCCCTCGCCGGTCCCGCCACCGCCGTGCGGGACCTCGACGGGGCCTTCCTCATGCCCGGCCTCGCGGACGTGCACAACCATTTCTTCCTCGCGGGCAAGGAGGAGCTCTTCGAGCTGCGCGTACCGATCGGGGCGACGCTGGACGGCATCATCGATGCCGTCCGCACCCACGCCGCAGGGCTCGACCCTGACGCCTGGGTGGTGGGCGGCCCCTGGGCGAGCGATCGGATGAACGACCTCAACACCGCTGACGCGCTCGCCCGGCTCGACGCCGCCGCCGGCGGCCGTCCGGTCATGCTGTCAGACGACTCGCACCACAACCGCTGGGTGAGCACGGCGGCCCTCCAGCTCGCCGGGGTCACGGCCGGTCAGCCCGGCGTGCTGCTCGGCGACGACGGGAGGCCGACCGGGCTGCTGCTCGAAGCGGCGGGAATCCCCGTCGCCCGCGCGCAGCAGGCGGCGGCGGGTCTCTCGCCGGAGCAGGAGCGCGCGGCCGCACGGCGGGGGGTGGAGATCCTGAACTCCTACGGCGTGACGGCCTTTCAGGACGCCGGTGTCTCCACGCACATCATGGCGGCACTGCGCTCCTTGGACGACGCCGACGAGCTCGATGCCTGGGTGGTCTCGTCGATGCTCATCAACGACGACATCTTCGGCTTCGCCGCCATCGGAGCGGACCTCGTCTTCGACGGCGAGCAGTACCGGACGCCGCACCACCGGCCAGACTTCGTGAAGATCTTCCTGGACGGTGTTCCGCCGACCCGCACCGGAGCCTTCCTCGAACCGTATCTGCCCGACGACCTGCACGGGCACGACCACCGGGGCGAGACGCTGCTGGACCCGGCGACCCTGGTCGACTGGCTGCGGCGGGTTGCCCGTGTCGGGCTCTCCGCCAAGATCCACTGCACCGGCGACGCCTCCGTGCACGCGGTCTTGAACGCCGTCGAACAGATCCGCGCGGAGGGCTTCACCGAGCCGCGATATCACATCGCCCACGGTCAGTTCGTGCACCCGGACGACATCGGGCGTTTCGCCCCGCTCGGGGTCGCGGCAGACATCTGCCCGTTCATCTGGTGGCCGGGCCCGATCGTGGAGGCCATCCGCGAGGTCCTCCCCCGCGACCGCGCCGACAAGATGCAGCCGAACCGTGCGCTGCTCGACGCCGGGGCGATCGTGGCCGGCGGCTCCGACTGGCCGGTCGCGGCCTCTCCCAACGCGTGGGAGGCGATCCACGGTCTGGTGACACGCGCCGACCCCCGCGGCGTGTATCCGGGGACGCTGTGGCCGGAGCAGGCGATCAGCCTCGAGGAGTCCATTGCCGCTTTCACGATCGGCGCCGTGCGCGCGATGGGCCTGGCGGACGAGACCGGAACCATCGAGGTCGGCAAGTCCGCCGACCTCGTGCTTCTCGATCGCAATCCGTTCCGGCAGCCCGCGGACCGCCTGGTCCAGACCCGGGTGGACGAGACCTGGTTCGCCGGGCGGAGGGTGTTCGCACGCGGCTGACCATCGAGTCCTGATACCCCGGCGGAGACCGGAGGAGAACGTGTCCCTGCTCACCGTGCCCTCCCCTGAGCCGCTCGAGGCGGATGTTCAGAACGACGCCACCGGCGGCGCTGTCGTCATCCCGCACGCTGCGGACGAATTCCCCCTCGACCACTCCCCACGCCCTGACGGAGCCGGCTGCCGCGCCGACGCAACGACAGCCGGCTCGTCCCGGGCGCCTCAGCGCTCGGCGGCGAGCACGAACCGCGCGCCCAGCTCACCGATCAGCACGGCGGGTGCGTTGGTGTTGCCCGTGGTCACCCGCGGCATGATCGAGGCATCGATCACGCGCAGGCCGTCGACGCCGTGCACAGCAAGACGGGGCGAGACCACGGCGAGGTCGTCGACGCCCATCCGGCAGGTGCCCACCTGATGGTGATAGGTCGCCAGAGTCTCCCGCACGTACTCCCCGAGGTCATCGCCATCGCCGACGCCTGGTCCGGGGTAGACCTCTGTCGCTCCCCATCCGCCGTCCTCCGGGGCGGCGGCGAGCGCCGGCTGGCGACCGATGCTGCGGCACTGCCGGACCGAGGCCACCAGGGACGCGAGGTCGTGCGGTGCGCTGAGGGCCTGCGGGTCGAGCAGCAGCCGGTCATCGGGGTCCGGCCCGGAGAGGCGGATCTCGCCCCGCGATTCCGGCGTGACCAGCCCCGCCATGAGCGAGAAGCCGTTCTCCCCGCGCGGTTCGAGGAAGTCGCCGTACATCGGCACCGAGAACAGGATCGGCTGAGTGTCGGGGCGGTCCAGCTCCGCCCTGCTCTTCCAGAACAGGTGGGTCTGGGTCACCGAGATGCCCGCCTGCGGAGGGTCGACCGGGCGCGCGGTGGTGAAGATCACCGGTGCGAGGTAATGGTCGTGCAGGTTCTTGCCGACACCGGGAAGATCGACGCGCGGCTCGATTCCGGCCTCGCGCAGCTCGTCCGCCGGGCCGATCCCGCTGCGCAGGAGCACCCGCGGTGAGTCGATCGCCCCGGCCGCGAGGATCACCTCGTCGGCGAACAGCTCGCGGACCTCGCCGTCCTGCTCACAGCGCACTCCGATCACGCGCGGGCGATCGGCCCCCTCCGCGAAGATGAGCTCGTGCACCCGGCAGCGGGCCTCGACGCGAACCCGGTCGATGACCGGACGCACATACGCCATGTACGTGGTCAGGCGGGTCCCGTCGCGCACGGTGACCTGCTGCTGGGAGACACCTTCGACGGAGGCGCCGTTGTAGTCCCGGTTCTGCGTGAGCCCCTGCTGCACCGCGGCGTCGACGATCGACCGCTGAATGGGCGTCAGCGCATAGTCGTCCGTCACATCGAGCGGTCCGTCGTGCCCGCGCCACTCCGGATCGCCTGCACCGGTGTAGTTCTCGATCTCGCGGTAGACGGGAAGCACGTCTTCCCAGGACCAGCCGTCATTGCCGAGAGCCGCCCAGTGGTCGAAGTCCTGCGGTACGCCGCGCACCCAGATCATGGCGTTCAACGCGTGCGAGCCGCCGAGCACCTTGCCGCGCGGCCAATGCAGGCGGTGGCCGTGGGCGCCGGCTTGCGGCTCCGTGACGTAGTCCCAGTCCTCTGCGGCGTGCCACAGCTCCGCCATCCGGCTCGGATCGTGGATCGCCGGGTTCGTGTCCGCTCCGCCCGCTTCCAGCAGGGTGACGCGCACGCCGGCGTCGGCGAGCCGGCGGGCAACGACAGAACCGGCGGATCCTGCTCCGACGACGATGGCGCTCTCGGGTGCGGTGGGCTGATCCGGCATCAGGACTCCTCTCGGCGTGCGGCCTGCGTCACCGCACGTCCCGCTCAGCATCGCAGTCCGCCTTCCGCCGAGCCAGCATGGCCGCCGACCCGTTCCCTGGGCGTCAAGTCACGTGCAGGGAGCATCAAGCGCCGCCCCTGCGCAGCCGGTTCCCGGCAGCGCCTCCGACGGGCGCGGTGTGCGACGTCGTCGCCCGGCAGCGAGCCCGCGGGCAGCGTCGGTGCCGCCGCACAGAGCGTTCGCGCTCAGACAATCACGGTGCCGCCGGAGGCAACGCCGCCCGCCGCCCCGCGGCATATGCTCAGGTCACCCCGCCGACCGACGATGGAGTTCCTCGTGGACACATATGACAGCCTGCTCGCCGCGATCACGGTCGGAGAGGGCGCCGGCCGCGATGTCTACGACCCCGCCACCGGGGAGCTCATCGGCCGCGTCCCGGTGCAGAGCACGGCGGAGGTCGACGCCGCCATCGCCCGCGCGAAAGCCGCGCAACCCGCGTGGGCCGCCCTCAGCGATGCCGAGCGCGTGGACTATCTGGGCCGGGTGGCCGACGCCATCGAGGCCAACGCCGAGCCGCTGGCCGAGCTGCTCTCGCGCGAGCAGGGCAAGCCGCTCAACGGCCCCAACGCGCGGTTCGAAGTCGGCGGCTGCGTCGCCTGGACGCGCGTGCCCGCCACCACCCCGCTCCCCGTCGACATCGTGCTCGACGACGATGACGCGTACGTCGAGATGCACTACCGGCCGCTCGGGGTCGTGGGCGCGATCACCCCGTGGAACTGGCCGATGATGATCGCGATCTGGCAGATCATCCCCGCACTGCGCATGGGCAACACCGTCGTGCAGAAGCCATCCGAATACACCACGCTCTCCGGTCTCGCCCTGCATCACATCATCAGCACCGTGCTGCCAGACGGCGTGCTGAACACCGTGGTGGGCGACGGTGACCTGGGCGCGCACCTGGTGGCGAGCGACGACATCGCCAAGATCATGTTCACCGGATCCACCCGCACCGGGAAGAGGATCATCGCGTCCAGCGCCGGCAACATCAAGCGCCTCACGCTCGAGCTGGGCGGGAACGACGCCGGGATCGTGCTCGACGACGCAGACCCGCGATCGATCGCCGAGGATCTGTTCTGGGGGGCCTTCATCAACACCGGTCAGACCTGTGCCGCCCTGAAACGCCTGTACGTGCCGGACGCGATCTACGACGACCTCATCGAGGCGTTGAGCGAGGTCGCCCGGAACACGCCGATGGGCATCGGCCGGGACGAGAGGAACCTGCTCGGCCCGCTGCAGAACGAGATGCAGTTCCGCATCGTCGACGGCCTCGTCGAGGCCGCGAAGGCATCCGGAGCACGGATCGTGCTGGGCGGCGATCCGGACTACGACGCACCGGGGAACTTCTATCCGACCACCCTCGTCGCCGACATCGATCCGGCGCACCCGCTGGTGGTCGAGGAGCAGTTCGGACCTGCCCTGCCGATCATCCGCTACACCGACCTCGACGAGGCCATCGAGCTCGCCAACGGACTCGCCGTGGGTCTCGGCGGCTCGGTGTGGTCGAGCGACCGCGATCGAGCCAGGGCCGTCGCGGCGCGCATCCAGGCCGGCACCGTCTGGATCAACGCCCACGGCACCATCAACCCCTTCGTCCCCTTCGGCGGGGCAAAGCAGTCCGGATACGGGCAGGAGTTCGGCGTCGAGGGGCTGAAGGCCGTCTCCCAGCCGCAGGTCATCCACGAGACCAGATGACGCCGCCCGGCGCTCCGCACGGAGAAGGCCGGTGTGTTCTCCGGAGATACGCACAGGGCCCGCCGTCGTGAGACGGCGGGCCCTGTGACGGGATGCAGCGAGATTACTCCGCCTTCTCCTCGGCGGCCTCCTCGGCCGGAGCCTCGACGGTCTCCTCTGCCGAAGCCTCGACGGTCTCCTCGGCGGGGGTCTCGACGACCTCCTCCGCAGCCGTCTCCTCGACGACCTCGGCGGGCTCCGCGACCGGAGCCTCGTCGACGACCGGAGCCGCAGCGGGCTTGGCGGCCTTGACCTTCGGCGACACGGGCTCGAGGACGAGCTCGATCACAGCCATCGGGGCGTTGTCGCCCTTGCGGTTGCCGACCTTGGTGATGCGGGTGTAGCCGCCAGGACGGTCGGCCACCAGCGGCGCGATCTCGGCGAACAGGATGTGCGTCGCCTCCTTGTTGCGCAGGATCGCCAGGACACGGCGGCGCGCGTGCAGGTCGCCCCGCTTGGCGAACGTGATCAGACGCTCGGCCAGCGGACGCAGGCGCTTGGCCTTGGTCTCGGTGGTCTTGATCGACTTGTGCTCGAAGAGCGCCGCGGCGAGGTTCGCGAGAAGAAGGCGCTCGTGAGCGGGGCCGCCTCCGAGGCGGGGACCCTTAGTGGGCTTAGGCATTGTTGTCTAACTCCTGTGGAGAGAATCGGGGATCAGAAAGACTCGTCTTCGGAAGAGCCGTAGAAGTGGGCGCCGTCGAAACCGGGCACCGAGTCCTTCAGCGACAGGCCGAGGGACACGAGCTTGTCGCGCACCTCGTCCACCGACTTCTGACCGAAATTGCGGATGTTCATGAGCTGCGTCTCGGAGAGCGCCACCAGCTCGGAGACCGAGTTGATGCCCTCGCGCTTGAGGCAGTTGTACGAGCGCACCGAGAGGTCGAGGTCCTCGATGGGCATGGAGAGCTCGTTCGAGAGCACGGCCTCGACCGGCGCGGGGCCGATCTCGATGCCCTCGGCCTCGACGTTGAGCTCACGGGCGAGGCCGAACAGCTCGGTGAGGGTGCGGCCGGCGGAGGCCACCGCATCCCGCGGGAGGATGGAGGGCTTCGTCTCGACGTCCAGGACGAGCTTGTCGAAGTCGGTGCGCTCCCCGGCACGGGTCGCGTCGACGCGGTAGCTGACCTTCAGAACCGGCGAGTAGATCGAGTCGACCGGGATCTGACCGGCCTCGGCGTACTCGTTGCGGTTCTGGGCGGCCGAGACATAGCCACGGCCACGCTCGATGGTGAGCTCGAGCTCGAACTTCGCCGAGTCGTTCAGGGTCGCGATCACGAGGTCGGGGTTGTGCACCTCGACACCGGCCGGCGCAGAGATGTCAGCGGCGGTGACCTCACCGGCACCCGTCTTGCGCAGGTAGGCGGTGATCGGCTCGTCACGCTCGCTGGAGACCACGAGCTGCTTGATGTTCAGGATGATCTCGGTGACGTCTTCCTTGACACCGGGGATCGTGCTGAACTCGTGCAAAACGCCGTCGATGCGGATGCTGGTGACGGCAGCCCCCGGGATCGAGGAGAGAAGGCTACGACGAAGCGCGTTACCGATGGTGTACCCGAAACCGGGCTCCAGCGGCTCGATGACGAACCGGCTGCGATTCTCGGCGATCTTCTCCTCGGAGAGGGTGGGACGCTGTGCGATGAGCACTGGTTGTTCCTTTCGATCACGTGCCCGCTATATGACACGTGGGGGATGAGAGGTCATGTGGAGGTCGGCGGCGCCTGGGGCCAGAAGCGCAGGGGCGCCGAAGAGCGGGGATGCCGAGGCATCCCCGCTCCGGTGCTCAGACGCGGCGGCGCTTGGGCGGACGGCAGCCGTTGTGGGCCTGCGGCGTCACGTCCTGGATGGAGCCGACCTCGAGGCCGGCCGCCTGCAGCGAGCGGATCGCGGTCTCGCGACCCGAGCCAGGGCCCTTCACGAAGACATCGACCTTCTTGACACCGTGCTCCTGCGCCTGACGGGCGGCCGACTCGGCGGCGAGGCCAGCGGCGAACGGGGTCGACTTGCGCGAGCCCTTGAAGCCCACGCCACCCGACGACGCCCAGCTGATGACAGCGCCGGACGGGTCGGTGATCGAGACGATGGTGTTGTTGAACGTCGACTTGATGTGGGCCTGGCCCAGCGCGATGTTCTTCTTTTCCTTGCGACGCGGCTTGCGCGCGGCGGACTTGGGTGCAGCCATGAAAGTTCTCTCCTAATCCCTGGCCGCTTAGCGGGCCTTCTTCTTGCCGGCGACGGTGCGCTTCGGGCCCTTGCGGGTGCGGGCGTTGGTCTTGGTGCGCTGACCGCGGACCGGCAGGCCACGGCGGTGACGGAGACCCTCGTAGGAGCCGATCTCGACCTTGCGGCGGATGTCGGCGGCGACCTCACGGCGGAGGTCACCCTCCACCTTGTAGGTTCCCTCGATGTGGTCGCGGAGAGCGACGAGCTGGTCGTCGGTGAGGTCCTTCACGCGGATCGACTCGTCGATACCGGTGGCAGCGAGAATCTCGTGCGAACGGGTACGACCGATGCCGTAGATGTAGGTGAGTGCGATCACCACGCGCTTGTCGCGCGGGATGTCGACGCCGGCAAGACGTGCCATGCGGTGCTCCTGTGGTGTTGTGGAGGTGTGGAGCAGGATCGGTGCCCGGGCCTCCGCCCCGAGGTGTCAGCCGCGCCGGTCCCGAAAGTGCTCGGGCGGCCGCGGCGTCTGATCCTGCCGTTCTATGTGTTGAGTTTTCTCGGTTGCCCGCCTCGGGGACGGGCCTGCAGGATCAGCCCTGGCGCTGCTTGTGGCGCGGGTTGCTCTTGCAGATCACCATGACGCGGCCGTGGCGGCGGATCACCTTGCAGTGGTCGCAGATCGGCTTGACGCTCGGGTTGACCTTCATCGCGGACTCCTGTTCGCTGTCTTCGTGCATCCCCGCAGCCCCGAACGTGCCGGGGCAGGGGCTGCCGTTACTTCTCGACCGGTCTAGCGGTAGCGATAGACGATGCGGCCGCGGGTGAGGTCGTAGGGGCTGAGCTCCACGACCACGCGGTCCTCCGGAATGATGCGGATGTAGTTCTGTCGCATCTTCCCGGAGATCGTTGCGAGCACCTTGTGTCCGTTGGTGAGCTCGACGCGGAACATCGCGTTCGGCAGCGCCTCGGACACTGTGCCCTCGATCTCGATGACACCGTCTTTCTTAGCCATAGCCTCGCTGACGCTTGAGCAGACCCGGTCGGTCTGCGGTGGATGGGGTGGTGGTGCGGCGACACGCCAGCAAAGGCGCAAGGCACCAAAGATTCAGTGTACGTGATATCCGCGGTCTCACGCAAACGGGGTTGCCCGCGCCCGCGGGCCCCGTCCTCAGCCCTGGCTGGTCGCCAGCGCCTGGGTGAAGTCGGTCAGACGACCCTCGAAGTCGGCCAGCTGCACGTAGTCCTCGTCCCACACGACCGTCGGGGTGCCCCGGCTGCCGGTCTGCGGGTTCTCCGGGAGGTTCTGCGTGGTGAACTGCACGAGCTGCTCGTAGGTGCGATCGGTGATGCAGTCCGCTGCACCCTCGGCGCCGTTGTTCGCGGCGATCTCGATGATCTGCTCGTCGCTGAGGCCGCCGCTGCGCTGGTTCTGGAACATCTCCAGCATGAACGGAATCGTGGCCTCGCTGTTCTCCTCCGCAACGCAGTAGAGGGAGTTCGCCGCGCGGGTCGAGAACTGGGTCTCCGTGGCCCTGTCCATGATGGACACCGGGAGGACCTCGTAGCGCAGGTCGCCGTCCGCGGCGAGACCGGCGAGGTCCTTGCCGAAGGCGCCCTCGAACTCCGCGCAGTGCGGGCACATGAAGTCGAGGTAGACCTGCATGGTCGAATCGGCGTCGGGGTCGCCCATCACGATCGCACCGGTCTCCTGCTCGACGGTGATGCTGTCGGGGATCGCGCCGGGTGCGGTCGCCTGCCGGTTCATCGTGACGACGAGGACGGCGACGCCCACCAGGACGACGACGACGATGGCCGAGATCCAGATGGCGAACCAGTTGGTCGAGCTCTTCGCCTGTGCAGCCATGGCGTGTTCGTTCCCTTGCATCCGGCGCGTTTCTGCGCGTGCTGTGCCCCGCGGGTTGCAGGGCGTCCGTCCAGGACGGACGACTCCCCCATTCTCCCCGCCCAAGTCTGTGACCCGGATGGGAACCCCGCCGTCCCCCGCGCGCTCCGCACCCGCCCTCTCGCTCCCCGCCCGCCCTCTCGCTCCGCAACGCGCCCGCCCTCTCGCTCCGCAACGCGCCCGCACTCTCGCTCCGCACCCGCCCTCTTCTCCGCAATGCGCACATACGCGTGCGCGCCCCGGGCCGCTGCGCGGCCTGCCGAGTCACCAGGATATTCAGGCCGCTGGCCTGAATATCCTGGTGACTCGGCAGGCGCGGCCACAGCGTCGTAGACCGGCGCGTTCTCCCCGGTTCGCAGGTTTCGGGTCCGAAACCGCGAACGCTCCGATCACGCTCGGATCATGGATGCCCGCACCGCCCGCTCCCGAGTCCGCACGCGCACGGAGCTCATCGCTCGCGGCGCGACGACATGGAGCATCGAACGGGACGTGCGGGCGGGCACCTTGCGCCGCATCACGCACGGGTTCTACGTGTCCGCCGCGGAATGGGACCAGCTGCACGTCGCCGACCGGCATCTCCTGCATGTCGTCACGGCGTTCGCTCGGCTGCGAAGCGGGAACGCTGTCGCCTCGCACGTGTCGGCCGCCGTCCTGCACGGACTCCCGCTGGTGCGGACGCGCCCCGATCGCGTCCATGTGCGTGGCACGCCGATGAACGGTCAGGTCAGACGTTCTCAGCCCGAGATCGCACGGCACCGCATCCCCGTGCCGACGCACGAGATCATCGAGATCGACGGCATCCGAGCGACGTCCTTGGCGGTCACCGTCGCAGACGTGCTGCGCGCCACGCCCCGCGAAACCGCCTTCGTCGTCCTCTGCTCGGCGCTTCGCACGCTCGCGTACGACTCCGCAACGCGCCGGTACGACGAGGCGACGGCGCGGTCCTTCTGCACCGAGATCCGGCGGCGGATGCCCGCCGGCAGCCGCGGCGTCCGTCAGGCGCGCGCGCTGCTCGCGCTGGCCGACGGCCGGAGCGAGTCGCCCGGGGAGTCGATCAGTCTGCTGTACTTCCGTGATCTCGGCTACGACGACGTGCGGATACAGGTCCCCGTTCCGGCGCAGAACGGCGGAACCTACGTCGCGGACTTCCTGCTGCCGGGCGCGCAGGCCTGGGGAGAGTTCGACGGAGAGCTCAAGTACACGGATCCGACGATCCTCCGAGGCCGCACGGCAGGCCAGGTCCTCGCGGATCAACGCGACCGGGAGGACTGGATCGTACGCACGACGCTGCTGCGCATCATCCGGTGGACCTGGGCGGATCTGGCAGATCTGGAGAGCTTCCGTCTGATGCTCCGACGCAACGGCATCGGACCGGCTTCCGTCCGCCGCGACGCTGTGGCGCACCGGGCTCGCTGAATCCCGGCGTGCGCGATCCGCGCGCGCCGTATCCGACATCGCACCGCACGGAGCGCTGCGTGCTCTGCCGAGTCACCAGGGTTTTCGGGTGCGCGGTCGCAGCCGGCCACCCGAAAACGCTGGTGACTCGGCACGCCGAAGGCGCGGGCTACGGGATGGGGACGGGGGTGACGCCGAAGGGGGCCAGGCCAGCAGCACCGCCGTCGGGGGCCGTCAGCACCCAGATACCGTCCGCGTGACGTGCCACGCTGTGCTCCCAGTGGCAGCCGTCGCTGCCGTCGGTCGTCGCCACCGTCCAGTCGTCGTCGAGCACCCGGGTCTCCTCGGTGCCCGCGGTCACCATCGGCTCGATCGCGAGCACCAGCCCCGGCCGCACTTCGGGACCCAGGTCGGACGTGCGGTAGTTGAACACCGACGGGTCCTCGTGCATCTTGCGTCCGATGCCGTGCCCGATGTACTCGCGAAGAATGCCGTACGGCTTGCCGGATACCGCTGAGACGCCCTGGTCCAGCACATACTCCTCGATCGCAGCACCGATATCACCGACGCGCGATGCGTTCGCCATCGCGGCGATACCCGCCCACAGCGAACCCTGCGTCACCCGCGAGAGCTCCTCCCGGCGAGCGACGAGATCCGGCCGCGCGGGGTCGGGAACGACGACGGTGAACGCGCTGTCGCCGTTCCAGCCCTCGAACTGTGCGCCACCGTCGATCGACACGATGTCCCCCGGCTCCAGCACCCGGCCCCCGGGGATACCGTGCACGACCTCGTCGTTGACGGAGATGCACAGCGAGTGCCGGTAGCCGCGCACCATCTGGAAGTTCGACTCCGCGCCGCGCTCGCGGATCACACGATCGGCCGCGGCATCCAGCTGGAGGGTGGTCACCCCTGGTGCGATGAGCGCCCGCGCGGCGCCGAGCGCTGCGGCCGTGATGAGCCCGGGTTCCTGCATGAGACGCAACTGCGCCGGGGTCTTGTAGATCGAGCGGCGAAGCGGAAGACGGCGCGACATCAGGCGCGTGCGATGCCGCGCGCCTCGAGGGCGGCGAAGATGCGCTCGGTGATCTCATCGAGAGAGCCGACGCCGTCGATGCGGTCGACGATGCCGCGCGAGCCGTAGACGTCGAGGATCGGGGCGGTCTCGTTCTCGTAGATCGCGAGACGCTTCTCGATCACCTCTTCGGTGTCGTCCGAGCGGCCCTGCTCCTGTGCCCGCAGCAGCAACCGGGAGATGCTCTCCTCACGGGGCACGTCCAGCAGGATGACGGCGTCCAGGCCGCCGTCGCCGAGGAAGCCGTCGAGGTGCTCCACCTGGGCGGCGTTGCGCGGGTAGCCGTCGAGCAGGAACCCCTCGGCGGCGTCGTCCTGGGCCAGGCGGTCGCGCACGATCTCGCTGGTCAGCTCGTCTGGCACCAGGTTGCCGGCGTCGAGGATGGCCGTGACCTGCTGGCCGAGTTCGGTGCCCTCTTTGATGTTGGCCCGGAAGATGTCGCCGGTGGAGACGACGGGAATGCCGTATGCCTCGCCGATACGCACCCCCTGGGTACCCTTGCCCGACCCCTGGGGGCCGACGATCAACAGGCGGGCGGAACGGGTACCGGTCATCGGAGGAGCCCTTCGTAGTGGCGCTGCTGCAGCTGCGCGTCGATCTGCTTGACGGTCTCCAGACCCACACCGACGATGATGAGGATCGAAGCGCCGCCGAACGGGAAGTTCTGGTTGGCGCCGATGGTCGCCAGCGCCACGAGCGGGATCAGTGCGATCAGACCCAGGTAGATCGACCCGGGGAACGTGATGCGGGTGAGCACGTACTCGAGGTACTCGGCCGTGGGGCGACCGGCACGGATGCCGGGGATGAACCCGCCGTACTTCTTCATGTTGTCGGCGACCTCGACCGGGTTGAACGTGATCGAGACGTAGAAGTAGGTGAACCCGATGATCAGCAGGAAGTAGATCAGCATGTACAGCGGGTGGTCGCCGCTGGTGAGGTACTGCGAGATCCACTGCACCCAGGCGGGCGGCACGGAGCCGTCCTGCGGCGTGCTGAACTGCGCGACCAGCATCGGGATGTACAGCAGCGACGAGGCGAAGATCACCGGGATCACACCCGCCATGTTCACCTTGATCGGGATGTAGGTGTTCGTGCCGCCGAAGGTGCGACGGCCCACCATCCGCTTGGCGTACTGCACGGGGATCCGGCGTTGCGACTGCTCGACGAATACGACGAGGCCCATCACCACGATGCCGACCACCAGCACCAGGAGGAACACCTCGAAGCCGTTGGTGAGGAAGATCGCGCCCATTGCGGCCGGGAAGCCTGCGGCGATGGAGGTGAAGATCAGCAGCGACATGCCGTTGCCGATGCCGCGCTCGGTGACGAGCTCGGCGAACCACATGATGAGGCCGGTGCCGGCGGTCATCGTGATGATCATGAGCAGCTGCGCCCACCACACGTCGTTGGTGAGGAGCTGGTTGCACGCGGGCACACCGCTGGTGCCGAAGAGCTGTCCGGTGCGGGCGACGGTGACGACCGTCGTGGACTGCAGCAGGGCGAGCGCGATGGTGAGGTACCGGGTGTACTGGGTGAGCCTCGCCTGCCCCGCCTGGCCCTCCTTGTGAAGCGCCTCGAAGTGCGGGATCACCACACGCAGCAGCTGGGTGATGATGGTCGCGGTGATGTACGGCATCACGCCCAGGGCGAAGATCGACAGCTGCAGGAGCGCACCGCCGGAGAACAGGTTGACCAGGCCCAGCAGACCGTCGGTCGTGCTGCTGCCCTCAATGCAGACCATCACGTTCGGGAAGTTCACGAACGGGGCCGGCACATGCGCACCGAGGCGATACAGGGCGATGATCGCCAGAGTGAAGCCGATCTTGCGTCGCAGGTCCGGCGTGCGCACGATTCGCGCAATGGCGCTAAACAAAGGCTGTCCTCCCGGGAGAAACGGCACGCCTCAGAGGGGGCGGCCAAAGTACAGCGTAACGCAGAAGGGGCCGGAGACTCGCTCCGACCCCTGCTGCAACGGACGACTGTGGTCCGTCGGTTACTTGATCGACCCGCCGGCCGCCACGATCTTCTGCTCGGCGGACGCCGAGACCTTGTCGACCGTGACGTCGAGCTTGACCGAGATCTCCCCGTTGCCGAGGACCTTGACCTTCTCGTTCTTGCGGACCGCACCCTTGGCGACCAGGTCGCCCACGGTGACCTCGCCACCGGCCGGGTACAGCTCCGCGAGCTTGTCCAGGTTCACGACCTGGTACTCCACGCGGAACGGGTTCTTGAATCCGCGCAGCTTGGGGGTGCGCATGTGCAGCGGCATCTGCCCACCCTCGAAGCCGACGCGCACGGTGTTGCGGGCCTTGGTGCCCTTCGTGCCACGCCCAGCGGTCTTACCCTTCGAGCCTTCACCACGGCCCTTGCGGGTCTTCGCGGTGTTGGCGCCGGGGACCGGACGCAGGTGGTGCACCTTCAGCACGCCGGGGCGCGCCTCGGCCTTCTTCTCGTTCTTCTCAGCCATTAGTCGATCTCCTCAACCGTGACGAGGTGAGCGACGGCGCGGACATAACCGCGGGTCTGAGCGTCGTCGGGGCGGACGACGGAGTCGCCGATCCGCTTGAGACCGAGGCTGCGCAGCGTGTCACGCTGGTTCTGCTTCTCGCTCACCTTGGACTTGATCTGCGTGACCTTGAGGCTAGCGGCCATCAGGCACCTACCTTCTGCGCAGCGGCGGCTTCCGCCTCCGCGCGGACCAGACGCGCCGGAGCGACCTGATCGAAGTCGAGACCGCGACGCGCGGCGACCGCACGGGGCTCCTCGAGCTGCTTCAGGGCCGCGACGGTCGCGTGCACGATGTTGATCGTGTTCGACGAGCCGAGCGACTTCGACAGGACGTCGTGGATGCCGGCGCACTCGAGCACGGCGCGCACCGGGCCACCGGCGATAACACCGGTACCGGCGGCAGCCGGACGAAGCAGCACGACACCGGCCGCGGCCTCACCCTGCACGGGGTGCGGGATGGAGTTCGCGACGCGGGGCACGCGGAAGAAGTTCCGCTTGGCCTCTTCGACACCCTTCGAGATCGCCAGCGGCACCTCGCGGGCCTTGCCGTAGCCGACGCCCACCAGGCCGTTGCCGTCACCGACGACGACGAGCGCGGTGAAGCTGAACCGGCGACCGCCCTTGACGACCTTCGAAACGCGGTTGATGGTCACCACGCGCTCGAGGAACTGGCTGTCGTTGCGGTCGCGCGAGTTGCGGTCGCGGCCCTGGCCGCGGTCGCGGCCCCCACGACGGCCACCGCGCTCCTCGCGCGGAGCCTCGGCCTCGGCCGGAGCCGCGGTCGCTTCGGTGGTCACTTCGTTCTCCTTGTTGTCACTCACAGTGCGAGTCCCCCTTCGCGGGCGCCCTCGGCGATGGCCGCGACGCGACCGGCGTAGCGGTTCCCACCGCGGTCGAACACGGCCTCGTCGACGCCGGCGGCCTTGGCGCGCTCAGCGAGGAGCTCGCCGACACGACGCGCCTTGGCGGTCTTGTCGCCGTCGAACGAGCGGAGATCGGTCTCGAGGGTGGAGGCAGAGGCCACGGTGTGACCCTTGCTGTCGTCGACGAGCTGGACGAACACGTGGCGGGACGAGCGGTTCACGACCAGGCGCGGACGCAGCTCGGTGCCGACGATCTTCTTGCGAAGACGTGCGTGGCGACGCGAACGGGCGTCGGACTTTGACTTCACAGCCATGGTTACTTACCAGCCTTTCCGGCCTTGCGACGCACGACCTCGCCGGCGTAGCGCACGCCCTTGCCCTTGTACGGCTCAGGCTTGCGGATCTTGCGGATGTTCGCGGCCGCTTCGCCGACGGCCTGCTTGTCGATGCCGCTGACGGTGACCTTGTTGTTGCCCTCGACGGTCAGCGTGATGCCGGCCGGCGGGTCAACGAGGACCGGGTGCGAGAAGCCGACGGCGAACTCGATCGACGAGCCCTTCTGCTGCACGCGGTAGCCGGTGCCGACGACCTCGAGGCCCTTGGTGTAGCCCTCGGTGACGCCGATGATGTTGTTGTTGATCAGGGTCCGGGTCAGGCCGTGGAGCGAACGCGATGCGCGCTCGTCATCCGGGCGGCTGACGACCACCTGGTTCTCCTCGACGGAGACCTCGATGGGGTTCGCGACCTCGAGGGTGAGCTCACCCTTGGGGCCCTTCACCGCGACGTTGCGACCGTCGATGGCGACGGTCACGCCCGCGGGGATGTCGATGGGGAGACGTCCGATACGCGACATGTCAGATCACCACACGTAGGCGAGGACTTCCCCACCCACGCCCTTCTGCTCGGCCTGGCGGTCGGTGAGAAGACCGGAGGAGGTGGACAGGATCGCGATGCCGAGGCCGCCGAGGACCGTGGGCAGCTCGGCCGAACGTGCGTACACGCGCAGACCGGGCTTGGAGACGCGCTTGATGCCGGCGATGGCGCGCTCGCGGTTGGCGCCGTACTTCAGCGTCAGCGTGAGGTTCTTCCCGACGCGGGCGTCAGAGACCTCCCAGCCGGCGATGTACCCCTCCTGCTGGAGGATCTCGGCGATGTTCGTCTTCAGCTTGCTCGACGGCAGGGTCACGGAGTCGTGGTGCGCCGAGTTCGCGTTGCGCAGACGGGTCAGCATGTCTGCGACCGGGTCTGTCATTGTCATGGACTTCTTCTTTCGATCATGAGGTTTCGACGCCCGTTACACGAACGCCGACCTACGATGAACACACAATCTTCAATTATGCCTTAAGCGGATCGCCTCGCGAACCACCCGACGGCCGCCGAGCGGCGAAACGCGGTGTGCTTCCGCATCACGTGATGCCGAAGCACACCGCGTCGTCGTCATGCCTCGCGCTCAACGACCGATCTGGGTCACGCCTGCGCGTCCGCCGCCGTGAAGGGGAAGCCGAGGTGGCGCAGCAGGGCGCGGCCCTCGTCATCCGTCTTCGCCGTGGTGACGACGGTGATGTCGAAGCCACGCACGCGATCGATCTTGTCCTGGTCGATCTCGTGGAACACGCTCTGCTCCTGGAGACCGAAGGTGTAGTTCCCGTTGCCGTCGAACTGCTGGGGGTTCAGGCCCCGGAAGTCGCGGATACGCGGAAGCGCCAGGTTGACCAGGCGGTCCAGGAACTCCCACGCACGGTCGCCCCGCAGGGTGACGTGCGCGCCGATGGCCTGGCCCTCGCGGAGCTTGAACTGCGCGATGGACTTGCGGGCCTTCGTCACGATCGGCTTCTGGCCGGTGATCTTGGTGAGGTCGTCGACCGCGCCATCGATCACCTTGCTGTCACGCGCCGCCTCACCGACACCGGTGTTGACGACGACCTTGACGATGCCGGGGATCTGCATGACGTTCGGGTACCCGAACTCGTCCTGCAGCGCCTTCTTGATCTCGCCCTGGTACTTCTGCTTCAGGCGGGGCTGGTTGGTGCCAGCCTCCGCGGCAGTGGCGTTGCTCATGCTCAGAGGTCCTTGCCGCTCTTCTTGGCGTAGCGCACGCGGACCGTGCGCTTGACGCCGTCCTTGGTCTGCTCCTCGACACGGTGGCCGACACGGGTCGGCTTCTTGGTCTCGGGGTCGACCAGGGCGACGTTGGAGATGTGGATCGGGGCCTCCATCGTCTCGATGCCGCCGGTGCGGGTGCCGCGCTGCGACTGGCCCACACGGGTGTGCTTCGTGACGTAGTTGACGCCCTCGACGATCACGCGGTTCTGCTCGACGAGGACCTCGAGGACCTTGCCCTGCTTGCCGCGGTCGCCGCCGCGCTCGGGCTTGGCGCCCGAGATGACCTGAACGAGGTCACCCTTCTTGATCTTCGCCATGATCAGATGACCTCCGGTGCCAGCGAGACGATCTTCATGAACCGCTTGTCGCGCAGCTCACGACCGACCGGCCCGAAGATGCGGGTGCCGCGGGGCTCCCCGTCGTTCTTCAGGATCACGGCCGCGTTCTCGTCGAACTTGATGTACGAGCCGTCAGCACGACGCGTGTTCTTCTTCGAGCGGACGACGACGGCCTTGACCACGTCGCCCTTCTTCACGTTGCCGCCCGGGATGGCATCCTTCACCGTGGCGACGATGACATCGCCCAGACCCGCGTAGCGGCGGCTGGAGCCGCCGAGCACGCGGATGGTGAGCAGTTCCTTCGCACCGGTGTTGTCGGCGACCTTGAGGCGGGATTCGTTCTGAATCATTGCTTACTTCGCCTTCTCGAGGATCTCCACCAGACGCCACCGCTTGGTGGCGCTCAGCGGACGGGTCTCGTTGATGAGGACGAGGTCGCCGATGCCGGCGGTGTTGCCCTCGTCGTGCGCCTTCACCTTGGAGGTGCGGCGGATGACCTTGCCGTAGAGGGGGTGCTTCACGCGGTCCTCGACCTCGACGACGATGGTCTTGTCCATCTTGTCGCTGACGACGTAGCCACGGCGCGCCTTGCGGTAGCCGCGGGCGCCCTCGTCACGCACATCGCGCTCCGCGTGCTCGACGTTCTTCTCAGCCATCACTCGGCTTCCTCCTTCGGCGCCTCGGCCTCAGCGGCCTTCTTCGCCTTCGACTTCTTCGCGGGCGCCTCGACCGGGGCCGGGGTCGCACGGATCCCGAGCTCGCGCTCGCGGATCACGGTGTACAGCCGCGCGATGTCGCGCTTGACCGCGCGGATCCGGCCGTGGCTCTCCAGCTGGCCGGTGGCCGACTGGAAGCGGAGGTTGAACAGCTCCTCCTTGGCCTTGCGCAGCTCGTCGACGAGGCGCTGGTCCTCGAACGTGTCCAGCTCGCTGGTGGCGAGCTCCTTGGTGCCGATCGCCATTACGCGTCGCCCTCCTCGCGCTTGATGATGCGTGCCTTGAGCGGCAGCTTGTGGATTGCACGGGTCAGTGCCTCACGAGCGAGCTGCTCGTTGACACCGGCGACCTCGAAGAGGACGCGACCCGGCTTGACGTTCGCGACCCACCACTCGGGCGAGCCCTTACCGGAACCCATGCGGGTCTCGGCGGGCTTCTTGGTCAGCGGACGGTCGGGGTAGATGTTGATCCACACCTTGCCACCACGCTTGATGTGACGGGTCATCGCGATACGAGCGGACTCGATCTGACGGTTGGTCACATACGCGGGGGTGAGGGCCTGGATGCCGAACTCGCCGAAGCTGACCTTCGTGCCGCCGGTGGCCTGGCCATCACGCTTGGGGTGATGCTGCTTGCGGTACTTGACCTTGCGGGGAATAAGCATCAGGCAGACGCTCCTTCTGCGACGGGGGCCTCGTTGCGGGGGCCACGACGACGGTCGCCACGGTCACGCGCCGGCTTCTGCGAAGCCTGCTCGCGCGCGAGCTCCTTGTTGGTGAGGTCACCGTTGTAGATCCAGACCTTCACGCCGATCCGGCCGAAGGTGGTCTTTGCCTCGTAGAAGCCGTAGTCGATGTTCGCGCGCAGCGTGTGCAGCGGCACACGACCCTCGCGGTAGAACTCCGAGCGGCTCATCTCGGCGCCGCCGAGGCGGCCGGAGACCTGGATGCGAACGCCCTTGGCACCGGCGCGCTGCGCGCCCTGCAGGCCCTTGCGCATCGCGCGGCGGAAGGCCACGCGGGCGGAGAGCTGCTCGGCGACGCCCTGCGCCACCAGCTGAGCGTCGGCCTCGGGGTTGCGCACCTCGAGGATGTTCAGCTGGATCTGCTTGCCGGTGAGCTTCTCGAGATCGGCGCGGATGCGCTCGGCCTCGGCACCGCGGCGACCGATCACGATGCCCGGGCGGGCGGTGTGGATGTCGACGCGGACGCGGTCACGGGTGCGCTCGATCTCGATGCGGCTCACGCCGGCGCGGTCGAGCTGCGTCTGCAGGAGCCGACGGATCTTGATGTCCTCGGCCACGTAGTCGGCGTAACGCTGACCCGGCTTCGTCGAGTCCGAGAACCAGCGCGACACGTGGTCCGTGGTGATGCCGAGGCGGAAGCCGTAGGGGCTGACTTTCTGTCCCATTACTTGCTCGCCTTCTTCTTGCTGTCGCCCGCGGTCTCGGCGACCTCAGGCGTGGAGAGCACGACCGTGATGTGGCTCGTGCGCTTCTTGATCTGGAATGCGCGACCCTGGGCGCGGGGCTGGAAACGCTTCAGCGTCGTCCCCTCGTCCACGAAGGCGTTCTTGACGAACAGCTCGCTCTCGTTGAGCGGCTCACCGTCGCGGTCGGCCTTCACCTGAGCGTTCGCGATCGCGGATGCGACGAGCTTGTAGATCGGCTCGCTCGCGCCCTGCGGGGCGAACTTCAGGATGGCGAGGGCCTCTTCTGCCTGCTTGCCCTTGATGAGCGCGACGACACGACGAGCCTTCTGAGGGGTCACGCGGATGTGTCGCACGCGTGCGATGGACTCCACCATTTCTTCTCCTCTTGCGTCGCCGCTTAGCGGCGACGGCCCTTCTTGTCGTCCTTCTCGTGGCCGCGGAAGGTGCGGGTGGGCGCGAACTCGCCCAGCTTGTGGCCGACCATGGTCTCCGACACGAACACGGGGATGTGCTTGCGTCCGTCGTGGACCGCGATGGTGTGACCCAGCATCGCCGGGATGATCATCGATCGGCGCGACCAGGTCTTGATGACGTTCTTGGTACCGGCCTCGTTCTGACCCTGCACCTTGCGAAGCAGGTGCTCGTCGACGAAGGGGCCCTTCTTAAGACTGCGTGGCATCTTCCTCTACTCCTACTTGCGCTTCTTGCCGGCGGTGCGACGACGCACGATGTACTTGTCGCTTTCCTTGTTCGGACGGCGGGTGCGGCCCTCGGCCTGACCCCACGGGCTGACCGGGTGGCGACCACCGGAGGTCTTGCCCTCACCACCACCGTGCGGGTGGTCGACCGGGTTCATCGCGACACCACGGACGGTCGGGCGCACGCCCTTCCAGCGCTTGCGGCCGGCCTTGCCCCAGTTGATGTTCGACTGCTCGGCGTTGCCGACCTCGCCGATCGTCGCACGGCAGCGCGCGTCGACGTTGCGGATCTCGCCGGAGGGCAGACGAAGCTGCGCGTAGGGGCCGTCCTTCGCGACCAGACGCACGGATGCGCCGGCCGAACGGGCCATCTTCGCACCGCCGCCGGGACGGAGCTCGATCGCGTGGATCACCGTACCGGTGGGGATGTTCTTCAGCGGGAGGTTGTTGCCCGGCTTGATGTCAGCGCCGGCACCCGACTCGACGATGTCGCCCTGCTTCAGCTTGTTCGGGGCGAGGATGTAGCGCTTCTCGCCGTCGACGTAGTGCAGCAGCGCGATGCGCGCGGTGCGGTTGGGGTCGTACTCGATGTGAGCGACCTTGGCGTTGATGCCGTCCTTGTCGTTACGACGGAAGTCGATCACGCGGTACTGGCGCTTGTGGCCACCGCCGATGTGGCGAGTGGTGATCCGACCCTGGTTGTTCCGGCCGCCGGTCTTGGCGAGCGGACGCAGCAGGGACTTCTCCGGCGTCGAACGGGTGATCTCGGCGAAGTCCGCGACCGACGAGCCGCGGCGGCCCGGAGTCGTGGGCTTGTACTTGCGAATAGCCATGTTCTGTCCTTATCCCCCGGTCAGCCGACTGCCGTGAAGATGTCGATGGTGCCGGACTTCAGCGTGACGATGGCGCGCTTGGTGTCCTTGCGCTTGCCGATGCCGAAGCGGGTACGACGGGCCTTGCCCGTGCGGTTGGCGGTGTTGACCGATGCGACCTTGACGTCGAAGATCTTCTCGATGGCGAGCTTGATCTCGGTCTTGTTCGCGCGCGGGTCCACCAGGAAGGTGTACTTGCCCTCGTCGATCAGCGCGTAGCTCTTCTCCGACACGACCGGCTGCAGAATGATGTCGCGCGGGTCCTTGTTCGCCGCAGCGGCGAGGACGTTGTCGTTGGCGGTCATGCCGAGGCCTCCTCGGTGGAGCCGGTCTTCGCAGCGACGAACGCGTCGAAGGCGGCCTTGGTGAAGACGATGTCGTCGGAGACGATCACGTCGTAGGCGTTGAGCTGGTCGACGTACAGCACGTGCACGTAGGCGAGGTTGCGAACGCTCAGAACGGTCAGCTCGTCGTCACGGGTGATGACGACGACGACCTTCTTCGAGGGCGCGACATCGGCCAGGAAGGCGGCAGCGGCCTTGGTCGAGGGCTGCCCCTCGATGCCGAAGGACTCCACGATGTGCAGACGCTGGCCCCGAGCACGGTCGCTCAGCGCGCCGGCGAGGGCGGCAGCGATCATCTTCTTGGGGGTGCGCTGCGAGTAGTCGCGCGGCTTCGGGCCGTGCACGGTGCCACCGCCGCGGTGCTCGGGCGCGCGGACCGAACCCTGACGGGCGTTACCGGTGCCCTTCTGCTTGAACGGCTTGCGGCCGGAACCGGAGACCTCACCGCGACGCTTGGTCGAGTGAGTGCCCTGGCGGGCGGCGGCGAGCTGCGCGACGACGACCTGGTGGATCAGCGGGATGTTCGTCTTGACGTCGAAGACCGAGGCGGGCAGCTCGACAGAGCCGGCCTTCTTGCCTGCGGCGGTACGGACGTCGAGCGCGAGAGTCGAGTCAGCCATGATGATCAGGCACCCTTCACTGCGTTGCGGACGTAGACGACGCGGCCACGCGCACCGGGGACCGCGCCCTTGACGAGCATGAGTCCCTTCTCGGCGTCGATGGCGTGCACCGTGAGGTTCTGGACGGTGACGCGCTCGCCACCCATGCGACCGGCCATGCGCATGCCCTTGAAGACGCGGCTCGGGGTTGCCGAGGCGCCGATCGAACCGGGCTTGCGGTGGTTGCGGTGCGCACCGTGCGAAGCGGAGACACCCTTGAAGTTGTGGCGCTTCATGACACCTGCGGTGCCCTTGCCCTTGCTGGTGCCGACGACGTCGACCAGCTGACCGGCCTCGAACAGGCCGTCCACCGTGAGCTCCTGACCGAGTGAGTAGTCAGCAGCGTCCGCGGTGCGGATCTCGGTGACGTGGCGGCGCGGCGTGACGCCGGCAGCCTCGAAGTGGGCGGTGAGGGGCTGGTTGACCTTGCGGGGGTCGATCTGGCCCGCGGCGATCTGAACGGCGTTGTAGCCGTCCTTCTCGGGGGTGCGGACCTGGGTGACCACGTTGGGCGCCAGCTCGATGACGGTGACGGGGATGAGCTTGCCGGACTCGTTCCAAACCTGGGTCATACCCAGCTTGGTGCCGATCATCCCCTTGGAGATCTTCTCGTTGATGTGTGCCATGTCGATCGCGCTCAGAGCTTGATCTCGATGTTGACGTCGGCAGGCAGGTCGAGACGCATCAGCGAGTCGACGGCCTTGGGCGTCGGGTCGACGATGTCGATGAGGCGCTTGTGGGTGCGCATCTCGAAGTGCTCGCGGCTGTCCTTGTACTTGTGGGGCGACCGGATGACGCACACGACGTTCTTCTCGGTCGGAAGCGGCACCGGGCCGACGACGGTCGCGCCCGCACGGGTCACGGTGTCGACGATCTTGCGGGCCGAGGTGTCGATGACCTCGTGGTCATACGACTTCAGGCGAATGCGGATCTTCTGTCCCGCCATTGTCTGCTCACTCTCATTCAAGCGTCTTACCTCTCCGGGCCGGATGACCCAGGGGCATTGGACGCACGACGGCGCTGTTTGCGCCTTGGCACTCGATCGGATCGGGTGATCCGCTCTGCGCACCGCTGTTCTGCTATCAGCCACCCCGCGCGCACATGGCTATGCCCGGTGCGATGTGGGGGTGTCGGTTGCGTGTTCTGCTGCAGGCGGCTGGGAGGATTGCGCGTGATCGCGCGTCCCGGCACCGACCCTGTAGTGATCCGATGCGCGCACACGTCACCCACCGGAATGTGGAACCTGAACAGTCTACGTGTCGCCCGGGCGTGTCGCAAACCCGGGCGTGTCGCGCGCCGCGGGCGCGGGCTCCGGCCACCCGCGCATGGCCTGCGTGACGATGCCCTGGAGGCGGGATCGCCCGACCCCCGCGTTGGACTGGTTGGAGAGTCCCTCCCAGATCGTCCTGATCCACGCGGCCAGCGCCGCGGCGTCGATCTCGGCATCGAGCACCCCGGCATGCTTGTCCTGCTCGATGCGCTCCACCAGGATCGCCTCGAGCCCGCGCTGGTGGTCCTCGAGCGTGGTCCGCACGTCGATCGTCTCGGCGCCCCCGTGGATCGCCGCGCTGACGACCAGGCAGCTCATCGGACGATGCACATCGGTGAACTCGTCGACGGAGTCGCGCAGGATGCGCTCACACGCCTCCCGCGCGGTCGTGCACCGGATCGCGGTGACGTAGATGGCCGTGTAGCGCTGCATGTACCCCTGCACAGCCTCGGCGAACAGCGTCCTCTTGTCGCCGAAAGCCGCATAGAAGCTGGACGGCGAGATTCCCATGGCAGAGGTGAGCTCCGACACCGACGTGCCGTCATAGCCCCGCGCCCAGAACAGCCTTGTCGCCGTCAGCACCGCCGCATCCCGATCGAAGCCGCGCGGGCGTCCTCGTGTCATCACACCCGGATTCTAGTTGCTGCGCTCCAGAAGTAGACGTACGCTGATTTCAGTAATAGTCACTACAGAAACGAGGGCCGTCCGGATGGAGACACGATCGATCCGTCGCGATGCAACAGAGCTGCACGCCCTGTGGCGCCCGGGCCGCGGTCGCCCGATCATCATCGTGCCGGGCGTCATGGCGGATGCCGCGTCGTTCGCCCCGGTGGTCGACGCCATCGCGGGCGAGGAGCCCGTCCTCACCCTCGACCGGCGCGGGCGATCCTCCAGCGGGCCATTGGGCACGGGGTACACCGTCGCAACAGAGGTCGCAGACCTTCGCGCATGGATCGACAGCCTCGGCGGCCCTGTCACCCTGGTGGGGTGGTCGTATGGCGGGACGATCGCCCTCGAACTCGCGGCGCACGATGACCGCGTCACGCAGGTGATCGCCTACGAACCCGTGCTCGGGCCGTTCGGGAGCGACGCGCTCCCCGCGCTGCGCGCGGCCGATCCTGACGGACGCGTGGAGATCATCAACCGCGACGTGTCCCTGCTCCCCCGCGAACACGTCGACGCTCTCCGCGGCACATCGACATGGACGGACCTGTGCCGCCTCTCCGCTCCGGTGCCGGACGAGCTCGCCGCACTGAACGCGTTCGACCCGGGCGCCGGGTGGTCTGGGATCCCGGCCGCATTGCTCCTGGGCGCGTCCAACATCGGCGCAGAGCCCTACGGCGCCGCCTTCGACCGTGTGCGCAGCCGCCTCCCGCTCGCGCACACCACGGTCCTGCCGGGACAGGGCCACCTGGCGCATGCCGAGGATCCTGCCGCCCTCGGCCGGATGATCAGCGATCTGATCGACCGGGACAGCGTGGACGTCCCGCACGCCTGATCGCGGCCGGACAGCGCTCGCGGGGGCCGACCTGGCACCGCGCCGCCGGTGCGTCCGCTCGCGCCCCTCGCGGCGAAGACGCAGAACGGCGGCGCACCCACCGGGTGCGCCGCCGTTCAACAGCCGTGGGACGGCGTCAGTCGTTGCCGATGGACTTGTCGACGTTGTTGCGAACCTCGTCGATCTTGTCGGCGGCACCCGGAGCGACCTTCTTGGCGAAACCGGCGACACCGTCGAGGATCTTGTCGCTGATCTCCTCAGCCTTGTCGCTCTTGAGAGCGCCCTCGACCTTGTCCTTGTTCTGCTCGAACAACTCCTTGCCCTTGTTCACGGCATCGTTGACCGAATCTTCGATTCCCATCTCGCCCCTCTCAGCTGGATACCGCCGGCGGATGCCGACAGCCCCATCTAACACCAACAGGACGGGGCGCGACAGATGGCGCGAACGAATGTGTCGCCGCGAGGGTTATAGGCAAGAAAGAGTGGATGGGATCTGGCTCTGGCCGCGGAATGACGCGGTGATTCGGGGATCGGTATGGT
>NZ_JBYRJA020000009.1:0-523 GCF_058349825.2 Microbacterium longlingense
TGTGGGAGAGTAGGACACCGCCGGACTTCTTTTGAGCGAAATGGCCACCCAGTGCTGGGTGGCCATTTCGTGTTTATAGGGTAGTTTTTGCCGAGGAGGTATGTCCATGGCTGAGGAGCGTGACGCACGCGGTGCGGAGGGCGAGGGCGCCGGTGGTCGGCCCCCTCGGAACGACGGATCGCGCGGATCTCGGGAGGGTTCCTCCGGCCGTGGCGGCGCCGGCCGTCGTGATGGGGATCGTCCGCGCCGCGACGGTGATCGTCCTCGTCGTGACGGGGATCGTCCCTCGTATGGCGACCGTCCTCGTCGTAATGGGGATCGTCCGTCCTATGGTGATCGTCCCCGCCGGGATGGGGATCGTCCGTCCTATGGTGACCGTCCCCGCCGGGATGGGGATCGTCCCTCCTATGGTGACCGGCCCCGCCGGGATGGGGATCGTCCCTCGTACGGTGACCGTCCGCGCCGTGATGGGGATCGTCCCTCGTACGGTGATCGTCCCCGTCGTGACGGGGATCGTCCCTCG
>NZ_JBYRJA020000009.1:623-103017 GCF_058349825.2 Microbacterium longlingense
TACGGTGACCGTCCGCGCCGTGACGGGGATCGTCCCTCGTACGGTGACCGTCCGCGCCGTGACGGGGATCGTCCCTCGTACGGTGACCGTCCGCGCCGTGACGGGGATCGTCCCTCCTACGGTGACCGTCCGCGCCGTGACGGGGATCGTCCCTCCTACGGTGACCGTCCCCGCCGGGATGGCGACGCTCCGCGGTACGGTGCGGATCGGGAGCGTTTCGGTAGTCGTGAGGGGCGTCCGCCCTACCGCGGCGGCGACCGCGATTCCGCGTCGCGTCGGGACAGCGGCTACCAGCGCGGCGACGGCCGTCCGCCGCGTCGCGATGGTGACGCACGCGGCTACGGGCGTGACGGCGGCCCCCGCGGCGGAGGGCCGCGCTCAGGCGATCGGCCGTATGCCGACGGCCGCCCGCCGCGGGGTGACCGTCCCTTCAACGATCGCGATCGCGAGGATCGCGGACCCAAGCCTCCCTCCATTCCGGAGGATGTCACGCCGAAGGATCTGCATCCCGCGGCGCGAAATCAGCTGAAGACCCTGAGCAAGGAGAACGCCGAATGGGTCGCACGTCATCTTGCGATGGCTGCGCAGCTCATCGATGAGGACCCGGCTCTGGCGCATGAGCATGCCCTGGCGGCGTCCCGGCGCGCCGGGCGCATCGCGGTCGTGCGCGAGAGCCTGGCGATCACGGCATACGCGACCGGCGACTTCGCGCTGGCGCTGCGTGAGCTGCGGACCTACCGGCGGATCTCCGGCCAGGACGACCAGATCGCGCTGATGGTCGACAGTGAGCGGGGCGTGGGCCGCCCGGATCGCGCTCTCGAGCTCGGCCGGAGTGTGGATCGCGCCTCCCTCGCCCCTGAGGTGCGCGCGGCGCTGGCCATCGCGATGTCCGGGGCGCGGCTGGATCGCGGTGAGGTCGAGCTGGCGCTGGGCGAGCTCGATGTTCCGGAGTCCAACCCTGACCGTGCCTATCCGTGGAGCCCCGCGCTGTTCACGGCCCGCGCCGAGGTGCTGGAAGACCTCGGACGCGACACGGAGGCAGCGTTCTGGCGTGAGCGGGCGGCAACGGCGTCTTCGGCGCTGGGCCTCGATGAGATCGAGGACGACGTGATCATCGCCGACCTCGCGGACGACATCCTCGACGATCCGGCGGACGCCTCTGCGCCCGCCGATGTGACGCCGGCGGAGGCCGAGGGCCAGGAGCGTTCCGACGGTCACCCCGTAGATGACGAGTCGCCGCGTGCTGCAGACCCCGATGGCTCGGGCGACGCGGACGACATGCTGGCCGACGAAGAGCCTGCGATCGCCGAGGACGTCTCCGCGGCAGCGGAGCCTGAGCAACGATGAGCCCGCTGCCCTGGTCACGCCGCGCGCGCCGCTCGGCTGCGCCTCTGGAGGGCGTCGACGTGGTGCTGGCCGATCTCGACGGTGTCGTCTACGCGGGGTCCGGGCCGATCCCGCACGCCGTGGAGAGCCTCCGTGCCGCGGAGCCCGCTGCACGCCTCGGTTTCATCACCAACAACGCCTCGCGCACGGACGCATCCGTCGCCGCGCACCTGCGTGAGCTCGGCCTGGAGACCGCCCCGAACGACGTGATCACGAGCCCGCAGGCGGCGACGCGCTTGCTGCGGGAGAAGATCGAGCCCGGCCACACGATTCTCGTCGTGGGCGGGGAAGGCCTGGTCGTCGAGATCGAGAAGGCCGGCTATCGCGTCACCCGCAGCGCGGACGATGCCCCCGCGGCCGTCGTGCAGGGATTTGCGCCGGAGGTCGGCTGGACCGACCTCGCCGAAGCCGCGTACGCGCTCAAGGTGCCAGAGGACGAGGGCGGGATCCCCTGGATCGCGACGAACACCGACTGGACGATCCCGCAGGGCCGGGGACTCGCGCCGGGCAACGGCACGCTCGTCTCGGCCGTGCACACCGCGGTCGGACGTCTGGCGACGGTCGCCGGTAAGCCGGAGATCCCGATCTTCCAGGAGGCCGTGGCGCGCTTCGAGGCGAACAGCCCGCTGTTCATCGGCGACCGCATGGACACCGACATTCTCGGCGCGAACCGTGCGGGGATCCCCTCGGCCCTCGTGCTGACCGGCGTCGATCGTCCGAAGCACGTGCTCGCGGCGTCCGGCGACGCCCAGCCGCGCTTCCTTCTCGGCGACCTGCGCGAACTGCATGAGCCCTACCCGGATGTGCGCACGTCCGGCGCCGTGACAACGGTGGGCGACGCCTCGGTCGAGATCGACGGCGTCGACGTGCGCATCCTCGCGGAGGGCAGCCGTCAGATCGACCTGCTGCGGGCGGGCGCCGCGGCGATCTGGGCCACGGGCCGCGGGATCTTCGGGTTCCGTGTGCCGGAGCGTCTTTACGACGATCCGTTCCACCGCCCCTGAACGACACCGCCGCGCGGCTCTCTGCTCCGTCTGAGGGTGCGTCGGTAGGCTGGTGACATGCACGAGCACGCGGAACGCCGAGCCGACGACAGCGAGCCGACGGACGTGCTGTGGAGCCGGCTGCGGCTGATCGAGTCGCAGCCGCTGGATGCCCGGGCGCCGGCCTACGCCGGGCTGCACGACGAGCTCTCACGGCGTCTCGAGTCGTCGCCGCGCCCGGACGCCGGATGACTGAGCGGCTCGACAGCGCGCTGGCCTCCCGTGGTCTCGCCCGCTCACGCACCCACGCGGCAGCGCTCATCGGCGAGGGCCGGGTGAGTGTCGACGGCGAACCGGTCGTGAAGGCATCGCTGCGGGTCGCCGAAGACGCCGAGATCCTGGTCGCCGGGGGCGACCACTATGTGAGCCGCGCCGCGCACAAGCTCATCGCGGGGCTCGACGGCTTCGGTGTCTCCGTCGAGGGCCGCGTCGCCCTGGACCTCGGCGCGTCGACGGGCGGCTTCACGCAGGTGCTGCGGGAGCGCGGTGCACGCACCGTGCTCGCGGTGGATGTCGGCCATGACCAGATCGCGCAGACGATCGCGGCGGATCCCGCTGTCCGCGTGGTCGAGGGCTACAACGTGCGCCATATGACACGCGACAATCTCGCTGCGGCGACGGGGGAGAGCGCGCTGCCGGATCTGGTGGTCGGCGATCTGTCGTTCATCTCTCTGACCCTCATCCTGACGCCGGTGACCGAGGTCGCCGCTCCCGGTGCCGATGCGGTGCTGCTGGTCAAGCCGCAGTTCGAGGTGGGCCGTACCGCCGTCCGCGGCGGTCTCGTGACCGATCCCGTGGCGCGCATCGACGCTGTCGAACGGGTGCTGTGGAGCGCGTGGGACGCCGGGTTCGGTGTTCGCGGGATCCTTCCGTCGCCGATCCTCGGCACACACGGCAACGCCGAGTACCTGGTGCACTTCGTGGTCGGCGGCGACGGGGATCCCGCACAATGGAGAGACACGATCGAGCAGCTGGCGGGGAGACGATGACCGGACGCAGCATCCTCATCGTCGCGCACGCGCGGCGAGACGACAACGTCAACGCGGCCCGCCGCGTGGTCGAGGCACTCCGCGATGCCGGCGCGCAGCCGGTGCTGACCGATGACGACCGGGCCGCGCTGACCGAGGCCGACGCCGCATTCTCGCGTGTCGCCGTGCTCGATGAGGGCGCCGGAGGCGTGGCCGTCTCAGAGATCGAGCTCGCCATCGTCCTCGGCGGCGACGGCACGATCCTCCGCGCGGCCGAAGTGGTCCGGGAGGGGGCGGTGCCGGTTCTCGGGGTCAACATGGGGCACGTGGGCTTCCTCGCCGAAGCGGAGCGCGACGACCTGGACGACGCCGTCCGCCGTATCATCGCGCGCGACTATGCCTTCGAGGAGCGGCTTGCGCTCGACGTCACGGTGACCGATGCCGACGGCCGGATCGTCTATCAGACGTGGGCCCTCAACGAGGCAACGGTCGAGAAGGCCGCACGAGAGCGCATGATCGAGGTGTCGCTCGAGATCGACGATCACGCGCTGACGAGCTTCGGCTGTGACGGCATGGTCGTCGCGACACCGACGGGCTCGACCGCCTACAACTTCTCTGCCGGCGGGCCGGTGATCTGGCCCACCGTCGAAGCGATCGCCGTCGTGCCGCTGTCTGCCCACGCCCTTTTCGCGCGTCCGCTGGTGGTCGGGCCGGAGACCGTCGTGGCCATCCGCATGCTCGCCGGGACGGGCGACGCCGGTGTGCTCTGGTGCGATGGCCGCCGCTCCTACGACCTCCCGCCGGAGGGCTCGATCACGGTGCGCCGGTCGGCTCGGTCGGTGCGCTTCGCGCGTCTGCACCCCGCGGCGTTCACGGATCGTCTGGTGCGCAAGTTCCACCTCCCCGTGGCCGGCTGGCGCGATGGAGCCGTGCAGTCCACGGCCGGCACCGGATCGTCCATCAGCACCAGCCCGGCGATCTCGAACGGCGGACCGGCGTGATCGAGGAGATGCGCCTGCGCGATCTCGGCGTCATCGCCGAGGCGACGCTGCCGATCGGCCCGGGGTTCACGGCCATCACCGGGGAGACAGGCGCGGGCAAGACGATGGTCGTCACCGGGCTCGGTCTGCTGCTGGGCGCACGAGCAGACTCGGGGGCCGTGCGCGCCGGGGCAGACCAGGCCTCGGTCGCGGGCGTCTGGGTGGTGCCGGCGGCCGGCCCCATCTCTGACATCGTCGCGGGCGCCGGGGGCGAGCTCGAACCGGTCGACGGTGAGCGCGCCGAACTGTACCTCTCTCGCACGCTGTCGGCAGAAGGGCGGAGTCGGGCGAGCGTCGGCGGCCGTGCGGCGCCCGCTGCGGTGCTCGGCGAGCTCGCCGATGAGCTCGTGGTCGTGCACGGGCAGTCGGAACAGATCCGGCTCCGCTCATCGGCTGCGCAACGGGAGGCACTGGACCGCTTCGGCGGCGAGGCGGTGCACGCAGCGCGACGGCGTTACGCCGAGCTGTTCTCGCGCTGGCGGGAGCAGGAGGCGCTGCTGCACGAGCTCGAGCAGAACAGTGCTCAGCGTCGTGCCGAGGCCGAGACGCTGCGTGAGCAGCTGGCCGCGATCGACGACGTCGCGCCCGAAGAGGGGGAGGACACCGAGCTCGCCGAGCGTGCGCAGCGCCTCGCCAACGCCGAGGAACTGCGCCAGGCCGCTGCCCTCGCGCGCGCCGCGCTGTCGGGGGAAGCAGACGGCGGCGACGAGGGGATCGACGTGCAGGGGCTGGCGGCGGCTGCGCGTCGCGCGCTCGACCGCGCGGAGGATCCGCGTCTCGTCGGCATCGCCGAGGGGATCGCTGACCTCGGCTATCGAGCCGCCGACCTCGCCGGTCAGCTGTCGACGTACCTCGCCGATCTCGACGAGACCGGTCCGCAGGAGCTTGCGGGGGTGGAGGAGCGCCGTGCACGTGTGAACGCGCTCGTGCGCGCCCACGGCTCTCTCGACGCGGCCATCGCGTTGTGGCGTACCGGGTCGGCGCGCCTGCTGGAGCTCGACGACGACCCGGACCGGATCGAGCGCCTCGTCGAGGAACGTGATGCGGTGCGCGCCGAGCTCGATACGGCTGCCGCTGCGTTGACCGATGCGCGCACCGAGGCCGCGGTGCGGCTCGGCGCTGCGGTGACGCAGGAGCTGCATGCGCTCGCGATGCCCGATGCGCACCTCACCGTGTCTGTGGCGCCCGGCACGGCGGCGGCGCACGGTCGTGATGAGATCGCGCTCCTGCTCTCGCCTCATCCGGGCGCCGCGCCGCGCCCGGTGGGCAAGGGAGCATCGGGCGGCGAGCTCTCCCGCGTCATGCTCGCGATCGAGGTCGTCATCGCCGCCGTCGACCCGGTGCCGACGTTCGTGTTCGACGAGGTCGATGCCGGGATCGGCGGCGCGGCGGCGATCGAGGTCGGACGACGACTTGCGCGCCTGGCCCGCTCGTCGCAGGTGATCGCGGTGACCCATCTGGCGCAGGTCGCGGCATTCGCGGGCAATCACCTCTCGGTCGTGAAGGCCAGCGACGGATCGGTCACCGCATCGAGCGTGCGTCGTCTCGAGGGTGCCGAGCGGGAGGCGGAGATGGCCCGCCTGCTGTCGGGGCTGTCCGACTCGGAGGCCGCGATCACGCACGCCCGGGAACTGCTCGCCCTCGGTTCCTGAGCGAAGCGCGCGGGGCCGGCACAGCCTGACCGTTCCCCCTGCCGTGCCACGGCAAGCGCTGATAGAGTGGAAGCCCGTGACGGACACTTTTCCTGCGGGCCCCTCAGCTTCCTCGGACGGCATCACCAAACACATCTTCGTGACCGGTGGCGTCGTCTCGTCACTGGGTAAGGGGCTGACCGCGGCCAGCCTCGGAAATCTCCTCACCGCACGCGGGCTCCGCGTCGTGATGCAGAAGCTCGACCCCTACCTCAACGTCGATCCCGGGACGATGAACCCGTTCCAGCACGGCGAGGTCTTCGTCACCGACGACGGTGCCGAGACCGACCTCGACATCGGCCACTACGAGCGCTTCCTCGATGTTCCGCTCAGCCAGGCCGCGAACGTCACGACCGGTCAGGTGTACTCGCAGGTCATCGCCAAGGAGCGGCGCGGTGAGTACCTCGGCGACACGGTGCAGGTCATCCCGCACATCACCGACGAGATCAAGCGGCGCATGCGCCTGCAGGCCTCCGAGGAGCCCCGACCCGACGTCATCATCACCGAGATCGGCGGGACCGTCGGCGATATCGAATCGCAGCCGTTCATCGAGTCCGCCCGGCAGATCCGTCACGAGCTCGGCCGCAAGAACGTCTTCTTCGTCCACGTCTCCCTGGTGCCCTTCATGGGGGCGTCGGGGGAGCAGAAGACCAAGCCCACCCAGCACTCCGTCGCGACGCTGCGCTCGATCGGCATCCAGCCCGACGCTCTCGTACTGCGCAGCGACCGGCCGGTGACCGAGTCGAACAAGCGCAAGATCGCTCTGATGTGCGACGTCGACGAAGACGCCGTCGTCAACGCCGTCGACGTGCCGAGCATCTACGACATCCCCACCATGCTCAACAAGCAGGGGCTGGACAGCTACATCGTCGACGCCCTCGGGATCGACGCCGGCGAGGTCGACTGGGCGCGCTGGAGCCGCGTGCTCCAGGCGGTCCACAACCCGAAGCACGATGTCACGATCGGTCTGGTCGGCAAGTACATCGACCTCCCCGACGCCTACCTGTCGGTGACCGAGGCGCTGAAAGCCGGCGGCTTCGCCCACGAGGTCGCGGTGAAGATCCGCTGGATCCCCTCCGACGACTGCGAGACCCCGGAGGGTGCGGAACGAGCGCTCGGCGATCTCGACGGCATCTGCGTGCCGGGCGGCTTCGGCATCCGCGGCATCGAGGGCAAGCTCGGCGCGCTCCGTTTCGCCCGCGAGCAGGGCATCCCGACTCTGGGTCTGTGCCTGGGGCTGCAGTGCATGGTCATCGAGTACGCGCGCAATGTCGCGGGCATCGCCGGAGCTTCGTCGAGCGAGTTCGACGAGGCCACTACCGAGCCGGTCATCGCGACCATGGCCGAGCAGGTCGAGATCCTCGACGGCGGCGATCTGGGCGGCACGATGCGGCTGGGCCTGTACACCGCCGCCCTGGAAGAGGGATCGCTCGCCCGCGAGCTGTACGGTGCGCCGGAGGCCGCGGAGCGGCATCGGCACCGTTATGAGGTCAACAATGCGTACCGTCCGCGCCTGGCCGAGGCCGGTCTGCGCTTCTCGGGGCTGAACGCCGAGCTTGATCTGGTCGAGTACGTCGAGCTGCCCCGTGACGTGCACCCGTTCTACATCGCCACGCAGGCGCACCCCGAGCTGCGTTCGCGACCGACCGATCCGCACCCGCTGTTCCGTGGCCTCGTGGGAGCGGCCATCGAGCGGCACCGGTCGAGTGAGCTGTTCGACGTCGAGAACGACTGAGGCGCGGATGACGAGCGAACCCGGAACGGACCTGCGCGACGAACCGTTCTTCGCAGAGGTGGTCGAGAGCGACCGCGTCTTCGCCGGACGCGTCTGGGACGTGCGCTCGGACCGAGTCCGCTACGGCGACGGCGAGATCGTCCGCCAGTACGTCGATCACCCGGGTGCTGCGGCGGTGGTCGCGCTCGACGACGCCGGGCGTGTGCTGCTCATCCAGCAGTACCGCCATCCGATCCGGCACCGCGACTGGGAGCTGCCCGCCGGCCTCCTCGATGTCGAGGGCGAGGAGCCTCTGGCGGCTGCGCGCCGGGAGCTCGCAGAAGAGGCCGACCTCGAAGCCTCCGAATGGACCCCGCTGGTGTCCATTTTTGCGACGCCGGGCGGCAACAGCGAGATGATCCATGTGTTCCTCGCGCGGGGGCTTGCCCGGGCGGAGACTGATTTCGAGCGCGAGGCGGAGGAGGCGGACATCCGTCTCGCCTGGGTGCCGTTGGCAGAGGCCGCCGAGGCTGTGATGCAGGGGAGGATGCACAACGGCATCCTGGTCTCCGGCATCCTGGCGGCCGAGCGGATGCTGCTGCGAGACCGGTAGCGGTCATGGAGCTCGCGCGCGCCGTCGACGAGTATCTGCGGCACATCACGGTGGAGCGCGGCCTGTCCGCGCACACGGTCGCCGCGTATCGCCGCGACCTCGACGGCTACCGGGAGTGGCTGGCGACCCAGGGCGTCTCCGACACGGCCGAGATCACGCCGTCTGCTGTTGCCGCTTTCGCAGCGGACCGCGCGGCCGCGGATCCGCCGCCGGCGGCGACGAGCATCGCCCGGCTGCAGTCGTCGGTGCGCGGCTGGCATCGTTTTCTCGTGCGCGAGGGCGTGGAGGAGGACGACCCGAGCGGCCGTCTGCGCCCCCCGAAGACTCCGCAGCGCCTGCCCAAGGCGCTCACGATCGATCAGGTCGAGCGCCTGCTCGCTGCGCCGCCCGCCGATGAGCCGCTCGGTATCCGCGACCGGGCGCTGCTGGAGCTGCTCTATGCGACGGGCGCTCGGGTCTCGGAGGCGATCGGGCTGGACGTCGACGATGTCGCCCATGGCGACGTGCTGCGGGTGCGGGGGAAAGGATCGAAGGAGCGCATCGTGCCGATCGGCTCCTACGCCCGCGCAGCCGTCGACGCGTACCTCACCCGGGTGCGCCCGGCGCTTGCCGCGAAGGGGCGTGCTTCCGCGCGGCTGTTCCTCGGAGCCCGGGGCGCCCCGCTCAGCCGTCAGGGGGCCTGGCTGGTCATCCGCGCCGCAGCCGAGCGGGCGGGCATCGCCGTCGACGTGTCGCCGCACACGCTGCGGCACTCCTTTGCCACGCACCTGCTGCAGGGCGGCGCCGATGTCCGTGTCGTGCAGGAGCTGCTCGGCCATGCCTCGGTGGCGACCACGCAGATCTACACGCACGTGTCGGCGGATGCGCTGCGCGACGTGTACGTCACGGCGCATCCGCGCGCCCGCTGAGCGCGATCCGGCCGGCTCGCCCCCGCCTCGGCGGCGGCACGCGCTCGAACATGCGCCGGGGGAGACCCGCGTTCCGCGCGAGGGGCATCCGACGTCCACGATCCACCTTTTTCGGATCAGACGACGGCCTTCCTCCTGTCGCTGCCGATAAGGATTCCCATGCATCGGACTCGCTGTTGCGAGGCGAGTCCGACGCAATCAACGCCCTGATGCCGCACATTATTCGTGCACTACGTATGTGAATGCATCTTTGCAAGGAAGAGGCGGCCTCATGGCAGACATCGATTCTCGGCAGCGATAACTGCAACGATGCGTTCAGTAAAACCACAGGTCGCTGGTTAGGCTTGGCTCAACGCATCACTGTCGTGCGCGCGCCCTGCTCGCACGGAGTCACCTCAGGGGGTATTCATGCGCGGGACGCGCCTCGGCTTCATGGTTCTGATCGCGGCGACGGCCACGGCCCTGGCAGGCTGCTCGGGCGGTCCGCTCGGCGGCGGAGAGCTGTCTTACGAGGACTCCCCCCTCAATTCCTACCTCGCCGCCGCCTGGGGCGGCGACATGTCGCCCGAGGAGCAGCAGCAGCGCATCGACGAGCAGCAGAAGCAGGTGGAGGAGCTCGTCGCCGCGTGCATGAGCAAGGAGGGCTTCGAGTACGTCCCGAGCCTCAACAACGGCACGGTCGTCTTCTCCGGCGACGATGACTACGACCCGGAATCCCGTGAATGGGTGACCCAGTACGGTTACGGCTTCATCAACAGCCCCTGGCAGGAGCAGCAGAAGAACAGCCCGCCGGACGAGGGTTCCGCCGACCCGAACAACGCGTACGTCGAGGCGCTGTCGCCATCCGAGCAGGAGGCGTACTACGCCGTCCTCTACGGTCGTGGTTTCACGGAGGAGGAGGCGAACGATGCCGATTTCGTGCCGTCGCCCGATCAGCTCGGCTGCTACGGCGCCGCCCAGGAGGAGGTGTTCGGCTCGCAGCAGCAGGCATGGAACGATGAGCAGTTCCAGCCGCTGATGGAGGCCATGAGCACGCTCTACCAGGACGTCGAGAACACCTCGGAGATGCTCGCCCTCAACAAGGAGTGGGCGGACTGCATGTCGGAGAACGGCGAGCCGGGCTTCACCAAGCAGCGTGACGCCCAGGAGTCGATCATGAACGAGCAGAACAAGTTCTGGGAGACCATCGACTGGGAGCAGTACGGCGATGAGGGCCCGGATCAGTCTGTCATCGACGAGGCCATGAAGCCGCTCGGCGAGCGGGAGGTCGAGCTCGCGCTGGTCGATCTCGACTGCCGGGAGAAGACCGACTACCGCCAGCAGGCGATGAAGGCCCAGTTCGCTCTCGAAGAGCAGTTCATCGAAGACCACAAGGCGGAGCTGGAGGCCTTCAAGGCCGCAGCCGAGCAGGGCAGCTGAGGTGGCGCGCACGCGCAGAGGAGGGGAAACGCCCGAGGACGCAGCGGACGACACGGCGACCGAGCCGCTGGACACCGATGCGGATGACGCGGCCACCCAGCTCCTGAGCACCGATGACGCGGACGAGTCCGTCGAGACCGACGAGGAGACCGCCTCCACCGCTCGGGTGAAGGGCTGGCGACGGATCTTCCGCGGAAATCGCGGGCTGTGGATCACCGCCGCCGCTGCCCTGGTCTTCCTGGTCGCAGGGCTCGTGGTCGGACGCTTCGTGATCGCGCCGGCGACCGCGGGGGAGAACGTGCCGGACCCGGGGCTGGTGACGGTGCCGGTGGAGTTCGGTGAACTCACCAACGAGGTCGTCGTCCGTTCCGATGTCGGCTATGCCGACGCGGTCCAGGTGACCCTGGACACGTCTTCCCTGTCGACCGCGGCGGTCGTCACGGGGCAGGTTCCGGCGGTGGGTGCTGAGCTGAAAGCGCTCTCGGTCGCCCTGGAGATCGCCGGTCGGCCGGTGATCGTCCTTCCCGGCGAGCTCCCGTCATACCGCACTCTGCGTCTGGGGGTCTCCGGTCCCGACGTGATCCAGCTCAAGGCCGCGCTCTCCGGGCTGGGCATCGATGTGGGCGACGCGGCGAGCGATGTGTTCGATCAGGCGACGGCGGACGCCGTGGCAGAGATGTACACCAGGGCCGGCTATCCCGCCCCGCCCGCTCCGGACGGGGCGGAGGACTCGTTCCGTGCCGCACAGGACGGCGTGCGGTCGGCGGAGGATTCCCTGGCATCGGCGCGCGTGCAGCTCGACAAGGCGGGCGCCGGCCCGTCACAGGTCGAGGTGCAGCGCGCCGACAACGCGGTCGCCGACGTGCAGCGTCAGCTCGCGGCGGCCAAGGGCGCGGATCCCGTCGACGCGGATGCGATCGCCCGGCTCGAGGGCGACCTCGTGGTGGCCAAGCTCGAGCGCGACGCTCTGTACGAGGGGGCAGGCACCGAGGCCGAGCAGGCCGCGGTCGACTCCGCGCAGCGCAGCGTGGACGCCGCGTACGAATCTCTGGAAGAGGCGCGTCAGGCGGTGCAGCCGTATCTGCCGTCCAGCGAGGTGCTCTACCTCACCGAGCTGCCGCGTCGCGTCGACGCGGTGAACGTCAAGCGCGGCGACATCGTGCAGAGCGCGGCGATGACGGTCTCGGGTGCCACGCTGCAGCTTTCGGCGAAGGCGGCGGAGGCCGATGCTCGCCTGCTGGAAGTGGGCGACGAGGCATTCTTCGATCTGCCGGAGGGCGGCGAGCATCGCGCGGTGATCACCGAGCTCAAGGCCGAGAAGGACACCGGACGCTGGGAGGTGTTCCTCGAGCCGGATCCGCTCACGACCGAACAGATCACCCAGATGCAGGGCACCAACATCCGGCTGCGGATCGCGGTCGGCGCGACCGATGGCGCGGTGCTCTCCGTGCCCCTCGCCGCGCTCACCGCAGGACCCGGCGGGGAATCGCGTGTCGAGGTCGTCGTGGATGATCCGCGCAAGGGCGAGAAGGCCGAGACGCGCCTCGTCGTGGTGGAGACCGGGCTCGCTGCCCGCGGTCAGGTCGAGGTCACGCCGACGTCCGGGGAGCTCGCGGAGGGCGACCTCGTGGTGGTGGGGCGGTGACCACCCCGGTCGCGGACCCCTCGGCGGAGACGGCGGGGGAGCCGGAGGAGCACCCGCCGCTGCTGGAGCTGCGCGACGTCACACGATCCTTCCCCGGACCCCCCGAGGTGCAGGCGCTGAAGGGCGCCAACCTGCGCATCGAGCACGGCGACTATGCGACGGTGGTGGGTCCCAGCGGCTCCGGCAAATCGACGATGCTCAACATCCTCGGTCTGCTCGACCGTCCCAGTGTCGGCGAGTACCGCCTGGAGGGGCAGCTCATCAGCGACCTCAGCGACGACGACCGCGCTGCCGTGCGTGCGCGCATGATCGGCTTCGTCTTCCAGGCATTCCACCTGATGCCGCGGCGGAGCGTGCTCGACAACGTGCTCATGCCGATGCTCTACAGCGGGGTGCCGCGGGAAGAGCGGGAGGGGCGCGCCCGCGCCGCCCTGGAACGCGTGGGTCTCGGGCACCGGGTCGACTTCCTGCCCGGATCGCTGTCCGGCGGTGAACGCCAGCGCGTCGCCGTGGCGCGTGCCGTCGTGAGCGGTCCGCGTCTGCTGCTCGCCGACGAGCCGACCGGAAACCTCGATCAGCGCACGTCGGGTGAGGTGATGGCGCTCTTCGAAGAGCTCAACGCCGAGGGGCTGACCCTCGTGATCATCACGCACGACGATGCGCTCGCGGCACGGGCCCCGCGGCGCCTGCATATCACCGATGGCCGCCTGAGCGAGCTGACATGATCTTCCGGCGTAAGAAGAAGGACGCCGCAGAGGAGCCGGACACCGACGCGGTGGACGGCGCGCATCCGACGACGGTCGCTGAGACCGTCGGGGAGGTGCTGACGGATCCGGTCACCGAGGCAGAAGCCGCCGGCGGCGTGGCAGACGGGGCCGCGGACGCCGACGGGTCGCTCGAAGCGGTCGTCGCGCCGCGGCGCCGACGGGGGCTGTTCGGCCTCTTCCGGCGCAGACGACCGGAGGAAGCTCCGGCGGAGGAGCCGGGTGCGACCCCGCTCGTGCCGCCCGTCCCGCACGCTGACCGGTTCACCTTCCAGGATCTCGTCGCCGAGGCCACCGCGGACATCGGGTCGCGCCCGGCGCGGCTGGTGATGACGACGCTCGGCACGGTCCTGGGCATCGGGTCGCTCGTCGCCACGATCGGATTCGCCCAGACGTCTGCGCTGCAGATCTCGCGGCAGTTCGACGCCGTGGCCGCGACCCAGGTGGTGGTGACCCCGAAGAGCACCGAGACCCGCGGGGGAGCCTCAGCGGCCACCGGGCGGTTGCCCTGGGACTCTCCGGAGCGCGTCGAACGCCTGGCGGGCACCAAGGATGCCGCGCTGATCTCGGCTGTGCCGATGGGTACAGAGACCATCACAGCCGTGCCCGTGAACGACCCGTCGATGCCGGTCCAGGCATCACCGTCCCTCATCGCCAGCACAGCAGATCTGCTGGGCACCGTCGGTGGCGAGGTCGTCACCGGGCGCTTCTTCGATGCCGGGCACGATGCGCGCGGCGACCGGGTGGTGGTGCTCGGTCCGCGTGCGGCCGAGCGCCTCGGCGTCAATCGCGTGGACAACCAGCCCTCGGTCTTCATCGCGGGCATCGCCTACGCCGTGATCGGCATCGCCGACGGCATGGAACGTCGTGCCGATCTGCTTGACGCCGCGATCATCCCGATGGGGGCGGCGCGCGCCGACTTCGGCGTCACCGCCCCCGAGGAACTGCGCGTGCGCATCGTGGTGGGCGCCGGGCCGCAGCTGGCCGAACAGGTGCCGCTCGTGCTCTCCCCGGACTCACCCGACACCCTCGACGTGAAGGCCCCGGCTCGCGGCTCCGACCTCAGCCAGAACGTGCAGGCGGACGTCAACATCGTCTTCCTCGTGCTGGGCGCGATCTCGTTGCTGGCCGGTGGGCTGGGCATCGCCAACGTCACCCTCCTGGGAGTGATGGAACGCGTCGGGGAGATCGGCTTGCGCCGCGCGCTCGGTGCGACCCGACGGCAGATCGGCGCCCAGTTCGTCGTCGAGTCGATCGTGATCGGCCTGCTGGGCGGTCTCATCGGCGCCGCCGTCGGGGTGGTCGCCGTGGTGGCTGTGGCCGTGGTGCAGGGCTGGACGCCCGTGACGGACCCGTTCGTCGCGCTCGGCGGAGCGCTCCTCGGCGCGGTCGTCGGTCTCGCCTCCGGCTGGTATCCGGCGCGTCGCGCTGCGCGCATCGAACCTGTTGCGGCGCTTCGCGGGTCGTGATCGGCTGGTTCGTTCTCGGATGCCCCCGTCAGCCGGATCGGCGGGGGCATCCGAAAATGCATGAACTCCGCGCGAGGCGCCGGAGCCGGGCACAGGCGCGCCGGTAGGATCGTTCCGGAACGAGGAGGCAGGAGACTCGGTGGCTGAATCAGCGGCGAAGGCGAACAAGGGCGGCGACACGCCCCTGGGCCCCACCGGGCGACCCTACAACGGCTTCCCGATCCCGGCCCCGCTGAGCTCGCACGGGCCGGCACGCATCATCGCCCTGTGCAACCAGAAGGGCGGCGTGGGCAAGACCACGACGACGATCAACCTCGCCGCGGCACTCGCCGAGTACGGTCGCCGCGTGCTGGCGGTCGACTTCGACCCGCAGGGCGCGCTCTCGGCCGGTCTGGGCATGAAGACCTACGATGTGCCGACGATCTACGACCTGCTCCTGGACCCCAAGCGGGATGCGCACGAGGTCATCGTCCCGACCAAGGTCGACGGTCTCGACATCATCCCGGCCAACATCGACCTCTCGGCCGCCGAGGTGCACCTGGTCAACGAGGTGGCGCGCGAGATGACGCTCTCCCGGGTGCTGCGCCAGGTCTCCGGCGAGTACGACGTCATCCTCATCGACTGCCAGCCCTCGCTGGGTCTGCTCACCGTCAACGCCCTCACCGCGGCGCACGGCGTGGTGATCCCGCTCGAGTGCGAGTTCTTCGCCCTGCGCGGCGTGGCCCTCCTCATCGAGACGATCGACAAGGTGCGCGACCGGCTCAACCCGGCGATCGAGCTCGATGGCGTGCTGGCGACGATGTACGACGCCCGCACGCTGCACTCGCGCGAGGTGCTTGAGCGCGTTGTCGAGGCCTTCGGAGATGACGTGCTGGAGACGGTGATCGGTCGTACGGTGAAGTTCCCCGATGCGTCGGTATCCGGGGTGCCCATCATCGAGTTCGCCCCCGAGCACGCCGCCGCCCAGGCCTATCTCCGGCTGGCGCGGGAGCTGATCGCCCGTGGCGCCGTCGCCTGAGAGCGACCAGGGCGAGGCGACGGCACCGGACGCCGCAGCCGATGCCGCCGACGGCTTCCGGGTCTCGCTGACGAACTTCGACGGCCCCTTCGATCTGCTCCTGACGCTCATCTCTCGGCATGAGATGGACATCACCGAGGTGAGCCTGAGCCGGGTGACCGACGAGTTCATCTCCTACCTGCGCGAGCTCGATCCCGAGGAGGAGCTCGAACAGGCGTCGGAGTTCCTGGTGGTCGCGGCGACCCTGCTGGACATGAAGGTCGTGAGCCTGCTGCCGCAGGGCGAACTGGTCGACGCCGAGGCGGTCGCGACGCTCGAAGCGCGCGATCTGCTGTTCGCGCGTCTGCTGCAGTACCGCGCGTTCAAAGAGGTCTCGGCGTGGTTCGGCCGGTGCCTGCACCGTGAGGACCGCCGGCATCCGCGGGCTGTGCGGCTCGACGAACGGTTCCGCCAGCGCGCTCCTGAGCTCGTCTGGACGCTGTCTGCGCAGGACTTCGCCGGCATCGCGCTCTTGGCATTCGCGCCCAAGGAGATCCTCACCGTCGGGCTCGACCACCTGCACGCACCGCTGGTGAGCATCCGTGAGCAGGCCGCGATCGTGGTGACGCTGCTGCGTTCCGCCGAGTCGCTGACGTTCCGTGAGCTCGTCGCCGGCGTCGCCGAGACGGGCGTGGTGGTGGCACGGTTCCTCTCGGTGCTGGAACTGTACCGGCACGCCGCGCTGTCGTTCGAGCAGCAGGAACCACTGGGGGATCTGACCCTTCGCTGGGCCGCCGATGCGTGGTCCGATGAGATGCTCGCGAGCCTGGGAGCCGACTATGACCGATGAACAGACCCCCGAGACCGACGCCCCGGTGACCGTGCCGATCACCGAGCGGCTGGAGGCGATCCTGCTGGTCATCGAGGAGCCGCACAGCCTCGTCTCCCTCGCGACAGCGGTCGGTGCCCCGGTCGCCGCGGTACGCCAGGCCATCGAGACCCTCGTCGACGACTATGACGGCCGCGGCCCCGGGCCCCGCCGTGGCTTCGAGCTCCGCGAGGTAGGCGGCGGCTGGCGGCTCTATGTCCGCGAAGACCATGACGACCTCGTGGCCGATTTCGTGGGCAGCCAGGCCCCCGCTCGTCTGTCGCAGGCAGCGTTGGAGACCCTGGCCGTCATCGCCTACAAGCAGCCGGTGACCCGCAGTCAGGTCGCGGCGATCCGTGCGGTCAACGTGGACTCCGTGGTGCGCACGCTGCTCGCCCGCGGGCTCATCACCGAGCTGTTCCAGGACTCCGAGACCGGGGCGATCAACTACGGCACGACCGACCTGCTGCTGCAGAACCTCGGCATCAACACGCTCGAGGAACTGCCGCCCATCTCGCCGCTCCTCGATGACGGCGCAGACGGTTTCGACGAGAAGGTCTTCGGAGAGGGGAGTGCACGATGAGCCACGACGACCGCGATGGTGCCGCGCCGGAGGGCGTACGGCTGCAGAAGGTGCTCGCGAATGCCGGGGTCGCGTCGCGCCGGGTGATCGAGCAGTACATCGTCGAGGGGCGCATCCGCGTGAACGGTGAGGTCGTCACCGAGCTCGGCCGTCGCATCGACCAGGAGAACGACCAGGTCGATGTCGACGGAACCGCCGTCCAGCTCGACGCCACCAAACGCTACGTGATGCTGCACAAGCCGACCGGCGTCGTCTCATCGATGAAGGACGACCGCGGACGCCGCGACCTGCGGGAGTTCACCCGCGCCTGGGACGAGCGCCTCTACAACGTCGGCCGGCTCGACAACGACACATCCGGCCTGCTGATCCTCACCAACGACGGCGACCTCGCGCACGTCCTCGCCCACCCCTCGTTCGGGGTGACCAAGGTCTACGTGGCACGGGTCGACGGACGCATGAGCGGGCAGACCGTCGCCCTGCTGCGCCGCGGCATCGATCTCGACGACGGGCCGATCGCCGCCGACCGGGCGCGGGTGCTCGACACCTCGCAGGATTCCAGCCTGGTCGAGCTGACCCTGCACTCCGGCCGCAACCGCATCGTCCGGCGCATGCTCGACGCCGTCGGACACCCGGTGACCGCGCTCGTGCGGCGTCAGTTCGGGCCGCTGCACCTGGGCACGCTCCCAGTCGGACGCACACGGGAACTGACTACAATCGAACGCGGCGCGCTGCTGACCCTCGCGCGCCGGGGATCCGCCGGGGCGGATGAACCGGACGAGTCTCAGGAGTGACGGCGTGACCACGAGCGCAGCAGGCGGGGAACAGCGCATCGCCCCGCGCGTGACGGGCACCGTCCGCATCGTCGGATCCGGTCTGCTGGGCGCGAGCATCGGTCACGCGCTCGCCGCGAAGGGCGTGGACGTGGCGCTCTCTGACGCCTCTCCCGCGCAGTTGCGCCTCGCGGTCGATTACGGCGCCGGACGGGCAGCACGCGACGACGACGCCCCGCGGCTGATCGTCGTGGCGGTTCCGCCGGACGTCACCGCAGACGTCATCCAGGCCGAGCTGGAGCGGTTCCCCGACGCCGTTGTCACCGACGTCGCGAGCGTCAAGCTCGCTCCGCTCCGCATCCTGCGCGAGCGCGGTGTGGACATCTCCCGCTATATCGGCTCGCACCCGCTGGCCGGGCGCGAGCGCGGCGGGGCGATCTCGGCACGCGCCGACCTGTTCGTGGGGCGCCCCTGGGTGATCTGCCGTGACGCCGAGACCTCGGCGGCCGACCTCGCCGTCGTCGAGGCGCTGGCCCTGGACGTCGAGGCGATGCCCCTGGAGATGGCCCCGGAAGAGCATGATCGCGCCGTCGCCATCACATCGCACGTGCCCCAGGTGATCGCGAGCGTGCTCGCCGGTCGCGTCGCCGACGCCGACGACGGCTCGCTGCGCCTGACCGGCCAGGGGCTGCGCGATACGACCCGCATCGCGGCATCCGCCCCCGAGCTGTGGGTGCAGATCCTCGGGGCCAACGCCGTTCCGGTCGTCGAGGTGCTGGATGCGCTTGCGGCGGATCTGGCCAGGGTGTCCGATGCCCTGCGCGATCCCGAGCAGGCGGGCGCGCGCCGTGCGATCGCCGAAGCCATCCGCGCCGGCAACGAGGGCGTGGAGCGGCTGCCCGGCAAACACGGGCAGAACCGCCGCTTCGAGCAGCTGATCGTGATGATCGACGACACCCCCGGCCAGCTGGGGCGCCTGTTCGGCGAGCTCGGCGAACTCGAGATCAACGTCGAGGACTTCCGCATGGAGCACTCTCCGGGAGCACAGTTCGGCCTCGCTGAGATCAGCGTCGCCCCCGCGGTGCTGCGTCACGCGATCGACGGCCTCGAGGCGCGCGGATGGCGGATTGCGAGCACCACCAATGACTGAGCAGCTCTCGTTCATCGTCGCGATCGACGGACCGGCCGGGTCCGGCAAGTCCAGCGTGTCGCGGGAGGCCGCGCGCCGTCGCGGTTTCGGTTACCTCGACACCGGCGCCGTCTACCGCGCGATCACGTGGGACGTGCTTCACCGCGGTGCCGACACGGACGACACCGACGCGGTGCGATCCGCGCTGGACGGCTTCGAGACGCGGGTCGAGATCGGCCTCGACCCCGATGACCGTACGATCCGCGCGGCGGGCGTCGACATCACCGCCGAGATCCGCGAGCCGCGGATCTCGGCTGCGGTGAGCGGGGTGGCGCGGGTGCCAGAGGTGCGCGTGCGGGTGAACCATCACTTCCGTGCGATCGTCTCGGCGTCCGGCCGCCCGGTCATCGTCGAGGGGCGTGACATCACGACCGTCGTCGCGCCCGATGCGCCGGTGCGTATCCTGTTGACCGCCGACCCTGCCGTGCGCGCCCAGCGCCGGGCGCAGGAGCTCGGCGGCGACACCGCGCAGGTCGCGGCCGCCATCCAGCGGCGCGACACCGCGGACAGCACTGTGGTGGACTTCCTCACCGCAGCGCCCGGAGTCACGGTGGTCGACTCGACCGCCCTCGACTTCGCCCAGACCGTCGACGCCGTTCTCGCGGTGATCGACCGAGACCGAGGAGCTGCTGATGACCGCTGACCACTCCGACGAATACGCTGACATCGACAGCGGCACCGACGACCTCGCCGAGAAGCTGGACGGCATCGACGAGGAGCTGTGGGAACAGCGCGCTGCGACCCTGCGCGCGACCCTCGACGACTACGAGCTCGACGAGGAGGACGCCTCGCTCCTGGCGGGCCTCGCCGGCGGCCAGGACGGCATCGAGTATCTCCCCGCCCTCCCGGTCGTGGCGATCGTGGGCCGCCCGAACGTGGGCAAGTCCGCGCTCGTGAACCGGATCCTGGGGCGCCGGGAGGCGGTGGTCGAGGACACACCCGGCGTGACCCGTGACCGGGTCACCTACAAGGCCGAATGGATGGACCGCCGCTTCACGCTCGTCGACACCGGCGGATGGGAACCGGACGCGAAGGGCATCGACCGCTCGGTCGCCGCCCAGGCGGAGGTCGCGATCGACCTGTCCGACGTCGTGCTCTTCGTCGTCGACGCGAAGGTGGGTGCGACGTCGACCGATGAGCACGTCGTGCGTCTGCTCCGCAAGAGCGGCAAGCCGGTGTTCCTGGTCGCCAACAAGATCGACGACGTCCGCCAGGAGCCCGAGGCGGCAGCGCTGTGGAACCTCGGCCTGGGCGAGCCGCACCCGGTCTCCGCGATCCACGGGCGCGGCGTCGCCGACCTGCTCGACGAGATCATGAAGGTGCTTCCGGAGGTCTCGGCGGTCGCCTCGCACGAGATCGGCGGCCCGCGCCGCGTGGCGATCCTCGGCCGCCCCAACGTGGGCAAGTCGTCGCTGCTGAACAAGGCAGCGGGGGAGGAGCGGGTGGTCGTCAACGAGCTCGCCGGAACCACGCGCGACCCCGTCGACGAGATCGTCGAACTCGGCGGCAAGATGTGGCGTCTGATCGACACCGCCGGCATCCGTCGCCGGGTGCACCTGCAGCAGGGCGCCGACTTCTACGCATCGCTGCGGACCTCGGCCGCGCTGGAGAAGGCGGAGGTCGCCGTGGTGGTGCTCGATGTGTCGCAGCCGCTGAGCGAGCAGGACGTGCGCATCATCGACCTCGTGCTGGAGTCCGGCCGCGCTCTGGTGCTCGCCTTCAACAAGTGGGACCGTCTCTTCGACGACGACATGGAGAACCAGGATCGTCGCCGCTACCTGGAACGTGAGATCGAGCAGGATCTCGCGCATGTCGCGTGGGCGCCGCGCGTGAACATCTCGGCCAAGACCGGGCGTCACCTCGACAAGCTGGTGCCCGCGCTGGAGACCGCGCTGGAGAACTGGGACCGTCGGATTCCCACGGGCAAGTTCAACGCCTTCCTCACCGAGCTCGTCGCCGCCCACCCGCACCCGGTGCGCGGCGGAAAGCAGCCGCGCATCCTGTTCGGCACGCAGGCGGCGACGCGACCGCCCACATTCGTCCTGTTCACCACCGGCTTCCTCGACCCCGGCTACCGGCGCTTCATCCAGCGCCGTCTGCGCGAGCTGTACGACTTCGAGGGCACCCCGATCGTGATCAACATGCGCGTGCGGGAACGCCGCAGCCGCTGACGCTGCGACCGCAGACACCGCGTGATGCCGTCGGGCCGGGCACTCGTGCCCAGCCCGACGGCATCACGCGGTGTGACGTGCGCACTGCCGGTGGGGCCGATGGGTGTGACAGGCTGATGGGGTGACGATCGTTCCTCCCGCACCCGATGAACCGCGACGCCCCGAAGGGCCCCGTAACCCCGGCGACGCCTGGGTGGTCGCAGACTCCGGCGAACGCTACTGGGGCCGGTTCGGCGCCGCCGGGCTCCTGGCGCTCGATCCGGAGCGCGGCGTGCTCCTGCAGCACCGGGTGGGATGGAGCCACCACGGCGGCACCTGGGGCATCCCGGGGGGCGCGCTGCACGAGCACGAGACGGCGGTCGACGGCGCGCTGCGGGAGGCGCACGAGGAGGCTGCCGTTCCCCTCGATGCGGTCGCGCCGCGGGTGACGAGCGTGATCGACCTGGACATCTGGCAGTACAGCACCGTCATCGCCGATGTCACGGTGCCTTTCGAGCCCGCGATCACCGATGCCGAGAGCGTCGCCCTGGAATGGGTGCCGGTCGACCTGGTGGATCAGCGCCCGCTCCATCCCGGCTTCGCCGAGGCCTGGCCGATGCTCCGCGGCCTGCTTCCGGAGCACCCGGCCCTGGTGGTCGACGCGGCGAACGTGGTGGGTGCGGTGCCGGACGGCTGGTGGAAGGACCGTGCCGGCGCGAACGCACGCTTGGGCGCGAAGATCGAGGCGCTGAGCGAACGCGGCCTCCCCGCTGCGGCGCTCGGCCTCGGCGGCACGACGTGGTATCCACCGATCTCACTGGTGGTGGAGGGGGCCGCGCGCGCGATCGCTGACATCGCCGGGATCACCCTGGTGCGCGCGCCGGCGGCGGGCGACGATGCGATCGTCGTCGAGGCCGAGCGCCTTCTGGCCACCGGCGCGGATGTCGTCGCGGTGACGAGCGATCGCGGACTACGCGCGCGGCTCGAAGCCGCCGGGGCCGTGGTGAAGCCGGGGCGCTGGCTGCTCGACCTGCTGTGACACACGCGGTCTCCGCGCGACCCGCGGGAGGCACCCGCCGGGCGTGACAGCCCAGCCCGATCAGGCTCCGGGTGCGAGGTCAGTGGTCTTCGCGGCCGCGGAGCCGCTCGATCTCGCGGCGCTCGCGTTTGGTGGGGCGTCCGGCTCCGCGGTCGCGGACCGCGACCAGGGCGACCGGCTCGCGGGGCGGCGTCCGATCCTCCAGCGCGGCAGCGGCGAGCGGAGCGCCCACGCGCTTGAGCAGGAGCTGGCGCACCACGAGGATGCGGTCGAAACCGTCGATCCGCACGCGCAGCTCGTCTCCGGCGCGCACCGTCTGGGCGGCCTTCGCCCGCTCCCCGTTCACGCGCACATGGCCGGCGCGGCAGGCCGCCGTCGCCGCCGAGCGGGTCTTGTAGATGCGCACAGCCCACAACCACACGTCGACGCGCGCCGACACCGGGCCCGGACGGGGTGGAGCGGGGGGAACGGCCTGGCTCGGCATCCGTCCATCGTAGGCTCACAGGAGAGCTGTTGCACCGACGATGCTGCCCAGGAGGCCCGTATGAGCGTTCTCGACCTGTTCCGTCTCGACGAGAGGGTCGCCATCGTGACCGGAGCCGGCTCCGGTCTCGGTGCCGGCTTCGCGGTCGCCCTCGCCGAGGCGGGGGCGGACGTGGTGATCGGAGGGCGGCGCGTCGATCGTCTGGAGGAGACCGCGGGGGCCGTGCGCGCCACCGGCCGACGCTGCCACACCGTGCGCACCGACGTGGCGCTGCCGGAGGACTGCGATCGTCTTGTCGCTGCCGCGATGGACATCTTCGGACGGGTCGACGTGCTCGTCAACAACGCCGGCATCGGCACCGCCGTCCCGGCGACCAAGGAGACGCCCGATGAGTTCCGCAGTGTGATCGATGTCAACCTGATGGGGACCTATTGGATGGCGCAGGCCGCGGCCAGAGTGATGGCACCCGGTGCGTCGATCGTGAACCTCGCCAGTGTGCTCGCCTATATCGCCTCGGCCGCCCCGCAGGCCGCGTACGCCGCGAGCAAGGCAGCGGTGGTGGGGCTGACCCGCGATCTGTCGGCGCAGTGGGCGGGACGCAAGGGCATCCGCGTGAATGCGCTGGCACCCGGATACGTCGCCACCGAGATGACGGACGAGATCCCCGCTGCGATGATCGATCGGTATCTGGGGGAGCGCAGCCCTCTCGCACGGATGGGCACGATCGACGAGCTCAACGGTGCCATGCTCTTCCTCGCCAGTCCGGCGTCCGGGTATGTGACCGGCAGCGTCATCCACGTCGACGGCGGGATGTCGGGCCGCTGACGGCTGCAGCGCGCCGCTCCCGCGCTCCCGTCACGGCTCGGCGACGAAGCCGTGACGGTGGGCGAGGATCACCGCCTGTACACGGTCGCGCGCGCCGAGCTTGGCGAGCACCCGCCCGACGTGGGTCTTCACGGTGGATTCGCTGACGAACAGCTCCGCCGCGATCTCGGTGTTGGTGAGCCCGCGGCCGATCGCTACGAAGACCTCCCGCTCTCTTTCGGTGAGCTCGGCGCCGATCGCCGGGTCTTCCGTGGCCGGGACGGGGAGGTCACGGTCGAGCATCTCGATCATGCGTCGCGTCACGCGTGGCGACAGCATCGCGTCGCCCTGATGCACGGCGTGAATTGCGGCGACCAGCTCATGGGGTTCCGCGTCCTTCAGCAGGAATCCGCTGGCACCGGCCGCGAGGGCGCCGAACGCGTACTCGTCGAGATCGAAGGTCGTCAGCACCAGGACGCGCGTGCGGGGGTGCCGGGCGACGATGCGGCGGGTCGCTTCGATGCCGTCGACCTCCGGCATCCGCACGTCCATCAGGACGACGTCCGGACGCACCGCGGCGACCTCGCGCTCTGCTGCGGCGCCGTCGGCGGCCTCACCGACCACCGCGAGGGTGGGCTCCGCCTCGAGCACCATGCGGAACCCGACGCGGATGAGCTGCTGGTCGTCGACGATCAGGACACGGATGGGAGTGGTCTCGTTCATGGGCTCTCCGAGGGTGCGTGCAGCGGAAGCTCGGCGCGGACCGCCCAGGTGCCAGGATGGCCGGGGCCCACCGCGAGGGAGCCGCCGACATGCGCGGCGCGTTCACGCAGTCCGGTGAGGCCATAGCCCCCCGCTCTGCGGGCCGCGACGACGCCGTCGTTGTCGACCCGGACCAGCACCCGGTCGTCTTCATATGCCACGCTGGCGCGGATGAAGCTCGGCTGCGCGTGCCGCATCGCGTTGGTCACGCTCTCCTGCACGATGCGCGCCACGGCCAGGTGGATGCCCGCGGACGCCTCGGCGGCCCCGGAGACGGTGAGGGAGGCGGGGAATCCCGCCGCTTGCGCCGCGGCGATCGACGCGTGCAGCGCGGTGTGCGACAGCGGCTCGAGAGGCGCCTCCGTCGCTGCGCCGTCCGCGCGGAGGACGCCCAGCATCCCGCGCATCTGCGTGAGGGCCTCCCGGGCCGTGTCGGCGATGGTCGTGGTGACCTCCCTGGCACGATCGTGGGAGGGTGTGCGGGTGGCGCCGTCTGCCAGCGCGACGATCACCGTGAGCGAGTGCGAGACGATGTCGTGCATCTCCCGCGCGATGCGCGCACGCTCTTCGGCGGCAGCGAGCTTGGCCCGCTGATCGCGTTCCACGAGCAGCTGCCGCGAGCGGTCGATGAGGGCGGCCACATAGCGTTTGCGCTCACCGACGTTCGTGCCGATGAGGGCGCCGATGAGCATCGCCAGGATGAGCGAGCCAGCGACAGCGACCTCGATGGCGAGCGTGGACCCGGCGAGCAGCCGGATCGCGCCGCCGGCGAGGGCGGCCGCAGAGGCGAGGGAAGCGGCCGTGGCCGCGGCGCGCGCCGAACGGTAGACGGCGAGCGAATAGGTCGCCACGATGAGGCCGAGCGTGCTGATGCCGATCACCGACCGAGCCAGGAGGATCGCGGGTATCACCCAGGCGAGGAAGACGGTGAGCGGAGCGCGGCGCCGCCAGAGCAGCGCGACCGAGCAGGCCATGCCGCAGAGCGACGCGAGGACGGCGGGCCACATGATCTGCCCGGGATGGCCGACGTATACCCCCGGGTCGGTGCGGGCGACGGGAACGTACCCGGGGATCGAGATCAGCAGCACGACCCCTGCCACGGTGATGTCAGTGAACCGGGGGTGGCGCGCGAGGAAGCGCCGGAACCAGCCGGGCGGGGCGGGCAGGCGCAGTTCGTCGTCGGTCTCCGCGGAGACCGACGACGAACGGTGCGATGCCATGTCGGCGACTTTACGCGTCCCGCAGCTTCAGCACGGCGCCGCCGACGACCAGCGAGGCGACCGCCCAGCCGATCAGCGCCAGCACCGCCGGGATGGTCTCGATGCCCATACCCGGGAACATCAGCGACTGCCCGGCCGTGGTGGGCAGGTACTGCGCGGCGTCGTGCACCCACTTCCAGCCGTCGGTGGCGGGGAAGAAGCTCGGCACGATCGGCAGGATGAACACGACCACGACGCTCAGCACGATCGCCCCGGCCCCGCTGCGCAGCGCATATCCCAGCCCGAGGCCGACCACAGCGATGGCCGCCATGGTGAACGAGCCCCACAGCAGCGGCACGAGCCACGCGTCGACGGCGGTGAGGTCGGGATAGGAGCCCAGCCGGGCGAGGATCGGCGAGACCAGCAGTGCCGCGACGATGAAGATCAGCAGCGTGGAGACGAAGACGAACGCGGCGACCACGAGCGCCTTGGCCAGCAGGCTCCGGATGCGGTCGGGCGCGGCGGTCAGCGTCGAGCGGATCATGCCGGTGGAGTATTCACCGGTGACCTGGATGCTGCCGAGGATCGTGGCGAGCAGCATCGTGAAGCTCGTCGAGATGAGGACCGCCTGGGCCACCATCTCGGCCGTCTCCCGGCCGGTGGCGGTGGCCGGACCATCGGTGAAACTGGTCATCGCGAACGACAGGATCAGCGACATGCCGATCGACGCCGCGGCGATGATCCCGATCGACCACCAGGGCGAGCGCAGAGTGAGGAGCTTGATGCTCTCGCTGCGGACCAGGCGCGGGAACGTCAGGCGGTAGGGCGTGGTGACGGCTGCGGCGGTCATGCGAGTTCCTTCGTCTTGTACTCGACCTGGCCCTCGGTGAGAGCGAGATAGGCGTCTTCGAGCGAACCGGTGCGCGGGCTCAGCTCATGGAGCACGATGCCACGGGCGGCGGCCGCGTCGCCGATGGCGGCGGCGGTGACGCCGGTGGCTTCGAGCAGATCGGGGGCGGTCGCGGTGATCGTGCCGCCGATCGCGGTGATGGCCTCGGCGGCCTCGGCCAGCCGGGGCGAGCGGACGAGGATGCGGCTCTCCGTCCAGGCCGAGACAAGTTCGTCGACCGATGCGTCGGCGAGCACGTGTCCGCGGCCGAGCACGATGATGTGATCGGCGGTCATCGCCATCTCGCTCATGAGGTGGCTGGAGAGCAGCACGGTGCGTCCTTCGCTCGCCGCGTGCCGCACGAAACGCCGTACCCACAGCACGCCCTCGGGGTCGAGACCGTTGACCGGCTCATCGAGGATGAGCGTGTGCGGGTCGCCGAGCAGCGCTGCGGCGATGCCGAGGCGCTGGCCCATGCCGAGCGAGAACCCTCCGGCGCGCTTGGCAGCGACCGAGGTGAGCCCGGTGACCTCGATCACCTCATCGACGCGGCTCCGCGGGATGCCGTGGGTCGCGGCGATCGCGCGGAGGTGGTTGCGGGCCGAGCGACCGGTGTGCACGGCTTTCGCGTCGAGGAGCACGCCGACCTCGGCGAGAGGGGCGCGCATCGTGCGGTAATCGGACCCGTTGACGGTGACCTGCCCGGAGCTCGGGCGGTCGAGGCCAACGATCATGCGCATCGTGGTGGACTTCCCGGCGCCGTTGGGGCCGAGGAAGCCGGTGACCTTGCCCGGCTGCACCGAGAAGCTCACCCCGCCCACGGCCTGCTTGGCGCCGAAACTCTTGCTGAGGTTCTCTGCGACGATCATGCTTCCAGGCTAAGGAGCGGTGTGCGGTGCCGCGTCGGCCGGAAGGGTGATTCGTGTCATACCGTGGTACCGCTCTGGGCGCGCCCGCGACACCGACGGGACCCGGCTCGGCTGCGGGTCAGCCGGCGCGGAGATCGCGCGCGACGATGGCGAGATGGGGTCGGGGCCGTGCCGTCTCGTGGAAACCGGCCGCGAGGAACGTCGACACGACGCCGTGGTAGCGCTCGTTCGCGGTGATCTTCTTCACGGTGGGGTCGAGCGGATAGGCCTCGATGACATGAGCGCCGTTGTCCACGGCGAAGGGGATCGACGCGCCGATGAGCGCCCGGTTGAGGCCCTGGCCGCGGTGCTCCCGCCGCGTGACGAAGCAGCTCAGCGCCCAGATCCCGGGATCGCTGAAGGGCGCCAGGGCGGCAGCGTAGTTGCGGGTGCGGGCGAGGCGCGGCTGAGCGGGGCGCGGCCCGATGCGAGCGAAGGCGGCGGGGACGCCGTCGACGTAGGCGATGAGGCCGGGAGCCGGGCCGGCATCGACCTCGTCGCGCAGCATGCGTTCGCGGTCTGCGGCCGTGGTGCTGGCCCACTCGCGCTGGGGGAGAACCCACCACATGCACTGACAGCTCTTGCCGTCGCCGCCGCCGGAGAGCGCGTGCTGGAGCTCGTCGAAGCGGTCTGCGGTCGCGGGGCGGACGTCGATCTCACTCATGAGGTGACGATAGCGGGGGAGTCCGACACCGGGCACGCTGGTGCACAGCAGGCGGGCGGGGAGGATGGCGCGGCGTCCGGCGAGCGGGGTGCGGCGAGCGGCGTCCGGGGTACGGCGTTGGGCGTTCATGCGCACCGAAGACGCGAGGAGCGGCACGAGCCACCGCGATGCCTGGTCGTGTGCGGCGCACCTGCGGCCGGCGGGGCCGCGCGGACCGGATGCGCGGCTGCCGCGCAGTGGTGGAAAGGGGCACGGTTCCGGGCTACGGTATGGCCAGTGCGTCCGGCGCGGGCCCGGCCGCGCGGCGAAGGCGGTGGGATACGTGCATCGGGAAGCGGCGCGAGAACGGGTCCGGCGGGCGGCGCTCGCCGGAGGCGGGATCGTGGTGGTCGCCACGATCATCTGGCTCGATGTCGCGACCGGCGTGTGGAACGATCTGGTGGTGCTCTCCGGTCTCGCCGCCGGTCTCGTCACGTTCCTGCTGACGGTGCTCGTCCTGGATCGCATCATCGCCCGTTCGACGGCGCGGCGCTGGGCTCCGGTCAACAGGCTCGCCCTGACGGAGTTCCTGCACGCGATCGCCGATGAGGAGAGCAGTGAGATATCCCGGGGCGTCGTCGTGCCGAGAGCGCTGGCGCCCGTGGCGGACGATGCCGACGGCGCAGAGCTCGTGGCCGCGCTGCACGAGCTCCGGGTGCAGGTGATGGGGGAGCGCGACCGGCTCGCCGACGTGCTCAGCCGCTGGGCGCCGTTCCTTGCGTCCAGTGGCGTGAACGAGGAGATCCTGCTCCATATCGCCGACATTGCCCTGCAGTTCGACCGCGTGCGCGACGCGACGCTCGACGTCGAACAGGCTCCCACAGCAGATACGCGGGCCGACCTGGCCGCCGAGATCGACCGGTGCAACCAGGCGATCATCGCCCTCGAGGCCGAGCTGCAGGACCGCCTCGCAACCGACGCCCTCCGCGCCGCATAGCACCACGGCACGCGCGGGCGCCCCGCCGTTTCGCCGACCGGCCCCGGGTGGGCTACGATAGGGGAGTTGTCCGAGCGCACGCGCCCGGGTAACGGGCTGTGGCGCAGCTTGGTAGCGCACTTGACTGGGGGTTAACGGCAACAGCCTCCAAATCGAAGACTTATAACTGAATAACGGGATGTGGCGCAGCTTGGTAGCGCACCTGACTGGGGGTCAGGGGGTCGCAGGTTCAAATCCTGTCATCCCGACGGAAAAGCCCTGATGAGAAGCCATTTCTCGTCAGGGCTTCCTTCGTTTCTGGTGACCTTCGCCGGGCTCCGGGATGGGTCCAAGGCCGGGTCTTGAAGCCGCTCGTGATTGCTGCTCGTTCCGGCCCGTCTAGCAAGCTAGTGGGCCAAAAAGTGGAAATCTAGTGGGCCAAAATCCGGGCAGCATGATGCTCCCGGCCCTTCCCTGGCCAGGATGTCGGCGCAGGAGTATCTAGAGCTGTCGCCCGTGGGTTTTCCCGGTGGTCTCCTTCCTCTTCGATGGGGTGGCGAAGAACTGGTTGGCGAGCGTCGCTGCTTCGCTGAGGTGCCGGTGGTCGGGGTGCAGGTAGCCCTTGGTCGTGTCGATGGAGGCATGGCCGAGGATGCGCTGGAGCACATGAAGCGGCACGCCGGCATCCGCGAGCCAGGTGGCTCCGGTGTGCCGGAGGCCGTGGCGGGTGAGGTTCGGCAGGCCGAGGTTCGTCACGAGCTCATCCCACTTCGTTGCGTCGCGCACGGTGGCAGTGGTGAGCACCCCACCCCGAGGGCCGCGGAGCAGAGGATCATCCGGTTCCTTGCCCGCTGAGAGGCGGATGAGGATGGGTTCGAGCGGGTCGAGTATCGGCACGTAGCGTTCCTTGCGGCCCTTGGTCTGCTTCGTGACGAGGCCACCTTTGCCGGGGTATATCTGCCGCTCGATCTTCACGATGCGATTCACCCAGTCGATGTCGCCGATTTCGAGGCCGGCGACTTCGGAACCGCGAGCGCAGAGCATGGCGCAGAGCATGACGTGATCCGAGTAGCTCTGATGCACCTGAGCGCACGCATCGGCGATCTTGTTCAGCGTCTCCATGTCCGGGACGGCGAGGGCTCGCAGCGAACCGGGCCTCAGTGCGGACTGCTGGCTGAGCGTGCGGCGGGCACGGTTCTTCGCCGGATTCGAGGGGATCACCTCGTCGCGCACCGCCACGTCGAGTACGCGCACGAGAGCCGCGATCGAGGTCTTGATCGTTGACGGCCCGAACTCGGTCTCCCATTGGTCGATGGTGCGGTCGATGAGGCCGGTGGAGATGCGGCTGACTTGCAGATGCCCGAGCGCGGGAACCACTCGCAGCCGGAGGCTGATCTCGTAGCCGGAGGCTGTTGATGTAGGGTCGAGGCCGCGTTGCCAGCGCTCGCCGATGGAATCCACATAGTCGGCGAACGTGATGAGGATGTTCGCGCCGGTCTCGGTCGCCTGCTGCAGCTTCTCGAAGAACGCTTCCGCCTCTTCCGGGGTGTCGACGAACTCGGATCGGCTCGGCCGTTTCTTGGTCTGCGGGTCGGTCCAGCGCACGCGCGCGAGGTATCCGCTGCCGCGGCTCTCGATGCTCGTGGAGAGCTTCACCCCGATCGGGGGCATCTTGTGGTTGCGCGGGTCAGCCATGCGTGCCCTCGCGTTCCAGCACCCAGGCTCGCACGGTGGGCGGGTTGTAGCGGGCGATGCCGCCGACCTGCACGAACGGCGGCCCCTCGTGTTCCCGTCGCCAGCGAGAGAGCGTGGCCTGCGAGACGTTCAGGAACTCCGCTGCCTCTTGCGAGTTCCAGAGAGGTTCGACAGCGTCAATCGTGGCGGGCATGGTCGCTCGCCCGTCGCGCTCGGCCGAACGCATCCTCGATGTCCTGACGTGCCTGCACGTCGGCGGCGACGAACGCGACGAAATCCTCGGTCCGGTTCGGGATCGTCTCGTCCTCGAGCGGCGGTTGCGGTTCCTCGCCGGGCCAGGTCGTCTGCCGTGTCGGACGGTCGCGATCGAGCCGGGTGCCGGAGGTGACGGCCCATTCGCGGAGCCGGTCGCGTGCCGCCGCGAAGTCCGTGTGCCAGGCAATCGGCCCAGAGGCCGACTGCTCGGGATCGTAGCTCGCGCACCAGTGCAGGTGCAGCGCCGAGAGTTCGAGGACGAGTTCGGGATGCCGGTGCCAGAACGGCGGCACGACAGAGGCGGGCAGCCCGTAGGTCTTCCGCAGCCAGTCCACCCATTGGTTCAGTGCCAGCCATTCTGCCTCGGCGTCTCCGGCGGTCAGGAGATTCCAGTTGATCGGACGCGGCGGCTCGGGAAGCGCCATTCCGGCCATGAGCTCGTCGTACAGGTCGATGTCCTCGATCTCGACTTCGGCCTCGGGGTTCGGTTGTGTCGGCTCGTCGGTCATCGTGTTCACCTCCCCAGCCCGGTCGCACGTCGAGGCTCGGGCGATCGGAACTCCACCGCCGTAACCTCTGCCGCCGTGGGCGTCTTTTTTGGTGCGAGCTGGTGCGGGGTGCGCTCGACGGCGTATCGGGCACGGGAGGTATCGAAGAGGAGCCGGGAGGCGCGGAACTGAGGGCGCTCGATTCGCTGCCCGTCCTGCTCGTACTGCCGCTTCGCGAACTCACCGATCGCCACGACATCATCGCCCTTGACGAAATCTGCGAAGGCCTTCTCGGCCTTGTCGCCGATCATGATCAGGTCGATGTATGCGGAGCCGATGAGGGTGAAGGTGCCGTCTTCCTCGTGGCGACGGAACTTCTGCCCGATCTGCGCGACCAGTAGGAAGACCTCTCCCGGCTTCGACTTCTGCTCCGGCGCTCGGGAGAGAAACCCTCGGATCGACGGCTCTGAACGGATCTCCATCGTCACGACCTCCTCGCTCATTGCGGCACCCGGTGTGCCGCCTCTACTCGGCAGGTGCTCCCGCCGGGCCTGGGGTCTGACGGTGGTGGAGCTGGGCTTCGACCTCTGCCCGATCCTGCGTGAGTTGCTTCGCGTCGGCGCGTTCGGTCCAGCGGCGGAGGCGCGCGACGATCGGTGGTGCGGAGCGCAGCAGTACGAGGCCGGTGCCGAACGGGAAGCGGCGGATCACGTCGGGCGGCATGACGGGCACTCGGCGGATTGAGCGTTGCGCGGATCGTGAGCCGTGGTCGCCGACGGTGGTGGAGTCGGTGATCTCGTCGCGTTCCCCGATCAGGGTGCTCAGGTCTTGGAGGTCTTTCGAGTTCGAGGCTCCGCCGAGGATGATCTTCACGATCGCGGCATCCCAGATCGCCGACGCCGCGTTCTCCGACCATTTCTCCCGTGCCTGCGCGAGTGATTGGAGAACGGGCATGGTCGTGATCCCTGACCCGCCGCCCTCAGCCATGAGGGTCGGCAGGGAGGGCAGCGGCGACAGGTTCGCGACCTCGTCGAGCGCGAGCAACAGGGGCGGGTCGAGCCGTGCGCCCGGGCTGCGTGCGGCGAGGCGGCGGGCGGCCTCGACCACGTCCTCGATGAGTGCCGCGACCAGCGGTGCGGAGTTGTTTGCCCCGGCGGCGGTCGCGAGCAGGTAGAGGGTGCCCTTCTGTTCGAGGAACGTCTCGGGGTCGAACACCTCGTCGGGGCCTGGGCTTACGGCGTCGAGCACGCGCGGGTCGGCGAGCGCGGAGAGGGCGAGGGAGACGCCCTGCCAGATCGAGTCCATCGTGCGGGGATCGGATTCGAGCATCGCCTGCAGCGCTTCCGCCCAGCCGCCGGCCGCGCGCGGGTGGGCGGCGAGGATCGACACGGCATCCCCGGCCGCAGCAGGGTCGAGCGTCCACCGGAACAGATCAGCAGGCTGCCTCCCATCGAGGGCCGCGGCATGGAGGAGGCATTGCAGCGCGACCCTCGTCTTCGCCTCCCAGAAGTCGCCGCCCTCGACCCCGCCCTTCCCCAGCCCCGTCGCAGAGGCAAGACCAGAGGCACGGATCATCGCAGTCAGCGGGTCGCTACAGCCGCGCACGGGCGACCAGCGCAACCCGGCGGGAATGCCGTCTGCAAGGTGCTGCGGGTCGAACACCGCGACCGGCCCTACCCGCTGCCTGGCCCTGATCGTGGCGGTCACGTTGTCGGGGCGCGTGCTCGTCGTGATGACCGCGCCGGGCGCAGAGAGGATCGAGTTGATCACGATATGCACGCCCTTCCCGGAGCGGGGCGGCCCGATGAGCAGCATCGAGTCCTCGACCGACGCCCACACTTCCACCCCGCGCGAGCTGCCGATCCGGTAGCCCACCTCCACAAGCTCGGGATGATCGAGTGAAGGGCGGAGGTTCCCGGCCCTTGCGAGGAGCGCCTTCGTGGAGCCTGCCCGTGCGACCTCGCGGCGGGTCGCGATACCGACGATCCGGTACGGGTCGAGCGCCTGCTGTCGGGAGTGATGCCGGATCGCCGACCACACCCACCAGCCCCCGACACCACTGCCTGTGATGAGGAGCCCCGCGACGATCCAGTAGACGACGACGTTGAGGCCTGGCGCGCCGAGCGCGGCGGCGGGGTTGCCAGGGTGCAGGAGCACGGCTGCCCCGGCTCCGAGGCCGGCTTCGGGTTGCGGGGCGCCGGTGAGGAAGGCGGCGATGCTGCCCGCGACCCGGAGCAGCACCGCGGCGACGCCGAGGGCGGCGAGGGCGACGAGCGCGGCGTTGGTGAGTTCGTCGCCCATCGACCCGGTCGGGCGGAGCTGCCCGCTCACTCGGGCCGCCCGAGCACGAGGGTGCCGGAGATGCGGCCCACGAGGATCGCCTCGCCCGTCGGGCACGCCGCAAGATACCGGGAGTCGATCAGGGCACGGGCGATCCCGTTCGGTGCGGTCTCAGTGTGGGAGATGATGACCGCGACCGCGACATCCTCACCGGGTACGAAGCCGCTGCCCGCGAGCTGCGCAAACCGAGGCACCGCCTCTACAGGCGCGGCCGCCGGTGCGGCAGGCTGTGGTGCCGCCGCCGCGGGGGCTGCGGCGGGCTCGGGGATCACAGGTCTGGGTCTGGGTGGGGTGCGGTAGTCGGTGATGACTCGTCCGTCGATCTCGATGACATCGACGCGGAGCGTCTGGCCGGTGTGCTGGCTGATGGCGTCCACGATGTGCGGGTAGGCGGAGCGCCGCCACGGCGGCGAGAACTCCGGCGGCAGATACGGCGCCCCGTCCACGGTCACCGACAGGGTGCCGTCCTCGGCGACAATGATTCTTACCATCACCACGGCGGTCGGGTCGGTCTTCGAGCGGGCACGCTTCGACATCGGCAAAGTTCTCCTATCGAGTGGATGAAGGAACAGCCGCCCGAGGGCGTAGGCGGCCGAGGGGTGGGTCAGAGTGCGAGGCGGCGTGCGGCGCGGCTGTGATCGGGCGCGGCGCGGCGGGCGACCTGCTGGTAGGCAGGGCCGAGCGGGAACGGCGACGGGTCCATGAGCTCGGCGACCTCGCCGGCGCGGGTAACGGTCTCGGCGATGCCTTCCCGCATGAGCCGGTGACAGCCCGCCGACGAGGCCGAGGTGACCGGGCCGGGAACCGCGCCGACGGCCCGGCCGAGCTCGAACGCGCGCGCCGCGACCAGCAGCGACCCCGAGCGCGCCGAAGCCTCGGTGATGATCGTCGCCCCGCTGAGCGCGGCGAGGAGCCGCGCCCGGCCGACGAACCGTTCCCGCGACGGCCCCTGGCCGGGCGGGGTCTCGCTGATCTGGATGCCGGCCTGCACCACGATCCGCTCGAACAGCTCAGCATTGTGCGGAGGGTAGGGGCGGTCGAGCCCGCTGGCAGACACGACCATCGTGGAGGCAGGACCCGTCGTGAGCGCGGCGCGGTGCGCGGCGGCGTCGACGCCGTAGGCGCCACCGGAGACGATGATGCGCGGGAGCGCGGCCAGGTCTTCCGCGAGTTCCTGGGTGACGTGCACGCCATAGGCGGTCGCGGCTCTGGCTCCGGTGATCGTCACCCGCGACGAGACGGAGGCGGTGAGCAGTTCCGGGTTCCCATGCGCCCACAACAGGAGCGGTGCCCGATCTCCGAGATCGTTCAGCGCGACCGGCCACCCCGCCCCACCGGGAGTGAGCACCCGGAACCCGTGCCGGTCGGTGAGATCGGCGATCTGATCCCGGAGCGCATCGCGCTGCCGGGCGGCGGCATGCTGCCGCCACCGGATGCCTGGGACCGTCTCGACTTGATCCGGGATCGAGGCCCCTGGGTCGCGGATCAGGGCAAGCGTCTCGGTCAGGCCGATCGCGCGCACGAGCTGCCCCGTGACCGGATTGCCGGGCTCGGCGAGCGCCGTCAGCTCCATCCGAGTGAGCACGTCCTCCGAGAACTTCGCCATCATCGGCCCCTCCCTGGTCTGCGTGGTCGTCTACGGGAGTGAGGTGCGTCAGGGATGACATGAGAGACGGGCGGAGCCGGCAGACCTGGGGGTAGGGTCTGCGGGTTCCGCCCGTCCTGTGGGGGGTGCGTTACTGGTTCATGAGTTCTTCGATCGTCACCTCCTCGCCGTCTTCCCGCATGCGCTCACGGTGGAGCGCGAGCTTGCGGCCGAACCAGAGCGTCGCCCCGGCCGCGAGGAGCAGGACGGCCGCGATACCGCCGGCCCAGGCACCCCAGGCGGTGCCGCCGGTGAGTGCGAGCTCCGGCGGCAGCTCAGGCAGTTCCGGCTTGTCTGGCGTCGGCGTCTCCGGGGTGCCCGGCGGGCGCACGCTCACGACGGTCGTTTCGCCCGGCGCGCCGCAGCGGCCCTCGGCGAGCACCTTCCCATCCTTCCCGTACAAGGTCTCGACCCAGTACACGTGCCCGGCCTCATCGGTGCTCGTCGTGCCCGAGCGGTAGTGCCCGGCTTCGGTCACGGCGATCTCCTCCGAGGTGAAGAACGGCACCTCGCACACGGGGTCCGCGCCCGCGGGCTGCGGCCCGTAGGCGCGGAACACCAGGTACGCGCCCGCGGGGATTGCGGAGCCTTGCACGAGGGCGGTGTCCTCGAACGGGTCGCCGACGAACGCCGACGCCTGCGCCTGCGTGACCACCGACAGCGGCTGCTCGGGACCGGGCACGAAGAACCGCTCCCAGATGTCAGCCGGAGACGACGTGAACGGCTGCACCCGGTCGTCGCCCTCGAAACGGGTCACCACGACGTAGTAGCCGGGCTCCGTCGGCTGAATCCGATCCTCATCCGTGTAGCCAATGTCGTAGACCCCGTTCCTCGCCGGGGTCGTGATCCGGGTCAGCACCGGCGCATCGTCCAGCTCCATGTCCTCGGTCAGCTCCGCATCGGTCGCGAAGGGGCCGTAGACGGTGTGCGTTAGCTCCTTCGCGTCGGGCTGCCAGTAACCGTCGCCCTCGAACTCAGGATGGTTCTCGGGGAACCCGCTGACGGTGATCCGGTCGAACGCCCGCCCGCCCTTGTGGACGTTGTACTCGCGCACTTCCGAGGTGATGGCGAGGGGCCAGCGGACGCTGTGCGTCTCGACGTTGATGCCGTAGTCATCGCGCCAATCCGCCGCGATGAACGGGCGCACCCATTCCGGCTGGCTGCTCTTCCTGACCTCCCACACCCAGGTCACGAACCCCGCATCCGGGAGGGTCACCTTGGGTGAGGTATAAGTGCCCGGCCCGGTCGCCGTGACCGTGACGGTGCCGAGCGGCACCGCATCCGAAGGAATCTCCGTACCCTGCGCTGGGGGCAGGGTGCCGGCTACCTGGTAGGCAGTGCCCTCGAAGATCACCGGGATCGGCTCGCCGTTCTGTTTCAGCCAGGCCCCGTTCGTGGATGCGACGGTAATGGTGTCGGTCACCTCATCACCGGGCTTCACGAGCCGCCCGTTCGCCTGCGACACCGCCTCCGGCTGGAACGGTACCACCGAAGTCTCTGCGACCCGGCCGAACCTGTCGGTGAAGGAATCGGTGAGGTACTTCGCCCAATCGCCCTGCACGGTCTTGTCGATCGACCACACCCACGTGTAGAAGCCCGACTCGGGCGCGATGATCGTACCCGGCGAGACATAGTGGCCGGCATAGGTGAGGGTGAGTTCTTCGGTGCCGGCGAGCGGCGCACCCGAAGGGGGCGCGTTCGCTTCGGCCGGCTGCGCATCGAACGGGCCATAGAGGCGACCCTCCGCGACCACCGGCACCGGCTGGCCGCCGACCTTGATCCAGGAGTGCTTGATCACTGTCACGGTGAGGTCGTCCAGCATCGGATCGCCGGCCTGCACGAACTTCGAGGAGACCTGCGTTTCGATGATCGGCTGGAAGTCCAGCGGGATCACCGGGGACTGCGCGGTCGCGGTCAGTGGCTCGAAGGATGCGGCGGCGAGAATCCGCTGCTCGCCGGGCGTGTAGAACAGGTCGACGCCGGCACCGTAGCCGACCGCAGGGGCCGACATCTTCGCCTCGATCCGATACTCGGGCGCCCCCTCAGCGGGGGTGCCGACGATCTCGTGCGTGCCCGCCCCGAGTGTCGCCGTCGCGGAGCCGTTCGCGAAGGTGCCGCCAGTGAGCGTGACGGTGCCCGTCGCGGTGGCGGGGTTCGTGCTGATGGTGAGCTGCCCGTGGTACTGGTCGTCCATCTGAATCGACATCGACACCGACGGATTCGGCACCGCGTTCGCTGCCGCGGCATCGCGCATTGCGGCGAGGTTCGCGAGCACGGTGGCCTGCGCGTTCGCGGGCACGCGGGTGATGAAGTGCCCGTCGCCGCCCCGGCTCGTGTAGTTGCCGTGGTCGGCGACATCCCACACATAGAGCTGTACCGCCGAGGTGATGTTCGGGTCCTGCGATTCGCCCCACCGGCCCATGACGTAGTTCAGCCGGGCGAGTTGCGTGTCGCTGAGCTCATCGAGCGTGGTCTTGAGCTCGGGATGCTCGGTCGTGCCGTATGGAGGCAGCGCGTCCAGGTCCATGCAGTACGCCTGCCGGCCATGCGAGGCGAAGCTGCCGAGCCACAGGTCCTCGTTGCCGTACCCGACGCCGAGGGTTGCCGCTTGCGCGGGGGCCGGAGTGAAGAACAGGCCGCCGAAGAGCATCAGCAGCACGGTGAGGATCGCCGACAGTCGAGCGACGGCACGGCCCGGCGGCGGCGCGGTATCGGGTGGCACGAGAGCGGTATGCGACATAGTGAACTCCTGACTGGAACGAACAAGTGCCGCCGCTAGGGATGACGACGGCCAGTAGTCAGGTGCGCTCCCTCTGTCGCCGCGACCCACGCAGTGGACAGGAGGCAGGGCGGCAGCGAGAATGGGGAGGTCGTTGGCTCAAGGTGCTAGCGAGCCCTCCATGTGGCTCGGCACAGTGTGGCTGGCGGTGGCCCTCGCCCTGGCGTTCGTCCGCCTCCTGAGTGACATTCCCGGAAGGGATAAACGAAAGGAGAACCGAATGAAAGCAACACGGGCAAGCGTCTCCAACAGTCGGCTCGCAGCACCAAGGAGGTTCTGGCAGTATCTGCTCGAAACAATCTGGGCGGCGGGCGCTGGGGTCCTTGGGACCTCGCTAGCCACCTTGAGCCAACGAACGAGCGGGGCCTTCATATCGAAGGCCCCGCTTTGCTTTTTGTCTTGTCTCTAGACCCGCATCTTCTTGACTGAGTTTCATGCCCGCCAGGTGCGTCTTCCCAGCCCCCAGGCTGGACTCCACAGCCGTCACGATTCTCGACAATCCATCACAAAATCCTGACGAATTCGCTGTATTCTTGATGCATGGTCACGATTCGTGAAGCTGCGGGGCGATGAAGCTCGCCGCGGTGCGGAGCATCGGAACTGCCAGGGGTTGGCGGTCCGAGGAAGATGCTGCGGACTTCGAGCAGGAGATCATCGATCAGCACGCTCTCGCGATGGCTGCCGCTGGACTCAGTGACGGGTACATCGCGCAGTCCAGGGCGGTCGTCTTTGAGTTCCGTCACCATCTCGACGCCCCGGTCTGGCAGGCCAAGCCTTCTGACGCGGACGCTTTCCTGGCCGGGCTACGTCGAGCAGGGCTGGCCGTCACGACCAGAGCCGGCAAGGCGGGCGCGATCGCGCAGTTCTACGACTTCGCTATCGCCCGCTATCAAGGCGACATCCATGCGCTCACCGAGTGGGTGATCGAGCAGCCCGTCGACGAGTACAACCGGCAGTCCGGGTCGTCGCTCGGCAAGGTCAGGGTGCCGCCCTCGGACGCGGAGATTGAGCGGCTGTTCGGCGGCTGGGCGGCCTCACTTCAAGACGAGCGACGCTACCTGCCCGCTGCCCGGAACTACTTCGCTGCGTCGCTCTGGCGCAGGGTCGGGGTGCGCATCACCGAGGGCACGAAGCTCGACCTCCGTGATTGGCGGCCCGATCTCGGGGCGCTGGGCAAGCTGCATGTCCGGTTCGGCAAAGGCTCGCGCGGACGCGGGTCGAAGCAGCGCCTGGTGCCCGCGATCAACGGGGCGGACAAGCTCATCGACTGGTGGCTCGGCGATGTGCGACACCGGTTCGGACCCGATTGGGACAACCCGGATGCCCCGATGATCCCGTCGGAACGGTTCGATCACGAACTCGGCCGTTCCTGGCGGGCCAGCGATGACGTGCTCCGACGAGGCCTGGCCCGAGCCACTGAGCGGTTCCTGCCTGCCTGGGCCGACGGGCGAATGACGCCGCATGTGCTCCGGCACTACTGCGCGTCTTCTCTGTATCTGGCGGGTATGGATCTGAAGGCGCTGCAAGAGCTGCTGGGCCATCAGTGGCTCTCGACCACGACGCAGTACATCCACGTCCCGGGCGAGCACGTTGAGGACTCGTGGATGCAAGCGAACCAACGGCTGGAAGACCGATTCGAAGGGATGACCGCGCGATGAAATGGAACTTGCGAGTCCAGGCCGCCGAGCGCGGCATCTGGAAGTCGACGGAGCTGCGGCGGATGCTCGCCGACGCCGGGCTAGAGATCAGCCAGGGCAAGATGTCGGGGCTGTGGACGGGCACCCCAACCACGATCCGGCTGGACGACCTCGACGTCATCTGCCATGTCCTCGGCTGCGAGCCGACCGATCTCCTCGTACCCGAACCCGAGAAGGTCCGCGCCCGCAAGCCCGGCGCCCGCGAACGGGAAGAAGCTAACGGGAACACGAGCATCGTCACGCCCCGGTTCGGCCCGAAGAACGATCGGCCCGCCCCGCCGCTATGAGCCCGGCACGCGGCCCGAACGGACCCTTGAGTCCGCCGCTGCCCTGCACCGCGTGCGGGGTGAAGCCGGCCGCGTGGCTCACACCCCGAATCGACTTCTGCTACGACTGCATTCCCGGCGGCCCGTTCACACCGCCGGCCTGTAGCAAGTGCGGATCGGCCGAGTATTACAGCCAAGGGCTCTGCGCTCACTGTCACCCTGGCAGCCCCGGCTTCATCGGCTCCTGCCGCGACTGCCTCGCCTGGGGCGTCTACCGCAGGCACAACTGGCGGTGCTGGAAGTGCCGCTGGTGGTTCACCCACTACCCGCAAGGTGAGTGCATCTCCTGCCACCGCGAGGTCACTATCGGTGAGCAGGGCTACTGCCGGCTCTGCCTGGAAACCGCCCGCTACCACCAGAGACTCGGCGAACCGCTCGACCTCGACGCGGCACGCAAGTACGGCCAGCAGCTCTTCCTCGCCTCGGTGAACGACTCCCGTCAGCCCGCGGAACTCCACCTGCCGATGGCGATGAGCATCCGCGAAGCGCTCAAGGTCATCAGCACCCCGCCGCCGGAACCGGCCAGCTACCAACCGGTGCTGTTCCATATCGACCCCGACCCCGAACGTCTCCGGCAGCGCTCCAACGAGATCAGGCTGCGCGACATCACCAGCCGCACCGACCACTTCCTCTACGCCCGAGCCCGCGAGTACGCATGGAGCAAGCGACAGACCAACCAGGTCAGGCGCACCCTGAAAGTTCTGCAGCTCGTGTTCCCCGGCGCGAATCTGCGCTTCCGCGCCTCCGACATCCTCGCGATGCGCAGCTACGACGACGGCAGCAACATCCGCTCCACCATCGAAGTCCTCGAAGACGCCGGGCTCCTCACTGACGACCGGGTGCCCTCGTTCACCAAGCTCTTCGAACGCAAGACCCATGCCCTGCCCGAGCCGATGCGATCCCAGCTCGAGCTCTGGCGCGACATCATGGTCGACGGTTCCAAGACTCCGCCGCGCCGTCAGCCCCGCGACACGATGACCGTCAAGGGCCAGATGTATGGCATCCTCCCCGCGATCACTCGCTGGGTCGAAGAAGGCCGCACCAGCCTCGCAGGGATCAGCACCGAAGACATCCTCGCCGCCCTTCCTGACGACCCCTCGCGCCGTCACGCCATGATGCTCGGCTTCCGCAGCCTGTTCACGATCCTGCACGGTCGCAAGCTGGTCTTCACCGTCCCGACGAAAGCGATTCCGCTGCGCGGCCCCAGACGCAACCTCCCGCTGCCGATGGAACCCACCGCGATCCGCGACGCGCTCACCAATCCCGACCCCGCGATCGCGCTGGCCGTCTCCCTCGTCGCCTTCCACGCTCTGATGACTTCGCAAGTGCAGCACATCAAGCTCACCGACATCATCGACGGACGTCTGCGGATGCCCGATGGCCGCTTCATCCCGCTCGCCAAGCCCGTTCTTGTCCGCCTGGCCGCGTGGCTCGATCACCGAGCCAAACGCTGGCCCGAGACGAAGAACCCCTACATGCTCGTCACCACCCAGACCGCACCCCGTCTCTCACCGCCCAGCCGGAACTTCCCCTGGAAGAAAGCCGGCGTGACCGCGCAAGCACTCCGCACCGACCGGATTCTCTACGAAGTCGAGCAGACCGGCGGCGACGTCAGGCGCATCTGTGACCTCTTCGGCATCAGCGTCGAGACCGCACTTCGCTACTCCCACACCAGCACGGGACCACAGAACATCATGGCCGACAGTGCGTAGGCGCCGCGGGAGATGAATCTTCGGCAAACACCCGCCCAGATGCGCTGCGCAGACTTGCCGCTTGCTTCGACATGCGTCAATATAGATGCATGTCTATTCAAGAGGTCGAACTACTCATCGTCGGGTCCGGTCCTGCGGGGTACACCGCGGCGGTCTACGCCGCCCGTGCGGGCCTCGCGCCGGTCGTGATCGCGGGCTCGGTGACCGCGGGCGGTGCGCTGATGACGACGACCGAGGTGGAGAACTTCCCGGGCTTCGTCGACGGCGTGCAGGGCCCGGAGCTGATGGAGTCGATGCGGGCACAGGCCGAGCGGTTCGGCGCCGAGATCGTCTACGACGACGCGGTCCGCCTCGAACTCGACGGCGACGTGAAGACCATCGAGACCGGTGCCGGGGCGACGTATCGGGCGCGGGCGGTGATCCTGACGATGGGTTCCGCGTACCGCAAGCTCGGCCTTCCCGAGGAGGAGCGCCTGTCCGGGCACGGTGTGTCGTGGTGCGCGACCTGCGACGGGTTCTTCTTCCGGGAGCAGGAGATCGTCGTGGTCGGCGGCGGGGACTCCGCGATGGAGGAGGCCCTGTTCCTCACCCGGTTCGCATCGAAGGTGACCGTGGTGCACCGCCGGGACGAGTTCCGCGCGTCGAGGATCATGGCGCAGCGCGTGCTCGACGACCCGAAGATCGAGGTCGCCTGGAACAGCGAGGTCGCCGCGATCCTCGGCGACGAGCAGGTCACCGGGCTCACGCTGCGCGACACCGTCACCGGGGCCGAGCGCACGCTCGACGCGACGGGGGTGTTCGTCGCGATCGGGCACGACCCGCGCTCCGAGCTCGTGACCGGGCAGGTCGACACCAACGCGGACGGGTACGTGCGGGTCGCGCACCCGTCGACGCGGACGAACCTGGCCGGGGTGTTCGCGGCCGGGGATCTCGTCGATCACACGTACCGGCAGGCGATCACCGCCGCGGGCACCGGCTGCGCGGCCGCGCAGGACGCCCAGCACTACCTGTCGAACCTCGCACCCGCCACCGTTTCCGAGCTTGCTTTGGAGGTCTCCGCATGAGCACCGTCATCCCTGTCACCGACGCTACTTTCCGGGCGGAGGTGCTCGAGTCCGAGCTGCCTGTCGTGGTCGACATTTGGGCGACCTGGTGCGGCCCGTGCAGGGCGATCGCCCCGATCCTGGACCAGCTCGCCGGCGAGTACGCGGGCCGGGTGAGGATCGTGAAGGTCGACGCCGACCAGAACCCCGAGACCGTGACCGCGGCCGGGGTGACCTCGATCCCGACCCTCGGCTTCTACCGGAACGGGGAGCGCGTGGACGTGCTGATCGGCGCGCACCCGAAGCCCGTCTACGCCGCGAAGATCGAGGAGCTGCTCGCATGACCGACACCCTGACCCGCACCGCCCCGAAGCGGCTCTCCACTCTCGACAAGTGGCTGCCGCTTTGGATCGGCCTCGCCATGGTCGCGGGCCTCCTGCTCGGACGCTTCGTGCCCGCGCTCTCGGACGCGCTCTCCGCGATGGAGGTCGGCGGAATCTCGATCCCCATCGGGCTGGGCCTGCTGGTGATGATGTACCCGGTGCTCGCGAAGGTCCGCTACGACAGGGTCGCCGCCGTCACCGGGGACAAGAAGCTGCTCCTCTCCTCGCTCGTGCTGAACTGGCTCGTGGGGCCCGCGGTGATGTTCGCGCTCGCCTGGATCTTCCTGCCGGACCTGCCGGAGTACCGGACCGGGCTGATCATCGTCGGACTCGCCCGCTGCATCGCGATGGTCGTGATCTGGAACGACCTCGCGTGCGGTGACCGGGAAGCGACCGCGGTGCTGGTCGCGATCAACTCCGTCTTCCAGGTCGTGATGTTCTCGGTGCTGGGCTGGTTCTACCTGACCGTGCTGCCGGGCTGGCTGGGACTGGACGCGCAGGGTCTGGATGTCTCGGTCTGGCAGATCGCGCTGAATGTGCTCGTGTTCCTCGGTATTCCGCTCGCCGCGGGCTTCGCGTCCCGTTTCGTCGGCGAGAAGCGCAAGGGGCGCGACTGGTACGAGGAGAAGTTCCTCCCCGTGATCGGGCCGTGGGCGTTGTACGGGCTGCTGTTCACGATCGTGCTGCTGTTCGCGCTGCAGGGCGAGCAGGTCACCTCGCGCCCGATGGACGTCGCCAGGATCGCGCTGCCGCTGCTGGTCTACTTCGCACTGATGTGGTTCGCCGGCATCCTGCTCGGCAAGGGGCTCGGCCTGGGGTATGCACGGTCGACGACGCTCGCGTTCACTGCGGCGGGCAACAACTTCGAGCTCGCGATCGCGGTCGCGATCGGCACCTTCGGCGCGGCATCCGGCCAGGCCTTGGCCGGGGTCGTCGGCCCGCTCATCGAGGTGCCGGTGCTCGTGGGCCTGGTCTACGTCTCGCTCTGGGCCGCGAAGGCCTGGTTCCACACCGACCCCTACGCCACCGAATCGAGGACGTCATGACCGACACGACCGTCATCTCTGACGCCGACGCGTGCGCGCCGTCCACGGCGCACGCCATCGGCACCGAGGCCGCCACGACCGTGGCCGGGGCGCTGAAGGCGCTCGCTGACCCGCTGCGGCTGCGGATGCTCTCCGCGATCGCGACCGACCCGCGCGGCGAGTCCTGCGTATGCGACCTCGCCGAGCTCGCCGACGTGTCCCAGCCGACCGTCTCCCACCACCTGAAGGTGCTGAAAGAGACCGGGATGCTGCTGTCCGAGCGGCGCGGCACCTGGGTGTACTACCGCATCGCGCCGGGCAAGCAGCGCGCCGTCGCGGCCCTCCTCGACGCGTTCGCCCCCGCCGCGGCCACAACGGACGAGCCCGAGGACACCGCAGCACGGGTCGCGGCCCTGCAGCAGATGGACGCCCGCGTGACGCGGCTCGCCGAAGAGCTCGCCGACGAGCTGACCGGGCTGAACCGAGAACTCGTGATCGCGATCGTCCGCGAGTCCTACGCCGGCCTGGTCCGTTCGGCCAAACTGACGGCGCACATGATCCCGCTGACCGAACGGTTCGCCCGGCAGCGCCTCACCGACCTGACGCGGGACCGCTCGGCCGGGGTGCCGCGGGTGTTGTTCGTGTGCGTGCAGAACGCGGGCCGCTCCCAACTCGCCGCCGCGATCGTCAACCAGCTCGCCGACGGCCGCGTGATCGCGCGCTCCGCGGGCTCCACCCCTGCCTCGGATGTGCACCCGCACGTGCGCTCCCTGCTCACCGAGATCGAAGGCGAGCAGGAGGCCGAGACGGCGTTCCCGAAGCCCCTCACCGACGACGCCGTACGCGCGGCCGACGTGGTGGTCACCATGGGCTGCGGCGACGTCTGCCCGATCATCCCCGGCGTCCGCTACGAGGACTGGGCCGTGGGCGACCCTGCGCTGGCCTCGCCCGAGGGGGTCGAAGCGATACGCCACGACATCGAGGGCCGCGTCCGCGGCCTCCTCGCCACCCTCACCGACTGAAAGATGCGAAAACCATGACCGACCAGAAGCCCTCCGTCCTCTTCGTCTGCGTCCACAACGCCGGCCGCTCCCAGATGGCCGCAGGCTGGCTCCGCGAGCTCGCGGGCGACCGCGTCGAGGTCCGCTCCGCCGGATCCATGCCCGCCGACCAGATCAACCCCGTCGCGGTCGAGGCGATGCGCGAAGAGAGCATCGACATCACCGCCGAACAGCCCAAGGTGCTCACCACCGAAGCGGTGCAGGACTCCGACGTGGTGATCACGATGGGCTGCGGCGATGCCTGCCCGTTCTTCCCGGGCAAGCGGTACGAAGACTGGAAGCTCGACGATCCCGCCGGTCAGGGCATCGAGTCGGTGCGGCCGATCCGCGACGACATCAAGGGCCGCGTCGAAACCCTCCTCGCCGAACTGCTCGTCTGAGGGACTGCGAGCAGCGGAGGGGGTAGAGGCCAGCGGCCCTACCCCCCTCCGCTTTGTTTCCGGGTTCTCGATCCACGCGGCGAACACCGCTTTGCCGTGAGGTGTGACCCAGTGATCGCGTCACCGGTCGTTCTCGCTCTACCGGGATGCGCCTCGCAGCGCTGCTTCGATCTGCTCCTGCGTGGGCGCTCCGGCGTACCCGCTTCCTGTCGCGTAGACCCGGCACGCGAGCGAGCGAACCGGGGCCGTGGGGAACAGGTCGACGCCGTCGACGAGGATCGTGGGCGAGCCTCCGAACGGAGCATCCGCCGCCTCGGCCTCGGTTCGAATCGTCACCAGCTCGACGGGCACGTCCGCGAGCCCGAGAGCGTCCAGGGCGGCGCGCGCGTGCTCCTCAGCGACAGCTGTGTTCGGGCAGTCGACGATGTGCAGCAGTTCGACCTTCATGCGGTCGGCTCCTTCCGAGTCCGGGCGGCGCGCAGGCCGTTGAGGATGACGACGACCTCGGCGATCTCGTGCACCAGGACCACCGCTGCGAGCCCCAGGACGCCGAACAGGGCGAGCGGGAGCAGGGCGGTGATGATCAGCAGCGACAGGATGATGTTCTGGTTGATGATGTGCCGCCCCCGACGGGCGTGGTCGAACGCGCGCGGCAGCAGCCGCAGGTCATGGCCGGTGAACGCCACGTCGGCCGACTCGATCGCGGCATCGGAGCCGGTCGCGCCCATCGCGATGCCGATGTCTGCGGCGGCCAGGGCGGGGGCGTCGTTGATGCCGTCGCCGATCATCGCGACCGAGCCGTTCTTCTTACCGAGTTCGCTGATCGCGGTGGCCTTGTCCTCGGGGCGCAGCTCGGCGCGGACGTCCTCGATCCCGGCCTCCGCAGCGAGGGCACGTGCGGTGCGGGCGTTGTCGCCGGTGAGCATCGTCATCCCGATGCCCTGGGTCGCGAGGGTGCGCACGACCTCGGGGACCTCGGGGCGCAGCTCGTCGCGGACGCCGATCGCGGCAACCGGGACGTCGTCGCGGTGGACGATCACGACCGTCATGCCCTGCTCTTCCAGGCCTGCCACCTGGTCGCCGAGCGACCCGGCGTCCAGCCAGCGGGGGCTGCCGACCGTGATCCGCGCGCCGTCGAGCTTGCCCTCGATGCCGTGCCCGGCCTGCTCCGCCACGCCCTCGGCCGCAGGGGCATCTGGAGCGGCCGCGGTAATCGCGGCCGCGAGCGGGTGGGTGCTGTGCTGCTCCAGCGCGGCCGCCCAGGCAAGCGCCCGCGCCTCGGTGATCCCGTCGGCGGTGAGGACGGCGGTGACGGCGGGCTCGTTGCGGGTCAGGGTGCCGGTCTTGTCGACGGCGACGTGGCGGATCACGCCGAATCGTTCGAACACGGCCCCGGACTTGATGATCACGCCGAACTTGCTCGCCGACCCGATCGCGGCGACCACTGTCAGTGGCACGGAGATCGCCAGCGCGCAGGGCGACGCCGCCACCAGCACCACGAGGGCGCGGGTGATCCACAGCTCCGGGTCGCCGAGCAGCGACCCGAGGGTTGCCACGAGCGCGGCGAGGATCAGCACGCCGGGCACCAATGGCCGGGCGATGCGGTCGGCGAGGCGGGCGCGGTCGCCCTTCTCGGCCTGCGCCTGCTCCACGAGCTCGACGATCGTGGTCAGCGAGTTGTCGGTGCCCGCCGCGGTCGTCTCGACCTCCAGCGCCCCGGCGGTGTTGATGGCACCCGCCGACACGGCGTCGCCGGGCTCGACCTCGACCGGGATCGACTCCCCGGTGATCGCGGAGGTGTCCAGGCTGGAGCGCCCCGTGCGGACGATCCCGTCGGTCGCGATCCGCTCGCCCGGCCGCACCAGCATCAGCTGACCTACATGGAGATCCTTCGCCGGGACTTCGACGGCTGTTCCGTCGTGGCGGATGGTCGCAGTCTCGGGGACGAGCTTGAGCAATGCCCGCAGCCCGCCGCGGGCGCGGTCCATCGCCTTGTCCTCCAGCGCCTCGGCGATCGAGTAGAGGAACGCCAAAGCTGCGGCTTCCTCGACATAGCCGAGGATCACCGCGCCGACCGCGCTGATCGTCATCAGCAGGCCGATGCCGAGCTTGCCCGTGAACAGCTTCCGGATCGCGCCCGGCGTGAACGTTGACGCCCCCAGCAGCAAACCGATCCAGAACGCCACCAGCGCCGGGATCTCGAGCCCGGACCACTCCAGGACCAGGCCGGTCAGGAAGGCGGTGCCGGAGAAGACTGGGACCATGATCCCGCGGTCCCGCCACCAAGGGCGCTCCGCCTCCTCGGCTTCTTCGGCGTCCGCGGTCTCGGGCTCGTCGTGCTCGCAGCCGCACGCAGTGCTCATGCGCCTGCTCCCGTCCCGCAGCAGCCCGGCACGGTGCACTGGGCATCCATGCAAGGCGCGTGCTCGTCCACCGCGAGCGTCACGTCCACCAAAGCGGTCAGCGCCGCCGCCAGGTGCGGGTCCGCGATCTCGTAACGCGTCTGCCGCCCCTCTGGCTCCGCGACCACGATCCCGCAGTCGCGCAGGCATGTCAGGTGGTTCGACACGTTCGAGCGGGTCAGTTCCAGCTCGCGCGAGAGCACGGCCGGGTAGCTCGGCCCGTCGAGCAGGGTCATCAGAATCCGGGAGCGCGTCGGGTCCGCCATGGCCCGGCCGAGCCGGTTCATGACGTCGAGGCGTGAAGCAATGGTCAGCATTCACTGATCATACAGCGAATGCTGACTATTTGGGTATCAGCGGACCAGGGGTGGTGCCCCCAGCTGGATGAGCTGCGGCGCAGGCGCGCAGCAGGGCCCGGCCGCGGACTGCTCGTCGGGCGCGTCGAAGAGGCCGGAGCCTCCGCACACGCCCGTGTCGGGCAGGGCGAGCTCCACGCGCTCGGCGGCTTCGCGGTCTCCGGCGATCGCGGCGACGACGCTGCGTACCTGCTCGAAGCCGGTCAGGGCGAGGAAGGTCGGCGCGCGTCCGTAGGACTTCGCGCCCACGATGTAGAACCCCGGCTCGGGCTGCTCGAGGTCGGCCGCGCCGGTGGCCCGGACGGAGCCGCAGGAGTGCACGTTTGGGTCGACCTCCGCGGCGATGCGCGTCGGGGCCTGCAGGCGCATGTCGAGGTCGAGACGGATCTCGGAGAGGAAGGATAGGTCGGGGCGGAACCCTGTGGCGACGAACACCCGCGCCGCAGGCGCGAGCTGTCGGCCGTCCTCTGCAACCAGTACTGCCTGGCCGCCGTCGATGACGACCTGTTCAGTGCGGAACCCGGTGACGAGGTCCACGAGGCCGTCTTCGACGGCCTTCTTCGCGCGCTGGCCCAGCGCGCCGCGCTCGGGCAGTTCGTCGGCGCTGCCGCCGCCGAAGGTGTTGCCGACCGTGCCGCGGCGCAGCACCCAGCTGATCCGTGTTCCGGGTTCGCGCTTGGCCACCCTGGACAGGATCCCGATCGTGGTCGCCGCTGAGTGCCCGTTGCCGACCACCACGACATGCTGACCCGCCAGCGCACTGGCATCCTCGATCGCGGGCATGCGGTGCTCCATGAGGCCTGCCTCGATCGCTGCACGCTCGCCGAGGGCGGGAAGCCCGTCGGCGCCGGCGGGACTGGGCGTCCGCCAGGTGCCCGAGGCGTCGATCACGGCGCGTGCTTCGATCCGCTCCTCGCTGCTGTCCGCGGGCTCGACGTGCACGATGAAGGGCTGCTCAGCGCGTCCCGCATCAACCGAGAGATCGCGGCCCTTGCGCCCCACGCCGATCACCCGCGCCCCATACCGGATGCGATGACCGAGGGTCTCCGCGAGCGGCGCGAGGTACTGCTCGATCCACTGCGCGCCGGTCGGATACCCCTGAGTGGGCGCCATCCAGCCGGTGGGTTCCAGCAGGCGTCGCGACGCCGCATCGGTGAGCTCCGTCCACGGCGAGAACAGCCGCACGTGCCCCCATTCGGCCACCGCCGAGGCCGGCCCAGTGCCGGCTTCCAGGATGAGCGGGTTCAGGCCGCGCTCGAGCAGGTGCGCGGCCGCCGCGAGTCCCTGCGGGCCCGCGCCGATGACGACGACGGAATCCATATCAACCTCCATGCATTGATGTTCTTCGATGTGACAAGCCTGCCGAACGCATCGACATCTGTCAATACGTGAGGCAGAATGGAAGCATGGCTGCTCTCCGCTCGACGATTGACACGACACCCGCGCAGGGGCCGTGCTGCGCCCCTGCGGCATATCCGATGGTCGATGACGCGACCGCGCAGCAGCTCGCGAAGGTGTTCAAAGCGCTCGGCGACCCGAACCGGATCAAGCTGTTCTCGCTCATCACCGCGAGTGCGAGCGGGGAGATGTGCGTGTGTGATCTCACCGAACCCGTCGGGCTGTCGCAGCCGACCGTGTCGCACCACATGAAGCTCCTTGTCGAGGCCGGGCTCGTCACCCGTGAGCAGCGCGGCAAGTGGGCGTACTACCAGCCCACGACCGGCACCCTTGTCGACGCAGCCCGAGCATTCACGGCCTGATGGAGTCGCTCCAATTCAGGCCGATGGTCGAGGCTGACTGGCCCGAGGTCGAGAACATCTACCGGGCCGGGATCGCGACCGGGCACGCCACCTTCGAAACCGCTCCACCCAACACCTGGGCCGCCTTCGCCACCGGCAAACGCCCGGAACTCAGCCTCGTCGCCGTCGACTCCGAGGGGCAGGTTCTCGGGTGGGCCGCCGCCTCACCCGTCTCGGCGCGGGCCGTGTACGCGGGCGTCGTCGAGCACTCCATCTACATCCACCCGGATGCTGCAGGGCACGGAGTCGGCTCAGCTCTCCTGACCGCGTTCCTCGAACTCGCGGACCAGGTGGGGGTCTGGACGGTCCAATCGTCGATCTTCCCCGAGAACACCGCAAGCTTGCGCCTCCATGAGCGGGCCGGGTTCCGCGTCGTCGGACGGAGAGAACGCATCGCCCGCATGGAAGCCGGGCCATACGCCGGACGCTGGCGTGACACCCTCCTCGTTGAACGCCGCACCACAGCTGACCCTGCAGAAGCACGAGGTGAGGGTGCATCTTCCACGAACATGCACCCTCACGCGCACTCCAGCGGCCCGTCGACCCGCATCTTCACGCTGAATCGCCTTCAGAAATCCTGAACTTACGGGGAACCTAGAGCATCCTGCCGCGAGTATCGAAGAGCTCGAGTTCAGCTGGGTGGAGCTGGTGCTGCACGACGAAACTCCTGTCCTTGATCTTCCATAGGCCCTGGCCGATGCCGAGGGTCGGGAGGAGGGATCGTTCGGTGCCGGTGAGGCCGAGGGTTTCCGCGGTTGCGCCGAGCTGGTCGCTCGCCTGCCGGTACACGACCCGCACTTCCGCATTGGCGAGCAGCGAGGAGGCGAGGGCGCGCATCCGCGACCCGCTATCGCCGACGTTCTCCAAGTCGGTCAGCTTGTGAAAAATGAGCTGGTTGCTGATCCCGAAGTGTCTGGCCAGCCTCCATTGAGCGTCCATCCGGGCCAACAAACTGGGGTAGGACATCAGCCTCCAGGCTTCGTCGTAGACGACGAGACGCCGGCCTCCGTTCGGGTCTTGGAGAGCGGCCTCCATCCAGGCCGAGCTGCACGTCATCAGCACCGCGAGCAGTGCGGAGTTCTCGGCGACGCGGGAGAGGTCGAGGGAGAGCATCGGCAGCGTCGGGTCGAAGGTTTCTGTGGACGGTCCATCGAACATGCCGGACAAGTCGCCGGCGACCAATCGGCGGAGTGCGTGCCCGACCATGCGTCCGTCTTCCGCGAGCCTGCCGTCGGGGTCGTCGTCGGGTGAGGGTTCGAGGATGCGGTCGACGACCATCGGCAGGATCGGCACCTCGGCCGAGCGCACCGCGTCGGCGAGGGCCACGTCGATCGAGGTGTGCTCGACAGGCGAGAGGCGGCGATCGAGTACCGTCTCGCTGAGCGCACCGATCAGGTCGCGGCGGCGGGCTGCGACCTGCGCCTGCCAGTCCTCATCCGCGATCCCCGCCGCCCGGTAGCCGGCGTCGAGGGGGTTCAGGCGTGCGGGCAGCGAGGGGCCGAGGAGGATCGCCCGACCGCCGACGGCACGCGCGACGGCGGTGTGTTCCCCTTTCGGGTCTCCGGGGACGTAGACGCGCCGCCCGAACGGCAGCCCCCGCGTGTACAGCGCTTTCGCGAGCGAGCTCTTCCCGCTGCCGACGATCCCGGCGAGGATCATGTTCGGGGCGGTGATGACGCCCTGCCGGTACAGCTCCCACGGGTCGTACACGAAGGAGCCTCCGGAGTAGAGGTCCTGCCCGACGAAGGTGCCTGCCGAGCCGAGGCCGCCTTCCGCGAGGAACGGGTAGTGCCCGGCGAGCGTCGCCGAGGTGTCCTGGTGGCGCGGGAGCCGGAACCTCCCCGGCGTGCGAAGCGACGCCGCCCCGGCCTCTCCGGCGCGGGGCAGGTAGCTGGTCGCGCGCCGCTCCTCCCGCTCCGCTTCCCGCTCCGCCCGCGCGGCTGCCGCCTGAGCCACGCGGGCTTCGGCGTGGAGACGGGCGGCGGCCTGCCGGCGTGCCCGGCGCTGGGTGCGGCGTTCCCCTTCCGGCCCGACGAGCACCGAAGTGTGCAACTGCCCCTCATCGGGAGCGTGAGGGCTGGCGTGGCGGCCGGTCACGCGCCCAGCCCCCGCAGGCTCGCCCGAGCCGGATAGACGGCCCGGTTCACTCGCGGGGTGCCGAGGCGATCCGCCCGCGACACCTCCCGCACCGGTACCGCAGCATCCGGGGTGGGTGCGGCGTGCGCGGGCGGGTCTTCGATTCCGAGGAGCACGGGATCGGGGAGGGCGTCGTGTTCCCGGTAGAGGCCGACGTGCCCCATGAAGGGGTTGTAGACCATCGTGTACACGTCGCGGGTCGCTACCCGGTCGAGCTGCCCCGTCGGGGGCCGGTCGTAGACGTACCCGTTCTCGAGCGCCGCGTCCACGGTCTCGTCGCCGAAGTCGTACCCGGCCAGCTCCTCGAACGCGCCGTCCGGGCCGTTCCGGTTGATCGTCTCGATGATCCGGTCTGCCTCCTCGCCTTGGAGGAACACGATGTTCACGAACCGGCGGGGCGGCACCGTGTCGGGAAGGTCCCGCCAAGCGATGCGCGACGCAGCCTGCGCGGCACGGTTCATGGCGGTCTCTGCCTGGTCGAAGATCGCGGACGCCTCCCGCAGTCCGTCGATCGCGGACTGTGCGGCGTCGGCGCCGGCCTGCCGGTTCCCGGTGTCGTCTGCGGCGAGGCGCTGATGGTGGGCGATGTTCCTCGCGAGCTGCCCGGTGACGCTCGTGAGCCGCCGAGTGAGTGAGAGCAGTTCGCCGAGCACGTCGTACACGTCGCGGGGATGGTCAGTGGCGTGGAGGGCGTGCGCGATGCCGCGTACCGCCTCCGCCGCCTCAGCAGCGTCGGCTCTTGGATCAGAGAATGTCGCCATCGGAGGACTCCTTCACAACAGGGGCAGGTCACCAGGCAGGTGCACTGGCCAAGACGCAGCTCGGAACAGTGCCAAGAGGCCGGATCAGATGGTGCGGCAAAGCGGCAGCGCCGCCGCAGTGAAGGCTTGGGCTTGCTGGCCGACGAGCCTCCTCGTCTCGCAGGAGGACTGGATCGCGGCTTGCTCGATCTGCGCGACCGCCGCATCGAGCTCGCCCGGGGTCGGTGCGGAGACAGAGACGAGGCCGACGACGCGCAGTATGCCGTGGCCGGCGGTCAGCTCGCTCTCCTGTTGCAGCACGTCCTGGAACTCCGCCGAGGCTTGCGTGTCCTCGACCTGCCCGATCTTCCGGCGCTGCGCGGCGTCAGCGATCATCTCAGTCTTCTTCTTCCGCAGATCGCGGGCAGCCTGGTCTGCCCTGACCGGCAAGTAGTGCAGTGACAGGGAGCGGAGCACGCCGCCGGTGAGCACCAAAGGGGCGAGGAACCCGGGGAAGGTCTGCGCTCTCGGCCATTCGCTGATCCACAGCACCGCGTGGTGGGCGCTGTCGGAGCGCAGCCGATCCCACGCCTCGTTCACCGCGACCGGGCCGGCGGTGGCGAGGTCGCGGCCGAGCGCACCGTGCCGTTCGAGCGCGGGGCCCGCGGCGGGGTCGTAGGCGGTGCGGAGGATCAGGGCGACATCGCCGGGAGTGAGCCAGCCCGCAAAGGTGAGCTCCGCGCTGCGCAGCGCGGTCTGCAGCGACTGCATCTCCTGCCTGAGCACCGCCGCCGCCCCGCCCATCCCGCCGCCCGCGCTCCTGATCTGCCGGGTGGCGGCCCGCATGTCGAGCGCGAGCGAGATCGTGGTCGCGTGCCGTTCCCCGGCGGGGCCGGCGCGCTCGATGAGCTCCCGGTAGGTGGTGGCCGCCCAGGAACCATCGTCGGCGCCGTGCTCGCGCCACCATTCGGCAAGCCCCGACCCCGAATCGGGCAGGGTGCGCTCCATGACCTGGATGCGGGCGATCCTGCCGGACCGGCACGCGGCGGCAAGTACGCGACCCCAGCCGGTGACGCGGCGCTGCTGCTCGGCCGGGTCGAGGAGCACGAACGCCGGATGCTGCACCCGCAGCATCACGCTGAGGGTTTGCGCGTGCGGGTCGTGGATCATCGCCGCCCCCGTCTCGGGGTCATGCCACTCACGCAGGGCTGCGAGGTCGCCGGGCAGGGCGAGGGTGCCGGCCGGGCGGGGCCGGATCATGCGGCGGCGATAGCGGGTCTGCTTCGCGCGGGTGCGCATGAGCCAGCGGGTGATGATCGGCGCCCACTCGATGAGCTTGCGCCCGCTGACGGGCACCCACGCGATCGCCGCGAGCGTCAGCCACGCGGGCGACGACCAGGCAAGCCCTGCCCCGCCGCTCGTGTACAAGGCGACGACGACGATGAGGAGCGCGCAGGCGAGCACGATCAGCTGCGACAGCGACAAGCCGAGTAGGATGCCGCGGCGGGTGAGCCTTGAGAACTGGATCGTCTGCAGCTCGAACGGGGTGCTGGTGCCGGACATGATCGTTTACCCCTCCGAGCCTGTGCCGGATGGCCGCGTCAAGGGTGACGGGAGCACGGTGGGCGGCTGCTGTGTCTGGGCAGTCGCAGGTGGCGGGGTTGAGCTCTCGCCCGCAGAAGCGGCGTGCCCGTCGGCGACCTCGCCGACCGCCCCGCCAAGCGCGGGGCCCGCAGTCGCGGCAGTCTCGATGGCTTCCTTCACGATCATCGCGCCGGCGACGATCGGCCCGGCCGCAGCCGCGCCTCCTCCCGCAGCTGCCCCGCCGCCCGCGCCCCCGGCTGCCGCGCCGCCGGAGCTGCCCCCGGCCGCGGCCCCCTCCGCCGGTACGGCAGGCGTCGCAGATGGCGCGGGTGCGGGCTCGGAGGCCGCCGGTTTCCCCTTCGAGCCAGCGCCGTCGAGTACCTGCTTCGCGTCTGCGGCTTTCGGCTTGGACGGGATGGGGATGGGGCGGTTGAGCGCCGACTTCGCTTCCTGCTCCATCGATGCCGCCTGGTACATGTCGAAACCGACGAACGCCAGGAACTTGTAGACCATGTAGGGCGCGAAACTGGCGATGAACAGCAGGACTATGCCGGCGATGGGCTCCGACAGGACGGCGAGATCCAGCGTGATCGGAGTCGCCACCTGGGTGAGTGCTACGAGGAATATGACGGTCACCACGAGTTTCGACGCGATCAGGGCGATCACGAAGGTCGCCCATTTCGCGAACCATCCGCGCGATGCTTCCCAGGTGAGGCCGGCGAGGGCGATGGGGCCGAGCACGATCGCGACCAGCAGCAGGGCTTTGCGGATCAGGAGCGAGAACCACAGGATGAAGATCGCGGCGATCATGAGGCCGGCGAGGAAGATCATCAGCAGCGCCCCGGCCCCGCTGGTCGCCCCAACGACGGTGAGACCAGCGACAAGGAGGGCGAGCCGGCCGCCCATGCTCGCGATGGTCTCGCCAGCGGCCTGCATGATCCCGACCGACAGCAGATCGGTGACCTGCAACAGCAGGGCGGTGCAGGTGATGAGCACGAACGACCCGAGCACGCTCTTGGCGACCCCGACTCCGGCACGTGTCAACGCTGAGGGGTCGCGGCGGGCGAGCCCCGTAATGAGCTGAAAGCAGAACAGCAGCAGGGTCACGACGACGGCGATGCCGAAGAGGATGTTGTAGACGCGGATGTACCCGTCGGAGGTGATGTCCACGGCGGTCGTGGTGGAGAACACCTCCCACATGCCCTGGAACAGTGTGGAGACGGCCAACCCCATCGCATCGGCGACCCAGCGGAAGAACAGCCCGGCTGGGCCCTCGCCGACGGCGGTGCAGACGGTGGAGATGATCGGGGCGTCGCAGATGCTCACCGTGACTCACCAGCCCTGGCTAGTTGACGGCCTGGCCGACAGTCCAGAAGAAGTTGATCAACGTGACCGCCGCACCGCACAAGATGGCCGCTCCGCAGGAAACGAGCACGCCCGTCTTTCCCCGAGATGCCAAGTGAGGATTGCTGCTGTTCGCACCAAAACCCCAGATGATCGCGGAAATAATCAGTGCGAGAACGGCAAGAACGAGCCCCGCCGTCATCACCGCGCCCACGATCTCGCGGAGCTGCGCAATCCCGGGGAGCCCGTCGCTGTTCGGGTCAATATCAATCACGGGTGGTCCTCCTGTCGATGCGGGGACGCGACTCGTCCACCAGCAGGCAGGTGCGCCCCAGCCATCCGCCGAAGCGGTCGCTAGAGGGTGTCGCCGACGGTGATGAGGAAGTTCGTCCAGGCGACGGCGGCCCCGGCGAGGGCGGCCGTGCCGAGCGCGACGAACACGCCGACGCGGGCCTTCTGCGCGGTGTACGGGTTCCCGGTCGAGGAGGAGATCGCCCACGCGATCGCTGAGATCAGGAGCGTCAAGACTGAGGCGATGAGCACGATCGTGAACATCGCCCCGACCGCCTCGGCCAGCCCGTCCGCGCCGCTGACTGCGCCGAAGTCGGGAAACACGTTCACGAGCCGGCCCCGATCTGGCAGCCGCCCTGCCGGGGTGCGCTGCTGTCGGTGGCGACCGCTCCGTGCTGCGCGAGCCAGTCGACCGCGTCCACGGGTGGCTGGCCTTGCCCGCCCGGCCGGATCTCGATATGCAGATGCGCGCCGGTGGAGCGTCCCGAGGAGCCAACATCGCCGATATGCTGCCCCGCGGTCACGGTCTCCCCGGCTGTGACGTAGATGCCGTCCTGCCACATATGCGCGTAGTACGACGCGACCCGCTCACCCTGCACCGTGTGTTCGAGGATAATGAGGCCGCCCCACCCGGCGGAGAACTCCGCGACCGTCACCCGCCCGTCCGCGATCGCCGAAATGGGGGTGCCGTCAGCGGCGGCGAGGTCGCTGCCGGAATGGAACTCACGCTCCCCGGTGAAAGGGTCACTGCGCCACCCGAACGAATCCGTACTGGTGTAGGTGCCCTCCGGCAGCGGGAACACGATGCGCGAAGTCTCCGGCACCGGACCCGGCCCGCTGGTGTTACCGCCACTGCTGGCGGGTTTCGTGAGGGCGGTGAGGATCGAGTCCGCGACGGGCAGCCAGTTCCGGTACCGATCCGGGAAGGCGCTCACCTCGACCGCCTGCGCCGCGGCTCCCGGGTCCATCTGCTGCCAGCCGGGAACATCGAGCAGTCCGCGCGGTGACGGGAAGTTGGGTCCGTCGGGGCCACCGTAGAACGCTCGGGACTGATACACCGGGTCCATCAGTTCAGCGACCGTGCCCCACCCGGCCTGTGGGCGCATCTGGAAGATGCCGAGCGAGTCGTGATCCGAGGCGTCGCCATCGTTCGGGAACGACCCCGACTCGGGGTAAGCGCCGGTGTTGGCGAGCATCCGCAACCGCGACTCAGTGAGCCCAGCCGTGAGCGCGACCCTTACCCCAGGCTGTCCGACGCCGGGGATGCCCGCACCGGTCGTGATCACGGTCGCGGCATGGGTGAGCTGCTTCCGGTCGAGCGTGACCCGTGTGCCGTCGGCCGTGGTCGCGGTGAGGGAATCCGGGATCGGCCCGACCGTGAGCGATCCCGTGATGCACAGCACCGGGCCGAGGAGCGCGCCGACGCTCACAATCGCGACCGACGGGCCCACGCAGAAGAGCACCAGGCCGAGGATCAGCAGCTTCTTCACCATCAGAGGCCCGAGTTCAGTTCAGGGGCTGGTTGACGGCGGAGAGCCGGAGCAGCCGGCACCCGTCGCCGCTGGTGCAGGCGGCGAAGATCGTGAACGCGACCGGGCGGGCATCCGAGGTCTCCCGCCCATCCCACATGCCGGCGCGGTGGCGGGTGCCGGTGATCGTGTAGGCGATCGCGCCGGGCGGGAGCTGCCCGGCACCGGCCTGCGCCTTCGCCGCCACCCAATCCGCAGGCACGACGATGCTCTCGATCTCGATCCACTGCCTGGTCTGGTACTGCCGCAGCTCACCCCAGGCGTGCGCCTCCGGGAAGTAGCCGCGGACATCCGCGGCCAGGCCCGGCGCTTCTGCGGGGTCGGCGACATCGACGAGGCGCTGCATGTAGTCGGCAGGCCCGTACTCGAGTCCGGTATCCCACCCGAACAGCCGCTCCGCCACCGACCGCGCGAACGCCTCCCCGTTCGAGGTTTCGGGCACCGGGCGCGGTGTGAAGCTCGGCTGCCGCGTTTCCTCGGCGGGGCTCGCAGGCGTCGCCAGCGTGTGCGGGGTGTCCGGGGTGGCGGGGCCGCGGAGGAGGCCGTAGACGCCGACGCCGATCAGCAGAAGGAGCACGGCAGCGCCGGCTGCGGCAGCGATGAAGAGCCTGCGGGGCGGGCGGTCAGCGTTCGGGTCCATGCGAAGCCTCCTGGAAGTCGATGCTCAGGAGGTGCACACCCCGCGCCCGGCAGTGTCGCCTGGGAACGTCAGCCCGCCCGCGCCTCGACCCGTGGCGGCTCAGCATCCTCCGTGCCGGCGGTGCCGGTGCGGCGGTCGCGGATGATCGTGAGGAAGGCGACGGTCTCGGCGAGCACCCGCTCGACGCGCTCCCACTCGGGCGGGGTGAGCGCCTGTGCGATCTCGGCAGCGTCGTACCGGGTCGTCCACCCGTCCAGGTCGGCCCACAATGCGAGGAACGCGCGCGGCGGCAGCATCACGAGCGCCAGCCACGGCCGAGACTCGGGCTTCCCCTTCTTCTTCCCGGCGCGCTTCGCTGCGGTGATCCGGGCGACCGCGTCGGCGGCGAGCTGCGCAAGCTCCGCCGTGCGCGCCTCCTGCCCTGCGGCTCGCACCCCGGCGGCGGAGGTCGCGGCCTGTGCCCGCACCATCTCCGGCGTGCCGGGGTCGGTGGCGAGGCGGTCGAGTTCATCGAGTGAGAGCGCGGCGTTCATGCGGAGGTGCGAGCCATGCACCTTCCCGCCGGCCTCGATCCGCTCCAGCTCCTCGGTCGCCTGCGCGCGGATGTGCGCGGGACGTCTGTCGTCGTTCGCGAGGTCCTTGAGGCGGCCGATCTGTTCGAGCATCGTCTGCGAGCCGCGCCCGGTCACCATGCGTGCGGCCTGAACCCTGGCTTCGCCGAGCGAGCGCGGTGCCGTCGATTCGACGGCACCGGAGACTTCCGCAGCATCGCCGCCCTCCGGGGTGGCGCTGCCGAAGCGTGACGCCTCCTGGCGGCGCGCCGCATCCTCGGACATCACGGCCTTCAGCTCGCGGTACAGCGACTCCGCCTCGATCAAGCTCAGGGGCTTGTGCAAGGCGCTGTCGTCCTGCTCCGCGAGAAGCTGGCTCAGCCGATCCGTGAGCCCGGACCTGATCCACACGTTCGTCGTGCGGCGGCCGAGCCGGCGCAGGGCGTGATAGCGGCGCCACCCGCACACGAGCACCCCGTCCGGGGTGAGGGTGATCGGCTGCAGCAGGCCCACGCGGCTGATCGAGTCGACGAGGGCGTCGATGTCGCCGAGGTCGGTGCGGTGCCGGGTGCCGACGATGATGGAGTCGAGGGATCGTTCCAGCTCGATATGGCCGGGGCTACTCGCAGCCATGACACCCACCTCCTTCCGGCGCGGAGAACACGACCTCCGAGAGCACGGCCTCGTCGGTGAGGACCGAGCGGAGGGGCTCTTCGTTCACGAGCCGATGGAGCACGCCGCGTGCTGCGGAGGTGTGGGAGAGGTTCGGGTCAGGGTTGCCGAGCACGACCCGGAGCATCGTGAGCCACGACGCGGCGGGGAGGTCGAGGAGGGCGCGGGCCTGATAGTCGCGGCGCAGCGACTCGAACGCCGATGCACGGGACGGGCACTCGGCGAGCCGGGTCACGATGTACTCGATCCCGGCGCGGGCCGCCTCTTCCGGCCAGCCCAGGAAGCGGAACAAGGCGACGCAGTCTTCGACTGCGGGCCTCACCCGCATGGCGGCCTCATCCGCCTCAGCTTCGGCGTCGTCTGCGAACGGATCGGGTGCGCGGAAGCTCGGATGGTAGTCGGCGAGCGGGTTCTCCCGGTCGGAGAAGCGTTCCGCGTCGTGGTGCGCGGAGAACTTCGGGCGGCGCGCCTGGTGCACCGAACAGAGCAGCCCGTTCGCGCGTTCCTCGGCGATGCAGGTCACCTGGACGGCGCGGGTGACGACGGCCCAGGGGTCGTCGGCGCGGCGCACCGCCCCGGTCCGCATCGCATCGAATGCGGCAGCGGCGGCCTCCCACGGGTCCAGGCCGTGTCTGCGGGCGAGCGCGGCGTAGCGGTCGGCGGCGTGCTGCATGAGCTCGGCGACCTCGGGGTCGTGCCGCCACGCCCACTGGCCTTGCGCGTGCAGGCGGATCAGGAGGGTACGGAGCCCTTCGGGATGCTCGAACCCCCGCGCCCGGCCCGAGGTTCGAGGCGTGGTCGCGGGGGTTCTCTTCGTGCGATGGCTGGTCATGATCGTGGCACCTCCTATCGGAGTGGTGCGCCAGTGCAGCATGGGGCCTGGAGGGTCCTGCGCGAGGAAGTCGATGCGTGCGGACATGGCGGCTCACCTCAGCCCCATCCCTGCACGCTCAGCCTCGCGTCGTGCGGGGGTTCTCCGTCGCCCGCCGATCGACAGATCGGGCAGCCGCTTCGCCCCTTCGCTCCGCTCAGGGCGGGCGGCGCGGGAGACGCGGTGCTCGTGCACGGATTCGCGGGCTCGGCGCAGCAGCTCCGCCCGTAGGTCGACGCCCCACCCGGTCGCCCGTGCGCCGCCGCCGGCGATCAGCTCGGTCGGGCGCACCCACCGCACCTGCGTGCGCCGCCACCCCTCCGCCTCCGGGGTCTCTGCCTCCAGAGTGTCGGTGCGCGTCGTGGTGGCATCCTGTCGGGTCAGGGAGGGGTCGCGGTGCGTGGCGAGCATCGACCGCTTGGCCTCGACCTCCTCAGGTGATCGCGCGCGTTCGGCGGCCATCGCTGCCGCGAGCGCCGGATGCAGCCGCGAGCGCGCGGCCTCCGGCGGCCCCGGCTCCGGGACATGATCGTCGGGATTCATGATGGTTCCTCCTCCTCGTCGGAAACGGATGCAAGCTCAGGATCGTTCTCGCCAGATTCAGTGACCCCGTTGGCGATGCCGCGCGGATCGTCTTGGGAGAACCAGCGGCCGACGGTCGAGGCGTGGACACCGAGATGCCGGGCGATCTTCTTGTTCGACCACCCCTCCGCGCGCAGTGCCTCCGCAATACTCCGGCCTGCTGGCACTGCTCGGGGCGGCTCCGGCGTTGTCGCACCTCCCGCGACGATCGAGGGCAGCGGGAACGTCGCCGAGGCGACCGCAGACGACACCGGCTGCATCCGCTCCTCGGCGATCTCGAAGCTCACCTCCGGGGACTCCTGTGGAGTCTGGTGTCGGGTGAGGATCACGGTGAGGTGCGTGATCGCGAGCAGCACCAAGGGCGGCACTGCCGCGACCGCTGCGGCGAGCAGACCGGGCACGTCGGTGTCGGCGGCGACGAGTGCGTGAATGGAGTTCCCCGTGACCGACAGGCCCGCCCCGCAGATCAGCAGCAGCCACGGATACCATGCCTGCCGGGTGCCCGCGAGTGCGACGACCGCGACGGTTGCGACGACGATGATCCCGTCAACGATCAGGGGCCACGCCCACGCCTGCCCGGCATCGATCCCGGACCGGCGCGCCAGGTCAGTGAGCGAGGTGAAGCTCAACCAGAATGCTCCCATCGCGATCAGCACCGTGCCCGCCACCGCCGTCGCGACCGCGAGCCGGCCACCTCCTCGAGCCTCCGTCGCGTTCATGTGAGTACCCGCCCTCGGCTGGCTGGTTCCCGTCTCGCCTGCCCCTGCCGCGCCTGACCGTGGACTGTCGCCGACGGGGCGGGGCCGCGGTAGGCGGAGCGGATCGTCCGCTCGATCTCCCTGGGTGGCAGGCCGATGTCCTCTGCAACAGGCCCCAGCGCCTCGAACGCATCCGACAGCGTGGTCCCGTTCTCCGCGAGACGGCACGACGCCCAGTAGAGGCCCTGATTCCGTTCGCTCTCGCCCCGCCCGCCCAGCCATGCAGCAATCCGCTGCGTGCGCTCTTCGAGGGTGCCCCGGAACGGCCGTGACTGCCATGACGCACGCTGCGGCCTCGGGTCTAGGAACTCCCGCAACGCTCCCGCATCCACGGGCTGCGCCAGGTCAGGGGAAAGTTCGAGAAGCTGGTACGCGACCACCTCGCCATTGACGAGCGTGCGCGAGGGCGGGGCGATGATGTAGCCGGCGGTGCCGCGGAAGTCGAGCTGTGCGTTCCCCGACGCCCAGGACCGCTGCTCAATTGCCGCTGCCGGATAGTAGGCATGCAGGCCGCCTGACGGGGTGACGACGTGCGCGGCCCAGCCATCGAGCAGACCCGCCTGAGTGGCGCGCTGCCACGACTCGGGGCCGCGCGGCCCCTCTCCCTTCACATCGACATCGACGACCTCGAGCCCGGATGCGGGGCCCGTGGGGATGCCGATGTTCGCATCCGGCCAGCGCCGCCACAACGCACCCACCTGTGACGGGTCAGCGGTCGCGTCCTTGAAACCGTGCGCTGCGAGCGGCCGCTTCTCACCGGGCACGCACGGGAACACCGGCACTCCGAGACTCGCATAGTGCTGCGCGGCATCCGCCAGCGACAGGCCGGCGACCGGGGCGAGGAACTGTTCGGCATCCATCACAGCCCCCGAACCGCAGTCAGGGATTGCGTTGCCTGCGACGGCTTCCCTACAGCGGTGTGTGCCGGTGTGTTTCGTTCGGCCTGCTTCGCAGTCATGCGCTCGGGGTCGTCTCGGGTAAGACCTGGTGGGGTGCCGTCGCTGACCTGCACGGTGTCGAGCCGGTCCAGGATCTCGAGCGCAACCTTCCGCACGCGCTCGGCCGTGGCCTGGACGACTTCGACTGGAGACTTCTCCGGCACCGTCACTGCCCACCCCAAGACATACGGGACTGTGTAGCCGCTGGTGTCCATGCCGTGGGCTGCGCCGACCATCAGCGCCACCGAATCCGCTTCCACCTCACCGATCCCGCGATGGCCCGTCGCGTCGGCGTTGTCTGGGCCGTGCAGGAGGACATGGGCGAGCTCGTGCACGAGGGTCTTCACCTGCGCCGCGTCGGGCATGTTCTCCCGCACTGCCATCGTCCGCGCACCGAAATCGGTGAGGCCGTTCGCACCGTGGATCATGCCCTCATGCGGCACCCGCAAGACGTTGAACCCTTCCACCTCGACCAGACGCGCGATGCCCTCCCAGAGTCCGTCGGGGGCTTCGCCTTCGAGCAGCCGGGGTGATGGCGGTGCGGGGATCGGGTCGCCGGCGGTTTGGGAGGCATCCCAGACGTAGGCGGGGCGGACACTGACCATGCGGGAGCGCACCGCCTCACCCGGTTTCGGTTTCTCGAACCTGCCGAGCCGGCGCCACGACTCCGCTACCTTCGGCGTGAACGACGCGAACCTGCCCGTCACCGGGGCGAGGATCATGTACCCCGACTGACCCTTTGAGATTTGCCGGCCGAGCGCCTGCCACTGCTTGAACCCCGCCACATACGACGGCACCGGCTCCGGCACCCGGCCCGCCTCGAACGCCGCCTGATGCTGCACGAAGATCAGCAGCGTGTTGTTGAACGAGCGGGCACGGAATCGTGCCGCGAACGTGAGCGCCTGTTTCCAGTCCTCGCCCGACACCAACGACTCCACCGCATCGGTGAGTTGTTCATGGAGCGCGTCGAGCTTTGCATCCCGCGCAGCCCGCGCCTCTTCGCTGGTTGTTGCCATCGCCGTCCTCCTTACGCAGGCACCCGCACACGGCGGGTGACCTCTGCGACCAGAAGGTGCGCGAAGGGACTCAGGAAACGCAATCGAGACGGACGACGGACAAAGTGTGAGCGACCGCCAGGTGCATCACTGGACCCGACGTGGTCAAACCCGGTCTAGCTCATTCGGGAGAATCCTGGTGATCTGTGCGCAAAAAGATAAGCGTTTCACCCGGCAAGACGCGCGTTCACTCAGGGTTGAAGGGCGCCGGGACAACCTCGCTGATTCTGCGGTACTCGCTCGGGGAAACGCCGACACTCCGGCGGAACTGAAGTGCAGCGAAGTCAGGGTCCCCCCACCCCACCTGAGCCGCGATCTCTGAGATAGGCGCGTTATCCACGCGCAGTAGGTGAGCCATTCGCTCGGCACGAAGCATCGTCAAGTATGAGATCGGCGACTTGCCAAAGGCTTCGACGAACACCCGCCGCAACTGAGACACGGACAAGTGCGCTCGGGCTGCGAGCTCAGTCACAGTCCAGTGCCGATCCAACTCCGCACGCAAGACCTGCGCGACCTCAAGAACATCTGGACGTACAGGACGGAATTGACGATGGCGTGGCACGGTGGGCGCCGATGCACTTCGCCGTGTGCCAGATGCCCCTTCATTGGCAACCACAATAAACGGAACCAGAATGTCGAACACGGCGGAGACGAGCGATTGCGCTCGATAGAACCGATCAGGAGGAAGGCCGTCTACGCTCAACGCAACTAACTCATCGAGCCATGGCATCATCAGTCCCGCCCTGTGCCTACCGATACGGACCACCTGGGTGGGTTCTGCGTAATGGGCGTCAAGGAACCGACTGGCGTCGAGCCGCTCATGGAACCGCGACGCGTACTGCCAGAACACCTGATCGATGACATAGTCTCGGTCAAGGTAGAGTGTCGTGGTCGAAATCCACCCCTCGGGCTCAGCACCGCAGAGAGTGTTCGCTGCCAGAATGACAACGTCACCCATGCTGACGAAGTGCACGCCAAACTCACTGAACAGTCGAGCTCTGCCCGCGCGAACGACGATGAACTTGAGACAGTCAAAAGCGATCGGGTCAACCGGCGCGTGTGCGACCTGGGTTCGGGCGAGGAGTGGCGAAAACGTGGCCACTGGAGCCAACGACACACCGTTGGGCCTCGTGAATACGTCCTGTCGACCATCGACCGTCATACTCGCTAATCGAAGGCTAGTCGCCGCCGAGAATCGAGTACCCCTAACGGTACCCATACGATGCAGGCCGAGAACCCTAACGCTGACGTCGCACTGGACTCACCGAATCAATGGTTGAGCCGGATCTGTCACCAGAACATCGGTAGAAGTGACGCAAGGAACCCTACTCCTGCGGTGCTGAGCATGGTGATCGCGAGAGTCCAGCAAAAGCGCTCAGCGTGGGAGCGCTTATGAAGTTCAAGCCTCTCTGGATCGCGTTCTGATACGAAACCTGTGACGCTTGTCGATTCGCGGTCACGGATCTCGTCGCGTGCTGTCAGGGGGCGCGTGTAGGTGCGGTCCTGCACGCTCCACATTGCGATCGGTCTCTGGTCGAGGTCCTCGACGATGGTGACGTTCGTGGTGAGGCTGGGCCCGTCGATGGCGCGAATGATGAGGGCGGCGATGGCGAAGGGGACGCCGATGATCGCACCGATCCAGGACAGCAGCTCACCGATGATGCCGATGGTGTCGAGGGTACTCATGGTGGCGTCGGTATCTCGAAGGTCAGGTGGTCATGCCGTCCAGACGGTAGCCCATACCCGGCTCGGTCAGGAGATGCACCGGACTGGTGGGGTCTTCTTCGAGCTTGCGTCGCAGTTGGGAGACGTAGAGGCGGAGGTAGCCAGTGTCTTCGGCGTGTTCGGTGCCCCAGATGGTGGTGAGGATCGTTTGGCGAGTAACGAGCTTCCCGGCGTTGCGAATGAGGATGTCGATGAACTGCCATTCCGTGGGGGTAAGGCGTATCTGCTTTTGCCCGTCGGGAGTGTCGCGGGTGACGCTGTGCGCGGCGAGGTCGATGGTCACCGCACCGAGGTGGACGACGGGGGTGGCGTCCTCTGGGGGGACTCTGCGGGTAAGGGCGCGGATACGGGCAAGGAGTTCTTCGACGGCGAAGGGCTTGGTGATGTAGTCGTCCGCGCCAGCGTCGAGCGCTTCGACTTTGTCAGCGGCGCCGGCACGTCCGGAGACGACGAGGATGGGTGCCTGCGACCAGCCGCGGATGCCGTGAATGACTTCGATGCCGTCGAGCTTGGGCATGCCGAGGTCGATGAGGAAGATGTCGGGGTGGTGGTCGATCGCGGCTGCGATCGCCTCAGCACCGTCTGCGGCGGTGAAGATCTGGTAGCCCTTGGCGGTGAGGGTGATGCGCAGGGCGCGGAGGATCTGCGGGTCATCGTCGGCGATCAAGATTCTCATGACTGCTCCCGGCTTTTGCTTGTTGTTGCGGTGGTGGTGGTGAGTGAGATGACCATGGTGAGCCCGCCACCGGGTGTGTCCTCGGGCGTGAGTGTGCCGTGCATCGCTTCGATAAACCCACGGGAGAGTGCGAGGCCGAGACCGAGGCCGGTGGTGTTGTCGGTGTCGCCGAGACGTTGGAACGGCAGGAAGATGTCGTCCAGCTTCTCGGGTGGTATACCGGGACCCCGGTCGATGATGCGTATCTCGAGCCGGTCACCGAAGGTGCTCGTGCTGACATGGATCGGCGTGCCGGCGGGGGTATAGCGGTGGGCGTTGGCGAGGAGGTTCACCAGGACTCGTTGCAGGAGTACGGGGTCGGCGTGGGCGAGCGCGTCGCCGTGGGCGAGGTTGAGGGTGACGTCGGTCGGGCCGAGGTGGAGTTCGTCGAGGGCTGGGGCGATGGTTTCTGCCGGGTCGGTGGGGATGTCGGCGATCGTGAGGACCCCGGCTTGCAGGCGACTGACATCGAGAAGATCCGTGACGAGGGCGGCGAGGGCGGCCAGACTCTCCTCAGCGGTGTCGAGGAGTTCCCTCTTATCCACCAACGCCAGATCAGGCCCTGCAGCTTTCAGCCCTCCGACCGCCGCGGCTGCGGCCGCGAGGGGGCGGCGCAGGTCGTGACTGAGGGCGGAGAGGAGGGCGCCGCGGACCCGATCCGATGCCGCGATCGGTTCGATCTGCTTTGCCGTCTGGGTGAGGCGCTGGTGTTCGAGGGCGGCGGTGAGTTGGGCGGTGACGACCGCGAGGAGACGTTGTTCCGCCGCGGCGAGATCGGAGCCGTGCAGCTCCAGAGTGGTGTCGTCGGTGACACGAATACTGGTGTGGTGATTGTCGGGCAGCGGTTCACCCGATCGGGCGAGCACATCTTCGCCGCGCATCAGCCGGACACCGGGAAGTTGGAACGCCTCACGGGTGCGGTCGATGAGCGCCTGGATCGCGTTGTCTGCGCGCAGGACGCTGCCGGCGATCGTCTGGATGAGTTCCGATTCGGCGGCGGATCTGCGGGCGGCACGGGTGTAGCGGGCGGCACGGTCGACGATGAAGCTCACCAGGCTTGCGATCACGACATACAAGATGAGGGAGAGCAGGTGATGGGGCTGCTGGATATGGACTGTGTAGAGCGGTTCAATGAACAGGAAATCGAGGGTGATCCCGGACAGCACGGCAGCGAACAGGGCTGGCCAGATGCCTCCGACGAGGGCGACGACGACGACGAGAAGCTGATAAGAGAGAACGTCCGTGGTGATGGAGCCTTCGCTGCGGAACAGAGTCAGCAGTGCTGTGAGGGCTGGGCCGCCGAGGAGGGCGACGACGAATCCGAGGATGCGGCGTTTGCGGGTGAGTGCCCCGGTGAGCGGGGGCAGGGTGAAGCGTTTCCCGGCGGCGGCGTGGTTGACCATGTGCACGTCGATGTCGCCGGACTCGCGGACCACGGTCGCGCCGATGCCGGGCCCGGTGAATGCGGAGGTGATGCGTCCGCGGCGGCTGGCGCCGAGGACGAGTTGAGTGGCGTTGACGGAACGGGCGAACTCCACCAGTGCGGTGGGGATGTCTTCGCCGATGACTTGGTGGTAGGTGCCGTTGAGTTTCTCCACGAGTGCCCGTTGCTCGGCCAGGGTGGCGGGGTTGCCGGAACGGAGTCCGTCTTGGCTGGTGATGTGCACGGCGATGAGCTCGCCGCCGGCTGAGCGGGCGGCGATGCGTGCGCCGCGGCGTAGCAGCGTTTCGCCCTCCGGGCCTCCGGTGAGGGCGACGACGACACGTTCGCGGGCCTCCCAGGTGCTGTCGATGCCGTGGTCTTTGCGGTATCCCTTCAATGCCTGGTCGACTTCGTCGGCGAGCCAGATGAGGGCGAGTTCGCGCAGTGCGGTGAGGTTCCCGAGCCGGAAGTAGTTCGACAGGGCGGCATCGATGCGTTCTGCGGGGTAGACGAACCCGCCGCTGAGCCGGTCCCGGAGGGCTTGGGGTGCGAGATCGACGACCTCGATCTGCTCGGCCCCGCGCAGGAAGCTGTCCGGGACGGTCTCGCGTTGGGGCACTCCGGTGATCTGCTCGACGACATCGTTCAAAGACTCGATGTGCTGGATGTTGAGGGTGGAGATCACATCGATCCCTGCCGCGAGAAGCTCCTCCACGTCTTGCCATCGTTTGTCGTTCTTCGATCCGGGCGCGTTGGTGTGCGCGAGTTCATCGATGAGCGCGACGGCGGGCTTGCGGTTAAGCACCGCGTTCAGGTCCATCTCTTCGAGGGTGACCCCGCGGTGCTCGACGAGGGTGCGGGGCACACTGGGGAATCCTTCGGTCATGGCTGCGGTCGCGGCACGTCCATGGGTTTCCACGATCCCGACGACGACGTCTTTCCCGTCCGCGAGCAGGCGCCGGCCGTCCTCCAGCATGGTGAAGGTCTTGCCGACGCCGGGGGCAGCGCCGAGCAGGACCCGTAGCTGCCCCCGTTTCGACATGATCAGCCCTCCAACTCGTCCAAGGCGATGTTCAGTTCCAGAACGTTCACCCTCGATTCTCCCAGGTAGCCTGCGTCCGGGCCCTGGGTGTGCGCCTCGACCAGCTCCCGCACCTGTTCTGCAGGGATGCTGCGGGCTTCGGCGACACGGGCGATCTGGATCGTCGCGTACTCGGGGCTGATGTGCGGGTCAAGCCCCGAGGAGGAGGCGGTGACCGCGTCGGCGGGCACCTCGTCCTCGGCGACCCCGTTGAACTCCGCCACCTGGGTCTTGCGTTCGGTGATCGCGGCGATGAGATCCTCGTTCTCGGGGCCGTAGTTCGACCCGGAAGAGGCGCCCCCGTCGTACCCATCGCCGGCGGCAGAGGGGCGCGGCTGGAAGTACTCCGGCAGCGGGTTCCCGTCCTCGTCCGCGAACGACTGACCGATCAGCGCCGACCCGACCGGTTCGCCGTCCTGGTTGGTGACGATCGACCCGTTCGCCTGGGCAGGGAGGACGAGCTGTCCGATGCCGGTGATGAGGAGGGTGTATCCGACCCCCAAGGCGAGGGTGAGGAGGGCCATGGCGCGGGTGGCGACCCAGACGGTGCGCCCGACTCCGCGAGCTTGTGTGTTCATGATGATCTCTTTCTCAGAAGGCTCAGAAGCCGGGGATGAGACGGACGACGAGGTCGATCAGCCAGATCCCGATGAACGGGGCGATCACGCCGCCGAGGCCGTAGACGGCGAGGTTTCGGCCGAGGACGCTGGACGCGTTCCCGGGCCGGTACTTCACCCCACGCAGGGCCAGCGGGATGAGGAAGACGATCACGATCGCGTTGAAGATGATCGCCGACAGCACCGCCGAGGCCGGCGTGTGCAGCCCCATGATGTTGAGGACGGCGAGCTGCGGGAACACGCCCATGAACATCGCCGGGATGATCGCGAAGTACTTCGCGATGTCGTTGGCGATGGAGAACGTCGTGAGCGCCCCACGGGTGATCAGCAGCTGCTTCCCGATCCGCACCACATCGATCAGCTTCGACGGGTCGCTGTCGAGGTCGACCATGTTCCCGGCCTCTTTCGCTGCTGACGTGCCGGAGTTCATCGCGACCCCGACGTCGGCCTGCGCGAGCGCAGGGGCGTCGTTGGTGCCGTCGCCGGTCATCGCGACCAGGTTGCCGCCCTCCTGCTCCTTGCGGATGTAGGCGAGCTTGTCCTCGGGGGTGGCTTCCGCGAGAAAGTCATCGACACCTGCCTCTTTCGCGATTGCGGCCGCGGTGAGGGGGTTGTCGCCGGTGATCATGACGGTGCGGATACCCATTGACCGCATCTCGGCGAACTTCGCAGGCAGCCCCTCCTTGACGACATCCTTCAGGTGCACGACACCCAGGAGGTTCCCTTCCCCGGCAGCGTCCTTGGTCGCGACGACCAGCGGGGTGCCACCGGACTGGGAGATGCGTTCGACGTACTCGTCCAGCTCGGCGAGCAGGGACGACGGCAGGCGCCTCCCACCTTCTTCCAGCCAAGCGATGACGGCGGAGCCGGCACCCTTGCGGATCTGGGTGCCGTCGGGCAGGTCCAGCCCCGACATGCGGGTCTGCGCCGTGAACGGCACGATCTCCCCGGTAGTGTTCCGGTCGAACTCGCTGTGCTCCTGCTCCGCAAGTTCCACGATCGACACCCCCTCGGGGGTCGGGTCGGCGAGCGAAGACAGCGCCGCCGCACGGACGAGCTCCTGCTCGCGCACCCCGCCAAGGCGCACGAACGCTGAGGCGCGCCGGTTGCCATAGGTGATGGTGCCGGTCTTGTCGAGCAGCACCGTCGTGACATCACCGGCGGCTTCGACCGCACGCCCGGACATCGCCAGCACGTTCCGCTGCACCAGCCGATCCATCCCCGCGATCCCGATCGCCGACAACAGGGCACCGATCGTGGTCGGGATGAGACACACCAGCAGCGCGACAAGCACGGTCACACTGACCGGGGCGGCCGCATAGGACGCGATCGGGTTCAGGGTGAGTGCGACGACGACAAAGATGATCGACAGCGACGCGAGCAGGATATTCAGCGCGATCTCGTTCGGGGTCTTCTGCCGGCTCGCACCCTCGACGAGTGAGATCATCCGGTCCACGAACGTCTCACCCGGTTTGGAGGTGATGCGCACCACGATCCGGTCCGACAGCACCCGAGTGCCGCCGGTCACCGCGGACCGGTCGCCGCCGGACTCACGGACCACGGGTGCGGACTCGCCGGTGATGGCCGACTCGTCCACCGACGCGATACCCCAAACGATGTCGCCGTCGCCGGGGATCAGCTCGCCCGCGGTCACGACCACCACATCTCCCAGGGTGAGATCTGAGGAGGAGATCTGCGTGGTCGCGGCCCGCTCAGCGGCTGCATCGGTGGCCGGGTCGTATGAGCTGACCCGGTTGGCCATGGTGCTGGTGCGGGTCTTGCGGAGCGTTTCGGCCTGCGCCTTGCCGCGACCCTCGGCGACGGATTCGGCGAGGTTGGCGAACAGCACGGTCAGCCACAGCCACACCGCGATCGCCCACGTGAACTGCCACGGCACGACCGTGCCGCCGGAGTCGGCAGGCCCGCCGATGAACGGCTCGCTGATGGCGAGGATCGTGGTGAGGGCGGCGCCGACCCAGACGAGGAACATGATGGGGTTGCGCCACTGCTCTTTGGGGTTGAGTTTCCGGAACGCGCCGGGCAGGGCTGCCCGGACCTGTTCCCAGGTGAACCCGCCCTTCCTGGTGGGGGCCTCCGCCGTCTTGGGGCGGGGTTCAGTGATGGTGGTCATGGTTACATCAGCCCTTCCGCTAGGGGTCCTAGCGCGAGAACGGGGAAGAAGGTCAGTGCGGTCACGAGGATGGTGACCACGGTGAGCAGTCCGATGAACATCGGACGGTGCGTGGGCAGGGTGCCGGACGTGGTCGGGACCTTGTCCTGCGCGGCGAGGGAGCCGGCCAGGGCGAGGACGAACACGATCGGCATGAACCGGCCCAGCAGGATCACCACACCCAGTGCGGTGTTCAGCCACGGGGTGTTCGCGGTGAGGCCCGCGAACGCGGATCCGTTGTTGTTGGCGGCTGAGGTGAACGCGTACAGCACCTCGAACATGCCGTGGATGCCGGGGTTCCAGATCGACGTGCTCTCCACGTCCTCCCGGATGCCGGGGATCGCAAAGCTCATCGCCGTTCCGGCCAGCACCAGGGTGGGCATGACGAGGATGTAGAGCGCGGCGAGTTTGATCTCGCGCGGTCCGATCTTCTTACCCAGGTACTCGGGAGTGCGTCCGATCAGCAGACCCGAGATGAACACGGCGATCACCGCGAGGATCAGGATCGCGTAGATGCCGGACCCGACACCACCGGGGGTGACCTCGCCAAGCATCATGTTCAGCATCGGCATCATCCCACCCAGCGCGGTGTACGAATCGTGCATCGAGTTCACCGCGCCCGTTGAGGTGCCGGTGCTGGTCGTCGCGAACAGGGTGGATCCGAGAATTCCGAACCGCTGCTCCTTACCTTCCATCGCCCCGCCCGCAAGCTCCGGGGCGGTGCCCATGCCTGCGGACTCGAGCGCGGTGAGGATCGAGAACGATGCGACGTACAGGATCGCCATGACGGAGAGGATCGCGTAGCCCTGACGGTTGTCGCCGACGATGCGGCCGAAGGTGCGGGGCAGTGAGAACGGGATGACGAGCATCAGCAGCACCTGGAACACGTTCGTCCACGCGGTGGGGTTCTCGAACGGGTGTGACGAGTTCGCGTTGAAGAACCCGCCACCGTTGGTGCCCAGAAGCTTGATCACTTCCTGCGATGCGACCGGGCCGCCGGGGATCGTCTGCGTGGCACCGGTGAGGGTGGTGACGGTGGTGAGGCCGTTGAAGTTCTGGATCACTCCGCCGATCATCAGCACGATCGCACCGATCACCGCGATCGGCAGCAGAATGCGCAGGGTGCCGCGGATCAGATCGACCCAGAAGTTCCCGATCGTCCCCGAGCGGCGGTACGCGAAACCACGCACCAGCGCGATCGCGACCGCGATACCCACGGCGCCGGAAACGAAGTTCTGCACCGCCAGACCAGCGAACTGGACAGTGTAGCCGACAGTGAGCTCCGGCGAATAAGACTGCCAGTTCGTGTTCCCCACGAAAGAGGCCGCCGTGTTGAACGAGAGATGCTCACTGGGTGCCGGAAGACCGAGGGAGTACGGCAGCCATGGCTGAAGGCGCTGCAGGCCGTAGACGATGAGGAGGCCGATCGCGGAGAACGCGAGCACGCTGCGCAGGTAGGCCTGCCAGGTCTGTTCGGTCTTCGAGTCGACGCCGATGACCTTGTAGATGCCGCGTTCGACTTTCCAGTCCTTGCGGGACGTGTACACCCACGCCATGTAGTCACCGAGCGGACGGTAGAGGACGCCGAGAATGACGGCGACGGTCGCGAGCGCGAGGAGCGCATACACCCAGGTCATCAGAAGCGCTCCGGTTTTACCAGAGCGAACACGAGATACACGATCGCCGCGACCCCGAGACCGGCGGCGAGAAGTTCAAAGACGATCACAGCTTCTCCACCGCCTTCCCCAGCAGCCCGACGACGACGAACACGGCGATCGCGCCGAGCACGTAGACGATGTCAAGCACAACAAGCTCCATTCGGATAACAAGCGGCAGCAGAACTGCTGACCGCGCGACCCAAGATGCGGGCGCAACTCCCGATCAAACACCCGCCGCACCCTGTGAAACAGGCGTCCTAACGAAACCCATACGAGGATCCGCGCGACTCTGACATCCCGCTAACACGACACCCCGGTGACCCGCCCCGACGCCTCCGATGCGGGTCACGGGCGGATCCGGTCTGTCTTGTTAGGGTCTGCCGGTGTGGGCGCATGAGTTCTGTGAGGGACCATTCCGTACCGGTCGATGCCCGCGTAGGACTAGGGACATGACTCTCACCGCGATCCTGCCCACTCTCAGACGCAACATCCCCGACCCCCTCGAACCCCGACTTTGGCCGGAGCACACCGTACCCAGGATCTCCGACGTCGTGGTGGGCGGGGTGTCCTTGACGAGACTGGTGGAGATCACCGGTACCCCGGCACTGCTCACCGGAGACCTCCCGCACCCCAAGCCGGCACAGACCCGAGCCCACGGCATCGGAAACGACGTGACCGTGCTGGTTTTCCGGATCACCCTCCGCATCGACACCGAAGCGGGCAAGCAGGTCGCGCTCACCGACTGCGGGTTCGACCGCGTCACTCCTCGCTGGGACGAGTGCCGACTCATCGGACGCACCTCAACCACGAAGAACACCACCATCGAGCTCATCCCCGGCGAATCCGGCGCCGCACCCTGGCCGTACCCGATCGTCAACCTCCCCGGGGGCCTCCACCAGGGCGACCTGCTCGCCGTTCCCTGCGCCGGCGCTGTCGCCCTCCGCGACGTACGCCCGGAACTGCCGGTGAAGACTGTCGCCGCCCCCATGCCGCGCATCCTCGAACTGGCGAGTGCCTCATGAGCGTCCTGCACACCCTGATCTCATCCCGAGCGATGGCGCTCGCCGAGCTGTACCAGGACACCCCGACCTGGCCTGTAGGTACCACGTTCACCGACAGCGACATCACCGTCGGCCAGCAGTCGCTCACCAGTCTCGCGGCTGAACGCGGCACCCCGTGCGTGCTGATCGCACCCAGCGGAGCACGTCAGCCATGTGAGGAGTACCGCGCCGTCGTGATCGCCACGATCCTGTCCTGTACACCTCGCGACGGATGGCGGCACCCCATGGAACTCACCGTCGACTGCGACCTCCGCGTCCTCGACGGTCGGGTCCTCGACACCTTGCTCCTGCAACATCCGAACGCTCGTCACCGCAAGACAGTCTTCGTGCACTCAGCAGACCAGCAAAACACGATCCGGGCATGGCTACCCGAAACTGCAGCCCCCGGTGACCTCCTCGCCCTCACCGCCGTGGGCACGATCGCTCTGGGACAGATCGTTCCCCACCCCTCCCGTAACACAACAGGGACAGACGACCATGAGCACTGGCAAGGCAGGTGCCTCAGGTAATGAAGTCCACCTGCGCCGCCACTTATAGCGCCCCCTTCGACCAGCGGCCTCTCACGCCGGTGCCCCTGCTAGTGTGCGGCGACAAGATCGCCTGCCTCGACACCTCGCCGACCTCGATTCCGACTCACGAGTGGCCCTGGAGCGTCGCCGGGCACACGCGCTCGTCATCGGCACCCACGTACTTGACGCAGACCACATCCGCAAGGCGTTGAAGAGTCGACTCCGGAACGCACATGACATCCTCAACACACATCCCCTCGTCCGGCACGTCATCTACATCGTCCACCTCGACCCCGACCTGGGTTCACCCGATATGGCGGTGAGGCTGCTGTTCGCGACAGCGAGCGCGCGTCATGCCGAAATCGAAATGCGACACGGCCGAGACATCTGCGTCACCAGTATCGTCACCTCCACCCACACCAGTGCCGAGGCCCTCGCGAAACGAGTGAACGACAGAATCAGGACCGTACCATTCGAGGGCTCCTACGCCACCTTGTGGGATGAGATCGCAGACAAATCGCTCGCCGCCGCGGCGGCAGAGGATCTCCTCTAGCCCGCTACGCGAAGAGGACGAGGGAGACGCTCGTACCGCAAGTCGTTGCTCATTCGTAGTGCTGGGAACTCTGTCTGCTGCCGCCTCTAGAGGATAGGGCGTACGTCTCTTCATAGACCGCCAGCCAGACACGTTCGTAGAGCGTTCGGGTAATCCGCCCGTGACGAAGCTCTTCCGTTGCGTGCTGCATCAGCAACGACAACTCCGTGATCATCTCTTCACGGACCTCGTCCTCGCGGCTGGGCCGAAAGAGAAAGCGACTCGACCATGCCGTTGCCACCCGTCCGCGAAGGGGTCGGGCTTTCCACCATAAGAACACACCGATAGCAATACCAACGATCGCGATCCCGAGCGCGGACCCCTCCGGTGATAGTCCGGTCGCCAAAGAAAGCAGCCAGCCCAGCAAGCCTGCGCTGAGCCGCAGCGGAGCGAATGCGCCCGAAAGTCGAGCCCAGAACCGTTCGTGGTCGGAGGACACTGGCGAATAGACGACCAGGCGCGAGGTTCCTACCCCATGACGCGCTACAGCATAAGAAACGTGCCCCCAGCACACAGGACGGGGCAGCTTGGAACCGCTACGAAGCATCGGCTCGCCGCCGCCGAAAGGAGTAAGGGGACATGATCCGATACTCGTGAGGTCGGCGGAGTATCGCGAGAGCGCCTAACGAGTTCCATGCGATGAAGCCGCTGATCTGAGGTCATTCCTAACGTGATCCTCATGCCCTCGTGCGGCGCTGACTCCGCAACACGAAGCGTTAGATTCGAAACGCGTCGCCCTCACCAACATTTACTAACAGGATCCATGCAGACTGCGTCTCTGCTTCCCAACAAATGCGCCAAGACAGCTAACAAATTTCTAACACTGAGGCTTGTAAAGTGAACACGCGAGTTGCGAGAATGTTTGACTGGAAGAGGCAGGAATGATCGGAAACGCACTATCTGGATGGCACCTGGCAGCTATCGTACTAGTCGTCATGCTGCTCTTCGGATCTTCTAAACTCCCCGCACTGGCAAAAGGCCTTGGAGAGTCCCTGCGTATTTTGCGGCGGGAAACAACCAATCAGGATCAGCTTCAAGAGGTACCAGAGGTCGCAGATACTGAAACCAACCAACAGTCAATGCCTGAGCGTCGAACTCCTAACGTTGATCAGAACTAGAGCGAGAGATTTCAGTCGCAAGGCCTAGTGCGTACGCAGCCTGATACGGAACGACACCGTTCCCTAAAGCATTTAGCTGCTGACTCAAGGTCAACCCCAGATTCGCGTTTGTCACCCACCCGGCTTGAAGACCCATGAGCCATTCCACGAACTCGGGCGCCGGACGCGGGCCAGTCTCGTCGCTCAGAAGCGCCGGCGGCGGTGCAGCACGGCCGGTGATCTGTTCCCATCGGGTCACGGCTTCGGCGTATCGTCCCCAGCGTCGAAGAGCTGCCCGATCAACGACCAAAGGCTGTCGGGCTCCTCGGTGCGCGGGTAGTCGCTGGGTCCGTGGAGGGCGAGGTCGATGATCTGATGGCTCAGTGCGATCGTGCCTCGGCGTGCTGTCACCTGTTGCAAGGTCTCCCCACCACGGGCGGCGTCTGAGGCGAGAGGGGTTCGGAATAGTGCGGCGGGCGAGGATGAAGACGCGGTATCTGGGGTGGGGTGCACCGATTGCGGAAGCGGGTAGACCGATCCATTGCGCGTCATACCAGAGGTCGGCCAGGTCTCCCAGAACTGCTCCTGCTGCGCGAAGAGGTCGAGGTGCGGTTTCTCCCAGATGCCACGGGTCGAATTCCACACCGCGACTGGTTGCGGCATCGGGGGTTGCGTGTCCGGGGTTGCGTTGCTCATCGTTGTCTCCTTCGAGGTTCGTGCGGATTGCTGGCGCTGAGAGCAGCCCGCGTACGTTCTCAATCACGACCCATTCCGGTTGCAGAACGTCGATCGCGGTCGCCATTTGCGCCCACAGGCCGGAGCGGGTGCCGGGTTTCAGGCCGGCCATCTTCCCGACGGTCGATACGTCTTGGCAGGGAAACCCGCCGCAGAGGATGTCCACCGGTGGCACGGTGTTCCAGTCGATGGCGGTGATGTCGCCGAGGTTCGGGGCGTCGGGCCAGTGGTGGGAGAAGACGCGGGCGACGGGTTCGTTGATCTCGGAGAACCAGATCGTTCGGGCGCTGAAGACTTCCTCGACGGCGAGGTCGAGACCGCCGTAGCCAGAGAACAGAGACCCGACGCGCAGCGGCGCAGGGCCGGAAAGTAGCGCAGGCTCTTCTCGCAAGGGAACTCCCGTAATCGGCGATCCCGGCCCGCACGTTCCGCGCCGCCGGATGGTCACCTCTCAGGTGCACGCCGTCATTCCCGCGCCCTACTCGCCCCGACACCTCAGCCACCGACTTACGCGCCTCTCCCACGCCCGACCTCCTTGCCTCCGCCGCTCTCACCGCCGCCCCGTCCTCAGCCACCTCTCTGCCTCCCTCCCGAGCCTCCACGCGTCTTGCAGATGCGGTTTCAGAGCCCGCGAGTACACGCAGAGCCACCCGCGCGCACCTCCTTCCGAACGCGACCGAGCGTTCAGGAAGGACGACCCCGACGAGTACGAGAACGACATACCAACCGGCCCAGTTCGAGGCGTCGGGGTGGGATTCCGGCACCCCGGAGCGCAAGGCGAGGTTCGTGAACTCCCTGCTCCGGTTCATCGCGGCGGACTGCCCGCGCGAACGCTTCACCCGATCGCTCTACCAGGGGCTCTCGACCCACGGTTATTTCGGGTTCACCGCGCACTACGACCTCGACGGGTTCTACGACGCGCAACTGTCCACCCCGGCACGACGAGCGGGCTTCCTGAACGAGCTGCGCCGCGACTGCGAGCGTGATGCGCACCTCGACCGCCCAGACCTGTGGAGCGACGTGAAGCGAGTGCTCGCCGAGGGGCTGCAACCCCAAGCGTTGCAGACACCGGCCAGACGGTTGCCTGCACCTGTGCGGCGGCGACCCCCGGCGGGCAAGCGCGACGGGCTGACGCTCTTCTGATCTACCGCCGGGGTTGCGCGACGTTGCGCAGCGCAACCCCTGACGCACCCCCTCCCCGGTTGCGCGGCTGCGACGAGGAACGAAAACGGGAATCGGGTTGCCGGTAGTGTTTCGCCTGCCTGGGCTCGTACTAGTGCTACGCGACCGCGACGCCGAAGAGCAGCCCGATGAGGTAGGTTGCGATCATTGTGGCCGAGCCCATAATCACGTTGCGCAGGATCGCCCTGCCGCGCGGCGCACCACCGAGAGCAGCGCTGATCCATCCCGTGAGGAACAGGCCGATCACGACAGCGACGGCCGCGACCCAGATCCGGTGTTCCCCGAGGGGGAGCAGGATCATCACAAGGGGGATCAGCGCGCCGACCGTGAACGCAACGAACGACGACAACGCGGCCGCCCAGGGGCTGGTGAACTCTTCGTGGTCGATACCGAGCTCGACTTCCGCATGGGCGGCAAGCGCATCATTCGCGGTGAGTTCGACGGCGACCTGATGGGCGAGCTCATCGGAGAGGCCGCGCTGCCGGTAGAGGCCAGCGAGCTCTTCGAGTTCTTCGTCGGGCATCGATTCGAGCTCCCACTTTTCCTTGGCGATTAGCGCCTGCTCGGTGTCGCGCTGCGTGCTGACCGAGACGTACTCTCCGCCCGCCATCGAGAACGCGCCCGCGACGATCGCGGCGATACCGGCAGTGGCGATCGCGAGCACGTTGTTTGGGGTGGCTGCGGCGACACCGATCACGACGCCCGCCGTCGACACGATGCCGTCGTTCGCGCCGAGCACCCCGGCGCGAAGCCAGTTCAGACGCTGGCCGATGTCCTGGAGGTGAGCTTCACCGGGATGCTGCGTGTCAGATGAGCGACGAGTCATGGATCAGTTCCTTTGTGGAGTGTGTGCTGCCTGAACGGGGGCGGTGGTCTCGTGTGGCCCGGCGCTCACGAGGCGTTCGGATCGTGGCCCAACCGCGCGAAGCGCACCGAGGATCGCAACGAGATCGACCAGCTCCTGCATCCACGCGCCCAGGAGCGCCGGTAAAAATCCGAACGCGGCGATGAGCATGAGGGCGACGCTAATGATGATGCCCAGCCAGATGCTCTGCAGCGCGATCCGCACGGTATCTTGGCCGATCCGCACCGCGCGCGGCAGCGAGGAGAGTGTGTCGTAGCGGTTGACGACGGCCGCTGATTCGCTCGCAGCGGTCGCGCCGCGAGCACCCATCGCGAATCCGATATCGGCGGCTGCGAGCACAGGTGCGTCATTCAGGCCATCGCCAACCATAATGAGCGGGCGGGGCCGCACCTCGCTCACGATGCGCACCTTGTCTGCGGGGCGGCACTCCGCGTGCACCTCGCTGATTCCGAGTGTTTCCGCGATCGGCCGAGCGGTGGCGGTTACGTCTCCGGTGACCATCAGGGTGCGCTCGATGCCGAGTGCCGTGAGCTCACGGAGGACGGCCTCTGCCTCCTCGCGGACCTGATCGCGCATGATGATCGCACCTGCGAAGCGGTCGTCCACCGCAACGTAGATCGCAAGCTCGCCTGGCGCAAGGTCAGCCACGGTAAGCATTGGCGCGTATTCGCGTACCCAGGAGGGCTTGCCGACCCGCGCGACCACAGTGTTCGGTGTCTCGGGCGTGCGGAGGGTTGCGGCGACACCGTTGGTGGCGAACTCCTCGGCCTCGGATGCTTCGAGGAGCGGAATCTGACGCCGCTTCGCCGCTCCGACGACGGAGCCGGCGAGCACGTGCGAGGAGTAGACCTCGGTTGAGGCTGCAAGGCCTAGCACTTCGTCTGCGTCGAACCCCGGCGCAGCCACGATGCGTTCGAGGGCGGGTTTCCCGGCGGTGATGGTGCCGGTCTTGTCGAATGCGGCCGAGCGGGCGCGGGAGAGCTGTTCGAGGGTGCCGCCGCCCTTCACGATCAGTCCGAAACGCGCTGCCCGGCTCATTCCGCCGAGGAACGCGACAGGGGCCGCGATCAGTAGCGGGCACGGGGTCGCGACCACCAGCACCTCGGCGAACCTGACCGGGTCACCGCTCACGGCCCATGCGACACCGGCGATGACCAGGGAGAGGATCGTGAACGGCACCGCGTAGCGATCCGCGAGCCGCACGACCTTCGCTTTGCTGCTCGCGGCCTGCTCGACGAGCCGCACAATCTGCTGGTACTCGCTCTCCGCCGCAGGCGCTGCGGCGCGCATCGTCACCGCGGCCTGCCCGTTCACTGCACCGCTCGATACCTTCTCCCCGGCCTGACGTTCGACCGGCAGGCTCTCGCCCGTGAGCGACGACTCATCGAACACGGCGTGCTCGGAGACGAGGATCGCGTCCACCGGCACCAGTGCGCCCGGGCGCACGAGCAGCAGGTCACCGACCGCGACCGCATCGACTGGCACCTCCTCGGTGGCGGTATCCGCCGTGTGCGCCGAGGTTTCGGTGTCGAGGATCTTCGTGGCCTGCTGCGGGGCCTTGCGCAGCAGCGCGGTGAGCTCTCTCTTGGAGCGGTGCTCGGCGTAGTCTTCGAGCGCCGCACCTCCGGTGAGCATCAGCACCACCACGAGTGCCGCCCACGGTTCCCCGACGAGCACGGCCGCAGTGATCGCGGTTACCGCGAGAATGTCGAGCCCCGCATGCTTCCGTAGGAGCTGCCGGATCATCCCGACTGCCTCCCACGCCGCGATCGCGAGCGCGTACCCGCCCACGATCCACCGTGCCACGCCGCTCGCGGGCGTCGCGAGGAGCAGGAGTCCAACCGTCGCGACCAGCAGGGTTGCGAACACGAGCGGATACGCCCTGACTGCGGCGAGAAATCGGCTCATGCTACTTATTTTCCCATGCGGGAGCTGCCCCCGCACCGCAGGCCAGCCTCACCTACATCAGTGACAGCTGGAATCTGGCCTGTTCACAGCAGCACGATACCTAGTCCGGCGGCGGCGAACACCACCGCCCATGCCGGCGCTTTCCACGAGGCCAGTGCCACGAAGGAGAGCACCGCCACGAGGAACGAAGCGGCACCCGTAACACCCTCGACGAACACGGGATCGTAAAGTGCTGCGGCGAGTAAACCCACGACCCCGGCATTCACGCCCATCAGAGCACGCCGCACCCCGACTATGCGGCGCAGTCGCTCCCAGAACGGCAGTACCCCCAGCACGAGCAGCGCGGATGGCAAGAAGATCGCGATCAGCGCGATCGACGCTCCTGCCATCCCGCCTGGGCCGCTCGTGGTGACCGCACCGAGGAACGCGGCGAACGTGAACAACGGCCCCGGCACCGCCTGAGCGGCACCGTAGCCAGCAAGAAAGGTGCCGGACTCCACAAGCCCCGTCTGCACCATCTCGGCTTCCAGCAGCGGCAGGACGACATGACCGCCACCGAACACGAGCGACCCTGTGCGATAGAAGATATCGAATAGGCCCACCGTCGCATTCCCGGTGAGCATGGTGAGGATCGGCAGGCCTCCCAGTAACAGCCCAAACACGGCCAGGCTGATCCCTGCCACGGCAGGTCGTATCCGCACTGGAAAGGTGTCTCCGCTTTCTGCGGGGTCGTGCTGAGGGCGGCAGAAGAGCAGCCCCAAGATGCCCGCCATGAACAGGGCGCCGAGCATGGTCAGGGAGCCGGGAACGAGCACGACGGAAGCCATCACGGCGACGGCGATCGTCGCGCGGCGGGCGTCAGGCGTCAAAGACTTCGCCATGCCTAGCACCGCATGGGCGACGACCGCGACCGCAGCAGCCTTCAATCCGAGCACCCACCCGGCCTGAGACAGATCGCCGAGCGCAGAGACCCCGAACGCGAACGCGAGCAGCAGCACGGCAGAGGGCAAGGTGAAACCCGCCCAGGCCGCTGCCATTCCAAGCACTCCGGCACGCTGCAGCCCGATAGCCATACCAACCTGGCTCGACGCCGGGCCGGGCAGGAACTGGCACAGCGCGACAAGGTCCGCATAGGCACGATCGCTAAGCCACCTGCGCCGTTCCACGAACTCGGTACGAAAGTACCCGAGGTGCGCCACGGGGCCACCGAACGATGTCAGCCCCAGGCGAAGAAAAACCAAGAACACACCGAGGGATGACCCTGAGGGCAATGGGGGCCGATGCTCAAGCGATGACATTTCCCTCCCAGCATGACGCATGGCTCGTGCACCATGGGCCACGACTTCACCACCGCTACCGAAAGTTCACTTTCTTTCCGTCAGACACTCAAAGTCTGTCGAATGCTCCAAATCCACAAAGCGTCGAATCTCTGGCATCGCCCTTATTACGCACACGAGGCAAGCGACGAAGACACTGGGACTGATGACATGTCTTCGGAGACGCTGACGGCGTCGGGTTCACCTTATTGGCATGACTGTCTCGATGCGGGTGATGAGCGCCGGCGACGGCTACAAGTACCTCCTGCGCTCGGTCGTCGCGGGCGACGGCGACCGGAGCCTGTCGACGCCGCTGACTCGCTACTATGCCGAAGCAGGGAACCCTCCCGGCCGCTGGCTCGGCTCCGGCCTCACTCAACTCGGTGAAGGCCGCATCACTCCCGGCGAGGAAGTATCCGAGCAGCAGCTCCAGCTCCTCATCGGGATGGGCTGCGACCCGGTGACAGGCGACCCGCTCGGCCGCGCCTACCCGGTGTACAAGACCCCGGCCGAGCGCATCGCCGAACGGGTCGAAGCCCTGGACCCGGACCTCGGTCCGGCGTCGCGTGCGGAAGTGATCGCGGAGATCGAGGCCGAAGAATACGCACGCGGCGCGAGGAAGGCCGTCGCCGGATACGACTACACGTTCTCACTGCCGAAGTCGGCGTCGGTGCTGTGGGCGGTCGCGGATGCCGGCACCCAGGCGCTCATCGCCGAAGCGCATCACGCGGCGATCGCCGAGGTGATCGACTTCATGGAACGAGAAGTCACCGCGACCCGCATCGGCATGACCGGCGCCGACGGTGGCGCGGTCGCGCAGGTCGATACTTTCGGGCTCGCTGCGACCGCCTACGACCACTACGACTCCCGCAGCAGTGATCCGCACCTTCACACGCATGTCGTCGTGTCAAACAAAGTGAAGACCACGCTCGACGGGCGGTCGCGATCACTCGACGGGCGGCCGATGCACGCCGCGACCGTCGCGCTCTCCGAACTGCACGAGGCGATCATCGCCGACCACCTCACCCGGCTGCTCGGCGTGGAATGGGAGGCGCGGGATCGCGGCCGCGACCGCAACCCCGCCTGGGCGATCAGGACGGTGCCGGAAGAGCTCGTGCTCGAGTTCTCCACCCGCGCCCGCCAGATCGACGCCGAGAAAGACCGCCTCATCGCCGAGTACGTCGAGAAGCACGGCCGGCAACCTTCGGCGGCGACGATCATCAAGCTCCGCGCCCAAGCCACCCTGACCACCCGGCCCGAGAAGCAAGTGCGATCCCTCGCCGATCTCACCACCGAATGGCGCAAGCGCGCCACGACGCGGCTGGGGCGGGAGGCATCGGAATGGGCGCGTGAGGCGATCCCGGCAGCACCCGTATGGGTGCTGCGTGCCGATGACCTTCCTTTAGACGAGATCGAGAAGATCGGCCGTGCCGTGATGGAGGCCGTGGGTGAGAAGCGGTCGACCTGGCACCGCTGGAACCTGACCGCCGAGGCCGCACGGCAGACCATGCAGTACCGCTTCGCGACGGCACGGGATCGGGAGGCCGTCACCGGCATGGTCGTCGATGCCGCCGAGCGCGCCTCGCTGCGCCTCACGCCGCCGGAACTCGCGTCCACGCCGTCCAGGTTTCAGCGGCCGGATGGGTCGAGCGCGTTCCGGCCCCGCCACGCCACCTTGTACTCGTCCGAGGCGCTGCTCGATGCGGAGAAGCGGCTCCTCGAACGCTCCCGCACCTTGACCGGCCCCGAGCTCGCGCTCGCCGTCATCGAGAGGGCCACGAGGCGGCCGGATCGGGAGGGGCGGATGCTCGGCCCTGACCAGGCCGATGCGCTCACCCGGATCGCGGTCTCGGGCCGTCAGCTTGATCTCCTTGTTGGCCCGGCCGGTACGGGGAAGACGACCGCGATGCTCGCGCTCCGCACCGCATGGGAACAGCAGCACGGCGCGGGCTCCGTGGTCGGGCTGGCCCCGTCGGCAGTCGCTGCCGAAGTGCTCGCCGGAGATCTCGGGATCAAGACCGAGAACACCGCACGCTGGTGGACGCTGCACATCATGACCGGCCGAACCTTCCAGGCAGGTCAGCTCGTGATCGTGGACGAAGCGAGCCTCGCCGGCACCCTCGCACTCGACCGCATCACCGGGGCCGCCGCGAAAGCCGGCGCGAAGATTCTCCTCGTCGGCGACTACGGGCAGCTCCAATCCCCAGCCGCGGCCGGCGCGTTCGGACTCCTCGCCGGCGACCGCCCCGACACCCCCGAGCTCTCTACGATCCACCGCTTCACGAACGAGTGGGAGAAGCGAGCATCGCTCAGGCTCCGCCTCGGTGAACCCGACGTGATCGGAGTCTACGAGGACGCCGACCGGATCACCGGCGGCACCACCGACGACATGACCGCACGAGCCTACGAGGCATGGCGCGCAGACCGAGCCGCCGGGATCTCGTCGATCCTCGTCTCCGACTCCGGCGAAGCGGTTGCGGCGCTGAACCTGCGCGCCCGCACCGAGCTGATCCTCGCCGATGTCGTGAACCCGCTCCGAGGCGAAGTCACGCTGGACGGCGGCGTGCAAGCAAGTGTTGGTGACACGGTGATCACGCGGAAGAACGAGCGGAAGCTGCGCACCCGGTTCTCGTGGGTGCAGAACGGGAACCGATGGACGATCACGAAAGTGCGCCGTGACGGCTCAGTGACCGTGCGCCCCGCCGGCTCAGGCCGGGGAGAGTCGATCGTGCTCCCCGCCGACTACGTCGCCCAGCACCTCGACCTCGGCTACGCCGTCACCGCATACCGGGCGCAAGGCGTGACGGTGGACACCTCGCATGTGCTGGTCGATCCGTCGATGACGCGCGAGAATCTGTACGTCGCGCTGACCCGCGGCAAGGACGCCAATCTCGCCTACGTCGCCACCGACACCCCGGACGACGCGCACGCGCACCCGCACCCGCACGAGGCCGAAGACATGGAAGAGGCAGCCCGCCGTGTGCTCACCGGGGTGCTGCATCATTCCGGGGCGGAGCTCTCCGTGCACGAGACGATTGAGGCGGAGCAGGAACGGTGGGAGTCGATCCTGCAGCTCGCCGCCGAGTACGAGACGATCGCGACCGAAGCCCAGCACGACCGCTGGGCCACCCTCATCCGCACCTCCGGCCTCACCGACACGCAAGCAGAAGCCGCGCTCGCTTCGGAAGCGTTCGGGTCACTCACTGCTGAGTTGCGCCGGGCCGAGGCGAATCATCACGACGTTGACCAGCTCATGCCCCGCCTGGTCGCCGCGCGTGGCTTCGAGGATGCCGACGACATCGCCTCCGTGCTGCACTGGCGCGTCGCCAACGCCACCGCCCAGCCCGCCAGCGCAGGGCGCACCCGCCGGGCACCGCGACTCATCGCCGGACTCATCCCCGTCGCGGCCGGGATCACCGACCCCGATATGAAGCAGGCACTCGCAGAGCGGCACCAGCTCATCGAGCACCGAGCCGCCACCCTCGCCGAGCAAGCGGTCGCCGACGGCGCTGCATGGGCACAGGCGCTCGGGGCTCGCCCTGGCGAACCGCGGAAGCAGGAAACCTGGAATCGGTATGCCCGCACGGTCGCCGCCTACCGCGACCGCTACGCGATCACCAGCGCCGATGCGCTCGGGCCGGAGCCGGATGGGGTCGCGCAGAAGATCGACTACGCCCGCGCCGCGCAAGCACTCCAACGAGCCCGTGCACTCGCGGCCGAGCATGCTCGGCCGCAGGCGGGTGTGCGAACGTCCGCGAGGGAACGACGACGCACTCTCTGACGCGAGGGTTCCCGTTCGCGCCGCTCCGACGTACAGTAGAAGCAGAGCGGTCACCCCTGTGATCAACATTTCCGCCTCCGGGCAGGCCTTCGGGCAACTCTCCTAGCGCCGCTTCTGAATAGCTCTGCGCTAACGAGAGGAACCCACCATGTTCAGCGGCATCATCGCGGGAGTGATCAACACTTTCGACTTCCTGGCCAGGTACTTGCCCAGCCTCCGGCTCATCATGCGGATCATCCACCGCCGCGACAGCCACAAGTGGGGCGTGCCTGCCATGCTCATTGCGGCTCCCTACTTCCTCGTCGCGAAGATCTTCAAGGAACTCATCGAGGACGGCGGTGAACCGTGGCTCAGCATCCCGATGCTCTGGTGTCTCGTCATGGGCCTCGTCTTCCTGGCGATGGGACCAGTCGGCCTGATCCTTGTAGCGAAGGCCATGCTGCGAGAGACCGTAGCCAGGAGGAGGGCGAAGCGTTACGCCTGACCTGAACGGAGGATGGCGGGGCACCGATCCGGTGTTCCCACCCTCGTTCGTGGGGTGAGGCACTAACTCGGGAGTTCCGAGGTAGAGAGGACGAGGCGGTAGGCCTTGGTGTTCGCGTCTCCGTAGTCCACGACCTCATCCAGCGCCATGATGTTGCGCACATGCTCCACTGCCTCACGTGGACTCATCGGCGGCTCATCTCCCCAGTCACCCGCGTTTTGGTCGGCGGCCACGATCGCCGCCGCAGTCTCAAGGTTCATCCTCCCGCTCCTCCCGTATCGCTTGTGCCTCAACCGCACGCTAGCGTCGCCTACTGGGTGCGTTCCGCGCTCCGGCCCCAATCGATGGGCCGATGTCGGTGCGTCGCCGTATCCTCAACGTGACGGTCGGTAGACTGGACGGGACATGGCAGATCGAGACTGAGGGAGGCGGCACATGGCACGTGCAGACCTGCTCCTCGACCTAGTCCAAGCTGAGCGGCATGGCGATCGCGACAAGTTTCGCACCCTGGTGGAAGCCGTCATAGCGGAGGAACGCGCAAACCAGCATCACCTGCTCGCCGATAGACTCTCTGAGCTCATCACCACGACGGGTCAAGGATTAGCAAGAGACGACCGCGCGACAGCGGTCCGCGATCTCGTTGAAGAAATCGTGCCCCAAAGGCGTCTAGACGAACTCGAACTTGCTCCTGTTCCTGAACGGGTCATCACGGAGTTAGTTGAAGAGCAAAAGCGTGCGGAGCTTTTACGAAGCTACGGCATCGAACCGCGTAACAGGCTCCTGCTGTCCGGGCCTCCGGGGAACGGGAAGACCAGCGTTGCTGAGGCCATTGCCTCCGAACTGATGCTTCCGCTCTATGTGATCCGTTACGAGGGTGTCGTATCGAGCTTTCTCGGTGAGACAGCTGCCCGACTCGACAGTGCCTTCGAGTTCGCTCGAACAAGACGTTGTGTGCTGTTCTTCGATGAACTCGACACCATCGCAAAGGAACGCGCTGACGAGCATGAGACCGGGGAGATCAAGCGCGTTGTCTCGACGTTGCTGCTACAGATCGATCGACTTCCTGCACATGTAGTTCTTGTCGGAGCCACGAACCATAGCGAGCTTCTCGATCGTGCTGCCTGGCGGCGTTTTCAGGTCCGTGCGGAACTGGGGCCGCCTAGTCGCTCGCAAGCAACCCTGTACCTTGAACACCTCGCCGCACGCTTCGGCGGGGATCTAGGTCTTGCCCCCAGGACTCTGGCCGACAAACTCGCAGGCGCGAGTTTCGCCGAGCTGGAAGAGTTCGCACTTGACGTGCGCAGACGAGCAGTGCTCGGACTGCCGGACCCGGATGTGCGTCGAATTGTGAAAGAACGACTCGAACATTGGCGCAGTCAGGCCTCTGAATGACGGGTGATGGTCGCCCCCTTCTCGCGCTAGGGGCACCAGAAGTGGGCGACCGATATCGCCAGCCTCCTTCTGTGCCGCCCAGCGTGCAAGGACCTGGGTCACGGCGGCAGGGAGAGCGTCTTACGCCTCAGTTTCGAGAGCTAGTCGAAGCGTTCGACGGCCAACGAGCAAAGTTGTCCGCCGACACCGCTGACGAGGTTGATCCCGAGCTTGTTCTCGTATTCGATCTGGCTGGCACTGTCACGGACTTTCGTAACGCGATCAATAAGGTTGAAGGTCTGGAATTCCTGACAGAGCTCTTGGACGAGAGCACCGACCCCGACGACGACTTTCACATGGCGAGCAGAGTGGAGGGACGAACTGACGCAAGAGTCGGGCGTTCCCTACACCTCGTCATGTCGAACAACACCGCTGCCGGGCAGTTGGTAAAGCTCTTCGAGGAGTGGCTCAAGGATCCCGGCATGACTTTCGAACGGGGCTTGACTAAGTTCCGCAGCGCGTTCGAGCAGCTGCGAGCCATTCGACGATGGGGGCCTGCCGACCGTATTCATGAGACTGGTCTGATCGAAGAGTGGCGCGAACGAATCGAGGTCGCTGGTCAGTACTACAGCCCGGTGCGAATCGAGGTGGAACTCTGGTATCGGAGGGACGCCCAGGATCGCCGCCGCGCAGAATCTCACCTAACTTCCCTCATCACAGAGTCGGGCGGGACGATCAAAAGCCGAGCCGAGATAGCCGGTATCTCCTACCACGCACTACTCGTTGAGTTGCCCATCCAACAGGTCTCGTCGGTCATCGAGAACGGTGCGGCTGCGATCGACCTCCTTACCGCTGACGAGGTAATGTTCGTCAGCCCTAGCACCCCAATGAGTGTTACGTCGCCGACGCTCGACCCGCCATCCGCCGTCGATCTTCCCAAGATAGATTCTGCGGACGGTCTCCCGAGGATCGCACTGCTGGATGGTTTGCCATTCGTCAATCACGATGCGCTTGCTGGACGCCTTGCCGTTGACGACCCCGACGATCTTGCTAAAGATTACGCGGTCGCGGCACGGCATCACGGAACCGGGATGGCTTCGCTCATCATCCACGGCGACCTCTCGTCTCCGAGCACTCCGCTCGATCGCAAGCTCTATGTACGCCCGATTCTGCGTCCACACAGTGTCCTCACCGGAGTTGAGCACGTACTCGACGAGGAACTCTTCCCTGATTTGCTGCATCGAGCAATCCGACGCATTGTCGAGGGCGACGCAGGCCGCCCGCCCGCTGCTCCCAGCGTGCGCATCATCAATCTCTCAATCGGTGCAGAGTCTCGAGCGCTCGTGCGGAAGATGAGCCCCCTCGGACGACTTCTAGACTGGCTAGCCGTCGAACTGAATCTGCTGTTTGTTGTGAGCGCCGGAAATCACAGCCGTCCGCTGATGATTCCCGCTACAGCGGCGCTCAACACTGACGATGCTCTGATCGGAGCCGTCAAGGCGGCGCGCGCGACAAGCCGTCAGCGAGGGATTCTTCCACCTGGCGACTCGTTGAACGCGCTCACAGTCGGAGCCATTCACTCCGACTCGAGCGGAGAGATCGAACTCCCAGATGGCGTATGGAACCTCACTGGCGATGGGATGCCGGCCCACTACAGCGCAGTCGGTCCTGGCGTCGGACGATCGATCAAGCCCGATCTCTACCACGCGGGTGGTCGAGTGCTCTATTCCCGACCGATCGTCGAGCCAGGCGCCGAACACGTCGAACTGCGACCTTTGCATACCCCGGCCACCGCGCCGGGGACCAAAGTAGCGGCACCTAGTCGGAGCGGCGCATCTGACACCTTCGCATTCACCCATGGTACGAGCAATGCGACTGCCCTCGTTACTCGCGAAGCAAGCCGTTTGTTCGATGTCCTTGAAGCGGGCGCGGACCTCGACGATCCGAATTTTCCAGCCCCGCAGTACCATCCTGTGCTGGCTAAGGCGCTTCTCGTTCATTCGAGTTCCTGGGGCGAGCGTTCACTTCGTCTGCGTCAGCTCCTCGAAATGGATTCGCAGCAAGCACGTCGAGAACTCAGTGCGCTTCTTGGCTATGGCGCTCTCGACCTCTCGCGCCTAGGCAATGCAGCGACTAATCGTGCTGTTCTGATCGCGGGTGGTTCCATCGAGCGCGAGCAGAGGCACACTTACCAGATTCCTCTCCCTTCATCTTTGCGAGCTCGCCGCGAATGGCATCGGGTTACCATCACATTGGCCTACATGGCTCCGACTGCCGGCCAACTAACGAGGTACCGGGGAACCAAGGTCTTTTTCGAGACTCCGGATAAGCAGATTACGGCGGGGGCAAGGGCCGAAGCAGAGTTCCGTGCCGTTCGTCGAGGGAGCTGCCAACACGAAATCATCGAAGGCGATCAGTCGATGATTTTCGGGGAAGGTGAGACGCTTCCCATTCACGTTGAGTGCATGAAAGATGGGCAGACTCTGCGGAAAGGAAATGCGGTTCGATACGGTCTTGTTGTTTCTGTCGAGACCAGAGTTGAGACCTCGACCACTGTTCACGAAGAGGTGCGCGCAAGCCTCCGAGCGATGGTGCGTGCACAAGCAAGGCAACGCATCCAAGGCTAGATCCACTCCGTATCGCGGCTCGTAAGTCGCGCGGGGAATACCGAGTACTCCTTTGGCACCCTGGTCTGATGCAAGAAATCAGACCTAACTGCCAGCCGCATACCGGTATTTGTTCTCACGTTTCGCGCCCGGATGAGGTGTATCTTGGCTAGACCTCGGACCCCTATCGGCACGTTCGGAAAAATCAGCCATCGCAGGATCAAGAAGGGCGTGTGCCAGGCCCGAGCACGCTACCGCGATTGGGATGGGAAGCTGCGCGCGGTGCAGTGCACCGGAGCGACGAAAGCCGCAGCCGAACTCGCGCTCAAACGCAAACTCTCCGAACGGTCACTCTTCCAGCCGGGGTTTGCCGGACTCAGTGCCGACAGCACGTTCGCGAAGCTCGTGGACTACTGGCTTGAAGATATGGAGGTCGAAGACCGGCTCTCACGGACCACCCGGAACCTCTATGAGAGGAATATGCGAACCCTCGTCGCTCCGTCGTTCGCCGAACTCACGCTACGCGAGATCGGGGTCGCACGTTGCGACTACTTCCTGAAACAACTCGCGAAGCAGAGCTACAACCGTGCCCGTCAGGCTCGAGTCGTTCTGCGCCTCGCACTCGGGCTCGCAGTACGGCATGAGGTGATCCCGCGCAATCCGATGGATCACGTTTCCCGGTTGCGCCGACCCGTCCGCGCTCCTGATGCGTTCGAGGACTCGGAGATCGAACTAATCCGCGAGGCCGTGCGCGAGTGGGAAGAGCGAAAGATCGTGGCTGGCCCAAAGCCAGACGGACAGCTCGGGCAGATCATCGAAGTGCTCCTCGGCACCTCTGTTCGGATCGGCGAAGTGCTCGCGATCCGTATCCGAGACCTCAACCTCCGGGGCGCGATCCCGACGGTCAGGATCACAGGCACGATTGTCAGCAGAAAGGGTGAACCGACTCATCGCCAAGATCATCCGAAGACCTCACGCTCGGTTCGGACGATCGCACTGCCGCAGTTTGCCGTGGCCGCGATCCGCGCACGGCTCAAGAAGCGGCTCTCGATCGATCCTGATGCGCTCCTATTCTGCAACCGCAACGGCGACCCACTCACAACGAACAATGTCCGCCGCCGACTCCGCGACGTGATGGACAAAGCAGGGCTGAACGGCGTGACCCCGCATCGATTCCGTCGCACCGGAGCGACGGCGATCAACAAGGCCGGCGGCATTGACCTCGCAGCCGAACTCCTCGGGCACACCGACTCACGGATCACAGCCCAGCATTACATCGTGCGCGATGATCTTGTGAACCCCGCCACTGCACGCATGTTGGAGGAGAGGTATGGCGGCACCGCGTGATCTGATCAGCCCAGAGCCGGGAAGACCGCCGCCACCCTGCCGCAGCTCCAAGCGCTCCTATCGGCATCATTGCCAGAAAAGTTCCTAAAGGGGAAGTTATCTGACATTACTTACAGAGGACTCCCCGCCGTCCGGGCGACGGGCAGTCCCGACCCCGGGCGCTTGGAGGAGGTCGCCAAGAAGTCACCATAAACCCCGTTCCGAAGCTCGATGCAGCCCATGTCGGGGCACGGAAGTTAGTGGGCCAAACTAGTGGCCAACGCTCTGCAAAGCATGAAATCTGTGATGCGCTGTGCAACGTGAGAAAGGGAATAACCCCGGTCAAGTGGGGTAAATGGCTCAGCTTCTTGCCTGTTAGTCAAGAGGGGTAAATGGGTCAGCTTCTTGCCTGAGCATTGGTCGATTTCTGGACCGGATATCACAGCTTCCAACGCGAGCCGATGACAGTGGGTGAGATCCTACGCTGCCGCTCTACGGAATCGCTGAAGCTCCGAATTGCCTCGCATATTCCAGTGATTGTCTCGGTGCAACCCACTAGCCAGTGAACCGTGCGTGCAATTGCGCTTAAATCGGTCCGCAATGAACCCTAAGGCAGGATTGTGTATCGGAGATAGTGGAGAGCGCAGTGCAAGTGCGGTGGCAGACCCGCGCGGCCGAGTGCTACGCGAGATACTTAGGCTGACGCGGCCGCCGGTTTGGCCGTGCCAGAGCGGCGCAGGACATCGACGGTTCCGCAGCAACCGGCGCTGCCCGTGGACGCATCGGTTACTGGCAATACTCACAGTCTCGGTTTGCCTCCCCCTATCCGGAGTACTGTCAGGCATAGAGGCTCTAGACCTTCTCGAGCGCTCTACCAGAAAGCAGGGACATCATGTCCGATCACAAGAACGCAGCACCGAACCCTCAGGCGAAGGAAGCAGCCGGCACCCCGGCCGAGGAGAAGCCGAAGGCACCGGAGCAGCCCGCGGGCAAGTAGCGTTTAGGCCTCACGGTCACTGAGTTTGAGTCCCTGTTCTCTTCGGAGAGCGGGGACTTCTTCGTGCCGCTGGGGCCGTTAAGTGGTGGTGTCGTTGTCGATCTTGCTGATGTGCTGGGGTCGTTCGCTCCGCGACTTCGTGACGATCGGTAGCCGGGGACCGTCTCATATGTAGAGCGTTGTTCTTCGCTCGTTGACTGGTGCGGTTTGTAGGCTGCGCTGCTGATGTATGGAGGTAGTTCAGATGGCTACGGATGAGATGAATACGACTATTGCTTCCGAAGGGAGCACTCCTGCGACTCGGGCTGGGAAGACGCCCGGGCACACCTCGCGAGTGGATCGTGTACCTTCGACCTTCCAAGTCGCTGCTGGTGACGAGGGCCAGTCTGCGGGACGGACGACAATTGCCGAGGGCGTGGTCGCGAAGGTCGCGGGCATCGCTGCTCGTGAGGTGTCGGGGGTGCATGCGCTTGGCGGCGGAGGGGCTCGCGCGTTCGGTGCGATCCGTGATGCGGTGAACGCGACGGATCTCACGCAGGGAGTGAAGGTCGAGGTGGGCGAGACCCAGGCTGCCGCGGATATCACGATCGTGGTCGACTATCCGGCGCCGATCCAGGAGGTCGCCGATAACGTTCGCAGCGCGGTGACCGCGGCAATCACTCGTCTGGTCGGTTTGCAGGTCGTCGAGGTCAATATCGACGTGAATGATGTGCACCTGCCGATCGACGATGCCGACGACGACACTGAGTCGCGCGTCTCATGAGTGCGACGCTGACCGGGGCGCTGGTCGGCGCAGTGCTGGCTTTCGCTGCGCTGCTCTTCGGGTTCTGGGGATTCCTGCTGGTCGCGCTGCTCATGGTGGTCGGGGCTCTGACCGGGCGAGTGGTGTCGGGTCAGCTGGATCTCCGCGCGCTCGCTAGCGCGTTCACGGGGAGGCGAACCTCGTCATGAGCGTGCTGACCGTTGCATCCCCGAGCATTGCGAGCACACCTGATGCTGTTTCGCCGGCGCCTGGGAGCGTTCGGGTGCATGAGCGCGTCATCGACAAGGTTGTTCGGGAAGCGTCAGCGGTCGCGATCGGTGTGTCTCGAGACGACGTGAACGTCGAAACGGCTGAGTGGGGCGGAGGTCTTGCCGTGCGAATCGCGGCGAAGCTCCCCGTCGCCGATCTCAGCGATCTCGAGGCGATCGAGGCTGCGGTGCCGGTCCTCGAACGGGTTCGTGCACTTCAGGTCGAACTCGCTGAAGAGTTCGCGCGTTTGACAGGACGGGACATCCGCCGTGTGTCGTTCACCGTCACGGGAGCGATCATCCCGAAGCGAAAGCGGGTGAGGTAGATGACGAGTGCCGTGCTGAAGCGCGTGGTGCGTCGAGAGATACACTCTCCGCGCACCGTCTCGACCGTGATCGTCCTTGCGCTAGTCGTAGTTGCTGCGATCTACGTGGGTGTCGAGATTGTCTTACATCTTCTCGGTGTTGGTCCGTTTCTGGTCGCGCCCGGAGCCGCGCTGACGTGGCTGCAGGAGCTGCCGGACCAGCATCAGGGCCTGGTCGTCGCAGGAGGACTCCTCGTGGCGGTTGCCGGGGTGGTTCTCGTGTGGTTCGCTCTCGGCGCCGGCCGAAGGCCGAAGCACGAGCTGGGATCCTCCTCGTATGCGGTGCTTGTGGATAACGGAGTGATTGCGTCGTCGGTCGCGGAGCGGGTGCGGCGTGAGCTGGACCTCTCCAAAGGCGCCGTCGTCGTAGGTGTCGGTCACCGCAGCGCGGATATCACCGTCAGGCCAGAGCCCGGACAACCCGTCGATAGGCGTCATGTACGCGCGGTGGCCGAGTCGGAACTGGCCGGTTACGAGTTGTCGCCCCGTGTGAAGGTGCGGGCACGAGTCCTGCGCGCCGCAGATGTGGAAGGTCTGTCATGAATGCCACGAACCGAGGCGTGAACCGAGCGGTCCTCTTCATCGTCGGTGTTCTGCTGATCGGCGTTGGCGGTGCAACGGTGATGGCCATGTTGTGGCCTGTTGCCGGCGACCTCTGGAAGAGCTGGTCATCGACCGGGGTGGACTGGATGGTGAGCGCGGATCAGGCGTCGCGCATTTCGGAAGCGACTACGGTGAGCTGGTTCACTCTGGCGATCCTCGCTCTGCTGGCGCTGATGGTGGTCATCGCGGTGATCGTCATCGCCCGGCTGGGTGGTGGACGAAGCATCGTGGTGATCCGCGAAGAGGTCGGGACCGGGGCACTAGGGTCGGTCACGATCCGTCATGGATTCGCGGCCGACGCGATCACCCGATCCCTCGAGTCGCGTGAAGAGATCCTCTCCTCGAAAGTGAACGCCCGCAGACTGTGGGGCGCCGATGTACTTCATGTGAGCGTCACGCCGAGGCAGAACGTATCTCCTGTCGAGGTCGCCGAAACGGTGACGGGGCTCGTCGGCCGCCTGGCGACCTTGCTGGGGCGGGAGATCTCGACGATCGTGACGATCCATTCCGGGATCCGCTCGCGGCTCGCGGCTGACCAATCCCGAGTGAACTGACCCCCGCGTTACCGGGGCTTGACGAAAGGAACAATCGATGCGGAAGAACATCCTGATACTTGCGGTGATCGCTGTTGCCGCCTATCTGGTCGGCGTGGAGTCGGCAAAAGCGCGCGGGAAGAATTACGAGGACCTGCGACACCAGCTCGAACGGCTTTGGACGAACCCAGAAGCGAAGAAGTCACGCAAGCGCATGGCGAAGAACGCCAAAAAGTCGCTCGAGAAGGCACGCAAGAACTTTCTCGGCAGCTAGGGCAAAAGTGCAGCAAGGCGCTGCCCCAGAACGTCGCTCCCAGACCCCGGGAGCGTTCCAGAGAATGAAAGGAAATCACACGATGAGTGCTGGAGACAAGATCAAGGCCGCAGCCGACAAGGTCACCGGTCAGGTGAAGGAGACTGTCGGCAAAGCGACCGACGATGACAAACTCGTCGCCGAAGGCAAAGCGGACCAGGCGAAGGGAACCATCAGAGACAAGGTCGAGGACGTCAAGGACGTGTTCAAGAAGTAACCGCGCCATCGGGGCGGGCGAGATCGCCCGCCCCGATTACCCCGTTTCACTCATTCGAAAGGACTGCTCTCATGGGCTTCTTCAGTTTTCTCATTCTCGGGCTGATCGCCGGCGCGATCGCCAAGCTCATCCTCCCCGGCAAGCAAGGCGGTGGCTGGTTCGTCACTCTGCTGCTCGGTGTTGTCGGGGCGATGCTCGGGGGCTGGCTCGGCGGCCTCATCTTCAACGTCAACCTGCAGGGCTTCTTCAACCTTTCGACCTGGCTGCTCGCGATCGGCGGATCGATCCTGGTGTTGCTCATCTATGGCCTGATCACCGGTCGCCGCGCGAAGAAGTGACCCAACCTCACAAGCCATGGACGAACTGACGGATACGGGTAAGGATGAGGGCCAACGGGCGGTCGTCGCACCGCCCGTTGGCCCTCGAAGGAGAGGTGCCCTTGGTGTCAGGGGGATGAAGGATGAGCAGTGAGCCTTACCGCAACCCGTTGGAGTCAGCGGACGACCGGATCATCGCCGGACGCGCCGCGGACGGAGACACGGCAGCATTCGCCGTGCTTGTTCGCAGGTACACCCCGATGATGCGTGCTTACACGCGGCGGATCCTTCCGGGCAGCGCGGATGTCGACGACGTCGTCCAAGACGCGTTCATCACCGCCTGGGACCAGCTCCCGAAGCTGGATGATCCCGGGCGGGTGAAGAGCTGGCTCATGCGGATCACCAGCCGCAAAGCGATCGACCGCATCCGATCCACCCGACCCCACTCCGATCTGAGCGAGACAGAGCTACCGGCACCGGATCAGATGGCCCCGCCGCGACGAGCGGAAGCGCGAGCAGGGATCGCGGCGTTGAGCGACGCGATCAATCGGCTCCCCGACGCCCAGCGTGAATGCTGGGTGCTGCGAGAGCTGGGCGACTATAGCTACGATGAGATCGCCCAAGAACTGGAACTCCCGGTATCGACGGTTCGGGGATTGCTCGCCCGTGCACGAAAAGACATCATTGTTCGAATGGAGCAGTGGCGATGAACGAACACGATACCCCTGATCTGCGGGGCCGCGTGACCGAGTTCGAGGACCTCGACGGGCACACCATTGAAGAGCTCTCTGACTACCTCGATGCCGGGCGCACCCCTGTGGACGCTTCGATCGAAGGCTCGCCCGGTTGCCGCATCGCTCTGGATGCCCTGACCCGTCTTCGAGAGCTCACCCCCGAGCTCCTTGCAGCCGACACTTCGGCGGAACCGGAGCCCGACGACACCTGGGTGCAGAGCATCCTCGCCGGCATCACTCTGGACGCGCGCGCCGGACGGCGCATCCCACTGCCTGCGCCCGCGCTCGAAGCCGACTTGGGCGTCACCGAGGGCGCCGTCCGGGGCGTGATCCGCGCGGCGGAGCATACCGTGCCCGGCGTCGTTATCGGCAAATGCCGATTCGACGGAGATGTCACGGTGCCGGGCGAACCGGTGCGGGTCCGCGTCGATGTCAGCGTGCCCTACGGCGAACCGATCCCGGATCTTGCAGAACGCCTCCGCAGTGAGATCAGTGCACGTGTGATGACACACACCACTCTGAACGTGACCGGCATCGACATCACCGTGCACGATATCCAGCAGCTTCAGAACCGGACAGAAGGAAACCGATGACCGAGCCGACGGATCAGGCAATGGCCGAGGACATCGAGACTGCGATCAGGGCCGTTCCCGGTGTGGCTTCGATCTTCCGCACTGGCGGCATCATCTCGAAAGTGGTCGATGCCGGCGCTCAGCTCCTCGGAGCTCAACCGAATGAAGCACCGCTTGTCCGCTGGGAGCATACGCCGGACGGCCCGCGAGCAGAGGCCGCGATAGGCGTGCTCGCCGCCGCGGGAGCTGCTGAAACCAGTCGCCGAGTACACGCAGCGATTGCCGCGCTGTGTACCGGTCGTGGCTGTGCCCCTGTGGAGATCCGCCTCACTGTCGTCCACATCGACGATGGCCCCGGAGACCTCGCGTCCCGACGAACGTCGACGGCGAGCCTAGTGATGCCGACTGAAATCTCGCCTCAAGGCTGAAGCCGCCGCACAGCCCGGCGCAAATCAACACACTCCGCAGCAGGCCCCATCATGACGCGCCTGCGCTGAGCTTGCTGAGGCGCTCGTCGAGGCTGTCGATAGCACCTCCGGCAGCGCCGGACTCACATCGTAGTCCTCGCGCGGAGGCGGATGAGATAAGCGGGGCAGCAAAACCTTTCCTGCGTTCACCGCGAGAGTCAGCGCTACCGACGAGTAGCGTCAATGGAGTCGCCTCCTCCCTCTTGCCTCAGTTCCTCGGTGCGGTCGTTGTCCTGTTGATCGCGGATGATCTCGAAGTTTCGGCGGCGCGTGGTTTCTTCGGTGGGTGTGTATGCGTGTCCAGAGTCCTGTATCGCGCGCTCCCATCGTTCCGCTCGCTTCCGCGCGATTCTTCGATGATCCGTTTCCTTCTCGGGGGCGTTCTCTTTTGCATTCATGTTGTCACCGTAGCTCGCCCGTATGCGAGGCGTTCAGCTTCGACGAACTGCGAAGAGACGCCCGTGACGCTGTGATGGCCGCCGCGCTTGGCTCGTGCGGTCGCCCTGAACCTGAGCGTTGCGGGACGCATGGACCCAGACGAGTGGCCTTGAGCGCGATCTTCACCGTGGGGCCCAAGACAGGGCCACCGAAGCTGTGAGGCGTACATGTAGAGGGCGTAACGTCAGATCATGGATACACAGACACGAACGAGCGGTGTAGAGACCGCGACGCTGGGCCTGGGATCGGTGCTGGTGGGTTCGTTGCCTGCCACGCTGATGACCGATGAGGCCCCGGATCGATACACGGTCGAGGCCGTGTTCACGCGACGCCCCGAACGGGACGAGGTGATCGAGATTCTGGGGAGCGAGACCCGAGACTTTCTCGCGAAAGCCGGCTACCCGACCGTGGAGGTGACGGTGTCGGATCGTCGCCTCGAGATCGCGAACACGAACCTCGAGGAGTTGCGCGACGGACTTGCGAGCGTTCTCGCTGATCGCCTGGCCGGCATCAGCGCAGGGGTCCGGGATCGACAGGACGCGGCGGCGGTCGTTTTCCAGAACGCGGCTGTGAGCGAGAACGCGCGCACCGCGGCGGTCACCGCTCTCGCGGAATCCGTTACTTTCGCCCCATCCCCAGCTGGTCAGGATTCGGCGGGAGCGGAGGCGAACCGTGCCCGGTCGGATCGCGCTCAGATCGATGACTGGACCGATGAGGGCGGTCACGGACGTTCCTGACGCCCAAGCCCGCAGGATCTCAGGTGCATCATGAACGAGTATCGTTCGACCCGGACTCCACGAACGAGCCGGCCAATCAACGGCAAGGGCGGGAGCGAGTTCACAACATTGGCGAAAACGATCCGAGAACAGGGGCTGCTGCGTCGCCGGTACGGGTACTACTGGACGAAACTGATCGGGCTGCCCCTGGTCCTCACCGGCGGCTTGCTCGCGTTCGTCTGGATCGGTGATACCTGGTGGCAACTCTTCACCGCGGCGCTCCTCGCGATCCTCTTCACCCAGATCGCGTTCCTCGGCCACGATTCCGCGCATCGCCAGATCTTCGTGTCGGGAAAATGGAACGACTGGGTGAGCATCGTCCTCGGCGACCTCCTGGTCGGTATGAGCTACGGGTGGTGGCAGCACAAGCACACGCGCCACCATGCAAACCCGAACAAGCTGGGTGCCGACCCTGACATCGACCTCCCGGTGATCATCGTCACTCCGGATAGGACACCCCCGAGAAGCCGGACGCTGAGATGGCTTCGGGCGCATCAGGGCGTGTTCTTCTTCCCGATCCTGCTCCTTGAAGGGGTCTCGTTGCACGCGTCCGGGATACGCCGAGTGCTCTCAAGGGGTGAGCTGAAGCGGCGCGGGGTGGAGATCCTCTTTCTGCTGATCCGGCTGACCGGGTTCCCGGTGCTGGTGTTCATCGTGCTCTCGCCGGGAATCGCGTTCGTGTTCCTCGCCGTGCAGCTCGGCGTGTTCGGGTTCTACATGGGAGCCTCGTTCGCGCCGAACCATAAGGGGATGCCGGTCGTGCCGAGAGACGTGAGCCTCGATTTCCTGCGACGCCAGGTGATGATGAGCCGGAACATCCGCGGTACCCGTATTCTCGATAGTGCCATGGGCGGCCTGAACTATCAGATCGAACACCACCTGTTTCCTTCAATGCCTCGCCCGCATCTGCGCAAGGCAGCACCGATCATTGCCGAATACTGCCGAACCCACGATGTCCCGTATTTGCAGACGGGATTGTTCGCTTCGTACGCCATCGTCGTGCGCTACATCAACCGTGTCGGGCTCGGGGAACGCGACGTGTTCACCTGCCCGCTCATCGAACAGCGCAATCACTTCACGATGCCAGCAGCATCGTGAAGTTTCCTCGCGCAGACGGGACGGTGAGGCGGTCACATGCCGCCGTGGTCTATCACCCGGCGAAGATCCCACTGGAGCGCGTCCGTGCTGCAGTAGAGATGCAGGAGCGAGCGCTGGGCTGGGCAGCTTCACGCTGGTACGAGACCGACGCGCAGGATTCCGGACGCGCCGCGGCAGAGCAAGCCCTGGCGGGTGACCCGGCAGTCATCATCGTGGCCGGTGGCGACGGCACCGTCCGGGCCGTCGCAGACGTCGTCCACAGCTCCGGGATTCCCATCGCACCGATCCCCACCGGTACCGGGAACCTCCTAGCCCGCGACCTCGGTATCTCGCTCGGCGATGTCGAGGGCAACATCGAGGCGGCATTCACCGGCGCGACGCGGGCTGTGGACGTCGGGATCGCCGAGTTCGACGATGCCACCAGCACCTCACAACGACATGCCTTCGTCGTCATGGCAGGTATCGGTCTAGACGCTGAAATGGCCGAGTATACGAGCGCAATCGCGAAGAAGCACCTCGGCTGGTTCGCGTACGTCACCCCTATCGCCAAATCGATCATCATCAACCGGCTCTTCCATCTCGACTACCGAGTCGATCAGAGCAGGGTCAGGTCCACGCGGGCGCACACGGTGATCGTGGGCAACTGCGGGACGCTCACGGGAAACATGCTCCTGATCCCCAGTGCGGTCATCGATGACGGGCTTCTCGACGTGGTCATGATGCGTCCGAAAGGACGATTCGGGTGGGCTCGGATCGGCACGCGCCTCACTTTGCAGGGCATCGCACGCCGTTCCCGGCTCAGCCGGCGCGTGCTCGAGCGCGCGCCGGATATCCACGCTCTCGCGTACGTTCAAGGCAGGCAGTTCGAGGCGCGCTTCGACATCCCGCACTTGATCGAACTCGACGGAGACAGCTTCGGTCACGTGACCCGCGTCAATGTCTATATCAGCCCCGGTGCGTTGCAAGTCCGGGTTGCCAGATGAACTGACTGATCGCAAGCAAGCAATGCTGGGGCGTGCGGTACGCACGCCATACCGTAAGAGAACATCCCCCGCTGAGCCACGTGAGGGAGAGGCGGGTTATGCTTTCGAACGCTTCGCGCGCTGCCGGAGCAGCCCGAATATCAGGGTGCCGACGAAAAGCACGATTCCGATGATGGCCAACCAGAGCAGGCCCTCGAACACGAACCCTACGATCGACAGCACCGCCCATGCCACAAGCAAGATGAGAAGAACTGTCCACATGTTCCTCACCATACGCGCTTTCTCGGGCCAGAAGCCATGCTCGGCAACACTCACAGGAACATCGTGCCGCGACTTCCCGGCGCAGGGGGCGGCATCTTTAACTGGAGGAGATCTCTACGTTCATGAAATTTCGTCCAGGAGGTCGCCATAAACCCATCATTAACCCTGCAGGATGTTGCTGGCAGGATGCAGAACTAGTGGGCCAATTTAGTGACCAACGCTCTGCAAACCATGCAAAACCTGACGTGATCTGCAACGTGTGAAACACTAAAACCCCGGTCAAGTGAGAGAAAAGACCGATCCGTCTGCCTGGGGGTCAAGGGGTCGCAGGTTCAAATCCTGTCAGCCCGACCGAGAGGTCCCGGAAACTCAAGGGTTTCCGGGACTTTTTCTGTAGGTGGATGTGATCCGGGGGTTATCGGCAGAAAAGAGTGGATGGGGTTGGGCGTGTCAGTGTTCGCCGATCCAGCCTGAGCGGTGCCAGAGTCC